>OZ255699.1:2705000-3607846 GCA_965276845.1 Parvibaculaceae bacterium
AGGCCTTGAGGTCATTGCGGAGCTGGAGACCGGCCATGTACAGGCCCGTGGCACCATTAACTCAAGTCTTTTCCTCGCGGCATCAGAGGCAGGCATCCCCCCTGCGATCACCGTCGAGATGATCCGCATGTATTCCTACGACATCGACTTCCAGCGCGAGATTCGTCAGGGCGACACGTTCGAAGTCTTCTTCACACGCGAATATGACGAGGACGGAACACCTGTGCGCGAAGGCGATGTGCTCTACGCGTCAATGAATGTCCGCGGGAAAGAACGGCGCCTTTGGCGGCATGAGCCGACGGACGGAGGCAACTGGGATTACTTCGACGAACAGGGACGCTCCATGCGCAAGTTCCTGATGAAGACACCCATTGACGGTGCGCGCATCTCGTCTGGCTTTGGAAATCGTCGCCATCCCATTCTTGGATATACCCGTCTGCACGCTGGGACAGATTTCGCAGCGCCAACAGGCACGCCCATCTACGCGGCTGGTAACGGCACCATCGAGATGGCTCAGCGAAACGGCGGCTATGGCAAATATGTCCGCATCCGCCACGCCAATGGCTACCAAACGGCTTATGCACATATGAGCCGCTATGGACGGGGTATCCGAAAAGGTGTGCGCGTGCGCCAAGGCCAAGTCATCGGCTATGTGGGAAGCACGGGCCGCTCAACCGGGCCGCACCTGCATTACGAGGTCATCCGCAACGGCCACAAGGTGAACCCGCAGCGCATCCGCGTCCCAACTGGACGGACACTGTCCGGCGAGCAGCTGGCCGCGTTCCAGGAGGCGCGGAGCAACATCAATACGATGATGGCAGAGGCGCCTTCCATGACCCGTCTCGCCGAAGCGGACATTGATAACTAACATCCAAACACCCCCGGTGCCGCTTGAAAGAGCGGCACTAGGGCTGTTCTTTATTGGCATCACCGGCTGGTCCGCCGTTGGTCCGGCGGATGAATTCACCTGGTGGCTTGAAGCCGTGCCGGCAATCATCCTGTTCCTGGCTCTGCTCGCAACTCAGCGGCCATTCCCCCTGACCCGCATCACGACCTGGGCCATTTATGCCCTGCTTCTGATGATGGTGGTGGGCGCCCACTACACCTATTCAGGTGTCCCGCCCTTTGATTGGCTCAGAGACCAGTTCGATCTCAGCCGCAATCATTACGACCGCGTCAGCCACTTTCTGCAGGGCGTGACCGTCGCGCTTTTTGCGCGCGAAGTGACGCGCAGAACCATTGAGGTGCGCCGCAGCGCGACGCTGTTTCTCTTGATCATCCTTGCCACGCTCGGCGTGAGCGCAGGCTGTGAACTGGTCGAGTGGATCGCCGCAGAGCTCTTTGGTGACGGCGCCAGAGAGTTTCTCGGCATGCAGGGCGACATTTGGGATGCTCAGAAAGATATGGGGCTCGCCCTCATTGGCGCCTTTGTCACCATCGGGCTTTTCCGCAAACTGCAGGACAGGCAGATCGACGGAACCTAGGGGCCCGCGCAGCTACGTCGCCGACTCATCCTTTTTTCTCCGAAGGTCGGGATGCAGACTGGCCCCAAGAATGTGCTCATTGCGCCCGATCACATGGTCCGTGCTGCCGACAATCAACGGATCAGGCCCGCGAACCACATGACGATCCTTGTCCGGATACGGCAAGGCACTCAGAAAATGCTGCATGCAGTTGAGGCGCGCCCGCTTTTTGTCATTGGACTTCACAATGGTCCACGGTGCATCCGCCGTATCCGTGTAGAAAAACATTGCCTCTTTGGCTTCCGTGTAGTCATCCCACTTGTCGAGAGACGCACGATCAATCGGTGACAACTTCCACTGCTTCAGTGGGTCGACCTCACGGGAGGCAAAGCGGCGCTTCTGCTCATCTTGCGTCACAGAGAACCAATATTTGAAGAGCCGGATACCACTTTGCGTCAGCATCCGTTCAAGCTCTGGCGCTTCGCGCATGAACTCTAGGTACTCCGTAGGCGAACAAAACCCCATAACCCGATCAACGCCCGCCCGGTTGTACCAGGAGCGGTCAAACATGACGATCTCCCCGCCTGCGGGAAGATGCTCAATGTATCGCTGAAAGAACCATTGGGACTTCTGACGATCCGTCGGCTTCGGGAGAGCGACGACGCGCGCCCCACGGGGGTTGAGATGTTCCATGAAACGCTTAATCGTCCCGCCTTTGCCGGCGGCATCACGCCCCTCAAACAGAACGACGATCTTCTCATTCGTTTCTTCCACCCATTTCTGAACCTTTAGAAGCTCGACCTGCAACTCTGCTTTGTGCCGTTCATAAGCGGGGCGCTTCATTTTGGTCTTGTAAGGATAGGCCCCGGT
This sequence comes from Parvibaculaceae bacterium, assembly GCA_965276845.1. Lineage (GTDB taxonomy): Bacteria > Pseudomonadota > Alphaproteobacteria > Parvibaculales > Parvibaculaceae > Mf105b01. The sequence goes on from OZ255699.1 coordinate 2,707,334, forward strand.
TTCGAAAGCATGTCGGATCGCTTCCGGGTCGCGTCGCATCTTCGACAGCGCCTGCCGCTGCTCTCCAGCAGTGGGCTTGGCCATCGTTTGTGGCCCAGTTCCCGATTCAGCCACAGGGAATCCGCCCTCCTCCGGCATCGGAGTCGTAGCTTCCTCTGCACCTAGGTGCGCACCCGCCGTAGGAACCTCAACGGGCCTATCCTCAACATCCGCCGGTTCTACCGGCGCCAGTTTCTCGTCCATGGGCCACCCCTCCGATCAAATCAAAGAAAACATAAAGATATACTTATATCGACATGCAATTCTTTGACTCAGGTCAAGCAGGCAGACAATCGAGAGCCCAAGCACACAACGCGCATAAAAAAGGGCCGCGCCCGGCGCAGCCCTTCAACTTGGCTATTCAGCCCAGACGCTACTCGGCAGCCTGCACCTCAATCGCACGGCCGTTGATGACCAGGCCCTCAGGCCCGGCAGAAACCGGCACGGTCTCACCATCCATAATCGCGCCTTCGAGCAGAAGGTCTGCCAGCGGATCCTGCACATTGCGCTGAATAACCCGCTTCAGAGGGCGCGCGCCATAAACAGGATCATAGCCTTTGTCGGCAAGCCAGCTGCGAGCTGACTCATCGAGCTCAAGCACGATCTTGCGATCTTCAAGCAGGGCGAGCAGCCGTTGCATCTGGATATCGACAATCCCGTCCATCTGTTCCCGGGTGAGGCGATGGAAGAGCAGAATCTCATCCAGTCGGTTCAGGAACTCCGGACGGAAGCGCATCCGCACCACATCCATGACCTGGTCTCGCACGGCTTCAGTGTCTTCGCCTTCTTTTTGTTCGGCAAGGAACTCAGCGCCGAGGTTCGACGTCATGATGATGAGCGTATTTTTGAAGTCGACGGTTCGACCCTGGCCGTCCGTCAGGCGGCCATCATCCAGTACCTGCAACAGCACGTTGAAGACATCCGGATGCGCTTTTTCGATCTCATCGAACAGCACCACCTGATAGGGACGCCGGCGCACGGCTTCCGTGAGCGCGCCGCCCTCTTCGTACCCGACATAGCCCGGAGGCGCGCCGATGAGACGCGACACGGAGTGCTTCTCCATATACTCAGACATATCGAGACGACAGATCGCCTGATCATCATCGAACAGGAAGTCCGCAAGCGTCTTGGTGAGCTCCGTCTTTCCGACGCCCGTTGGCCCGAGGAACATGAACGAGCCAATAGGGCGTGACGGATCCTGCAGACCGGCGCGGGACCGCCGTACGGCCCGCGACACAGCGCTCACGGCTTCCGCCTGCCCGATCACCCGGGCCGACAGTTCCGTCTCCATCTGAAGGAGTTTCTCTCGTTCCCCTTCCAGCATCTTGTCGACCGGAATACCGGTCCAGCGGGAGACGACCTGCGCCACATGCTGGGCGGTCACCGTTTCTTCGACCATACCGTCGCTACCGTCAGCGTCTTCACTTTCCGACAGCTGCTTTTCCAACTCTGGAATCACGCCGTAAGACAGCTCACTTGCTCGCTCCAGATTGCCGCTGCGTTGTGCCTGAACCAGCTCGTTACGCGCAGCGTCCAGCTCCTCTTGAACTTTTTGAGCGCGGCCGAGCTTTTCCTTGTCACGCTGCCAAACAGACGTGACGGATGCCGATTTGGATTCAAGGTCGGCCAGATCAGCTTCGAGTTTCTCAAGTCTGTCCTTGCTGGCGCTGTCCGTTTCTTTCTTCAGCGCTTCCCGCTCGATCTTCAGCTGAATGATCCGCCGATCCAACTCATCAAGCTCTTCTGGCTTGCTGTCCACCTGCATGCGCAAGCGGCTGCCGGCTTCATCCATCAGGTCGATGGCCTTGTCCGGTAGGAACCGATCAGAGATGTACCGATCAGACAGGGTGGCCGCCGAGACCAGCGCCGCGTCGGAAATCCGGACCCCGTGATGGAGTTCATACTTTTCTTTCAGACCGCGAAGGATTGAGATCGTGTCCTCGACCGTTGGCTCTTCGACCATGACAGGCTGAAACCGTCGGGCGAGGGCGGCGTCTTTCTCCACATGCTTGCGATATTCATCCAGCGTCGTGGCGCCCACACAGTGGAGTTCACCGCGTGCCAGCGCTGGTTTCAACAGGTTTGAGGCATCCATCGCCCCATCGGTCTTACCGGCGCCAACAAGCGTGTGCATTTCGTCGATAAACAGAATGATGCCGCCGTCGGCCGCACTCACTTCATTCAGCACTGCTTTCAGACGTTCTTCAAATTCACCGCGATATTTCGCACCGGCAATGAGAGCACCCATGTCGAGCGCCAGGAGCTTCTTGTCTTTCAGGCTCTCGGGCACATCGCCATTCACGATCCGCAGCGCCAGGCCTTCCGCAATGGCGGTCTTACCGACCCCCGGCTCGCCGATGAGCACCGGATTGTTTTTCGTGCGACGCGACAGAACCTGCACCGAGCGGCGGATTTCTTCGTCCCGCCCAATCACTGGATCAAGTTTCCCGTTCTCCGCATCTTCCGTCAGATCACGGGCATATTTTTTAAGCGCATCATAGGCGTCTTCCGCCGATGCGCTGTCTGCTGTTCGTCCTTTACGCACTGAATTGATGGCCTCATTAAGAGCCTGCGCCGTCACACCAGCATTCTTGAGAATACCCGCAGAAGCCGCCCCCTGCTCAATTGCCAAAGCCAGCAAAAGCCGTTCGGCGGTAACGTAAGAATCGCCAGCCTTTTTGGCGACCTGTTCTGCCTGGTCAAAAACGCGGGCTGTTTCCGGCGCCAAGTAAATCTGGCCCGCGCCGCCCCCCTCAACCTTCGGCATCTTGCTAAGCTCAAGCTCAACGGCTTCCAGAGCCGCGTCGGGCCGTCCACCGGCGGCACGGATGAGATTGGCCGCCAGACCTTCTTCATCATCTAGGAGAACTTTGAGGAGATGTTCCGGTGTGAACCGCTGATGTCCGGAACGCAATGCCAGCCCCTGCGCTGACTGAACGAAGCCGCGGCTTCGGTCTGTATATTTCTCAAGATCCATCTGGACCCCCATTTCAAGCACGCACCGCTTGCCCCGTCACCGGCCACAAACGCACGCCTCAGCCATCCAATCCGCCAAACACTGAACCCAGCGCGCGAGCGGCGACATGGCCTAGATCAAGACCAAACGCGATTGCACGGCCAGAAGTATGCCGCACAAACCGTTGACGACCTTCTTAGAAGCATCGACTTGAAATATATGGGTGTTGCTTCCGGGCCACACAAGGGGCGGCCCGGCGCTAAAGGCAATAAAAGTCGCTGATTTCAGCGGTTAAGCAGGAACGTCTTCCGACGCTGGCTTGTCGCCACCCTCTGACTTAGCCTTCGCAGGTGCCCGTCGGCGACGAGGGGCGCGGCGACGCGGTGCCGGCTTCTCTTCACCATCAGCTTCCGCAGCTTCGCTTTCAGCGACGGCATCTTCTGTCTCGGTTTTTTCAGCAGCCTCTGTCGTCTGCTCTTCCGCGTCGGCATCTTCGCCGTTTGCTCGACCGTTGCCGCCACGGCCTTGGCTCTCTTGGCGGTTCTGGTTTTCCTGACGCGTTTGTTCCTGCTGCGCTTGAGCAGCAACGATCAACCGATGGTAGTGCTCTGCATGCTGGAAGTAGCTTTCCGACGCAATGCGGTCGCCGGACGATTGCGCGTCCCGCGCAAGCGCCTGGTACTTCTCATAGATATGGCTCGCCGTGCCGCGGATTTTTACGTCCGGCCCGTTGCTCTCCATACTCCGGCTAAGGGGATTTTGTGGTTTACGTCCGCGCCCACGAGAGCGCTTCTGGTTTTGGCCCTGCCTCATATCACTCCGGCTCTATCTACCAGTTGAAAAAACACCGTCCATAGCGACCCAGCGGCTCGTTTCTGCAAATCCGCAGACAAAGCCACAAGACTAAATCTCGCCAGGACTAAGCGATTGCCCTTCTATGTGTGCCCAATTTCGAGGCCTACACACCGACCCAACCCATGCTCAACACATCCCACCATCTGACGGGATAAGAAGTCATGAAAGAATGTTCCAGACGCTCAAGCCAAAAATTTCACAGCTAGATGACGTCCAATGGGGCGAACCACCATGCTTGCCCCTGCCTCTGATCTCCAGCCATCCGGTCCCTCCCGGCAGCGAAATCTATCTAGAGGCTTGAATCTCTTCAAAGAACCTACCCTCTGAACGTCTCATGTCCAACTATTTTTTTTGAGCCTTAGATTGCCCTTTTTAGGCCGATAACGCGGGGGACACCCGCGAGATCTGAGTGAAGCCCGCTCGCCTTGAGGCCAGCATGAGACGCAATTTTGGCTACATCGTCGAACTGCCCTATGCCCAACTCCCAAAATGCTGCCCCGCGCGGCTTCAAGAGCCGAACCGTTGCTTGAGCAATTTCTCGATAGGCCGTGAGACCATCAACCCCACCATCAAGCGCAGCCATGGGGTCATGAGATCGAACCTCGAGTGCGAGCTCATCAATGTCAGCGGACGGGATATAGGGTGGATTTGAAATCACGACATCGAAGGTCTCGTCGATACCCTCTCCCCAATTCCCAACACGGAACATCGACCTGCCGCCGAGCCCAAGCCCCTCCGCATTCCCCCTCGCCGCCTCAATGGCATCAGGGGAACAATCAACGCCCAGCCCCTGGGCGTTGGGCAGTTCTGAGAGAAGGGCCAACAGCAAACAGCCTGTCCCTGTTCCCAGATCAAGGATGCGCAGCTCGGCCATCTTGTCGGTTACCTGCGTGAGGACTGCCTCCACCAGTGTTTCGCTATCTGGCCGTGGGTCCAATGTCGCACTGTTAAGCGAAAAAGACAGGCCCCAGAACTCACGCTCACCCAAGATCCGCGACACAGGCTCGCCAGAGAGACGGCGGCGCACAAATTCCTGCAGCACGTGCACGTGGTGAGCGTCGACCGGTCGATCCGGGTCGGCAATCAGGGCGACATCATCGACCCCGACGGCCGCTGCCATGAGTAGCCGCGCATCCAGATCTGGGGAGGCAAGCTTCGCCGAGCGAAACTGGTCAAGGAGATCACGGTACACAAGACCACGCGTCAGAGCCTTGGAGTCTTCAGCCCCACTCACGCTGCCGTCTCTTCTCCAAGCGCTGCGAGACGCGCAGCCTGATCTTCTGAAATCAGCGCATCAATCAACTCGGTGACACCATCGCCCTCGATAATCTTATCGAGCTTGTGCAAAGTGAGATTGATCCGATGGTCGGTCACCCGGCCTTGCGGAAAATTATACGTCCGGATGCGTTCCGACCGATCGCCGGAGCCGACCTGACCCTTCCGGTCGTCCGCGCGTTCTTTGGCAGCCCGTTCACGCTCAGCGTCAAACAGGCGCGCACGCAAGATCTTCAACGCCTTGGCTTTGTTCTTGTGCTGAGACTTTTCGTCCTGCTGCTGCACCACAAGACCGGTTGGAAGGTGGGTAATGCGCACCGCACTGTCGGTTGTGTTCACATGCTGGCCGCCAGCGCCACTTGCGCGAAACACATCTATGCGAATGTCTTTGTCTTCAACTTCAATATCGACTTCCTCTGGCTCCGGAAGCACAGCAACGGTCGCTGCAGAGGTGTGAATGCGCCCGCCGGACTCCGTGGTGGGCACCCGCTGAACCCGGTGAACGCCGGACTCGAATTTGAGCTTAGCGAATACGCCCTTACCGCTGATAGAGGCCGTGATCTCTTTAAAGCCACCGACATCCCCAGCAGAAATCGACACGGGCTCGACCTTCCAGCCCTGTGACTGGGCATAGCGCTCATACATGCGGTACAGGTCGCCTGCAAAGAGAGCCGCCTCGTCGCCACCGGTTCCGGCGCGCACTTCCAGAATCACATTGAGATCATCCGCGGCATCCTTCGGCAGCAGCAAGATCTGCATTTCCTGCTCAAGCGCGGGCAGCGTTTCAGAGAGAGCGTCCAGCTCTTCCCGCGCCATCTCCGCCATCTCAGGATCGTTTAGCATCTCTTTCGCGTCTGCCTCAGCCTGCCGAGCATTCTCGAGACCCCGCGCCGCTTCAGCGACCGGCTGCAGCTCAGCGAACTCCTTAGAGAGCGCGACAAATCGGTCCGGCGAAACATCAGCATTCATTTCAGCCTGAACGGCGTCGAAACGATCAAGGACTTTTGCGAGTTTTTCGTGGGGAATCATGGATGGAGCAGCCAAGGCAAAAAAAGAGAGACAGGTTCAAAAAGACAGCAGCCCTGGCTAATCCCCTGCAAGCACCGCCTGCGCGCCCTCTTTCCCAGCCGCTTCGGCAGCGCGCGCGTCCTCAATCTCCGCCGCTTTTTCCTCAACGAGCTCAACCAGATGATCGATCATCTTGTCATTGGCCATCTTGTGGTCGGGAACGCCACGCAGATAGACCATGCCGGAGCCAGCGCCGCCGCCCGTAAATCCAATATCTGTCTGCGAGGCTTCCCCAGGCCCGTTCACGACACAGCCAATCACCGACAAGGTCATAGACGTCGAGATATGAGCGAGCCGCTCTTCAAGAATTGAAACGGTCTCGATCACATTGAACCCCTGACGCGCGCAAGACGGGCAGGAAATGATGGTCACACCACGGTGGCGCAAGTTGAGCGATTTGAGAATTTCGAAGCCAGCTTTGATTTCCTCAACCGGATCCGCAGACAGAGATACGCGGATCGTGTCGCCAATACCTGCCCATAAGAGTGAGCCCATACCAATGGCCGACTTCACGGTGCCGCTCATCAACCCACCGGCTTCCGTAATGCCAAGATGGAGCGGACAGTCCACGGCCTCAGCCAGTCCTTGATAGGCCGCGACCGTCATAAACACGTCAGAGGCTTTCACGCTGATCTTGTATTCGCGGAAGTCATTCTCCTCGAGAAGCCGCACATGCTCCAAAGCGCTCTCGACCATCGCATCGGGACAGGGTTCGCCATATTTCTCCAGAAGGTGCCGTTCGAGGGACCCGGCATTGACCCCGATACGGATCGAACAGCCATGATCCTTGGCGGCCTGGACCACCTCTCGAACACGCTCCGCCGAACCGATATTCCCGGGATTGATGCGAAGGCAGGCGGCACCTGCTTCTGCTGCTTCCAGTGCGCGCTTGTAGTGAAAATGGATGTCCGCAACGATCGGCACCTTGGCCGCGGTGACGATTTCTCTCAGCGCTGCTGTCGATGGTTCATCCGGGCAGGAGACCCGAACAATATCGGCACCAGCGTCTTCGAGCTGACGGATCTGATCAATGGTAGCGCCCGCATCTGAGGTGGGCGTATTCGTCATGGATTGCACGGCAATAGGCGCATCGCCCCCGATGGCAACCGGGCCGACATGGATCTGGCGGCACTTCCGCCGCTCAATATCACGCCAGGGACGAATACTCATCTCAGTCTGCCATTTCACCTGAAAAGAAGAACTGCGCTTCTATAGCAAATGCGCGGCATGTTTTCAGGAAAAGTATGTGTGACATTCTGCCAGCCAGCACAAAACCTCAGACACGGCCCGCCCGTGAAAGAAACCCTCAAGACTCTAGTGGTTTTACCGGCGGAGCAGATCTTCTGGGTTGAGGGACTTGCCGGTCAGAACCAGGCCTGACGGGCCGGCTGCTCCCAAAAGAGCGCCATCCACAAACACCTCAAAGGCTCCGGCGTCCCGCGCTACAAGAATAGCGCCGACATTCACAGGTGCACGGTACATTTCCCCCTCAGCCAATGTTTGGTTGAGAAGCACAGAACCGTCGCCCGCTTCTATGCGGAGCCACGCCTGCTTCACTGCCCGTACCGTGACCCGGGCCCCTTCATTCTCAAGGCCGTAAACCCTCGCGCCACCAACAGCCAGGGCCAGGTCACCGGCAATCACCACCGCCGGCTCTTCGCTCGGCGGCGTCACCGGTGTCAAAGCAGCAACCTCAATGTCGCTCGCCGGTGCTTCGGCAGCCGCATCGGCTGGTGCCGCGTCGACGATGGGCGCAAGCGCGGACGAGTCAACCGCAGGCGCGCTCACAACCGGCTGCGCTACCGTCGGAACACCGCGGGGACTACCAGCAGCAGACGCACTATCGCCCGCTAGACTGGTGACGGGAGCAGGGCCTGCTTCATCAGCCGCAGTCACAGGCGGCTGCGCGACGGTCGTGGAGGCAATGCCAAGACGTTCCGGCACCGGTGGGACCCGTTCGGTGACCATACGGTCCGCTGAAATGGACAATAGCCAGGCGCCATAAACGCCAGCCGCGAGCAGAATTGCCAGAATAAACAAGGAACCTCTAGGCAGCCGCGCGTCATGGCGGACTTCCTGATAAGCGAACTCAGCGAGGTTGGACTCATCGGTCTCGACCTCTGTCTCAGATTTGTAGAGCGCGACAAGTTTCGCAGCATCAAGGCCCAGATAAACGGCGTAGGTGCGAACAAAGCCGATAGCGTAAGCGCGGCCTGGCAGGTCCTCATGCCGGCTTTCTTCCAGAGCTTCCAAATAGGGACGGCGAATACGGAGCTTGTCGGAAACGGATTTGAGGTCTTCGCCGGTCTTCAGCCGAGCCTTGCGCAGAACGGTGCCGGCTTCGTCGCCGTCCAACGGAGTGTCAGCGGTAATGTCACGCAAGTGAATACGCCGACCTTCTTCGCCGCTTTCCGCAGCGGCAGAGAGTCTTGTTACGTTCGTCATGTCAGTTTCCGAACTCATCGGTCTTCCTGGTCTCGCAATACAAAGCGAGTTTTTCGTCGTTTCCAAACGGCCAAGATATCCATAAGGGCAAGGCCGCCCAGTCGCTCATTTCCTTCCCTGGACAAAGCACACGCTGCGTTCCCAATGCAGGGTCAGCGAAAAAACCCACGCAAACAGCCATTTTCTGGCCATCCTGACCTGGATTTCCCCTCATCCGGAGACATCATATGCGTCACCATCTCGTCAGAAAAATGACGCTGCACAATACTGATGTCCAATTGTGCCCATCCGATGGTTAAATAAATCAAAAGACGTGCGTTCCTGCAAATAAAGAGTTGCTCTGCATACGGCAAATTCTTCTTAAATTGCAATTCCTTGAGCGTCAGCATAGTCGCGAAGGGCAGCCCGAACGCTGGCGTCAGGCAGGCCGTAAAGACCCTCCATGAAAACCTCCAGATCAGCCACATTGAGAGACCTGACCATCATCTTCACGGGCCCAATGGCGGCCGGCGACATGGAGATGGTCCGCAGACCGAGACCGAGAAGCGCCATGGCCTCTAGCGGATTTCCTGCCATTTCTCCGCATAGCGATAGCGGAACCTTGTGGCGGGCGCAGATCAGTACAACCTGCCGAAGGAAATTAAGGGCACCGGGGCTCAGTAGGTCATACCTATGCGCCACCCGCGGGTTGCCCCGGTCACTGGCAAATAGGAACTGGATCAAGTCATTGCTGCCGATCGACACGAAATCGACCTTGGGAAGTAGGGCTTCCAGCTGCCAGAAAAGGGCCGGAACCTCCAGCATCGTGCCAACTGCGACCGAGCGCGGCTTCTCCCGCCCGTGTTGATCCAGCCGCACCAGTTCCTTGTCCACCAGCGCGCGGGCCCGCTCATATTCTGCGACATCTGCCACCATAGGAAACATAATCCGCAGATCATGGCCGACTGCAGCCGTAAGCAACGCTCTCACCTGGTGGCGCAGGAGGGCCGGACGGTCGAGCGCGATGCGGATCGCGCGCCATCCAAGGGCAGGGTTTTCCTCATCCGCCTGCTGCATGTAGGGCAACATTTTGTCGCCACCGATATCAAGTGTGCGAAACACGACAGGCAGGTCGCCAGCGCTCGCCATCACGTCACTGTAGAGCTCAACCTGTTCGCGTTGACTGGGGAGCTTCGAGGCGATCATGAATTGAAGCTCGGTGCGGAACAGGCCGATCCCGTCAGCACCGCTTTCTTCCAGATGCGGCAGGTCAACCAACAGGCCGGCATTCACATTGAGCGCAACCTTTACGCCATCGCGCGTCACGGACGGCTCGTGGCGAATGGCCTTATACTGAGCCTGCCGCCGCGCACGGAAGCGCGCTTTCTCTGAATAGGCATCGACAATGTCCTGGCTTGGCCGGACATAGAGTTCACCTGTATCGCCATCGACAATAAGCGGATCACCATCCTCGACCCGCTCGGGAATGCCCTGCGCACGGCCAATCGCCGCAATACCGAGTGCCCGCGCTACGATCGCAACATGCGCATTGGCCGAGCCTTCTTCGAGAACGAGGCCGCGTAACCGCTCCTTGTCGTAGTCCAACAGCTCCGCCGGACCCATATTGCGCGCAACAATGATCGCATCTTCGGGCAGGTCGCCACTTGCAGAGGAGAGTGCAACGCCCGTGAGGTGGCGTAACAAACGGTTCGCGAGATCATCCAGATCGTGGAGCCGGTCCCGGAGATAGGGATCTGTCTGCCGCATCATGCGCGCACGCGTATCGTTTTGAACGCGCTCTACCGCCGCTTCCGCTGTCAGGCCGGTCTTCACCGCCTCAAGCATGCGCTTCAACCAGCCGCGGTCATTCGCGAACATACGATAGGCCTGCAAAACCTCGCGATGCTCCCCTGCATGGCTGAGGTCCGACGTCGTCAATAGCTGATCGATGGAAGAGCGAAGCTCATAGACGGCTTTTTCAAGCCGCTCCGACTCGACGTCAACATTCTCTGCGATCAGCCGCGTAACGTGGACACGAGGTTCGTGGAGAACGGCATGCCCAAGCGCAAGGCCGGCGGACAACGCGGTGCCCTCAACATAGAGCGGCTCCTGCGCTGCAGCATCGCGGTCATCATCATCAAATGTAATAAGATCAGACGCGGCGGCGAGCTCAGCCAGGACCATCGCGATGGTTTCAAGCGCTTCGACTTCCTCTTCGGAATAGTGCCGCATGGTACGATTTTGGACCACCAGCACACCGACCACCCGGCCCGATCGAAGAATGGGAACGCCCATGAGAGACTTATAGATCTCCTCACCCGTTTCAGGCCGGTAGGCAAAATTTGGGTGGGACTGGGCATCCGAGAGGTTGAGCGGCCGGGCGTGAGCGGCAATGTCCCCGACAAGACCCGTGCCCACTTTAAGGCGCGTCTTATGAACCGCAGAAGCCTTCAACCCCTCGGTGGCATAGAGCTCAAGCTCATCCTCCGGCCGCATCAGGTAAATCGAACACACCTCGGCAACCATATTCTCAGCGATCAGATGCGCCACCTGATCAAGACGCGCCTGCGACTCGCTCACCTCCGCCATTGCTTCTCGCAATCGCCGCAGGAGAACGCGTGGGCCCTGTGTCGTTGCCATCAGGAGAGCCCCCGAGAGAACAACTGCACAGCCTCAAATCGGGCCGCAAAGATATGCGCCTTGGTAACCGACATATTGTCTTTCTTAGTTAAACTTCTCGTTTTATGCAGCAGCGTCGTCGTCAAGGCCATAGGCCGAATGGAGGGCTCGCACGGCGAGCTCCGTATATTCCGCAGAGATCAGAACGCTTACCTTGATTTCAGACGTCGAAATCACCTGAAGATTGATGCCCTTGTCGGCAAGCGTCTGGAACATTTTCTGCGCAACCCCGGCATGCGAGCGCATGCCGATGCCAATGACAGACACCTTCACCACATCGGTATCGCTCAGGATTTGCTCATATCCAATTGTATCACAGGCACCTTCAATAACAGCAACGGCGCGCTCCAGGTCGGCCACCGGCACCGTGAAGGTCAAATCAGTGCGTTCGCCGTCTTCGGAAACGTTCTGTACAATCATATCGACGTTGATCGCAGCATCTGCCAGCGGGCCGAAGATGCGCGCTGCCACACCCGGCTGATCGGCGACCTTGATCAGGGTAATCTTCGCTTCGTCTTTCGTGTAGGCAATGCCGCTTACGACTTCTTGTTCCACAATCTCTTCCTCGCCACAGACAAGTGTCCCCGGACCAACATATGACGGTCCGCTTCCGGTTCCTTGAGGTGAATCAGGCGCGTCAAAACTTGAGCGAACCTGGAGGCGCACATTGTGCACCATGGCCAGTTCTACCGACCGGGTCTGCAGAACCTTGGCGCCAAGAGATGCCATTTCGAGCATCTCCTCATAACTAATCTTGTCGAGCTTCTGAGCCTTCGACACGATCCGAGGGTCGGTCGTATAGACGCCATCCACGTCCGTATAGATATCACAGCGCTCCGCATTGAGAGCGGCAGCAACAGCAACCGCACTCGTGTCCGACCCGCCCCGTCCAAGCGTTGCGATCCGACCATCCGGGCTGATGCCCTGGAACCCCGCAATGACGGCAACCTGGCCCTGGTCGATCCGTTCACCCAGCTTCGCCGCATCAATATCTGCAATCCGCGCGGCGCCATGCGCGTCATCTGTCAGGATCGGAATCTGCCAGCCAAGCCAGGAACGGGCAGATACCCCCATCTCTTGTAGGGCAATTGCCAGGAGCCCGACGGAGATCTGTTCGCCAGCAGAAACAACTGCGTCATATTCCCGCGCATCGTGAAGGGCAGCCGCTTCTTTGGTCCACGAAACGAGCTGGTTTGTGGTGCCGGCCATAGCCGACACAACAACGGCGACCTGATGCCCCGCTTCAACTTCGCGTTTCACATGGGTCGCCACGTTGCGGATTCGCTCTAAATCAGCAACAGAAGTACCACCGAATTTCATGACCAGTCGGGCCATAATTTCTAACCTTCACGCAAGTGGCCATGACCAGCAGATTGGCGCAGTAAACTGGACCAAGTGATCAGGCCATGCACATATACATAAACAAAAGCGGTGTGCTTCTGAGGGAGGCCCCTCATCAACTCATCCGCTTTTGCGGGGCCATACATACTCGGATGGTCCCTCATCCGCAACATGGGGCACACCAACAAACCCCAAAAGGAGCATCCACGTGACTGACGTCGCCCAAAGTGCCCGTTCCAGTGTCGATGACGACGAAATCGCCCGTTTTTCCGCTATGGCCGCCGAATGGTGGGACCCCAAGGGCAAATTCGCGCCCTTACATAAGTTCAATCCGACGCGGCTGTCCTTCGTCAGAGAACGGGTGGTCGCTCATTTTGGCCTGGACGCTGCAAGTACCACACCATTCGAGGGCCTCAGCCTGTTGGATATCGGGTGTGGCGGCGGGCTCCTGAGCGAACCGATGACACGTCTAGGGGCAAGTGTGATTGGAGCTGATGCCGGCGAAGCGAACATAAAAACCGCAAGCGTTCATGCGGAAGAACAGGGCCTCAATATTGACTACCGTGTGACCACTGCTGAGGAACTGGCGGCGGGCGGTGCCCAATTTGACGTCATTCTGAATATGGAAGTAATTGAGCATGTCGCCGATCCCGCGGGTTTCTTGGTGTCCTGCGCGCAGATGCTGAAGCCCGGCGGGATCATGTTCTGCGCAACCCTCAACCGGTCCCTGAAGGCCTTCGGGCTTGCCATCGTGGGCGCCGAATACATTCTGCGGTGGCTTCCCCGCGGCACCCATGACTGGAACAAGTTCATAACGCCCGCAGAGCTTTTCAAAAGCATTGAACGCACGGGCCTCGAAGTGACCGAAGAAACCGGCGTCACCTACAATCCGATAACCGACCGCTGGTCGCTTTCAACGGACATGGGCGTCAACTACATGATGGTGGCCACCAAACCAAAGCCAGCCGCATGACCGACGCAAATATCGATCTGGAGCCGAAGAACAAGCCGCGCCAGAAACGCGCCATAGAGACCTATGAGCGTGTGCTGGACGTCGCTGCCCGTCTGCTGGAGGAAGAAGGCGTAGAGCGCATCTCGACCAACTTGATCGCGGAAAAGGCAGAGGTCACACCGCCCACGCTCTACCGCTACTTCCCAAACAAATATGCGGTGCTGCGCGCCCTCGGCGACCGGCTTATGCAGGAGCAGAACGAAGTCTTCGAAAAGTTTCTGAGCGATACCGGCGACAGCATTGAGGCCCAAATAGAAGGAACATACGACAACCTTATGGAGACCCTCCGAGTAACGGAGCAACATCCAGGTGGTCTCTCGATCATGCGCGCGCTTCGCGCGGTGCCAACGCTGCAGCAGGTCCGGCTGACGTCCCACCATCAGGTCACCGATGAGTGGGTCGAACATCTAAGCGGCTTGTTGCCCAAGATCCCAAAGGCCGATCTCTGGATCAAAGCACGGCTGACTGTGGATATTGGCTATGCCGCCATCGAAATGGCAATGGAGGAGCCGGAAATCGCCTCCGAAACCGTTGTCCGCGAAGCCACCACAGCCATCACCGCCTATTGGCAGGAGATCATCGCAAACTCAAAATAATAGTTATGACTATTATTTTGTTGACGTTTGGGCAGAAACTGGGTTTTATGTGATGCGTGCACAGGCGCCACGGGGGACCCACGATGAAGCTCGGCAATTTAACTGCTCAAACTTTTCTGCTCGCAGGCGCATTTGGGCTTGCGGCATGTGGTGAAGCCCCACAAACCCCTGAAGAACGCGCAGCCATTGTTGCCGCGGCAGAAACCCGGGTGCCGGGTGATCCAATCCTTGCGGAAAAATATACGCGTGCCTGTCAGGCCTGCCATGCAGATCCCGATAACGGCGCGCCCCTCTCCGGAGATGTCCGAGCCTGGAAGCCGAGATTGAATGCCCGTGGCGCAGAGGGCCTTCTCCAGAGCACCCTCAATGGCTTCGAAGGCATGCCACCGCTCGGAGCCTGCCCTGATTGCAGCATGGATGATTTTGAGAAACTGATTGCCTTCCTGGCAGGAGACGAGACATGAGCCTCAACCGACGTGAGATGATGATGCAGGGTGCTGCGGTGGCGGCACTTGCCACCGGCAAGCCTTTCGCAGCCTTCGCGGAAGCGCCGGCCAAAACGCAAGAACGCCGGATCAAGTGGCAAAACTGGTCGGGCGGTCAAAGCTGTCTGCCGGAGGCGCGGCTCGCGCCAGCGAACACGGCTGAAGTTGCAGAGATCATAGCCTCCAGCCCCAAACCCATTCGGCCTGTCGGAACTGGCCATTCATTCTCTGCCCTGGTGCCCACAGACGGGACGATTATGTCTCTGGACCGCTTGAGCGGTGTCTTGGAGATCAACACTGACACCATGGAAGCGACGGTGGGTGCCGGCAGCAAACTCGGCGACCTGGGCGCCCCACTTGAAGAAAGCGGTCAGGCGCTCATCAACATGCCCGACATCAACCGCCAGACCCTGGCGGGCTCGATCGCCACATCGACCCATGGCACCGGCGAAAATTTCGGATCGCTCTCGAGCTATGTTACCGGCCTCGAACTTGTGACGGCCGCCGGCGAGACCGTTTGGTGTGACAAAGATACGCAAGGCGACCTCTTCCAGGCGGCACGTGTATCGCTGGGCGCCCTTGGCATCACAACAAAAGTACGCCTGCAAAACCGCACGCCTCACCGCATCAACAAACGAACATGGGTCGCAACCTTCGATGACATGGTTGACCAGGCTGATACGTTGGCGGCGGAAAACAGAAACTTTGAGTTCTTTTACATTCCCTTCTCGTCCATGTGCATGGGCATCAGTCACAACGAAACAGACGAACCGCTTGCACCGTCCACCGCTGAAGACAATGAAGGGGTTATGACCCTGAAAGCGCTGGCCGACTATCTCGGCTGGGCGCCGTCGCTCCGCGAATATTTTATTCGCTCTGCGTTGGAAGACCTGCCCGATGAAACCTTCGTGGACACGTCCTGGAAAGTCTATCCGAGTGATCGCAATGTGCGCTTCAACGAGATGGAATATCACCTGCCCCGGGAAAACGCTCTTCTGGCGCTAAAGGAAATCCGCACTCTTGTAGAGGGCGAAAATCTCGATCTCTTCTTCCCCTGGGAATTTCGGTATGTGAAGTCTGACGATATCTGGCTCTCGCCGTTCCAGGGACGAGAGAGTTGCTCCATCGCAATCCACAGATATTACGAAGAAGACTACCAACCGCTCTTTTCGGCCGTAGAACCTATTCTGCAAAAGCATGGGGGGCGCCCACATTGGGGCAAACTCCACACCCTCAAGGCGCAAGACTTTGCCGCACTCTACCCCAATTGGAATGACTTCCAGACCGTACGCCAGGAAATGGACCCGGACGGCATATTCCTCAACGACCACTTGAGGGAGGTGTTCGGCATTGCGTGACCTCGTCGACCAACTCAAGACCCGCTTCGCCAATTTGAGCAGACGGTCATTGGTGCTCGGCGGCGGGGGTTTCGCAGGTCTTGGCCTGCTGGCGCTGTCGCGCCCTGCGAAAGAAGGGGGCCCCGTCGACCCCTATTACGAAAAGCTCGGGAAGGCGGTGACAGACGAAGGTTTGGCGCGTCCCACACTGGTGATCGATCTAGCGCGCCTCGACCAGAATATCGAGGTGATGAAGTCGCACCTTAGGCCGGGCATGGGCTACCGGATCGTCGCCAAGTCGCTCCCTTCATTGCCACTCATCCGCCATGTCATGGCCGCAGCAGACACGAACAAGTTGATGCTGTTTCATCAGCCCTTCCTGAACCTCGTTGCCGAGCAGGAACCAGGGGCCGACGTGCTTTTGGGAAAGCCGATGCCGGTCGTCGCCGCCGCGCGCTTCTATGACGAACTAGGCACCACTTCGTTTGACCCCGCCCTGCAGCTTCAATGGCTGATCGATACGCCCGAGCGCCTGGCTGAATACAGGCAACTCGCCAACACGCGCGGCCAGGCAATGCGCATCAATCTTGAGATCGATGTGGGTCTCCATCGCGGGGGACTCACGGACCCTGCCAGCTTGAACCCCATGCTGGAGACGATCGACGCCGATCCCCTACTCACCTTCTCTGGCTTCATGGGGTATGACCCTCACTTGGCTTCGGTGCCGGACATCCTGGGATGGCAGGGCAGCGCCATTGAAAGCTCAATGGGCACCTACAAAGCCTTTGTTGAAGCGGCCGCGCAGCACTATGGAGAAAAGTGGAACCCGGAAGAGCTGACATTCAACACAGCAGGCAGCCCGACCTACCAGCTGCATGAGGAGACCGTCCACGCCAATGAAGTGGCCCTGGGCTCCGCTCTCGTGAAACCCACCCATTTCGATGTCTCGACACTCAGCGACCACATGCCCGCCAGTTTCATCACAACAACGGTTGTGAAGACCGTCGATCGCACGGACATTCCAGGGCTTGAAGCGCTGACGGGCCCGACCCGCCTTTGGGACCGGAACACCGCGCAGACATTTTTCATCTATGGCGGAAACTGGCTGGCAGAACCCGTGTCGCCCCCGGGGCTTCGCACCAATGGCGTCTTTGGGCGGTCCAGCAACCAGGAGATGCTGAACGGATCGGACCTCATTGATCTCGCCCCCAATGACATCGTTGTGCTGCGCCCGACCCAAAGTGAGTTTGTCTTTCTGCAGTTTGGCGACATTCAGGTCTTTGATGGCGGCAAGATCACCGACAGCTGGCCGGTCTTCACACAAGGCGCCTGAAGCTAGTTTGCCTTGCTCTTATCCTCACCGGGAAGCGGTGCTACAGACACGCCCTCGTCGATGAGATCCTTGGCCTCATCGAGTGTGGCTTCGCCATAGATTTCGCGCTCATCGGCTTCGCCGTAGTGAATGCGCCGCGCTTCTTCAGCGAACTGATCGCCGACATAGTCGAAATTGGTTTCAACATGTTCACGCACTTTGCTCATGAACATTTGAACCTGCTCCACAGCCTCCGTAGGAGATGTACCTGCACGCTTCTTCTGTTTTGACGTTACAACGGACGGCGCCATCAACGCTTTCTGCACCTTTGTGGTTTCGCAATAGGGACAGGCAATCTCACCCTGAGCGATCTGATCCTCGAACGCGTCGGACCCGGCAAACCAGCCGTCAAACTCGTGATCCTGTTCACAGATAAGGCGGTACTTAATCATGTCTCACGCGTTGGTCGATGGTGTTTGCGCAACAATAGCACGATCATGGGCGAGACTGGGAATTCGGGATCGTGCCTCATCAGTTTTCGCAGGGTCAATCTCCGCAAGGATCACACATGGATCGGTTCCGGCTTCGGCCAACACCTCGCCCCATGGATCGATGATCAGTGAGTGACCATAGGTCTCTCGACCGTTCTCATGAGTGCCGCCCTGGGCGGGTGCGAACACAAAGCATCCGCTTTCAATCGCCCGCGCGCGCAACAGCACATGCCAGTGCGCTTCGCCCGTAGGCTTCGTGAACGCCGACGGCACCGTTATATACTGTGCGCCTCTCTGGGCCAGCTCTCGGTAAAGATAAGGAAAGCGCAGGTCATAACAAACTGTCATCCCCAAGAGGCCCCACGGCAGATCCGCCAACACAGACGTGTCTCCGGCCTGATAGTTCTTGGACTCCCGATAGGCTTCACCATTGCCCAGGTCCACATCAAACATATGGATCTTGTCATAGCGCGCCGTGATCATGCCATCCGGAGACAGCAGAAAGGACCTGTTGGCCGCTTTATCTTCTGCCACCTTGACCGCAAGGGACCCGATGAGAAGATGGACCCCCAGCTCAGCCGCAAGACCTTGGAACGCCTTCAGCGCTCGGTCGTCTTCTTCCGCAACAATGTTGGCGAAGAGCCGTTTCGCCCCCAGTTCCATCAAGGCCGTGGTTTCGGGCGTAGTGATAAACTGCGCACCGTTTTGAGCTGCCTCTCGGATTAGCGCAGCCGCATCTTCAATATTTTGGTCAATATCGACGCCAGTCCGCATCTGGACGCAGGCAGCCGTAAACCTGTCTGCGTCGATCGCCATGGATCAGCCTGCAAGAATGGGGTCAAGCGCGCCCTTGGACTCCAGCGCATAGAGATCATCACACCCACCCACATGGGTGTCGCCGATGAAGATCTGCGGCACCGTATGACCGCCGCCGGAGCGTGACATCATTTCGCGGCGGAGATCCGGGTCCATGCCGACGTCGATCTCCTTGAAATCAGCGCCTTTCTGCGAGAGCAGCTTTTTGGCGTGATGGCAGTAAGGGCACATCATCGTGGTATATATGGTCACATCTGCCATGGGGTCACTCCTGAACACACTTTCCGGTTGCGCGGGATCATATAGGGGCTTGCTCCTGCGGAACAACCCGAGCGAGGGTGAGGACATCCACGCTCAAAGCCCCCTCGGCAGCAAGACGTTTCGCGCAGGCCTCCACAGTCGCCCCTGTCGTGAGCACGTCATCCACCAATAAAATCCGCTTTCCCTCGACTTTTTCGCCTTTTCCGGGGGTTAAGGCAAAAGCACCCGAAACATTTCGACGCCGCGCAGAGGCGGAGAGGCCCACTTGCGCCCGCGTTGCCCGGGTACGGATCAACAATTCGGGAGCACACGAAACATCGGAGAGACGTGAGAGCGCACGGGCTATTTCAGCCGATTGGTTGAAGCGGCGCTGAAACAATCGGGTTCGGTGCAAAGGAACCGGCACGATCAAGTCAGCGTCAGCCAGCAACTCAGCACCTGCACGCCTCATCCATTTCGCAAACAACGGCACAGCCTCCAAACGGTCTCCATATTTCAGACGCGAAATCAGCCGACCGCTGACTTCGTCATATCTGAGCGCCGCGCGGGCCCGACCGTAAGCGGGTCTGCGCGCCAGCACTTCCGCGTTCAATGCACCAGATCCCGGGTCAAACGGAAAAGGGATCCCGCTTACGTCACAAAGCGGCGCCTCGATAAAAGTGATGTCTTTCCAGCAGAGGCCACACACCTCAGTATCACCCCACAGCGGTGCACCGCAGGAAACGCATCGCGGCGGCAGAAAAAGATTGCTCGTCCACCGGATTACATCACGCACGGTCTGACCGGATTTTTCTAACCGCTGTCCAAACACTGTCATCGGACAACGATAGGCTGAGAAGAGGGTGGCGCGAAAGCAACTTGCGCGTGCAGCTCAGATAGCCATAGTGCCCAATATGACTTCTCCCGCTGCCCCCTTCGACCGTCAGACCGTCGTCCGCCATCGCGAACGCGCCGCGACAGGCTTTTCGAGTGCTGACTTTCTGGTGCAACGCGCGGGCGAGGAGATCGGCGGGCGGCTGCAGACAACCAACCGGACCTTCAAAGCCGCCCTGGACTTGGGCTGTCACAATGGCCTGCTCGCAAGGCAAGTTCTTAAACCCGCCGGCGTCGACACCGTCATCTCCGCCGATCTCTCACCAGGCATGGCGCGCCGTGCGCCGGAGCCTCACATCGTCATGGACGAGGAGTTTCTTCCGATCAAATCAGAGTCTCTTGATCTCGTGACAAGCGCGCTCTCTCTTCACTGGGTGAATGACCTGCCAGGTGCCTTGCTGCAGGTGAGAAAGGCACTCAAACCAGATGGCCTCCTGCTCATCGCCCTTTTTGGTGGAGAGACGCTCCACGAGTTGCGTGATGTCTTGATGCAGGCAGAAACGGAATGCGAAGGCGGTGTATCACCGCGTGTGTCTCCCTTCGCCGATGTGAGGGATCTGGGTGGTCTTTTGCAGCGCAGTGGCTTTGCGCTCCCGGTCGTCGATGCCGACCAGATCATTGTGCGTTACGACACCCTGTTCAACCTGATCGCCGATCTCCGCGCAATGGGTGAAACCAACGCCATCGCGCAGCGCAAAAAAACGCCCCTGCGACGAGCAACTCTGATGCGGGCCGCCGAACTCTACCAAGAGCGGCATGCAGACCCGGATGGGCGCATTCGTGCGACGTTTGAAATCTTGTATGCCACCGGCTGGGCACCCCATGAGAGCCAACAAAAGCCGATGCGTCCTGGCACAGCGGCCATGCGGCTCGCCGATGCATTGAAAACCGAAGAGATCAGCACCGGCGACAAAGCGCCCAGGCCCACAGGACCAAAACGCTGATCACCGGTTAGAGGTGCCTCGAGCCGCAAATACCTCTATCAAAGGAAGTCCCTTAGCATTGCGACCAACGGTTCGTCTGCCGGGGGCATGGGATAGTCACCCATCCGCAATGGCCGCACCCATTTCAGTGTCTGCCCTTCAACCGGTCTCGGAATCCCCTCCCACTTCCGACAGACGAAGAGTGGCATCAAGAGGTGGAATTTTTCGTAAGTATGACTGGCAAAGGTGAAAGGCGCGAGACAGGAAGCCGTGACATCTATTTCAAGCTCTTCTTTTAGCTCCCGGATCAACGCCGTCTCCGGCGCTTCACCAGGCTCAACCTTGCCGCCGGGGAACTCCCAGAGCCCGGCCATTGACTTGCCTTCAGGGCGCTGAGCGAGCAGCACCCGCCCTTCTATATCCACCAGCGCACAGGCCGACACGAGAACAATCGGCAGGTCAGGCTCGTTCATCACGCAACCCTGTTACTGAGCGGGACCACATTTGATGGTTCTTCGATTTTGGTGAGATCGGAGACAAATCGCCGAACCAGCCGTGCACCGCCTCGATCGGGCACGTCGATGGTCTCCATCCCTTTTTCTTCAAAACCCAGGCCTCGCAGCACCGCTACCGATGCGGTATTTTCTGAATAGACGACAGCCTGGATCGACTTCAGTTTCAAGATATCGACGCCGAATGCCACCGTCGCCGTTACCGCTTCACGGCCAAACCCCTGCCCCCAAAATTCCCGACCAAGCCAATATCCGAGCTCTGCACTTTCTCCGCCCAGCATGGTCAATGCAGAGACCCCGACAAACGTCTGCGCCACACGGTCTTCAATGGCAAACCGGAAACCGGCACCGCCTGCTCTGAGACGGTCGGCTTCATCAATCCATCGGCGAGCGGCCGGCGCATCATAAGGATAGGGAATGGTTTCGGTCTTCTGCAGCAGAACAGGGTCACCTGCATAGGCACTCAGCGCTTCAGCATCAGTGGGCCCGACCCAACGAAGAGTCAGGCGCGGTGTAAACAGCGCGCGCGCGCCCAATCCGCCGCCCAGCAAGGCCGCGCGCCGATGTCCCTCATTGTCTGCGTAACGTGCCAATTCTTCGCTTGCCCCAAAGTCCTGCCCGACAGGGTCAACTTCTGTAATCTGCGTTGATCCGAATGTACTCATGGGTCAGGTCACAGGTCCAGACTGTCGCTTCTGCACGGCCCACGCCTACATCGACGGCAATCTTGATGTCTTTACCTTTCATGTGGCGCGCAACGGGTTTTTCGTCAAAACCGTCAACGGCAACGCCATGCTTGGCGACGCTGATCCCCCCAATATCAATTTTGAGCTTATCTCTGTCCGCCTCTTCTCCGGCCTTGCCGACGGCCATGACAATCCGCCCCCAATTAGCATCCTCTCCGGCAATCGCTGTTTTGACCAACGGAGAATTGGCGACGGAAAGGGCGATTGTTCGAGCGGCTTTGTAGCTCACAGCCCCGGTGACCTTCACTTCAATGAACTTAGAAGCGCCTTCACCGTCTTTGACGACCTGGTGTGCCAGGTCGAGCATCAGGTCGTTCAAGGCATCGCGAAAGTCCCGCAACCGCGGGTCGCCCGCCCGGGAGATTTTGGGCGTGGTGACACCTTCCTCTTCCGCCGCAGCCATCGCGCCACCCGTTGCAAAAAAGAGCACCGTATCGCTCGTCGACGTATCACTATCCACCGTGATGGAATTGAAACTATCCCGCACGCCCAGCATCAGCAGTGTCTGCAAGACAGAAGCGGGGAGTGCCGCGTCGGTAAACAGGAACACCAGCATGGTTGCGAGGTCCGGCTGGATCATCCCCGAGCCTTTGGCGATCCCATTGATCCGCACATCCACATCACCGATCTTCACTGTTTTTGTGGCAAGCTTCGGGAAGGTATCCGTTGTCATGATTGCGCGAGCAGCCGCTTCCCACCCCGGGTCACCGGCATTCACGGCTTTGGTGAGAGCTGTACCGATCGCGTCCCCATCGAGGACCTCTCCGATGACACCGGTGGACGCAATGAAGACATCTTTCTGTCGGCATCCGGCAATTGCCGCAGCAACCGACGCGGTCTGCCGGACAGTCTGGAGGCCTGCCTTCCCGGTAAACGCGTTCGCGTTGCCAGCATTGACCACCAAAGCCCGCGCCAATCCACCTTCCAGCGAATTCTGACACCAGGTGACCGGCGCAGCTGCGGTTTTGGAGGTTGTAAACACACCGCCTACCTGCGTGCCCTCAGCCATTTGAACGACAAGGAGATCATCGCGTCCTTTGTATTTCGTTCCACTATTGGTTGTCGCCAATTCAACGCCAGCAAGCGGGTCAAGCTGCGCGAGTTTCTTCGGCGCCAATGGTGACACCGGCTCAGCTGCCTTTTTCTTCGGTGTCTTTTTGGGCGCCTTTTTCTGCGCGGCCTTTTTAGGCGATGCAACCGCGTCCGATTTGGACGCGCCTTTGGCAGCTTTTGCAGATGGCTTGGACATGAAGACGCACCCTCAAATCAAATGAGGCTCAAATTGAATTGAGCCAAGCAGAACGAATTCCCCCGACCCAATTGATATGACCTATTCTTGAGGCGCAATCAACGGTCGGGTGCCTTCGCCCTCTGCCCCAACAACCTCAATTGTCGCCGCAGCCCGCATTTCGTCCATCATGGTACGACCCTCTTGCTGGGCCATCGCTGCAATCACCTGATCCTTGACCAGTTCGAAAGCCGGCACCTCGAGCATTCGCCGGTCCTCAACCTTGATCACATGCCAACCGAACTTTGTCTTAACCGGCGCGGAGACCTCACCCGACTGAAGGGCAAAGGCAGCATCATTGAATTCCGGAACCATGGTGCCGGCAGTGAAATAGCCAAGATCACCCCCGTCAGCGCCGGTGGGACCGGTAGAATGCTCTTTCGCCAACTCCACAAAATCGCTACCGGTATCCAACTGATCGATGATCGCCAGTGCCTCTTCCTCTGTCGTAACCAGAATGTGACGGGCTTTGATCTCTTCTTCTGGCTCTGCAGAGCCAACCTGAGCATCATAGAATTCCTTCGCCGCCTCATCGGATATCCGCGACGTGATGAGCTGCGTCCAATAAACATCCCGCAGCGCCTTATTCTCGTAGTAGGCCATGCGCCGCTGAACGCCCGGATCATCCGTAAGGCCTTTGGCACGCGCGTCGCTCGACACGATCACCCGGTCAATCAGCAAACTCAGCAGGTACTCAAATTTCACATCTTCGGGAACATTGGCGAGCGCCTGGGCTGTTTCCTCTTCGGCAAGCAAAAGATCCGAAAAGCGGATCTCCACCCCATTCACCCGCGCCACCACCGTGTCATCCTCGTCCGCTCCCAACACAGGCGCTGAATAGCTGAGGGAAACCGCCAGAAGCACCGCACCAGCGAGAAGCCAGGCCGGCATCCGCACGGCCAGAGAAGGGATCGAAAACATCATTTGAAGAGGACCTTGAAGAGTACATAGAGACCCGGTTCATCCGGGCTTCAGGTGGGGTCCTATAGTGAGGGGTCTAACAGGTTCACACAAGGGTGGGCGCCATTAAGATTTCGCAATGAATGCAAGACATTAACGAATATCGCAGACCGATTTGGTACAGCTCTGACGGGCCCCGGGGAAGCGTTGACAAGCACAAAGCCCCCCCTTACATCAATTGGGCTCGGGTGTGCGCTTTTCCGGAAAAAAGAGCTACTCCCGACAGAATAACCGGGCATGACCGCAGGCGTTCTGCAGGCGGACCGATTGCCCCAACAAGGTGACATACCCTGATGGCTAGCTTTGGCGCATTTGCCAAGCGGATCTTTGGCTCCAGCAACGACCGCAAGATTAAATCCCTGACCGCACGGGTGAACGCAATCAATGCGCTTGAGCCCGAGATGGAAGCCTTGTCAGACGAGGCATTGCGCGCGAAGACCGAGGAGTTCAGAGGACGCCTCGAAGCGGGCGAAACACTGGATGATTTGTTGCCTGAAGCCTTTGCAGCGGTACGCGAGGGCGCGAAACGCAGCCTTGGACAGCGTCACTATGACGTCCAGCTGATCGGCGGGATGGCGCTGCATGAAGGCCGCATCTCCGAGATGAAAACGGGTGAAGGGAAGACCCTTGTTGCAACGCTGGCGGCGTACCTGAATGCGCTCCCGGCGAAAGGCGTCCATGTTGTGACCGTGAACGACTATCTCGCCAGTCGCGATGCGGCCTGGATGGGACAGGTTTATGAGTTCTTGGGCCTTGCCACCGGGGTCATTCTGCATGGTATGAGCGACGAAGAACGGCGCGCAGCCTACGCGGCAGACATCACCTACGGCACCAACAATGAGTTGGGCTTCGACTATCTCCGCGACAATATGAAATATCAGCTGGATACCATGGTCCAGCGCAGCCACCATTTCGCCATCGTCGACGAGGTGGACTCGATCCTGGTCGACGAAGCGCGGACGCCGCTCATTATCTCCGGACCTCTGGAAGACAATTCAGAGCTCTATGTGACGGTAGACAAGATCATCCCGTCCCTCGTTGAGGAAGACTACGAGCTCGACGAAAAAGCCCGCACGGCAAACCTGACCGATGAAGGCAACGAACATGTGGAAGAGCTGCTGCGCGAAGCCGGCATCATGGAAGGCGGTACGCTCTACGATGTGGAGAACATCTCTCTGGTGCACCACGCGAACTGCGCGCTGAAAGCACACAAGCTCTTTCAGAAAGACAAGGACTACATCGTCAAGGGCGGCAAGGTCGTCATCATTGACGAGTTTACCGGCCGCATGATGGAAGGCCGCCGCTATTCGGAAGGATTGCATCAGGCACTGGAAGCGAAAGAGCAGGTCGAGATCCAACCGGAAAACCAGACGCTCGCCTCGGTGACCTTCCAGAATTATTTCCGTCTTTACGAAAAGCTTGCCGGCATGACCGGGACAGCGTTGACCGAAGCAGAAGAGTTCATGGACATCTATGGCCTCGATGTTCTGGAAATTCCCACCAATGTCGGCATTGCGCGGATCGACGAAGACGATGAAGTCTACAGAACAGCCCGCGAAAAGTTCGACGGCATTATTCTGGAACTCGAGGACTGCGCAAAACGCGGACAGCCGGTTTTGGTCGGCACCACCTCAATTGAAAAGTCGGAATATCTGGCGGCGCTCCTGAAAAAGAAGAAGGTGAAGCACAATGTGCTGAACGCCCGCTATCACGAGCAGGAAGCCCACATTATTGCCCAGGCGGGTGTGCCTGGTGCAGTCACCATCGCCACCAACATGGCAGGCCGCGGCACCGACATTCAATTGGGCGGCAATCTGGAAATGCGCATCGCTGATGAAATCGACGAGAGCCTGGACGAAGAAACACGGGCCAAGCGCATCGCTGAGATCGAATCTGACATTGCCGACAAGAAGCAGCAGGCGCTAGATGCAGGCGGTCTTTACATCATCGGGACCGAACGCCACGAAAGCCGCCGCATCGACAACCAGCTGCGCGGCCGTGCCGGGCGCCAGGGAGACCCCGGCCGGTCCAAGTTTTACCTGAGCCTCGAAGACGATCTGATGCGCATTTTCGGCACAGACCGTATGGACGGCATGCTGCAAAAGCTGGGCCTGGAAGAAGGCGAAGCCATCATCCATCCCTGGATCAATAAGGCGCTGGAGAAAGCACAACAGAAGGTCGAAGCCCGCAACTTCGACATTCGGAAAAACCTGCTCAAGTTCGACAACGTGATGAACGATCAGCGCAAAGCGATCTTCGAACAGCGCATCGATCTTATGCGGACCGAAGATGTGTCAGATGATATCCGCGATATGCGCCATGAATGCATTGACGATCTCGTCCGCGCACACATCCCCGAAAAGGCTTATGTAGAGCAGTGGGATATTGAAGGGCTCAAGGAAGAAACCGTAAAGGTGTTCGGCCTCGACCTGCCGCTGGAAGACTGGGCAGACGAAGAAGGCATCGCCGAGGAAGAAATTCAGGACCGGATCTATCAGGCTGGCGATGCCGCTATGGCGAAGAAAGTGGCTGATGTTGGTCCTGACACCTTCCGACAGATCGAAAAAGCCATTCTCCTGCAGACCATCGACCAGCGCTGGCGGGAACATCTTCAGATGCTCGACCATCTGCGCCAATCCGTGGGCCTTCGGGGCTATGGGCAACGCGACCCGCTGAACGAGTACAAAACAGAAGCGTTCTCTCTGTTCGAAAGCCTGCTCACGCGCCTGCGGGAAGACGTGACACGTCAGTTGATGACGCTTCAGTTTGTGACCGAGCAACCGCCGGAGCTGAACGAGCCCGACCTGCCGGAAATGCAGGCGCACCATGTCGACCCGCTGACAGGCCGAGATGAGATGGCGGAAGCTGACGGCGATGTCGCGCTGGCGGAACGTCCCCAACCAGCCCGCAATAGTCCGGTACGCAACAGGCAAAGCGACGTGGCCATGAACCCCAATGACCCGTCCACCTGGGGAAAGATCGCCCGCAATGCGCCCTGCCCCTGCGGGTCCGGCAAAAAATACAAGCACTGCCACGGGGCGCTGACCTAAACCCATTCCGATACTTCTTGGGGGGAGAGTTTCGGCATGGAATATCGCCGCGAAATTGACGGTCTTAGAGCGGTCGCCGTTCTACCGGTCATCCTGTTTCATGCCGGTGTTGAGACGTTCGGCGGCGGCTTCGTCGGCGTAGATGTCTTCTTCGTCATCAGCGGGTACTTGATCACATCGATCATCTTGAAAGAGCAGCAGGCGGGCACTTTCAGCATCATTCGTTTCTATGAACGCAGAGCCAGACGGATACTTCCCGCACTTTTTCTGGTTGCTCTGTTTTGCATACCCTTGTCATGGATGTGGCTTCTCCCGGAGGACTTGAAGAGTTTTGGGAAAAGCTTGATTGCCGTCCCAACCTTCACATCGAACATCCTGTTTGCACGGGAAAGCGATTACTTCGCGCCGGTGGCGGAACTCAAACCCCTTCTTCATACCTGGAGCTTGGCGGTTGAAGAGCAGTTCTACGTGTTCTTTCCGATCCTCCTGATTTTGGCTCACAAGTGGCGCAAGGTCAGCGCTGGAGTACTGATCGCAGTCATCGGAGTTGCAAGCCTCGGCCTGGCACAATGGGGTTTGTCGACCTATCCGAAGGTCGCTTTCTATTTCCTGCCAACCCGTGCATGGGAGCTCATGATCGGTGCCCTCATCGCTGTTTACGTGCTAAGGCAAAACGCCAAAAAGGTTCCTTCAAATGAGCTCTTGAGTGCTCTGGGCCTGCTGATGATCCTGATTTCGATATTTGCCTATACGAAATCGACACCATTCCCTGGCCTCTATGCACTCGTCCCGACAATAGGGACTGGCCTTGTCATTCTGTTCGCGCAAGGAGATACGTTTGTTGGTCGGCTGTTGGCGACCAGAGCGTTCGTGGGATTGGGCTTGATCAGTTATAGCGCCTATCTTTGGCACCATCCCCTCTTTGCATTCGCGCGCCACCGCAGCCTCGACGAGCCATCGCTCGAACTGATGCTGGGTCTATCTGTCCTCTCTATCTTCCTGGCTTTCCTCAGTTGGCGATATGTTGAACGTCCATTTAGGGACAAAACAAAATTCACCCAGCGCCAGATTTTCATATTGGCAGGTGCTTCAAGTGCAGCTCTGATCGTCGTCGGTGCCGTGCTCTCCTCCAACGATGGCTTTGCAAATCGCTCAGCAACCGAGACCATGGCCTTTTCAGACTTGGACGTGATGCTCGCTCCCAATCATGGCCTGTCGCCAACATGCGAGCATGAATTTACCCTGTCTGAAAAATGCAGCACCTCGCAATCACCGCGAGTGGTCCTTTGGGGCGACTCCTATGCGATGCATTTGTCTCCAGCCTTGCAGAGCAGCAGGACACAAATGCCCTTCAGGCAGCACACTGTCTCGAGTTGCATCCCCGTGAACGACCTATCGATTGTCGGGAACGTTGTCTCACCGGCTCGCGCTGACCTCTGCTTGAGGCAAACACACCGAGTGCTGGAGTGGCTTGAGAGTCAGACCGGCGTGGAGTATGTGGTTCTTGCGACACCGTTCGATTACACCACGTTTGACCTGATGACAGCAGACGGCGACCGCGTGGAAGAAAACAAGGAAGAGATCGTCCTTGAATATTTAGAAGACACAATCGAAATGATCCGCGCTAATGGCCAAAAGCCAATCTTTGTAGCGCCGCCGCCAAGCACAGGCGACGACATCGGACGTTGTTTTGTCAGAGCCCGCTTGTTTGATGCAGACACACAACGCTGCGACTTTACGCCAGAAGAAATGTCAGCCGCTTCTCAACAGGCCTATCGTTTGATGTCGCAGATGTCTGATCACGCGCCATTTGTGTCGCTCAAGGAGCTCATCTGCAAGACAAACGGTGTCGAAGACACATGTGAAATCAGCACAGATGGGTTGCCCATCTACCGAGACGCAGGGCATTTGTCCATCACCGGCTCTGCGCATATAGGCGAGGCCCATGACCTTATGGGCATCATTACGTCAAAAGCAGATGCCTTTTGGGCAAACAAATAGGCACCTTGAAGCACTGACTTAAACCGAGAAGCCCTTAGTCGTCGTCACGCCGCGCCCAGGGATAGGTCGTGAGGTCAAAAGCCGTCGCCGTGACAGACGGGCGTTCCTTCGTGGCTTGCCACCAGCCTCTAAGACCGGGCAAATCCTGAAGCAGAAGCTGCCCGTCGACGGTCTCCGCCAGATAGGAGATCATGGGTACCGCATGGAGATCAGCAAGCGTCAGCTCCTTGCTGTTAAGAAGACCGGTTGAAACAAACCTGCCTTCGAGGATCGCAAGCGATTCCGTGAGCCGTTTCACCATCCGCTCCTTGATGGAGTCATCGGGCCACCCGCCCACCAAGGTCGTGAACAGCGTCTGGGTCACCAGTTCGCGCAGGTCCGGCCAAATGTAATTATCCAGCACCGATATTGTCGCCGCCATAAGAGCTCGCTGAGCGGGGTCTGACGGGACCAGCGCAGGTTCCGGCACAACCTCATCCAGGTAACGGCACACCGGCCCTGCTTCGAAGAGCATCTGCCCCTCATGTTCAAGAGCAGGCACCATCCCGAAAGGATGACGTTCTTTCTGAGCCGCGGGCATGCCGGCGGAGATAAAGTCCAACTCCTCCAGCACATAAGGCACTGTCTTTTCCTCAAGCACCAATCGCACGATGCGCGTGTAGGCGCTATAGGCAGGCCCGTAGAGCCTCACATCGGCCATTAGCGGTCACTTATCTCTTCGCCCAACGCCTTGCCGGCCAGGTAATAGTGATACGCACCCCAAAGTGCGATGAAGCTCGTGAGCAGCAGCGCATACCGCAGGGACTCAATGCCATAGGTCGGCTCCAGAACATCGCTCAAAATGCCCACAAGCTGAGGCCCAAACCCCAGACCAATAATATTGAGGATGAACAACATGATGGAAGAGATGGTCGTGCGCATGTGGAGCGGTGCTCGGCTTTGAATGAGCGCGAAGCTTGGGCCTAAGTAAAACGCTCCAAGGATCGTCGCCGGGACGTAGAGCCAAAGCGCCAGTTCTTTTTCGACGAGAAAGAACGCGAGAATAATGGGTGCGGCAACCACTTTGGCGACCGCCACAATCCAGGGCGTCCACCTTATGTCTTTGGCACCCATTCGGTCCGCCAATTTGCCACCAACGATGGCACCGAGTGCGCCAAAGATACCGACGGTCAACGCAAGGAATATCCCTGTCTCTTCGTAGCTCATCTGGAAGCTGCGGATAAAGAAGGAGAAGCCCCATACAGCTCCGCCATACCCGACGAAGGAGACGATCGTAACACCCATAACCGTGTGGAAAGACGCCCGATCAGTCCAGATATGTCTGAAGCCGGCGGCGATCTGCGATCGCGCTGCGCCCCAGTCTACCGGACCGGGCTCTGGTGCCTCGCGCCCTTCAGAGAAACCACGCGGCGGCTCTTTAAGCGTGTAGCGCACAAGCAGTGCGATGATCAGACCCGGCAATCCAACGAGCAGGAAAGCCGCACGCCACCCATACTGCGCGACAACAAAAGCGCCGACCGCAAAGGCGATCATGGTCCCCAGATAAACACCGAGAGCATAAATGGCGAGTGCGCCACTGCGCTCCTCCGGTGGATACATATCCGCGATCATGGAATGGGACGGCGGGCTCGACCCCGCCTCACCAATGCCGACACCGATCCGTGCCAAGGCAAGTGTCCCGAATCCAGAAACAAAGGCGCAGGCTGCGGTCATAAGACTCCAGATCGAGACCGCAGCGGCAATAATGTTCCGTCGATTGGAACGGTCCGCAAGAAAGGCAATCGGCATGCCGAGTGTGGCGTAGAAAATCGCGAAGGCAATGCCGGACAGGAATCCGAGCTGCCAATCTGCCAACAGAAACTCCTCTTTGACGGCAGGAAGGACCACACCCATGATCTGCCGATCGACATAGCTGGAGATATAGGCGAGCAAGAGAATGCCAAGCGCATATCGCCGATATGCCTTGGTCATCGTAAATTCCGGTGCGCCTGCAACCGCTTCTGTGGCCATGTCTCCCCCCACCATGCATTTTTCTTTTCGTCACCCTAGCGGTGCCATGGCGGTGCGGCAAAGTAATTCCGCAAATGTCGCAGTGTGTTGCGCGGGCGATCAGCCCTGCCATAATGACGAAAAATAAATCCAGGGAGAGATCATGAGTACGCCGACCCCCTTTCAGGTGGACATAGAGCAATCGACCATTGACGGCATCCTGTCGAAGGCAAAAGCGTACCAGTGGCATGAGATGCCTGAAATCGAGCCTGGAGGTGACCGCTGGGCCTATGGCGCCGACATGGAATATATGAAAGAGCTCTGCGCCTATTGGGTCAGTGAGTTCGACTGGCGGGCGGCCGAGGCGAAGCTCAATGCCTATCCTCAGTTCAAAGCAAACGTCGAAGATCAGGAAATTCACTTTTATCATGTGGAAGGATCGGGCAGCGCACCTCAGCCCATGATCCTGACCCATGGCTGGCCGGGCTCAGTGTTCGAATTCCTGGAGGTGATCGATCTCCTTGCGCATCCCGAAAGACACGGCGGCGATGCGGAAGATGGCCTCACCCTCGTCATCCCGTCACTTCCGGGATATGGCTTTTCGGGCAAACCAAAAAAGCCGCTGGGGCCAAAACGCACAGCAGAGCTTTGGGACAAGCTGATGCGCGATACGCTTGGGTATGACACCTATATCGCCCAGGGCGGCGACTGGGGCTCCATCGTCTCAGGCTTCATTGCCTACAATCATGGAACAAACAAAGGCGGCGGATGCAAAGCCGTCCACTTGAACATGTGGGGTCTTCGATCTGACACAAAGCCCGAGACCGAAGAAGAGCAAGCCTGGGCTGCGGCAGCCGGTTTCGATCTGGAGATGGAAGGCGCTTATCTGAGACTTCAAATGACCAAGCCTCAGTCTCTCTCCTACGCCATGATGGACAGTCCCGTGGGTGTTGCCGCCTGGATTACGGAGAAGTTCAACGGCTGGTCCGACATAAGAGGTGAAGGCGGCCCTCACATCGAAAACGCCTACACCAAGGACCAGCTACTCACCAACATCATGATCTATCTCGTCACCGGTACCTTCAACACCGCCACCTGGTTTTACCGGGGCATGTTTGAGGAAGGCGGAACCAATATGGCGCCCGGTGACACGCTCCAAATTCCAACCGGCTTCATGCGCATGCCGGAAGAAGGGAAGTTCATTTCCATCCCACCGCGCTCGCTTGCGGAGAAAGCCTTCAACATTGTGCACTGGACTGAACCGGAGAAGGGCGGCCATTTCGCCGCCTTGGAGACCGGCCCGGTATTCGCCGATGATGTCCGTGCCTTCGCAAAACAGATGAAAGGGTAAGATATGACCCGTCCCGTCATTCCAGCCGATCCATTTAAGATCCACGTGCCCGACCATGAAATCGCGGACCTAAAGCACCGACTGGAACAGACCCGGTTCCCCAATGAACCGGACGGGAACGAGCATTGGGACTATGGAACAAGTCTTTCCTACATGGAGCGGCTGATCTCCTATTGGAGGGATGATTTCGACTGGCGCAAACAGGAAGCCTGGTTGAATTCGTTTCCTCAATTTAAGGTGACCCTCACCGACGAAACCGATCAGGACCACGAAATCCATTTCGTCTACGAGAAAGGATCCGGTGAAAATCCCATCCCACTCATCATGACCCACGGCTGGCCGTCCACATTTCGGGAATTTCTCGACGTGGTAGATCGTCTTGCACACCCTGAAAATTACGGCAGGCAAGGCCCGGCGTTCGACGTCATTGTGCCCTCGCTGATCGGCTTTGGCTTTTCGTCGCTGCCACGACAACCCATCGGCCCCGCCGTGATGGCCGATCTCTGGCATCAGCTCATGACCGACGTACTTGGCTATGACACCTATTGTGCCCAAGCAGGAGACTGGGGGAGCTTTGTCACCTCACGGTTAGCTTTGCAGCATGAAGAAGCGGTGCGCGCAATCCATCTCACCATGTTGCCTCTTAGACCCAACTTGAAACATGACAGCCAGCCGCCGGTCACGGAGGAAGAAGGCACCTGGATCAAGGAGATGAAAACCTGGTGGGCCGGAGAAGAAGGCTACCGCTCCATCCAGTCGACCAAACCCATGGCGCTCGCCTATGCAGTCATGGATTCGCCCACCGGCCTCGCAGGATGGCTCGCCGACAAATATTACCGCCTGGGCGACACAGACAAGACCCATACCTGGGAAGGCATGGAAGCCCGCTTTCCAATGGACACGATCCTCACCCAGCTATCGATCTACTGGTTCACAGGGAC
Organism: Parvibaculaceae bacterium; assembly: GCA_965276845.1. GTDB lineage: Bacteria > Pseudomonadota > Alphaproteobacteria > Parvibaculales > Parvibaculaceae > Mf105b01. The sequence goes on from OZ255699.1 coordinate 2,740,915, forward strand.
AATCAACGCAGCCAACACGCTTTATAAAGCAGGACCCGCTGAAGGCTCTGCACTCCTGAAGCCCGGCCAGAAAGTGTCTGTGCCAACTGCCTATTCAGAATATCCGATGGACACGCTGCCCATTACGCCGCGCTCATGGGCGGAACGGAGCTACAATCTGAAAGACTTCAAAGTGATGGAAAAGGGTGGCCACTTCGCCGCGATGGAAGAGCCGGAACTGTTCGCCGATGATGTACGCGACGCCTTCGCTCAGTTGCTCTGAGCAAGATCGACAAGGTCGTCCGCCGGCACACCGGCACCCAAATCGATCCATTCCAACCGGTCGGGGATTGAAAACTTGCTTGAGGCATCGCCATAGGCGACACGTTCGATAATCGCCCTGTGCATCAGAAGGCGGACACCGACACCATTGTCATCCGCCAACGGCAGGACCAACGTCTCGAACAGACAATCGCGTCCGGTTTCCGAGCGCGCCTGTGTCAGCAAAAACGCGCCACACGGACGGCTCAAGGTTTCGTCCAATCGGGAGAAATAGAACGCACGGGCCCGAGCGTCCAAACGTTTGCCAATGGGTTGACCGGTAATCTCTTCCTCATAAAACGCGCAGACGGCCGTCCCCGCAAACCGGAGCTGAAACCCGGTCTCTCCCCCTCGTTCGATAATTGTGCACCAGGGCATTTGTGCCGGCACACAAACCGGGTCCCACGCGCGATAATGAGGGACGGCCCCGTCAGCCAGACTCATCCAATAGTCATAAAAGACTTTCGTATCGTTGTTCGCGAACTCTCGCACGCCGCCCTGTCCTAGACCCAATAGCTAAACCTTTGGCGAAATTCACATAAATTTCTTGCGTTTTTATTGATGGAGATTGGTCGCAGGATAGTCATGACGATCTAACTGCAGCATCCTCAAAATCGTCGCCGCGCGCCGACGACAGATCAAAGATTTCCGCAACATCCGGCATTGAAAAACGCGAGCGCTGCTCCCCGAAGGTCAGCTCCTCAATAATCGCCTGATGCGTCATGAGCCGACAGCCCAAGCCGTTTTCGTCGCAGAGCGGCAACGCAATTGTATCAAACAGACAATCGCGGCCGGTGGCTGTCCGTGCTTTGCTGCTAAAAAACATGCCGCAGGGACGGGTAAGCGTTTCTTCGATGCTTCTGAAATAGAAGGCGCGTGTTTTGGGGTCCATCCGATGTCCCACTTCTTGTCCGGTCATTTCTTCGTTGTAAAAGCCGCAGATCCCCGTACCGGCGAATCTCAACCGATAACCCGTCGCCCCACCCCTTTCGACAATGGTGCACCATGGCATTTGCCTCGGGACAAGAATGGGATCCCAAGCGCGAAAATGGGGAACCATCCCTTCGTTCAAGCTCATCCAATAGTCGTAGAACGCTTTATTGTCGGCGTTTCTGAATTGCGGCACAGCGCCCACCTCCAGTGGACCAAATGAGAATCCTGAAGAGGTTTACATAGAAAGGTTTAGCTTCTGTGTGCCAAGCCACAAAAACGAGAGCATTTGTAAGGGAAGGTGAATGAGGCGTTAAGACGGTTCGCCACGGCCAATCGCCATGAATTTCTCCTGACGCTGACGGCGAAGCGAAGCACCATCGAATCCTGAGAGATCGCGCAATTCATGTTCAAGGGCATCACCGACATCAGCCATCATCTGCGCGCGTTCACGGTGTGCGCCACCGACGGGTTCCGGCAGGATACGATCAATGACACCCAACTCCAGGAGGCTTTGGGCAGTCACCTTCATGGCCGCCGCAGCGTCCTTTGCCTTGTCTGAATTGCGCCACAATATCGAGGCGGAGGCTTCCGGAGAGGCAACGGTGTAGATCGAGTGCTCCAGCATCAGCACCCGACTTGCCGTCGCAATCGCCAGAGCGCCACCAGAACCACCCTCTCCGATAACCAGAGAAACAAAAGGCACCTGGATGTTGAGACAGGTATCAATAGAGCGCGCGATGGCTTCCGCCTGGCCGCGCTCTTCGCCTTCACGGCCAGGAAAGGCCCCCGCTGTATCAACCAAGCTGATCACCGGCATCGAAAACCGGTCTGCCAGTTCCATCAGACGCACCGCCTTGCGATAGCCTTCAGGCTGGGCCATCCCGAAATTGTGCTTCATCCGGGTCTCGACATCATTGCCCTTTTCATGACCCATGATGACGACCGACCGGCCACGGAAACGACCAAGGCCACCCACAATGGCTTCATCTTCGCCAAAATTTCGATCGCCTGCGAGCGGCGTAAAGTCTTCGATCAGCGCATTGGCATAGTCGAGAAAGTGCGGCCGATTGGGGTGCCGAGCGACCTGCGTCTTCTGCCAGGTATCGAGATTGGCATACATGTCTTTGAGCAGCTGAGCGGCTTTTGACTCGAGCTTTGCAACCTCGTCGGAAATGCCTGCCGTTGGGTCCTCCTGAGACAGAAGCTTCAGCTCCTGAACCTTCCCCTCCAGTTCGGCAATCGGTTTTTCAAATTCGAGATATGTGTGCATGCGCTCTTAATGTCACTTAACGCTCAGATGTCGATCAGCGGCGGCACACTGGCCCGCCACCTATCGCTTGTCAACCATGAGACACATTGGCGGTTAATGGCAGAAATGGCAGAAAAATGGCCCAATTTCGGTTCATTTATCGCTTTCCAAGAGGGTGATGATTGGCCACCAACTCCTTCAACCGCTCCTCCAGAACATGGGTGTAAATCTGGGTCGTGGAAATATCCGCATGTCCCAGCAATTGTTGCACTGACCGGAGATCAGCCCCATTCGCCAGCAGATGACTGGCAAATGCATGCCGAAGCGTATGCGGAGAAAGCCTGGAAGGGTCAATCTGCGCTATTTCCGCCAATTCCTTCAGCATCTGGGCAAATCGGTGCCGGGTCAGATGACCAGACTTACCCCGCGACGGAAACAGAAAAGGGCTTTTCGCATCGCCCAGAACATCCTCACGGCAAATGAGATAGTGCCCGATGGCATCCGCCGCAGGTGTGCTGAGAGGCACCAGCCGTTCGCGCCCCCCTTTACCTTTAACGCCCAACATCCTCTCCGGCCCACGAACCGCAGCCACCGGCAGACCCACAAGCTCGCTCACCCGAAGACCCGTCGCATAAAGCACCTGCATCAGACAGCGCGTGCGCGCCTGCCGGTACGACTTTTTCAAAGGGTCAACAATCGCCGCACCATAAGTCTCGGAGGCCCGAAGCAAGAGGTCCACCTCCTCAACGCTCAGTGTCTTTGGCAGCGACCTCGAGAGCTTGGGACCTTCAATGATCGCGCAAGGATCGTCGCCGCGCACATCATCGCTCATCAGAAACTGGGCAAACTGGCGAATAGCAGAAAGACGCCGCGCCACGGTCGACGACGCCAGCCCCGCCTGCTCCAACGTTACGAGGTAGGCCCGCACGTCGCTGCTTTCGAATGACGCAAATACTTTGCCGCGGCCAGCAACCAACGCCCCAAAATCCCTGAGGTCTCTGGCATAGGCATCAAGTGTGTTATGCGAGGCCCCTCGTTCGGCGCTGAGCATTTCAAGAAAAGCGTCGAGGCGATACGCATCGGACGGAAGATGCTGTGAGCCCATGCGAGCACCTCGGCCAGGCATCCGCTTAACTCCCGTCGTGCAGACGGGCCATCAGAGCTTCTGCCGCAAGCCTGCGAGCTTCGCTTTCAAGGCCGACGAGACGCAAAGCGCGCACCGCTTCGGAAAGGGTTTGTGGATGGGCCCGATCCGGCCCGCTCTCAGACAGCGCTGCGAGCGTTAGCAACACAGTTTCCCCCACACGCCCTTGACTGCTGGCAAGTTTCAAGCGCTGCGAAACGGCAACGGGCGCCACGTCCCCCCCTGGCAACCCCCCTGAAATTAAAAGCGCATCCCAAACAGATGGCGCCAAGGAGAGGCCAAGCGCATCTAACAAAACGATCTCCAGGGCCGCAAAGTCGCGGACCGCGCCACCTGCCGCAAGGTCATTCAGCGCCGGCTGCAAAAAGACAGGGATAGGAGCCACAGGCACAGCATCTGCGCTTGCGTCGACCACCTGAGGCAAGGATGACCCAACAATGGTGCCGGGATCGATCAATCGCAGAACAGCCTGCAACTCACGTACTTGCCGTGAGTTTGCCGTCGAGCCCTCAAGGACCGAGAGCCACATAGCAGCACGGACCCGATCGCCCAGATCAATAAAGGCACGTGCCGCGAGCGGCGCAAAGGATGTTAAAACGCTTGACGGTGGAACGCTTGCGAGAGAGCCACGGTGGGCCGCAATTGTGGCGGCGTAGGCGTCGCCCTCCCGCTCTCTGAAAAAGAGCATCGCCAAAAGGTCGGCCCGGCCCGCGGGCACACGCTCATCCAAGACCGCCTGGTGAAACAAGGCACGCCTGCGATAGGGAGACGCAGGTTCGACGCCAATACGCACGCCTGCCACGTCTTCGCGAGTGTAAGTCACAGCCAGATAAGCAGCAGCCATCTGATCGCCGTCAATCAAGCCGAGGACGGCGGCCCGCTCTGCGGCAGCGATCCGCATTTCAGGATCTAATGCTCGATCTTCGGCAACAGGAACGAGCAGCGCAGGCTCGAGACGGTCCACGACACCGCCCGGCAGCTCTCGCCCGGCCAAGCCCATCATCCGGTAGATCAGTGGATCAATGGAGCGCGGCTCCGGTGCATCCAAGGACAATCCATCTGTTGCGGCGGCCGCCAATGACAGGAAGAGCGGTGCATCAAGCCCCTGCTCGCGCGCAAGATCGACGGTCAGGTTTGCTGCCGCTGAAAGCCCCCCGGATATCTGGCAGAATATGGAGAGCTTAAGTGCAAAAGCAGCGACGGGATCGGTCCCGGGATCGCCACCGACCGGCAAGCCACCGAGCAGATTACAGGCCATGTCTCTATCGCCGACAGCTAGCGCTGCCTTCGCAAACTCCAATGCCGCGGCAGGGCTTGGTTGCGACACGCCAGCCCGCGCGTAAAGGCGCGCAACGTCATCAGAGCGTCCCGCTTGATTCAGCCTCTGAAGCCGAAGGGCCAACAGCGATGTCTCGCCGCTACTGCCCTGCGGTGGTCGGGCACTCGTGAGCAGCAACTGTCTTGAGAGCTCTCCCAAGATCGGTGACGACGTCGGGCCCGGCACGTCAACGATCAGCTGTTCGACCACACGGCGATCGGTCCCGGCCCATATGGCGGGCCCAAGGCCCCCATTACTCTCGTTCAGAAGACCGACACTTGCCTCATCGACCTGCCCCAGGGACCCGATTTCGATGCCGGTGCCCGCTTCACCCGGACGCGCGGTCAGAGCCCGTGTAGGAAGTTCGTTTGTTCGACCCGCACTTGGCCCTGACGGGAAGAGGGGGGCGGGATCATCTCCCGGTTCATCGAACCCCTCAGCTGCGTCGCTGCCCGTTCCGACGCCCGGCGGCAGGATACGGATCGGGCCTGATTGCACCTGCGGATTGGCAAGCGTGTCGCTTTGTTCGGTACTACCGGTGATCTCCCAGTCAGCAGGTGCTTCCAGAATTGGGTCACCCGGCTCTGCCACCGGACGCATGCTCTCTGATCCAGCGACCTGGTCACGGTTGAAGGGCCAGCTTTGTTCTCGCGGGGGCGTGCGATCAAATGGCCAGTCGTTGGAACCTTCTTCCGCCAAACCAGTTCCCATACAGGACATGAGGAAAAAGACGCCAGACGCAATGGGCTGCCATGTGTGCTTCATTACAGATGCCGCCTAACGAGGAAATGTGTCGTTGGAGATGGTCTTTTCCACAGGGCTCGGCGTGGGTGCATCAGATTGAGCGAGATACACGATGCCCGCAAACCCCGCCCCTGCCAAGATCAGCAGCACCACCATTCCCCGAACAAAACTCTTCATGGCGTACTCTTCTCAAAAGGGTCCTCCCGGACCCAACAAAACCCGTTACTCAATACCCTGCCCCGCCAGCGCACCAACGGGCAGTCTGGCTTATTGTGCACATTTGACCAAATTAGGGCATATGGGAAAGAAGGCTGAAACGCTCGCAAGAGTGCAGTAAGATGACCCAAATGGTCTGTTTTCAATAGACAGAGACAATCACAACCGGCGCTTGCAGCGCGCCAGGTTGCAAGTAACAGGTGACGACATGAGCGGCAGCCAGCCGCTGAAAAGCAAGCATCCGTTAACAGATGCTGCGCGGAAATCTCAGGAAGCCACTTTCGTCGTTGATGCGCTCGGAAGCCGGTCGATCGTGCTTGTTGGCCTGATGGGTGCCGGTAAGACCACGGTGGGACGTAGGCTGGCCAGCCGCCTGGACCTGCCCTTTGTTGACGCCGACACGGAAATCGAGAAAGCCGCCGGGGCGAGCATAGCGGACATCTTTAAGGAGTTCGGCGAAGCTCATTTCCGCGATGGCGAACAGCGTGTCATTCATCGGCTCTTGGGCGAGGGCCCGCAGGTCCTGGCGACCGGCGGCGGTGCCTTCATGAACCCAAAAACCAGAGAAGCCACAAAAGAAAATGGGGTATCCGTCTGGCTGAAAGCAGATCTGGACGTTCTGATGAAACGCGTGGCGCGGCGCTCTCACCGCCCTCTCCTGCAAAACGACGACCCGGAAGCCGTTATGAAACGCTTGATCGACGAGCGTTACCCCATATATGCGTCGGCCGATCTGACGATCGACAGCAAAGAAGGTCCTCACGACGCCGTCGTTGACGAAATTGTCCACGCGCTCACCATCGAGCTGAAACGCGGCGGGACGGAGACATAGAACAGATGACAAGCCTCACTGCAGACAAAGTCACGGTCGACCTCGGCGACCGCGCCTACGATATCCTCGTGGGAGCAGACCTGATTGCGAACGCAGGTAGCCATATCGCCCCACTCTTGAAGCGCGGCCGGGTCGTGATCGTGACGGACGAGCATGTCGCCACGCTTCACCTGGCCAAGCTTGAAAAGGCCCTCGCCGCCGAGAACATCAAGACGACCGCTTTTGTCTTGCCTCCGGGAGAGAAGACCAAGAATTTTGGTCAGCTGCAGTCCCTCCTCAGTGACTTGCTGGATGCCGATGTTGAACGCGGTGATCTGGTTATCGCGCTCGGCGGCGGCGTGATCGGCGACCTGACCGGCTTTGCGGCCAGCGTGCTTCGGCGTGGGGTGGACTTCGCCCAGATTCCCACAACCCTGTTGGCCCAGGTTGATAGTTCGGTTGGGGGAAAGACCGGCATAAACGTGCCGCAGGGCAAAAATCTGATCGGCGCCTTCCACCAGCCGCGGCTGGTCCTGGCTGATATCTCTGCGCTCCAGACGCTGCCACCGCGCGAGCTGCGTGCGGGTTACGCCGAAGTTGTGAAGTACGGATTGATTGACGACGCGCCCTTCTTCAATTGGCTCGAAGCAAATGTCGACAAACTGATGGCAGGAGACCCGGAAGCGCTGACCCACGCCATCGTCAAAAGTTGCCAATCCAAGGCCCGCATCGTCGCGCAGGATGAGCGCGAGGGGGGCGTCCGCGCGCTCCTCAACCTCGGCCACACATTTGGCCATGCTCTGGAAGCAGCGACTGGTTTCTCCGATCGCTTGATCCATGGCGAAGGTGTTGCAATCGGCATGGTGATGGCCTTCAACCTATCGGCAAAGCTGGGCTTGTGCTCCGGCCAGGACGCGACCCGCGCCGCCCGTCATCTGGATACGGCAGGCCTTCCCACAAAACTTTCGGACATTCCCGGCAGCCTGCCCGGCCCTGAGCAATTGATCGACCTGATGGGCCAGGACAAGAAGGTCGTCGATGGCACGCTTACCTTCATCCTCGCCAAAGGCATCGGCGGCGCTTTCATCACCCGCAATGTGAATAAGAACGACCTGCTTGATTTCATGACCGACCAAAAGGCCGTTTGATGGATACCATCGACCTTCTTCTGACAATCATCAGCATTTTTGTTTTGCTGTGCTTATCTGGCTTCTTTTCCGGCTCGGAAACGGCACTCACGGCCGCATCGCGCGCGCGTATGCACCATCTGACCGAAACCGGCAACAAACGGGCGAAGCGGGTGCAAAACCTGACAGAGGATCGCGAACGGCTGATTGGGGCCATCCTCCTCGGCAATAATCTGGTCAATATTCTGGCCTCGGCACTGGCAACCAGCGTGCTCATCTTCTTCTTTGGGGACGCAGGCGTTGTTTATGCGACGCTGGTCATGACTCTCCTGGTTTTGATTTTCGCAGAAGTCATGCCGAAGACATACGCCATCTCGCACACAGACCGGATGGCCCTGGCCGTCGCCCCTTTGATCGGGCTTGTTGTACGCGTCTTCGCGCCCGTGACAACGACAATTGCCTTTATCGTTCAACGTACTCTTGGGCTCTTCGGCGTGTCGACGGACGGCGCCGACCACGCATTGTCGGCACATGACGAACTGCGCGGCGCCATTAACCTGCACCACCAGGAAGGTCAGGTGATCAAGCGCGACAAGGACATGCTGGGCGGCATCTTGGATCTCAGCGAGCTTGAGGTCGAAGAGATCATGGTCCACCGAAAAAACATGATCATGGTCGATGCGGACCAGCCCGCCATCGACATTATTCGCGAAGTGATGCAAAGCCCGCATACCCGCATCCCTCTTTGGCAGGGAGAGCCGGAGAACATTGTCGGTGTGCTCCACGCCAAAGACTTGCTGCGGGCCATTGCCGGCGATGAGGCGGACCCCGACACACTCGACATATTGGCGCTAGCGACCAAACCCTGGTTTGTGCCGGAGACGACCAGCGTCCAGGGCCAGCTAAACGCCTTTCTGCGCAAGAAAACCCACTTCGCACTCGTTGTGGACGAGTATGGCGGCTTGATGGGGCTTGTGACTCTAGAGGATATACTCGAGGAGATTGTCGGCGACATTGCTGACGAGCATGACATCGACTTCATCGATGTGAACAGGGAGGCCGATGGGTCCGTGCTTGTCGACGGCACGGTGACTATTCGCGATCTCAATCGGAACATGGATTGGACCCTGCCGGACGAAGAAGCCACCACCATTGCAGGTCTGGTGATCCACGAGGCGCAGACCATTCCTGAAAAAGGGCAGGCTTTCACCTTCCATGGCTTCCGCTTCACCATTGAGGAAAAACAGCGCAACCAGCTCACCAAGCTGCGCGTACGTCCCGTGAAAACTGTTGCGACGGTCTAGCCTTTGTCCTCATCCGGGGTCAGGGTTTTAAGCTGCAAGGCATGCACCCTGTCGGCCAGCAGGTCCGCCAGGAGCGCGTTGACCCGGCGGTGCCGCGCCACGCGGCTTTCCCCTTCAAACAGAGCTGAAACGATGGTCAGGTGGAAATGAGTCTCGCCCTCTGGCCGCGCCCCGGCGTGGCCTGCGTGAAGATGGGATTTGTCGGCGACCTCCAACCGCGTTGGCTGAAGCGCTTCGCTAACGATTTCCTCGATTTGTTCTGCTATAGTCATCCACCCTCTTAACACTGTGCTGGTAAGGTCCGAAAGACCGAGCCTCGTACAGGCGCTGTCTGAAGTTTTTGAAACGAGAGCCTCTCCCGTGAATTCTACGTCCAAATATTTCGATTCGATCCGGATCGCACCGCAGAAGAAGAAAAAAGCGAAAACAGCCAATCGCCCCTGTGAGTGGCCGGACTGCGACGCAAAGGCCCCTCACCGCGCGCCGAAAGGCCGCAATTCCGAGGGCCAATATGCCTGGTTTTGCGAGAACCACATCCGCGAGTACAACAAAAACTACAATTTCTTCGCCAATATGAGCGAGGAAGAGATCCGCGGCTATCAGGAGCAGAACCGAACCGGCCACCGCCCAACCTGGAAGATGGGCATGAATCCGGAAGGCTCGGGCGGCGGCAGATTCCAGGCTGACCCTGCGTTCGCGGACACTTTTGGGTTTTTTCAGGAGAATGACCCCTACCGCGATAACTCCGGTGGCAAACGGAAGCGCCTGCCCCGCAATGCGGAGAAAAAAGCCTTGCTGGAGCTTGGTCTTGACGAGACCGCCACGATGGACGACATAAAGACCCGCTACAAAGAGCTTGTGAAGAAATTTCACCCCGACACGAATGGGGGGGACAGGGCCGCAGAAGACCGGCTCCAGAAAGTCATCCAAGCCCACGACTACCTGAAAAAGAGTGGCTTCTGCTAGTGTCCTGCCGCGCTTTTTGACGCATTTGCAGGTGGAGCGATGACGCTGCACCGTCCGCAAATGCGACAGGGTAGAAAGTTTTGCGCGGTTTCAGATCAGTAAGGTCAATCCGCGAGCGCAGTCTGCTTTGCCAATTTGCAAGGTAGGGTGCACACGTTCGAACGTGAGATATTACCGGCTGGCCCTAGTTTGTTCTGGGCCAGACAATGGGAAAGAGAGAAGAGCAGAATGGAAGCGGAAGTACAGGGCAATTTGTCAGTAGAAGGCCCGGACACAACGGTGAAAGTCCGCGAGGCTTTCGGCATTGATATCGATATGGAAGTGCCCGCATTTTCTGAGCGCAGCGAATATGTCCCCGATTTCGACGAGAACTATCTCTTCGATCGCGAAACGACCTTGGCCATTCTCGCAGGTTTCGCCTTTAACCGCCGCGTGATGGTCCAGGGCTATCACGGCACCGGGAAATCGACCCATATTGAACAGGTTGCCGCTCGCCTCAACTGGCCCTGCATCCGCGTAAACCTGGACAGCCACATCAGCCGGATCGACTTGATCGGGAAAGATGCGATCGTCATCAAAGACGGCAAGCAGATCACCGAATTCCGTGAAGGCCTGCTTCCATGGGCACTCCAGCACCCAGTTGCGCTCGTGTTCGACGAATATGATGCGGGCCGTCCGGACGTGATGTTTGTGATCCAGCGTGTGCTGGAAGTGCAGGGCAAGCTCACCCTGCTCGACCAGAACAAGGTGATCCGGCCGAACGACCATTTCCGCCTCTTCGCGACAGCGAACACGATCGGTCTTGGGGATACGAGCGGGCTTTATCACGGCACGCAACAGATCAACCAGGGTCAGATGGACCGCTGGAACATCGTGACGGTGCTGAACTATCTGGAGCACGACGCGGAAACCGACATCATTCTCGCCAAAGCTCAGAGCTACGCGAAGACGGAGGAGGGCAAAGCAACTGTCTCCTCTATGGTGCGCGTTGCAGATCTGACGAGGGCCGCCTTCATTCAGGGCGATATCTCCACGGTCATGAGCCCGCGGACAGTGCTCACCTGGGCGGAGAATGCCGAGATTTTTGACGATGTTGGCTTTGCCTTCCGCGTGACCTTCCTCAACAAGTGCGACGAACTGGAACGGGCAACCGTCGCCGAGTTCTACCAACGCTGCTTCGGGGAAGACCTGCCGGACAGCGCCGCAACCGTGATGGTCGCCTAAGGACCAGGATTTTCAGGACCGAAGGACCGTGTCCATGCAGAACAAGGAAGGTCCGGTCGAACCGTTCAAGCGTGCCTTGACGGCGGCCATGAAGACCATCGCCGAGCAGGAAGAACTGGCCGTCACCTTTGGCACGGAGCCGCCAGGTCTTCGGGGCTTGCGCGCGCGCCTGCCTCTGCCGAGCCGGGACTTGGAAGCTGGCGAAGTCGCTGAGGTCCGCGGCTTTTCGGATGCCTATGCCCTCCGCCTGGCCCATCATGATGCGGAGGTTGATGCGCGTCTCGCACCAGACGGCAGCAATGCCCGGGCGATCTTTGACGCCGTTGAACAGGCGCGTGTAGAAGCCATTGGCGCGACACAGATGGCGGGCATGGGCAGCAATCTGACCGCTGCCCTCGAAAAGCGCTGCAAGGCCCGCGGCTACGACAAAATCACCAACAAGGACGAAGCACCGCTCGCAGAAGCCGTCGCCATGCTGGCCCGCGAGAAGCTGACCGGCGCGCCGGTGCCCGACGCCGCCCAAAACCTGGTCGATTTCTGGCGCCCCTGGATCGAAGAAAAAGCCTCAGGCGATCTCGACCGCCTTTGTGACGTTCTGGAAGACCAGGAAGCCTTTGCCAAGGTCATGCGTGATGTTCTGACCGACCTTGAAATGGGGGATGAACTGGGCGAGAGCCCAGAGGACGCTGACGACGAGCAGGAAGGCGAAGAAGGCGGCGAGGACCAGCCGGATGATGACGCCCAGGCTGGCGAAGCAGAACAGCCGGAGGGTGCCAGCGCCGAGCAGGCCGAGCTCGCAGAAGGCGACGGCGAAGAAGGCGAAGAACAGATGGTCGAAGTGGACGCGGACGATATGCCCGCGGACGCCGAAGACATGGAAGATATGGGCGACGGCAATCAGCCCTGGCGGCCGGACGGCATGGAAGAAGCTGCCCGTGGGCCGTCCTACAAAGTCTTCACGCAGACCTATGACGAAGTCATCGGGGCAGAGGACCTCTGTGACATGGAAGAGCTGACGCGCCTCCGCCAATATCTGGATCAGCAGCTCCACCAGCTCCATGGCGTTGTCTCGCGTCTTGCCAACAGGCTGCAACGCCGCCTGATGGCGAAACAGAACCGCACCTGGGAGTTCGACCTGGAAGAAGGCATTCTGGATGCAGCGCGTCTCACCCGCGCCATCACGGACCCCATGATGCCGCTTGCCTACAAGATGGAGAATGACACCGAGTTCCGCGACACGGTCGTCACGCTTCTGCTCGACAATTCAGGTTCGATGCGGGGCCGCCCCATCACCGTCGCTGCGCTCTGCGCCGATATATTGGCCCGCACGCTGGAACGGTGCGGCGTGAAAGTGGAGATCCTCGGCTTTACAACCCGCGCCTGGAAAGGCGGCCAGGCACGTGAGAAGTGGCTGGCGGAGGGCAAGCCGGGCAATCCGGGCCGCCTCAACGATCTCCGTCACATCATCTACAAAGCCGCCGACAGCCCCTGGCGCCGTGCGCGCCGCAATCTGGGCCTCATGATGCGCGAAGGCCTGCTGAAGGAAAACATCGACGGGGAGGCACTTATCTGGGCCCACAACCGCCTGCTAGCGCGTCCTGAACATCGCCGGATCATGATGGTGATCTCTGACGGGGCACCTGTCGACGACAGCACCCTCTCAGTCAATGCAGGGAATTATTTGGAGCGTCATCTGCGTCAGGTGATCGAGGACATTGAAACCCGCTCACCCGTTGAACTCATCGCCATCGGCATCGGCCATGACGTCACCCGCTATTACGAGCGGGCGGTGACAATCATTGATGCGGAACAGCTTGGCGGTGCCATGACCGATAAGCTTGCGGAGCTGTTTGACGAGAAAACCGGACCGCAGGGTCGGAAGAAAGACCGTCAAAAAGCGTCCAAAACGCCGCCTGGCCGTGGGCCCAGTTCTTTGAGCAGAACAAGCTTCCAGGACGTGGCAGCCGCGCGGCGTGGGTAAACTTGTCATCTAAGGCCTGCTAATGTCGCCGCATCGGTTCAGCGGAGCATCCAACATGAAACGCTTAAACTTGCCCCTCGCGCTGTTTTCAATTGGAGGGTTTCTAGGGGCGATAGCTATCGCCAGCTTTTATTGGCTGTCGAGCTCACAACCGGCACTCGCCGAGCCCGTTGCAATCGAAATCACCACGACCTCTGTCGCCTGGGACCCGGGAAACCCCAGAGACACAAACGCAGGCGCACTGACCTACATCGCAGGACTGGAACTCACCTCTGACCATCCCGATTTTGGCGGCCTGTCGGGTCTGATTGTGAGTGAAGACGGCGAGGCTCTTATCGCCGTTACAGATCAAGGCAAATGGGTGACCGCAGACATCCTTTCCGAAGATGGGCGCCCGTCGGAATTAGATAACGCGATCATTGCACCGATTGTGAACACCGAGGGTGTGCCCCTTTCGGGAAAACGCCAAACGGATGCAGAGGGTTTGGCCGTAGCCGCAAGCGGAGACCCTCGAACGTCTCCAACCTTGGTGGCTTTTGAACGCAATCATCGGCTGCAGGAGCATGATCTGAGCGATCTCGGGTTCGACGCCCCGGCGCGGGACATCACAGACTTCGGAGCCTTCGACAATCTGGAGAACAATGGCGGCCTGGAAGCCATCGCGCTGTTGCCGGACGGCTCGCTGCTGGCCATCTCAGAATCAACCTTTGACGAGGACGGCCACATCATTGGTGCGCGCCTGACAGATGCAGCGGCTGTCCCGGTCCGGCTGAAACAACATCTCCCCTACGCCCTGACGGATATGGCCCTGCTGCCCAACGGGGACCTCATAACGCTAGAGCGCCACTACAGCCCGCTGGCGGGCGTCTCCATGATGATGCGGCGGATTCCAGCTGAAGCGCTTGACAAAAATGAGCCACTGGATGGCGAGGTCCTTGTGGAAGCGAACCACTCGCGCTCGATCGACAATATGGAAGGCCTGTCTGTCCGCGAGGATGATGCCGGGCGTACCCTGCTCTACCTGGTGTCGGACGACAATTTCAATGCGATACAGAGGACCCTGCTGCTGATTTTTGCCCTGGACGGGTAGGTCTCAAGCGCCGCCAAATCCCGGCAGAGGTCGAATAACCCCTCTGAGCGCCCAGTAGATGAACACGTTCACGAATGCCGCCGCGGCATAGATGCCCGCCATCACGGCCAGCCGGTTTGCCCAAGGCTCCTCAGAGCCATAGGCCATTTGCCCATAGAAGAACCCAGCAAAGATGAGCCCACCGAAGAGCGCACCGTAAAATGGAGCCCGCCACCAGGGAATGCCCCTGACCTGATCGAAGACATAGATCGAGACAAGTTGGCCGGCGAAGAGCGCGCCAAAGAATGTCGCCATCACCCCAAGCGAGGCGACCCGGCCTTCGACGGCCCCCAGCCCATAGGTGGTGACGGCCCAAATCAAAACCCCGGTCGCCAGTGCCCATGTCACGATGACGGAGGCGATGGTCGTCCCTGGCCCGTACTTTCGGTTCACCAGATTGAGAACCAAAAAGATAAGCGGCAGGGCCATATGTCCATAGGTCAGCCAGTACCCGGGATTGAGATACCACTGGTCAGGCGGAAAGACGTCGAACTGCGTAACAAACCGGGTCGACCCCAGATAGGCGAGCGCGAAGACGCCAAACAGCGCCGCGACCGGTAAAATCATTCTGCCAAGCGCGTTAAAAAAGGCGCGCATCACTCACAACCCCGCCAGATGAGTGCCATCGCAATGTCCGACGATTAGGTCCGTTTCTCTTCAAACCCAGAGTTGGCCATGCGCAAAGCGTGTCGAGAAGAATGTTAGCGGAGGCAAAGACCCTCGCCTAGCAGAAGCAGGCCGCGTTCACGAAACATCGTAAACGAGGCGGCAGACCGCTTCGCACCTGCCCAATTGAAAGGCAGGCGGCCACAAAAAAGGGCTTCTCAAGAGGAGAAGCCCATTCTTTTCCAGAAGCTAAATCCGCCTTAGCCGGCAGCGACTTCCGCTTTTGCGATCTCGCGCTTGATGCGCTGCGCCTTCGTGGAAAGCTCCGAATCGCGCGCTTTGCGGAGATAGCCATCAAGACCCCCGCGATGTTCAACTGAACGCAGAGCGTGCGCGCTGATCTTCAGCTTGTACTGACGCCCGAGCTTTTCACTCATCAGCGTCACATTGCAGAGATTTGGCAGGAACCGACGGCGCGTCTTGTTATTCGCGTGGCTCACATTGTTGCCTGTCATGACTGCTTTTCCAGTCAGCTCGCAGCGGCGCGACATAGCTTCATCCCATCTTGAACACACTTCGCAGCCGGTATCCGAACAGGTCCGGGTCAGCGCAAAGGGTTTTTGAAAACTCTTGGCTCAAAAGGCGCTTGGGAGTGCTCCCGCGCCCTTCGTGAGCGGGGAGGTATAGAGCCGGTGGGGCTGCGCGTCAAGCCTGTAGGACGGCCAAAGTAAGGCCCTTTTTTCCCTTTATTCGCAGTAACTTAAGAGCCCTTGTCAGGGAACAGCAGCGCCAAAAGCCGATTTGCAGCCGCCGTCGGGGTGAGCGCGCCCGCTGCGACCTCTTGTTCGAGCTCTCCCACCAGACGGCTCGCCTCTGCATGCGTGTGGAGTTGAGAAAGAAGACCTTCCCGGAGCTCTGTCCACATCCAGGTCCGCGCCTGGTCTGAACGCCGCTGCTCGAGTTCGCCGGAGGCTGACATCTTCTCTCGAAACACCTGAATGGAGGCCCAAATCTCTTCCAGTCCTTCGCTCTTGAGCGCCGACGCCAGCGCAACTTCCGGCGTCCAGTTCGGGCTTTTGGGCCGCATGAGATGAAGCGCCGCCCCATATTCCGCTGCGGCCCGGCGCGCGGCGGGCTTCAGGTCTCCGTCTGCCTTGTTGACCACCACGAGGTCCGCCAATTCCATAATGCCGCGTTTAATGCCTTGAAGCTCATCGCCGCCCCCCGGCGAGAGGAGCAGCAGGAACATGTCGACCATGTCGGCCACAGCGGTCTCAGACTGTCCGACACCTACCGTCTCGATGATGACTACGTCATAGCCAGCGGCTTCGGCGAGCAACATTGCTTCACGGGTCCGTCGCGCAACCCCACCCAGTGTGCCCCCGGACGGGGAGGGACGGATAAAGGCGGACGGGTCGCGCGCCAGAAACTCCATGCGGGTTTTATCACCCAGTATGGAGCCGCCGGTACGTGCCGACGAGGGGTCAACTGCCAACACAGCCACTTTGAGACCCTGGTCGATCAGATAGCGGCCGAAAGCTTCCGTGAATGTGGATTTGCCGACCCCAGGGGCCCCTGAGAGGCCGATCCGGACGGCTTTGCCACTCAGGTCCAGAACCTGGGCGAGCAGCTGCTGCGCCGCTTCCTGGTGATCGGCGCGGCTTGATTCCACCAGAGTGATGCCGCGTGCCAGAGCCGCCCGTTCACCCGCCCTGATGCCTGCCGCCAGGACAGACGGGTCTGTCCGCTCAGCGCGCCCGGTTTTGCGCGATTCTGTCGCCGAATTTACCATCCCGTTTGCATACCGGAGCGCGCGGGCCCAATCTAGCTTTTTGGCTGTATTTCACGCTGCATTCCCGGTTCTGAGCGGTTCCTGTTCAGACAGGGTTCATTTGAGGGGACCACAATAACCTCATGAAACAACAAAACGCTCAAACCAAACCCCCCTGTCGGCTGGCGGCGCTGATCCTCACATCCGCCCTGATGGCTGGCACGGTATCATCTGCCTCCGCGACGGAGGCCGGCCCAACAAACCTCAAGGTCGACTATTCCATCGCGCTAGGGGGTTTTGACTTGGGTCGCGCGGACGTTGAAGCAAACATCAACGGCGGTGCATATCAACTCGATGCCTTCATCAAAACAGAAGGCATTGCAGAACAGTTTTTCGAAACGACCTTCGCCCTGGAAAGCCGGGGCTCTTTCGCAGGAAACAGGGTAAAGCCCGCCCGTTTTGTCTCCAGCTATCAAGACGCGGATTCATCGCGCCGGGTAGAGCTCATCTATCCCAGCCGGGGAGCGCCGGTAATGTCGGCGGAACCCGCCTATGGCGACGGTTTTGGACCCCATGTGCAGCTTAACGACGTCCTGATGACCCAGGACCCTGTGAGCGCCATGCTGCTGCCCACCAGGAGCGCCTCGGCATCGCCTTGCGACCGCTCGCTGCCGCTCTTTGACGGACGCCGCAGATACGATCTGCAGCTGCGCGAAGATGGGATGACGGAAATGAACGGCGCTGAAAGCGCGTATACCGGCCCTGCTATGCGGTGCACAGTGGGCATGCTGCCGGTTGCAGGCTATGAGCGCAAAACCCTCATTAAGCTGCTTGCTCGGGAAGATTCCATCCGGGTTTGGCTCGCCCCGCTCGAGGGGAGCGATGTCTGGGTCCCCGTCCGCCTGACCCTCCGCACCCCCTTTGGCGGCGCTGTTATGCGGGCTACCCGATTTGAAGTCGCTTCCATCGAAGAAGTAGCATCTGCGGAATAGGGCCTCAGACAAATCGGCAAAGAAAATGTGATCGAGTAGGGTCTTGCCCACGTATCGTGAAAGAGAGATGATAATTTTCATCGTCCGGCTCTGAGATACGAGGACCGCATGACTTCATTCGCAAGACCATCGTTTCAAGCCATTCTGGTAGCAGGATTCCTGTTGTCCGTCGGATTGCTTTACGCATCCGACCTAAGAGCAGAGGAAACCGTCGCTGATATTCAGACAGACGACGGTGCCCACGAGGTTGATCTCACCTTCGAAATCTACGGCGGCGGACTCCACATTGTCTCCTTTGGAACGCAGGCCGTCCTGACACCCAAACGCTATGAGATTGCGGCTCAATTCCAGACGGAAGGTGTTGCCGACACTCTGTTTAACGGGCGCGGTTCAAGCACAGCCACGGGCGTTTTGACTCCGGCTGGCCCACGGCTTCTCAATTACTCGCAAGAATATGACGGCCGCTTTGGAGAGCGCTCTATCACCATGGCTCTTGATGATAGTGGTCGCTACAACGTGGCCGCGGAACCGGCGGACGGCATCCATACAAACGGCTTCTCGGCGTCTGCGGTTCGCGGAAAGGTAGACCCGCTGACGGCGTCTATCTTCACGGCAATCAATTCAACGGCAGCACCCTGCTCCCAAACCATCCCCGTGTTTGATGGCCGCAGAATTTTCAATCTCAAATTCAGAGAATTGGACGAGACGCAACTTCAGCCAATTGGCGCCGGTACTTATAACGGACCGGCCTGGAAATGCAGTGTGCTCTATGATCCGGTCGCAGGCTTCACCCGCGAGTTTCTGGTTGAACGCGCAAAGAACCCCCTGCCGCCCTTTACCGTTTGGCTTGCCCGCTTTGACGATCAGATGGGACCAAGTGGCACCCAGCCCCTGGTGCTGCCGGTTCGCATGATGTTTGAAACACCGGTCGTCAATGCCATCGCCCACCTGACCACGGCTGAAGTGGACGGCAGAGCCCTCATTCAACCGGCGATCAACTGACAGCGCGGTTAAGCCGACCGCTTCTCGCGGATCAGCCGGAGTACGTCGGCCGCGCACTCAATGATATTCGAGCCCGGTCCAAAGATCGCGGACGCACCGGCTTTATAGAGGAAGTCATAATCCTGCGCCGGAATGACGCCACCGCAGATGACAACCACATCTCCGGCACCTTCTGCCTCAAGCGCCTTCACAATCTCTGGGACGAGTGTTTTGTGACCGGCCGCAAGGCTGGAAATGCCGATCACATGCACATCATTTTCGATGGCGTCCCGTGCGGCCTCCGCAGGCGTCTGAAACAACGGCCCGACGTCGACATCAAAGCCAAGATCCGCGAATGCGGTCGCCACAACCTTGGCGCCACGGTCATGCCCATCCTGCCCGACCTTCACGACGAGCATGCGGGGACGGCGTCCCTCCTCCTCGGCAAATTGTTCAATCTCTGTCTGGATTTTCTCAAACCCGCCGTCACCTTCATAAGCCTGCGAATAAACACCTGACACTGTCTTGACCTCCGCCCGATGACGTCCAAAGACTTCTTCCATGGCATCTGATATCTCGCCGACGGTTGCCCGCGCCCGAGCAGCATCGACCGCAAGCGCCAACAGGTTGCCGTTGCCCCGCGCTCCCTCCGTCAGCGCTTTGAGGGTCTCTTGGGTCTTCGCTTCGTCGCGCGTCGCCCTGATGTGTTTCAACCGGGCGATCTGTGCCTCACGCACTTTGGCGTTATCGACTTCCAGAATGTCGATATCGTCTTCGTTTTCCAGTTTGTACTTGTTCACGCCCACGACGACTTCCTCGACCTTGTCGATGCGTGCCTGTTTCCGCGCTGCCGCCTCTTCGATTTCGAGTTTGGGCATGCCGCTCTCAACCGCTTTGGTCATGCCGCCCAACGCTTCGACTTCCTGGATCTTGGCCCACGCGGCAGAGGCCAGCGAGTGGGTCAGCGTTTCCACATAATAGGATCCACCCAGCGGGTCGATCACGTTGGTGATGCCGCTTTCTTCTTGAATAACGAGCTGTGTGTTGCGCGCGATGCGGGCTGAGAAGTCGGTCGGCAAAGCAATCGCCTCATCAAGCGCATTGGTATGCAGGCTTTGCGTGCCCCCCAAGACTGCCGCCAGCGCTTCGAGCGTTGTACGCATAACATTATTGTATGGGTCTTTTTCAGTCAGCGACACACCGGACGTCTGACAGTGCGTCCGCAACATCAGGGATTTCGGGTTCTTGGCCCCAAAGTCAGACATGATCCGATGCCACAGGAGACGCGCCGCCCGAAGCTTTGCCACTTCCATGAAAAAGTTCATGCCGATTGCAAAGAAGAATGAGAGGCGCGGCGCAAACTGATCGACATCGAGGCCGGCGCCCTGCGCTGCCCGCACATATTCCATGCCGTCTGCGAGCGTAAAGGCAAGCTCCTGCACCTGCGTCGCTCCCGCCTCCTGCATGTGATAGCCGGAGATCGAGATCGTGTTGAACTTCGGCATGTTCTTGGAGCAGTAGGCAATGATGTCCGCAATGATCCGCATCGACGGCGCCGGCGGATAGATATAGGTGTTGCGGACCATGAATTCCTTCAGAATATCGTTCTGAATGGTGCCGGCGAGCTTGTCGGGCGTGACCCCCTGCTCTTCAGCCGCAACGATATAGTTAGCGAGATTGGGAATAACCGCCCCGTTCATGGTCATGGAAACCGACATCTCATCCAAAGGTATCTGGTCAAACAGAATCTTCGTGTCTTCCACGCTGTCGATGGCCACACCTGCTTTCCCGACATCCCCCACCACGCGTTCATGGTCGCTGTCATAGCCACGGTGGGTCGCCAGATCGAACGCGACAGACAGCCCTTTCTGACCTGCGGCCAGATTGCGTCGATAAAAGGCGTTGGATTCTTCTGCCGTGGAAAAGCCCGCATATTGGCGAATGGTCCAGGGACGTCCCGCATACATGGTCGCCTGCGGACCTCTGACGAATGGCGCCATCCCAGGCATGGAATTGGCGTCGTACCCTTCATCCGCGATCGCTTCCAGGTCGGCAGCGGTATAGAGCGCTTTGACATCGATCCCTTCCGGGGTTTCCCATGTCAAACTGTCCACCGAGCGGCCCTTCATCTGCTTTTCAGCCAATGCGCGCCATGTCTCTATCTGTGGGGTGTCACTGCCCATGCGTCCATATTCCTAACCGGTCAGAAGTTGGCGCGGAGTATCGTGGAACGGCGGCGTTCGGTCAACAAAGCCCGAAAAACAGCCAAAAACGCATGAAAACGTTGGGGCAATAGGCCCGGAAATGCGACGACGGGCCATAGGGTACGCAAACCCGCCGCCGCGATCCGGAGCATCAGCGCTTAGGGGTGTACCTAGGGGGCGCCGCGCCAGATCAAAGCGCACTCAGGCTGGGAGTCCCTCATGCGCGGACCCATTTTTTCCAATGTTCCAAAGAGAGACAAAACACAGGCGCGCACGAGTACGTGATCAGCGCCTGGTAACGCACGATTAAGGATGATCACGACTTTGCTGCGGTCCCTTCGCAGTTCCCCTTGGTTATTTAGACAATTTTTCCTGACACCCGCGACACTAGAACTAAGGATCAAATGTCCAGGTCGCGGCCGCTTCGCGCTTGGACGCCGGGAGTGCGTGTGGTGCGACAAAGTTGGCAAATGCTGAAAGACCTGATGAGAACCGCCTGGCGCGGTCCGTTTGTCGCCAGCACACTCGCGCCGGACCATATCCGACGCATCAAGGCAAACCAGTTCGATGCCATCGTGCGGGCCTACCGCGCCGCGCCGATCCTCATGTGCGCCACGGGCGTCGCGCTGTATACGTCCTTCGAAAGTCAGTATTCTGACGCGCTGACAGCGGCCTGGCTCGCAACCGTTTTCATAACCTATGCGGCAAAGATCGCCCTGCAGGAATATTACTTCCGTTCGCCGAATGCTGCCGCCGAACCGGAAAAGTGGATTCGCAAATACGCGGCGACCTATTGGGTGGTGAACATCAACTGGGTTTTGTTCCTCCCACTCTTTTGGAACCCTTCGAGCGAAACCCAGAACATGCTCCTCTTCATGGTGCTGATCAGTCACATCGTGACAGTCACCGCGATTGCGTTCAGGAATTTCACGGTCTTTTTCTCTAACAGCGTACCGCCGATTTTTGCTGTAGTTGTCGGCTGCTTGGCCGCCGGCGGCCCGGTTTATCCGGTCATGGGCGTCTTGATGATGGCCTTCTATGCCTTTTTGGCATCGGTGGCCCGATCAGCCCAGTTCCAGAATGTGGAAACCTATCGCATTCGTTTCAGGAACGAAGAGTTGATCGCCGATCTGGCGCAGGAAAAACAGTCGTCAGACCAAGCCCGCGTGCGCGCCGAACAAGCCAACTTGAATGCGCGCGAACGCGAAGAGTTGTTTCGAGCTCTGGTCGAAAACGCCTATGACACGGTTCTGTTGACAGATGAAGCTGGCTTTGTTCGCTACGCCGCGCCATCGGTCCGGCAGTTTGACATCTCACCAAACGAGACGATCGGACGCCGTCTGCCTGACCTGCTGACTCCGCTGGACCAGAAAAGCCCGCTCAACATGTCCTTGGCGGACAACGAACAACAGGGACATGTTCGGGAATTTAAAGAGCACATCCGCACGCCACGGGGAAAAGATGCTTGGATCGAAGCCTCCGTTACCGACCTCCGGGGTACGGAGTCTGTGGGCGGACTGGTGCTGAACATTCGCGACGTGACCGAGCGCAAGCGTGCCGATGATGAAATGCAGAGCCACCTCGAAGTTTTGAACGCGTTGGCCCGTGGCATCCCCATTAATGAGATTCTCGCGAAGATCACAACCAGCGTCGACGAGATGGGCAGCGGCGGGCGGTCTGTCATCTTCCTGATCGACAACGAAAATCGCGTCACAGATGCCGTCGGTCCCGGTGTGGACAAACGTCTCAGGGAGACGGTGATCGGCGTCACCCTTGATCCGACCGATGGTTGCTGTGGCGCAGCCATTGCCAGCGGCAAAAGGGTGATCGTCTCAAACGTGGAAACGGATCCGCTTGAAAGAGACTATCGGGATATTCTGGGTGAAATAGGGTACGCCGCCTGCTGGTCACAACCCATTCTCTCCCGCAACGGACATATCCTGGGCACACTTGCAACGTTCTATGACCAACCCATGACACCGGGCGCAGCAGAAACCGGCTACATTGATGGCGCCGCTCATCTCGCGGGGATCGCCGTCGACCGTCGGACCCAGGAACGCCAGCTCCGCGACGCCAGCGAAAGCGCCGAAATGGCCAACCGCGCCAAGTCTCGGTTCCTTGCAACCATGAGCCACGAACTTCGGACACCGCTGAACGCGATCATCGGCTTCTCCGAAGTCATGCAACAGGAAATGTTCGGCGAATTGGGCAATGATCGGTACCGCGATTATACAAACGACATACTGATCAGCGGCCGCCATCTCCTCAGCATGATCGACGACATTCTCGACATCTCGAAGATTGAAGCGGGGCGGTACGACCTGGAAGAACGGGACATTGAGATAGACGACGTCATTCGGTGGTCGGCGGAACTCATACGACCCAAACTTGCCGAAGGCGATCTTCAGTTGAAATTGGACGTTCCAGATGATCTGCCCATGGTCTATGCCGACAAACGGGCCTTGCGACAGGTATTGTTGAACCTCTTGTCCAATGCCGTGAAGTTCACCGAACCTGGAGGCTCCATCACAGTCGCTGCGAGCAACCATGATCATGATGGTTTGACCGTGTCGGTGACAGACACGGGCATTGGCATTCCGAAAGACCGGGTGCGCGAAACCCTCGAGCCTTTCGTGCAGGTCGAAAGCTCCATGACCGGCAAACATCACGGGACAGGCCTTGGCCTCTCTATTACGAAACACCTGGTGGAGATGCACAACGGCACCTTCGGACTTGAAAGCGAAGAAGGCGTCGGGACGACGGTCAGCTTTACCTTCCCGCCCCACAGGCTCGTATTGGCGACAGACCGCATCTCGACGGAAAGCGCTTAAGCCAGATACCGGCCCGTCGCAGCACTTACGTCCTAGGCCTGAAGCTCCTTCAGAATATCGTCCATAATCGTGAAGCCGGCGCCCCAGCCACTTCCAAACCCGTCCATCGCTCCGGCAAAACAAGCGATTTCGGTCTCCGTTGCCTCATGAGGCGTCCATACGAGACGCACCTGTGTCTTCGCACCATCGCCTGCAAACGTCACTGTCGTGAGCAACACTCTCGGCCAGTCGGGCATCATCGGATTGGCAACTGGGTTCCACTCTGCGTCCGCCGAAGAGTGATGCCAGACGAGCTTTTCTTCCGGCACTATCTCTTTGAATGTCATGATGCTGCGGTCTGACATGGACTTCATCTTCATTTCGTTGAGCCACACGCCGCCCGGCTGCAAATCGAACTTGTGAATGACGGTTTCGATATTCGGACCGTACCAGCGCGCCAGCAGCTCTGGGTCTGTCCAGGCACGCCAGACCAGATCGCGGGGCGCATCAAATTCGCGGTCCGTTACAAATTCCGGCAAATCACTCATGGGGGCTGTCCTTCTTTTGGGCTTGTTTCAGTTGCAGGAGAAGATCATCAAGCTGGTCGAAGCTCTTGCCCCAGAATTCTCGAAACTCCGCGAGCCAGTCGACCGCGGCGGCCATCGTCTCCGCCTTTAGCTTGGCGGGACGGCGCTGCTGATCAACGTCACGCTCCACTAGGCCCGCCTGCTCCAGAACCTTTAAATGCCGGGAGATCGCCGGCTGGCTGATGTCGAAAGGAGCGGCAATCTCATTTACCGAAGCCTGACCCTCTGCCAGCCGGGAGAGGATCGCCCGTCGCGTCGGATCCGCGAGTGCGGAGAAGACCGCATCCAGGTTTGGTGAACCCTTAATATAACCAATTTGTTCCATAACTTAATTGTTATATATAGGAGCGCCAGACGTCAACTAGATTTTGACGCTCGCACGGCGCCAGCCCAAAGGGTGGTGGCCTAGAGGAAGGCTAATCGCGCCACCGAAAGTGCCCGTCCCAATCCACACGGAAAACGGCGGCATAAGGCAGGTTTTGCCAGAACTGGAAATCAGCGCGTGGATCCAGCGATCTGAGAAACAGGCTCAACACATTGCCGTGAGTCCCCACAGCGGTCGGCGCCCCATCGGCTGAGACGGCGATCTCAATCAGCGCCGCTTCAAATCGGTAAAGCGCCTCACGGGCGCTTTCACCTCCCGGTAGCTTAAAATCCGGCTCCTTGAACGAACGCTCAAGGTTGGGAAGGAAATCCTCCAACCAGGCGTCCGACCAACGTCGCTCTCTCAAGCCATCGTGGGTCTGAACGTGGCGCGACAGGTGATCTGACAGCGGCGCGACGGTATCGAGTGACCGCAGATACGGGCTGCTCCAGATAGCGTCGATCGGCTCGTTGCCAAGCGCTGTTGCAAGGTCACGCGCTTGAAGGTGTCCCTCATCCGTCAGCGGCCACTCCGGCTCTGCAATATCGGGATGCGGCGCTGCGACCGCATGACGAACAAGATAGAGGCGGGTCTTAGACATGACCTTGACCCGCCTCCGTCTTTTATTCCGCGGCCTGCTTAGGCGCGGCGTTCTTGTTGATGTAGTTGAACAAATGACCGCCCACTTTGCGGATCTGAATTTCTTCAGCGCCTTCGGTGATGCGGTAACGCCTGTGGTGCCGGTAGATATGTTCAAACGGTTTGTGACGCGAATAACCGATGCCGCCATGGACCTGCATCGCAAGGTCCGCCGCTTCGCAAACCAGGCGATTGGCGCGGTAGTTACACATCGAGACTTTGTCAGATAGGTGGATCGCCACTTCCGGCTTTGTCATCTGATCCATCTGCCAGGCCGTCTTATAGACAAGGTTCCGGATCATCTCGCACTCGGTATGCGCTTCAACCAGCGGGAACTGGATCGCCTGATTGGCCGCAAGCGGTTTTCCAAACGGCTTGCGGTCTTTGGCATATTGCACGCTTTCATTGATGCAGAACTGCGCGGCCCCAACCCCAGATGCCGCCTGGCGAATACGGTTTTCGTGCACAAAGTGCTGCGCAAGGGCGAGACCATTTTCACGCGGCCCCAGGATGGCGCTGTCCGGCACCCAAACATTGGTCAGCGAAATCCGTGGATGGTCCGTCGGCATGTTGAAGGTCCAGAGATATTCTTCAATCTTGAAGCCGTCCGCATCCGTTGGCACGAGGAAACAGGTAATGCCCCGTGCAGCGCCATCGTCACCCGCCGTGCGCGCAAAGATCATGTCGTAATTGGCGACATGCAGACCGGTGTTCCACATTTTCGAGCCGTTGATGAGCCAACCATCGACGCCGTCCCGTTTTTCAGGAACCGCACGGGTCTCCATCCAGGTGGCGTCCGATCCGTGGTCCGGTTCGGTGAGGCCAAAGGCGACCCGATGGGTGCCTGCAAGCATGCCCCCGATAAATTCATCTTTCTGTTCCGGCGTTCCGAAATCGCGGAACATCAGAACCTGCGGCATGTTGCCGACGATGGAGCTCTCGTTCTGCAGATCATTGTGAAGGCCCAGGCCTTTAGTGGCGAGATGTTCCCGGATCACGGCCATGTCGAGATTGGTGCCATTCTGCCCGCCATACTCTTCCGGCAGCGCATAGCGCAGATGACCTGCGGCATCAGCGCGTCGACGCATTTCGCGCAAGAGCTCTTCCCACTCCTCGCGCGGCAGACCCTCATTGTCCCAATCCGTCCGGGCATGCTCCCGGCGATGGTCAAAGAACCGAATATTGTCGTCCTGGTTCTCAAGCGGCTTGATCTCTTTCTCGATGAAATCGTCAAGCACCAGCAAATATTCACGCAGCTTTTGTGGAATCTCGAAATCCATAGCCATCCTCCCCGGATGTCGTTTGATTGGCTGATTTTGATGAGATCGACTATAGAGGGTCGCACGAACCGCGCCAGATGGGACGTTACGGAAGGCCTCCGACTTATCCACAGATTTTATTAACGCCCGTCCGCCTTCGCCCTTGATCAAACACCATATTTAGCCGTGAACGGACCGAGAAAATACCCGAGTCATCGATTCGGACGTGATTCGTTCTCACAATGATCTGAAAGTTAACGGGGCAATCGTTAACGCGGGCAGGGCGCTCAAATGGCGCCGAATCCGCCCATTTCAAGGTCTTGCAATCCGCTCAAAGAGCCGCGAAGGTGCGCGCCGTCATGGACCTTCCCCGCGCCCTCCCCGCCCCTAACGGCAGCACCATTACCGCCGTCTTGGGCCCAACCAACACCGGTAAAACGCACCTCGCTGTCGAGCGCATGCTCGGCCACAAAACCGGCATGATCGGGCAACCGCTGCGCCTCTTGGCTCGGGAGGTTTACGACCGCATCCGCAAGCGAGTGTCGCCGTCAGAAGTCGCACTGATGACCGGTGAAGAAAAAATCGTACCGCCCCATGCGCGCTATTTTGTCTGCACGACAGAATCCATGCCCCTGGACAAAAGTGTCGACTTTCTCGCAGTTGACGAAATTCAGTTGGCCGCCGACCCTGAACGCGGACACGTCTTCACTGACCGCCTGCTCCGCGCGCGCGGTGAAGAGGAGACCATGTTCTTGGGCTCGGAGACCGCGCGCCCATTGATCTCTCGGCTGCTGCCCGACGCGAGCATCACAAACCGTCCGCGTTTTTCGATCCTGTCTCATGCAGGTCAGAAGAAGCTCACCAAACTGCCAAGGCGCACGGCAATCGTCGATTTCTCCGCCGATCGCGTTTATGCCATCGCCGAACTCATCCGCCGCCAGCGCGGCGGCGCAGCAGTCGTCATGGGGGCACTCAGCCCTCGCACGCGGAATGCCCAGGTCGCTCTCTATCAGAATGGGGACGTGGATTATCTGATCGCGACGGACGCGATCGGCATGGGCCTCAATATGGATGTGGACCATGTTGCCTTCGCCAGCACATCCAAATTTGATGGCGCCCGACACCGCCCTCTGAAGGTAGCCGAGCTGGCCCAGATCGCAGGGCGAGCCGGTCGGCACATGAATGACGGGAGTTTTGGGACCACCGGTGAAGCACCGGCTTTCGACCCCGAGACCGTCGAACGCATCGAAGACCATCGCTTCGACGCCGAACAGATCTTCTACTGGCGCAACAACGATCTCGACTATTCCACCCTCAAGGATCTCATCCGGTCGCTCGAAATCTCGCCCAGCCGTCGTGGTCTGACCCGGGCACCCATGGCAACAGACCTTGAAGTGCTGACACACCTCTCCCGCGACGAAGAAACTGCAGCGATGGCATCAGGACCTGCGGCCATTGGCCTTTTGTGGGATGTCGCTCAGATCCCGGACTTCCGAAAAACACTGGCCAGCGAGCACGCAAGCCTGCTGGCCCGCATTTATGCCGGTTTGATGTCGGTAGAGGGACGATTGTCTGAAACCTGGCTGGATACCCAGATAAAACGCCATGAGCGCACGGACGGCGACATAGATACACTGTCCAATCGCATCGCCCATATGCGCACATGGACCTATGTCTCCAATCGGGCCGGATGGTTGGACAATTCAACCCATTGGCAAGAGCGCACGCGCGCTGTAGAGGATAGGCTGTCAGATGCTCTCCATGAGCGCCTGACCCAACGGTTTGTCGACAGACGGACCAGTGTTTTGATGAAGCGCTTGCGAGAACGCGAGGAACTAATGGCGTCGGTAAATCAAGAAGGCGATGTACTCGTCGAAGGGGAATTCGTCGGCAAGCTGCAGGGCTTTGTTTTCGTGCCCGATGAGCGCGCCACCGGTGTGCATGGCAAGGCTCTGCGAACCGCGTCTGATAAAGCGCTCGCCGGCGAGATCGCCGCACGTGCCGAGAAGTTTGCCCGCGCACCTGCAAGCGAGATTGTGCTTGGCGACCAGGGCCGCTTCATATGGGAAGGGCACGCCGTTGGGCGGCTTATCGCGGGCGACACGCCTCTTGCGCCACGGGTCGAGTTGCACGCCAGCGAACAGCTCAGCGGGCCAGACCGGCAGAAGGCACAGGAACGGCTGGAAAGCTGGATCAAGGTCCACATCGCTAAGGTACTGGAACCCCTGATCACTCTGTCGACCGGCGAAGATCTCACCGGTCTCGCACGAGGCGTCGCGTTCCAACTGGTCGAAAACCTCGGCGCGATCAATCGCGAGCGCATCGCCGATGATGTGAAGGCGCTCGATCAAGACGCCCGCGGACAATTGCGCAAAAAAGGTGTGCGGTTTGGTGCTTACTCCATCTTCATGCCAATCCTGCTGAAACCCGCAGCCGCCAACCTCATTTTGACGCTTTGGACCTTAAGCCGCCCCTTGGATGATAAGGACGCCAACCCGTTCGAGGGTTTACCGCCGGCGCCAGCACCGGGACTGACCTCCATGACCGTTCCGGAAGACGCGCCGGCTGCTTTCTATGAAGCGATCGGATTTCGGGTCAGCGGTCCGCGCGCCGTGCGCCGGGACATGCTGGAACGCCTCGCCGACGTCATACGGCCCATTATTTCTGAGCGCCGATATAAAGGCGGCTTCGTGATTGATGCCGATATGATGTCCCTGATGGGCTGTTCTGCCGAGGAGATGGCGGGCATTCTGAAAGGCCTTGGCTACCGCGTTGGAACGGAAAAATTCACCGCAGAGGAATTGGCAGAAGCAGAGCGCCTGACAGCGGCTGCAAAGGCGCCAAAGAAAATCGCAGCGACCGAACCCCACAAAGCGGAGACGCCAGCCACCCAGGCATCAGGTGACAGCACCGCGCCAGAGCCGGCGGACAACGCGACTGAGACACCCGCCTCAGAAGCGGTGCCGCAAACTGGTTCAGGAGGCGAGGTGCCGCCCTCCTCTGAACCCACGGTCGACGCCGCACCTGCACCGGTGGAAGAAACAGCCGTCACCGAGACAGCAGATGCGGAAGCCACAGATTCCGATGCGCCTATGGCGGCGGACGCAGAACCTGCTGCGCCAGTCGATACCGAGCTGCAGATTTGGCGTCCCCAACGGCGCCAGCATGGCAATCGGCCGCCCCGACAGCGCGGCAAAAACCAGCAGAACGCGGGCGGCGACAAGCAGGGTCGCGGCAATCGTGGACCTAAAGCCTCCGGCAAAGGCGCTAAAAGAGACAACCGATCCAAAGGGCCACAGCACAAGCCGCGGGCCAAGGACAAACCCATCGACCCGGATTCACCCTTCGCTGCGCTCATGGCCCTCAAAAACCCACCACCCAAGGACTGATGGCTGTCGACACGCCTCCCAATTCAAGCCAGCGGCTTGACCGGTGGCTGTGGTTTGCGCGGTTCTTTAAGAGCCGAACGCTTGCCGCGAGCATCGTCAGTGCCGGCAAAGTCCGCGTGAACGCTGAACGGGTCTCGAAGCCGAGTCACGCGGTTAAAAATGGCGACGTGCTGACCTTCCCGGCGGCAAAACAGATCAGAGTCATAAAAATCGTTGATCTGGGAACTAGACGGGGCCCAGCGCCTGAGGCACAGGCCCTCTATGAAGACCAGGCACCGCCTGCACCGAGAGACACTGCAGAAAAATCGCCAGAAGTAGCAAAAAGAGATGCGGGCGCCGGACGGCCGACAAAACGCGACCGAAGACAGACAATCGCCCTGAAAAAGGGATTGGACTAAAAACACATTAATTTTATGTGGTTGAATTATTTCTCCTGAATATATAAGTGAAATAAACCCAAACGACGGCGGATCCATGCTCAAGCGTATTCAAGCTCTGTTTCAACCCCCTGCTTACGATGAACAAGAGAAATCGTTCGACGATGTGAAGGTCGCGGCGGCGGCTCTCCTGGTCTGCGCGGCGACCATGGATGAGGTCTATGGCCAGACGGAACAGGCCAAGATCCGCGAGATTTTGAAGGCCTTCTTTGAACTCTCAGAAGACGAGACCGAGGAGCTCCTCACCCTCGCAGAGAGTGAGGAAGAGAGAGCAGTCGGCCTTCATCGTTGGACTCAAACGCTAAAAGACGCCTACGAGGTGGAAGAGCGGGCCAGGTTGATTGAACAGCTCTGGGAGGTCGTCTACGCAGACGGCGAATTGCACGACTATGAAGCGAGCCTGTTGCGGCGAGTGGCGGGCTTGATATACGTTCCCGACCGCGAAGCAGGCCTCGCGAGGAAACGGGTCCTCACCCGGCTTGGGATCGAGAACTAGGGCCTGGATTCCTAGACCACACAATTTATCCGCAAGTCCCTTGCGGTATTCGGAGTAGAAAATGACCTATTTGGTGACCGACAATTGCATCAAGTGCAAATACATGGACTGCGTTGAGGTCTGCCCGGTCGACTGCTTCTATGAAGGCGAGAATATGCTCGTCATCCACCCGGATGAGTGCATTGACTGCGGCGTCTGCGAACCGGAATGCCCGGCGGAAGCGATTAAGGCGGATACCGAGCCTGGCCTGGAAAAATGGCTGGAAGTGAACACGGAATACGCCGCCAAATGGCCGAACATCACCATGAAAGGCGAGCAACCAGCCGATGCGGCTGACTGGGACGGCAAGCCCAACAAGTTTGAGGAGCACTTCAGCGCAGAACCTGGCGAAGGCGATTAACCCCATTCGTGCTAGGCGCCTGATTTTGCTGCGCTTTCAGCGCTCTAGCTTTATTTGGGGCGATTTTTGTGATACACTTCCATAAGAGAAATTCAATTAGGCCCCGGTTGAGGGATGACCGGGAGATTTGGGCACCAATTTTGGCGGCATAGCTTGATGACAGGCGCCCCGCCAGCGTGGGTCCTTTTCCGGGCCAAGCCCGGAAGATGAGATAGGGGATCCGAAGACAAGCTAACCTCGCCTCGCGGATTTGATGGGGCAATCGGCAGCGATCTCTTCACGCACACGGATAGATTGGACGCGCAGCGGTGGCAACCAAGAACCGCTTCTGCGTTCCGTTGGATCTATGAGATGCCCTAGAGCCTAAGACAACATGCTGGCAGGACCGGCAAGCAGACGGAGCGACTATGGCAGCCAAGGCCACAAAAAAGACGAAGGCAAGCGCGAAGAAGGCGACCAAACCTGCCGCAAAAGCCAAAGCAAAAACCAAAGTGAAGGCTGCCGCGAAGAAGACAGCTGCAAAGAAAACCTCGCCAGCCAAAGCCAAAAAAGCCCCGGCGAAAGCCAAAGCGAAGCCTAAAACAGCGGCTAAAAAAACAGCGGCCAAGAAACCCGCTGCAAAAAAGGCAGCCGCGAAGAAAACGGCCAAAAAGGCGGCAACCAAGAAAGCGACACCGAAAAAACCGGCGGCAAAAAAGGCGGCCCAAAAAAAACCGGCAGCGAAAAAGGCAGCCGCGAAAAAACCGGCGGCCAAGAAAGCGGCGCCAAAAGCCGCTCCAAAGAAAGCAGCGCCGAAGGCCGCCGCAAAAAAAGCCACGGCCAAAAAGGCCGCCAAACTAGAGGCGGTCATTGAGAAGAAGACGCCCAGAACAAAGCCCATTATTGCGCGACCAGCAAAAGCAAACATTCCTGAGCCTGTCTCCATCCGCCCGATTCCAAAGGCGGAGCCGAAAGTCACGGCGACGCCTGACCCGCGGCCGAGCAAGCTGGCCTTTAAGAATAAGGAGTTTGTTGTCTATCCATCACACGGGGTCGGACAGATCACATCTGTTGAGCGTCAGGAAGTAGCCGGACATGAGCTCGAACTCTATGTCATCACATTCTCAAAAGACAAAATGACGCTGCGGGTTCCGACCAACAAGTCCGACGCGGTCGGCATGCGGAAGCTTTCCGAGCCAAAAGTGATCACGCAGGCAATCGACACACTCAAAGGTAAAGCGAAGGTTAAACGCACGATGTGGAGCCGGCGCGCGCAGGAGTATGAAGCGAAGATCAACTCCGGCGATCTGATCTCGATTGCCGAAGTGGTGCGCGACCTGTTCCGCTCAGACAAGCAACCGGAACAATCCTACTCAGAGCGCCAGCTTTTTGAGGCTGCCATTGACCGAATGGCCCGCGAAGTCGCGGCTGCAGACAATATGGACGACGAAGCAGCCGTCGCCCGGCTCGAGTCTGTTCTCGTCACCGCAGCGGGTAAGGCAGAGAAAAAAGCTGAAGCAGACGCTGCGGCAGATGGGGCTGAAGACGCCTGAATCTGCGGCAAACCTGAACCTTCAAAAAGCCCGGCTCGCCCGGGCTTTTTTTGTGATCCATCCCATGAGCCGCTCCGTATACCCCATGAAGCCACAAAACCTTGAGGTCGTCCCCCGGACCTCAAGGAAGGGGATAAGGAACGGTTATGGTATCTACAGCCTTTATCGACACGCCTGAGACGCAGCGCGCCAACCGTCGTTTTATCAAGAAGGTGATGACGAAACCGCTCCTGTCCGAAGAGCATGAGCGCGAGCTGGCACGCCGCTGGCGTGACCATCAGGACGTGAACGCTCTGCATGAACTGACCGGCGCCTATATCCGGCTCGTTGTCTCCATGGCGACCCGTTTCCGCAACTATGGCTTACCCGTCAGCGATCTCGTGCAGGAGGGCAATGTCGGCCTCATGCAGGCCGCCGCCCGCTTTGACCCCGATCGCAACGTTCGCTTTTCAACCTACGCTGGTTGGTGGATCAGAGCTGCGATTCAGGACTTTGTATTGCGGAACTGGTCGATCGTTCGGACCGGCACCACGGCAGCCCATAAGTCGCTGTTTTTCAACCTGCGCCGCCTCAAGGCCCGTATCGCAAACGGGACGAGGGATACGCTGACACCCGACGACCGGCAGTCAATTGCCGACACTCTGGGCGTCAACGTCATCGACGTTGAAAAAATGGAAACGAGGCTCTCGGCGAGCGACCGCTCTTTGAATGTCGTGCCCGGCGGCCAGGAGGAAGAAGGCGGGTCGACCTGGCAGGAGCTCCTTGTGTGCGACGCACCGACCCCATCCGAATTGGTCGAAGAGACCAATAAAAACGAGCGCGTGAGAGAATGGATTGAGGGCGCATTTGAGCACCTGAATCCCCGGGAGCGGGCCATCATTTCGGAACGCCGATTGAGCGAACAATCCGTAACTCTGGAACAGCTGGGCACGAAGTTTGGTATTTCCAAGGAACGGGTACGCCAGATTGAGAACCGGGCGCTCGAAAAGATGAAAGCCGCGATCACAGAGCAAATCGACGACCCTATCGCAGCGACGTTCCTTTCGGCCTAACCTTCGAGCTGCTCTTCAATGAGCTTGAGCCCGGTACCTGGCGAAATCAGCTCTTCTGGCCCTCTGTCATTGATCAGATAAAATTCCGCCGCGCGCGCCGGGTCCAAACGCAGCCGCGTGGCAACCTCTTCCATGCGCTCGCCGGTCGACGTTTGGACGATCCTAATCTGCAGAGGACCGATTTTGGCGTCCTGGCCACCCAACACCCCAAAGCTGGATATGATGCTTTCGATGTCACCATTGTGGCGGTCCCCAACCTGCGGCGGAACACCGATGAGAAAACGATAGGCGCCGACGGGGCGCAGAACGATCACGGCTGCATAGGTGTTGAGCCCTTGGAAGCGCATCCAGGCTGAAGCGCCGGGCAGCCCGTTAACACTAAGCCGCTGCACATCCCGCAAGGCAAGAGAGCCTGCCCAATCAGTGGTGAGATGGGTTAGAGGGTCGGTCTCTTTATCGAACAAGACCTGATCAAGTTTCACGATCACCTTGTCGGGACCCAGCGCCCATATGACATCCCCCGCATTGTGGAGCCGAAAGCCGTCCGGGACTTGGAACCGAAACCCCTCAACCGGGTGCACAAATTGGTTTCCGCGGATGAACCCTTGTTCTGGCGGCGTACCGAAAAGAAGGCCATCAATTGCGGCCAAGTACCGAGACCGTCCGCGGTACTTTGGCTGGTCCGACTGGCGCGGCAGGTTGGCCCGTTCAGCAGTCCGACGGACCCGGTCCTCTGTGTCGGGGTGGTTGGCCATCCAGCCTGCCGTTGAAACCCATAGAGCTGCATCAATCTGCGTTGCGCGATACTTGGTGTAAGCGTTCATCACACTCAGAACGTCACTGACCGCAAGAGGGTCATACCCCACTGCCTCCAAATAGGTTACAGCAAGTCGGTCAGCATCGGTTTCCTGCAGACGGGAATACCCAGCGAGCAGCCCACTGCGTGACAGCAATCCCACGCGGCCGTCCCAACCGACAAGGTCATCAACCAAACCATCCAGCAGCGCGATGTCATCTGCAACATCGCGACGACTGGCAATGTGACCTGAGCTGACATGCGCCATCTCATGGGCAAGCACGGCAGCAAGCTCAGCTTCGTCGTTCAAGTAAGCAAGCATGCCTCGAGTGAGATAGATCCGCCCATCGGATAGCGCCATCGCATTGGCTAGAGGACTGTTGAGGAGCGTGAGTGAGTAGGTTCGTGTCGACAGGTCAGGATGCCGTTGAAGCCGCTCAATCACGCTACTTACGTAGGCATTGAGAGCGACATCCTCATAGGCACCACCATAGGTTCGGACGATACGTTGATGAGCGCCGATCTGGTCACCAGCCACACGGACCAAAGGCACAGAACCGGAATCAGAGGCACGATCAAGAACAAAAGAACAGCCCGACAGCGCTACTGCTGATAGCAGCAGCAAAGCCGTAGCTTTGAACCTACAGAAGAGGCGGAGCAGGACGCCGATTGGGTCGGATAACCTTATTGTATGCAATCATTCGTTCCCTGGTCGGTGCCGTCGCCGTTACTCCGCAGACTGCCCGAACTTATGGGGAATATTCAAGATGCTCTGCCCGGACCGTCCAGAAACTCGATCTGCTCCGGGTGAGTCACAACAATTTCAGGACCATTATATGACTTGATCCACCCGCGGACTCGAATGCGCGCCCCGCGATAAAGTTCAAGATCTTGGGGGAACTGACGCGCGTCGGATGGGGCAACGGTCACCGTAAAATCGTCGCGCCAATCATCACCAAAGTTGAGGTAGAGGCGACCGCGCACAAAAGCAGCGCTTTGCACGATGCCCTCAACCAGCTGAAAACTGTCGGTGTAAGAGAGCAATTTCTCAGGCCGGTCGGCCATGAGAACCGAATAATAGGGATCACTCCAGATCGCGGTTTGCACCTCGCGGGCCTGCGTTTCGAGGCGTAGCAAATCGCGAACGCAGGTCCGATTGTCCGAGAAGGAATAAACACGCGCCATACCTTGAGCGATCATGGCGCCCTGCACCCACCTGCCATCCGCTAAGTGCAGGTGCGCAAGCAATCGCCCATACCGGTCCTCACGGCGACCACCGTAGGACAGGCTGACTTCTTTATTCGCCACAAGCGCCATTAAAGCTGTGCGGGCTTCGGCCGCCATCGGCCAGTCTTCGAAATTCCGCCGTCCTAAAGCAAGTTTAGGCGCCTGCAGCCCAACCAGACGAACTTCCCGACCATCCTGCAGGACAACGGTGTCGCCATCGACGATGGAAACGACTTTGCTTGTCTCTCCAGGATCAAGTTGACAGGGAGCCTCAGCGGCAACGTCCAGCGCCGCTAGGCTCCAGAGCGACAGCGTCCAGAGCGCGCGGCTGCAGGTCTTTCTCAGGAAGGCGGAATAGCCGAAAATGCTACGCCTGCGCGTTGATGTCAGTGAGACCGGCTTTGTAAGCAATGATGGCGGCTTCGGTCCTATTGCGCACGCCAAGCGTATTCAAAATTGCATTGACGTGGAGCTTAACGGTTGCCAGAGCAATGCCAAGCTGCGCGCCAATTTCCTGATTGGATGATCCCCGACCCAATTCCTTAAGCACATCCATCTGCCGCCGGGTTAAACGATCCAGACCCGCCGCATCGAAGGAATAGTTTGCTTCACCAAATCCAGAGCTTTCCTTCGCCAGGATTGTTTCCGGGACATATCGCCCACCTGACAGGACAAGCTTGACGGCGCCCACGAGAACAGCAGCTTCTGTGGTTTTAGGAACAACGCCCTGAACGCCCATATCGAGATAGCGACGCACGATCTCTGGCTGATCCTGCTCGTGCAACAAAATCACGGAGCCGATGCCGTCTGTCTCCTGGAGACGGGAAATGGCTGTCATTTCTCGAGTAATCTGCGCCGCTCCTTCGACCAATACCAGATCAACCGGGCCATCGCGCTCCATTTCGTCGATAAGTGCATCTATGTCTGCGAGCTCAATAATCTGCGCATCGACATCAACACCCTTCAAAATTGTCGCCAACCCTATTCGGCAACACGGGTGCTCACCCATTACAACCAATCTCATACTGCTTAGTCCCCCGACCCGCGCACCACACCTGAAATATCTATGACCGATGACCCGCCAAGCTCAACAAATAGCCAGAACATCAAGGTGTGGGTTTCAACTAAAATAGTGTTTGATTGGTTAACTCTAGAACAGACC
This sequence comes from Parvibaculaceae bacterium, assembly GCA_965276845.1. Lineage (GTDB taxonomy): Bacteria > Pseudomonadota > Alphaproteobacteria > Parvibaculales > Parvibaculaceae > Mf105b01. The sequence continues at coordinate 2,778,065 of OZ255699.1, forward strand.
GATATTTCCGACAATGACACATTGTCATTTTCAAAGCGGAGTGGTGCATTCCGACACCAATGACACACAGAAACGAATAAGCGGAATACTTATCTCTCAGGTATTCGAAAGTCATAAGCAGGGTTTTCTTCAACCTCCTCGTAAACTTCGCAAGAAGTTTCGGTGCCTATGCGACCTCTTCGGTGAAATCATAGTTCTAAGGTTTTGCGCGCGGATCATGTGAAATAGAGGCGTAAGTAATGAGTCAGTCAAAAAGCCGAGTGGGATTTAAACAAGTGTCCCGGCTGCCTACCTGTCATCACTGGTCTCTGCTATACACCCAGCAATAGCGCTTTGTGGCCCCGTAGCTCAGTAGGATAGAGCATCAGATTCCTAATCTGAGGGTCGGTGGTTCGAATCCACCCGGGGTCACCAAGAACGCAACTCCAAGTTTACCCACAAAAATGTCAGTAAACTGCGCTTTTGTGCGGGTGGCAATCGCACAATATTCAAAAGAAGAAACCCTGCCGGTGCCCGAATACTACCTGGTAAGACTAGATAAATAGTATGTGGCTATTTGCCACACATCCCTTAGACGTATGGCGTTACACAGCAGCCGCAACCCTATGGACAAGGCGGCCTGTGCTGAGCGCCATTTGCCCACACCCCCCTGCCTCGCAAGCAAGCACCTACCCCAGACGTAATTGGACCGCGCTCTAACCATTCCTAGTTTGCCGATCACCTTGAAACTAAAAGGCGACCAGTAATGGATGCGTTTAACGAAATGAATGCGCAGATCGCGCAATTCCCGGTTTGGCTACAATGGTGGCTCACCTGGATGCAGACACTCCTGATCCTGCTGCCCTTTGTCTTCATCAAAAGGCGCGAAGCCCAAGTCCTGATTGTGGCGCAGGTCCTCAATTTCTCGGTCGGCTTCTACATCTATACCCTTCAGGGAAACATGATCACCAAGCTCTTTGGATTGGGTCACATCTTCTGGGCGGTCGCCTTCGGATATTTTCTCTACAGGATCTATACCGGCAAAGCAGAGACCGATGGACGTCCCTATTTCCGCGTGTGGCTCTACGTGGCGACAGTGACACTCGCCACCTCTCTCATCTTCGATGTCTATGACACCATCCAATATATCGGCGGGACCCGGGAGCCCATGGTGGAGTATTACGCGCGATAGACACGGCACCCTCCAATTCTGGAAGTGAAAGTGGCCCCCTCATCGGCCCAATAATTGGCTCCCCATGCACGCCAGTTTCTTCTTAAGTCTGAAGACACAGGAGGAATGTCAGTGCCCATGCAAACAGCCCATACGCAAAGCGCCGTCGGCGTCTTGCTCAAGGAATGGAGAGCCGCCAGAGGATTGAGCCAGCTGGCCCTTGCCTGCGATGCCGACATTTCGCCCCGTCACCTGAGCTTCATCGAGACCGGGCGGGCCCAGCCCAGCAGGGAAATGATCCTGACACTGGCAGACTCACTCGACGTGCCGCTGCGCGACCAAAACGCACTTCTCATCGCCGCGGGCTTTCCTGCGGCGTTTGCCGAGTCCGACTATGACGGGCCTGAAATGCATGAGATCCGGAATCTCGTCGATCTCATGTTGCGCGCCAACGAACCATTTTGCGCCGCCGCCATCGACCGACATTGGAACATATTGAGCGCCAACAAGACCTATTGGGCGACAACCGGCGGCGAACCGGGTCCCACGTCTCCGAAACCCAATCTGCTTACCCGCATGTTCGCGCCGGGAGGGTTTCGCGACTTCGTGACCAATTGGGACGACGTTGCCTATCCCATCGTGCAGCGGCTCCACCGCGAAGCCATTGCCGAACTCAGCCGTAACGAGACGGCAACAAGACATCTTCTCGACGAGTTGATGCAGACCTATGACCTTCCCTCCCAATGGAAAGTCATCGATATTGGCGCACAACAACCACCATTGGTCCCTGTGATCCTACAAATTGGAGATCAGACGATCCGCCTGATCACGACCATCACGACGCTTGGCACGGCGCAGGATGTGACTCTTCAGGAAATTCGCATCGAAACCTTCCTGCCAGCGGACAAAGAAAGCCGCGACAATTGGCTGACCTTGTTTGGCGACACGGGCCACAGCGCTTACCTCTGAGGGAATTGGGCGCAACTCTCCTTCATGCCACGGTTGGGCGTCACCCCGAGCAAAAGGAGAGGTAGATGTTTCTAACAGATGCATGGAAGAGTGAGGCGGCGTTTAACCCTCAAAGCAGATTGCTGCGACGGTTCCTTTTGGGCAACGCAACGTTCTCGACGCTCACCGGAGCCCTATGCCTGGTAGACGCAGGTCCGCTGACCCAAGCCTTCGGCATTCCCGACCCAACCCTGCTGCCGGGCCTTGGCGTTCAACTTCTGATCTTCGCTTCGGCCATTATTTGGGTCGCCACACGGCCAACCGTCTCCACCCGTCTGGCGTGGGTCATTATCGCCCTCGACATTGGATGGGTCGCAGGGTCTATCGCGCTTCTGCCTTTCGTCTCCGGTATGCTGACCTCGGCAGGCATCTCCGCAATAGTGCTGATCGCCATCGGTGTGGCGATTTTTGCTAGCGGTCAGATCGCAGGCGTGCGCCGCTTGGCCGCGCAAGCCGCCTGAGGGCTAATCAGGGAGCGGAATGAACTCATCGTCGCCCGGGACCGACGCAAAACGCCCCTCGCGCCAATCTTCCTTGGCCTGTTCAATCCGTTCCTTGCTGCTGGACACAAAATTCCAATAGAGGTGCCGCGGTCCATCAATCGGAGCGCCACCCACGACGACATAATGGGCTCCCGCAGGCGCCACGACATCGACCGGGACGCCCGGTTTCAGAACCACCATGGAACTCGCGTCAAACTTGACGCCGTCAATCTCGACCGAGCCGCGAACAGGATAAATGGCCCGCTCTTCATGGTCCGCCGGAATGGTGAGGACAGCGCCCTCGGCGGCGTCGACATCAGCGTAGAGCGTATCGCTATGTACTTCGACCGGCGACGCCATGCCCCATGCCTTACCAGCGACAAGCGAGAGCTTGATTCCGTCTTTTTCATAAGAAGGAATGTCATCCGCTGCGACATGCTGAAAACTGGGGTCGGTTTCTTCGAGATCTTTCGGCAACGCCATCCAGACCTGTAGTCCAAACAGCGGTCGTTCCTGATCAAGCGTTTCTTCCGGGGCGCGCTCGGAATGCACAATGCCGGAGCCGGCGGTCATCCAGTTCACCTCGCCGGGCCGGATGGGCTGCACATATCCCAGGCTGTCCCGATGCATAATCTCGCCTTCAAAGAGCCAGGTCAGTGTCGACAGGCCAATATGGGGATGAGGGCGTACGCTGATTCCCTTGCCGGGCGCAAACACCGCTGGACCCATTTGATCGAAGAAAACAAACGGTCCGACACGACGCTTTTCAAGCGCCGGCAATACGCGGCGGACATCAAACCCACCGAGGTCCTTGGTCTTGGGTGTGATCACCACTTCGACGGACTCACATTCCTCAACGCCTGCGCAGGTTGGCGTTTCACTTTGCTGGAATGTCATGTGCGGATCCTCCTTAGGCAGTGGGTGTAAGATAAACTAAATGCCAGGCCTCGATTTCAAGGCCTGGCACTAATTTTAGGGCACCATATCGAACAGTAGCAGATGCGCATCCTCGACAATGTCCAACGACAGCACCTCTTCGTTGGCCACCGCCAAGCCGTCGCCCGTCGTAAGGGTTTCACCCGCGACGGTGAGCGAGCCTTCAACGACTTGCAGCCAAAGCAGACGTCCTGCCTCTGCCGCGTGCGAAAACTCTTCACCCGCCGCGAACCGGCCAGCATAGAGATCGACATCCTGGCCGATCTTCAATGAGCCGTTCCGTCCGCTGCCACTCGCCACAAGTTTGAAGCCTTGTGCCTTGTCGCCTGGGTCGAAAAAGCGCTTCTGGTCATAAGACGGCGTTCCGCCCTCTTTTTCCGGCATGACCCAGATTTGCAGAAAGTGAACTGGGTCGTCCGAAGAGTGGTTGTACTCACTATGTCGGATGCCACTGCCCGCCGACATGAATTGCACATCTCCGGGACGGATCACGGACCCTGTGCCAAGCGAGTCCTTATGTTCCAAAGCGCCGTCCAGAACATAGGTGATGATCTCCATGTTCTGATGGCCATGCGTGTCAAATCCGGCGCCGGGGCGCACACGGTCCTCATTGATGACCCGCAAGGGGCCAAACCCCATGTGATCCGGGTCATAATAATGACCAAAGGAAAACGTATGGTCGGAAGAGAGCCAGCCAATGTTTACGTTGCCGCGGTCATCTGCCTTTCTTATTTTCATCATCTTTCCGTCTCCTTGAAGGTTGCTTGCTCAAGGAGATAATCGTCTCTGAAAAATTTACTATTGCATTTCGAGAAAACATAATGTCTCTTAAATAGAGACAATTGAGACGTTATGGACAAGTTTGCAGCGATCACAGCGTTTGCCTCGGTGGTGGAGGAGAGCGGCTTTGCAGCCGCGGCGCGCACGCTCGGCGCCTCCCGCTCTCAGATCAACAAAGCCGTGATCAATCTGGAAGATGACTTGGGCGTCCAATTGCTTCAACGCACAACCCGCCGCGTGTCACCGACACCGAGCGGCCAGGCGTTTTATGAGAAATGCAGAGCCATCTTGGACGACCTGGCAGAGGCGGAACGCAGCCTAAAGGACGCGAGCGACAGGCCCGCCGGTGCATTGAAGATCAACGCGCCGCTGTCCTTCGGCACAGCACACCTGGGGCCAGCGCTCATCGATTTCATGAAACGCTATCCGGAGATCACAACCGAACTGGAACTGAGTGATCGTTTCATTGACCCGGTGAGTGAAGGCTATGACATCACCGTGCGGATCGGGAAACCCAATCCCATCCCTTCCCTGATCGACCATGAAATCGTTGAGATGAAAAGGGTGCTTTGTGCATCGCCAGCTTTCCTGAGAGATTTCGGCGCCCCCAAAACACCCGGTGACCTCACCCGCCTGCCTTGTCTCCACTATGGCAACCTAACTGCGGGCGACACCTGGGAGCTGCACAATGGAGACCAGGAGGAGACCGTGAGGACCAAGGGAACACTCTGCTCCAACAATGGAGACGTGTTGCGCGATGGCGCCGTCGCCGGTCTTGGCATTGCGATGCTCCCCACATTCATTGTCGGCAAGGAGCTTCAGGCAGGGCGCCTTGTGACGTTGCTCCCAGATTGGAAACCCACAACACTGCAACTCTGCCTGCTCTACCCGCCCAACCGGCATCTGGCCACGCGCGTACGGTTATTGGTGGAGTTCATCTATGATCGGTTTGGCGACGCACCCTATTGGGATCTCGTGGAGTGATAGGTCCATCGCCCATATCTCAAGCGTCTCGCCTATTCACCTGGGGCTTCAGTTTCGATGTCGGCAAGCTTGACCAATTGTTTGCCGTCGTTTTTCCCATCCAGCATTCGGAAGAATGCACCCGGTGCATTTTCAATCCCGTCGACGATGTCTTCTTTAAAGCGAAGGTCGCCGGACAGCACCAGGCCAGCAAGCTCAATGCCCACATCACGCAGCCGGTCCTGATAATCGAACAGGACCATCCCCTGTTTCTTGATCCGCTTGGCAAGAATGACATTGCTGTCCCGTCGCCCGACATCATCGTGAGAATGCTTGAGATGCGAGAGCGCAAGGCGACCGATGACGGCAATCCGTGCCCGCTCATTGTAGAGGTCGATCAATGCGGCCGAGATGTCGCCAGACGTATTGTCGAAATAGGTGTCCACACCGTCTGGGCAAACGTCTGCCAGATCAGCCGCAAGCTCATCAACACTTTTTCCGCGATAGCTGACGGCCGCGTCATAGGCGTCATCCGCCGCCAGCGCGGCTGCTTTGTCATCGGTGCTGACAATACCGACCGTATGACAGCCGGCCTTCTTGGCAAGTTGCGCAGCGATCCAGCCGACGGAACTTGCCCCGGCAGATATCACCATGGTTTCGCCGGCTTGAGGCTCGAGAATCTCACTTAAAGCGAGAGAGGCCGTGGCTCCCGTCGTCCCGATGATACCCAAATACCAGGTCGCCGGAACCAGAGCCGCATCAATGACACGCGACCCCTCTGGATCGTCGCTGATCGCATAGGTCTGCATATCAAAACGTCCAAGGCGCACTTCGCCGACAGGCACTGAGGCACAACGCGAGTCGACCACCTGGCCGATCGCGTAGGCATGCATCACCTCACCGGGCTCGATCTTGTCGGTGTAATTGTCTTCATCGCGCAGGCGCTGGACCAGCGCCGGGTCCATCGACAGATAATTGTTCTGCAGCAGAAACTCACCGTCTTTGAGATCGCGGACCGGCGCGCTCAAGACCTCAAAAATGTCAGGATAGGGCGCCCCGTCGGGACGCTTTACAAGGCGCACAAAGTCGTTTTGATAGCTCATACCTACCCCTAATTGATCTGAATCTCAATTCTGATGATTTCATCAATTTAGGAGCATCCTTGGATCAAATCAAGGGGCGGGCTGCAGGGAAGAGCGCCAAGCCTTATGCCCAAAAAGCTCAGTTCCCAAACTTTCGCAAGAAACGGCGCCTTGCTAGGGTTTTCGGCAATACAAAGGGGGCGAAGATGGTGGTCTTTCTGCGGGGACTTGTGGGATCAGCATTCGCGATCCTCCTCTACACAATCATGCTGTTCGCCCCGACCTGGCTGCTGACCGGCGATTTCGATTGGCCGCGCGGTTGGGAGTTTATCCTCCTGCTGATGCCGGTCTATCTGGTCGCCACTTTATGGCTTTCCTGGACCGACCCCGACTTACTGCGGGACAGAACCTCCCTTGCCGGAGAACAACCCCTCGCCGACAAAATGGCCACTGCGCTTCTCGTTGGCTTCATCATTGCCTGGTTCCTGTTCATCCCCTGGGACATCCACAGTCTGCGCTTGCTGCCCGCCCTTCCCGAGCAGGTCGGCTATTGGGGAGGGATCGCCTTTTTCCTCGGCGGATGTTTCATGATCTGGCGCACTTTGAGAGCCAACACATTCGCCGCCAATATCGTGAAGACCCATGAACGGGAGCAATATGTTGTCGATACCGGACCTTACGCGCGCGTGCGCCATCCCATGTATACAAGCTTCATCCTCTTTTTCATCGGAGTTGGCCTCTTTCTGGAATCGACCGCCGCCGCGTTAATCGCGGCACCCGCAACGCTTCTCTTCCTTTTGCCCCGCATATTGATCGAAGAAAGACAACTCAACCGGGAATTGGACGGCTATGAAGACTATATGTCCCGTGTGCGCACGAGAGTGATCCCAGGCGTCTTCTAGGTTTCGCGCGACCGCACAGGTTGCTATGACAGGCTTCATGGGGACGACCAAAAACATCCTGATCATCAAGCATGGCGCGTTTGGCGACGTGATGCAGAGCGAGGGCGCGCTCCATGACATCCGCACCCATCATGCGCATGACAGGATCACTGTCCTGACGGAACCCGCTTATGCGAAGATCATGGAACGCTGTCCCTGGGTGGATCAGGTCGTGCGCGATCCCCGCGCGCCGCGCTGGCGGCTCGACAAAATGTGGGCGTTGCGGCGTGAGCTTCAGGCGCTGAACTTTGACCGCGTCTACGATCTGCAAAACTCGTCCCGCACCGTCGACTATTTCAGGTGGATTTTTCCCAACACTGAATGGTCAGGCACCGCGCCGGGATGCTCCCACCCTCACAAGGCCAAAAACCCCAAATCCATACATAGCCTCCGGCGCCTGGAGGGCCAACTCACCGATGCGGGCCTGACGTGCCAACACACGCTGCGACCAGACGTCTCCTGGATGGCGAACGATGTGACCGAGCTACTGGCACAGGCAGAGCTCCAGCCAGGCTTCATTCTTTTGGTGCCGGGGTCGTCCGCAGCGCTGCCCCACAAGCGGTGGCCGTACTATGCGGACCTAGCGACAAGGCTCATTGCGGATGGACATCAAGTGGTCACAGTGCCGGGCCCAGACGAAATGGACCTCTGCGCGAACATCCCCGGCATTACGCTGACAGGAGGGTCCTTCCTGGACTGGTTTGATCTTGCAGGCGTCGTGAAAGCCGCTGGCTTCATTGTCGGGAACGATACAGGCCCGTCGCACCTCGCCGCGCATATGGGCAAACCGGGCTTGGCGCTTTTCGGCTGGCACACCAGCGTGGAGAAAACCGGCATCAAGACAGACCGGTTTGATGCCATTGAGGTGGCTGATCTGAAAGAGTTGGCCGTCGAGCAGGTCTACAGTGCGGTGACCGCCAGCCTCAAGGCTCAATCAAATTCCGTGTAGGACTTCTCTTCAATTATCTGCGCGCCGGTCGCCAGATTAATGTCCTTCTTGATGGCAGCACGCTTGTCGTTTGTGACATAAACGGCGCGCGCCAGAGCCACAAACTTCTCTCCGAAGTCTTTGTCCCGCTCGCATTCGCGAATGTCATCTTCGATGACCCAAAGCGCTTCATTCACTTCCTTGAGCGCAGCGGTGAGCTTTTGAAGCTCGGCTGTATCCTCAAGCGCTGCGTCACGGGCTGCGCTCAACACGTCCAGTTCATAGCGGACGTTTTTCAGCTTGGCTTCATCGCTCATCCGTTCGGATTTGATGGTGAGGATCGTGATCTTATCGATCAGTTCCCCTGCCCCTACTTCGATCATGATGGGTTGCGGTTCGGCCATGTGGTTCTCGCTTCGCTCTGGAGAGGCTTCGCTCTCGGAAGGCCGCTTTATAGAGGAACTTGCGAGAGGCGCACAGCCCCAAATATCGCCATTTCGAAGCACAACCAGACATGCAAAAATAGCCCCAACCAATTGGCTAAACTGATTTGAAGTCTCTGGGCCCGAAACCACTGGGAATGATAAATGTTAGGTGAAACCTCGCCCTTGTCCTGGGCGCGCGGACTTCAGGAGGAACGCCGGATCCACCTGCGAGCCAGCCAGCCCTGGCTTAGAGTTGAAACAGAAGGCTTCGCCTACATTGTGCACAACTGGTCTGTGGGCGGGGCGGCCATTAACCACTTCCACAGCAATGGCCCCATGGGCAGCCTTGTGACTGGGTTGGTGGGCTGGTCGGGCGCCGAAAACCTCACGCCTTTTCAAGCAGACATTGTCCGGCAGGAAAAAGACGGCCGGACAGCATTGAGATGGCTCCACATGGACGCGGAGCTTCAGCGCGAACTGGATCACGTCGCGCGCCATCGCTGACACTAATTTAACTATCAATAAAACCGTGACTGGGAGGACATCGTCATGAGCAGCTACAAGACATTGAAGATCGAGAAAGAGGGCGCAGTCGATTGGGTCACCATGAACCGCCCCGATGCCCTCAACGCCATGAACCCGGACCTCGTATCCGATCTGCTCGACTATTTCGGAAGTCTCTACATGGACCACAGCGTCCGGATCGTAGTCCTTCGTGGTGCAGGCCGTGCCTTCTGCGCTGGTCTTGATTTGAAAGACCGATCCAACACGCCGGAGACCGACACAACATCCAGTCCGCAAGCCGGCCTGGTTGGCCAGCGCCGGATCAGCGAGATCGTCATGCGCATGCGCCGCGCACCTCAGCCGATCATCTCTTTAGTACACGGGCCCGCCTGCGGCGGCGGCTTTGCTTTGGCGCTTGCGAGCGACATTCGCATTGCCGGTGAGAGCGCGCGCATGAACGCCGCCTTCATTCGTATTGGCCTGTCTGCCTGCGATATTGGCGTAAGCTATTTTCTGCCGCGCCTGGTTGGCGTGTCTGTTGCGAGTGAACTCATGATGACCGGACGTTTCATCAATGCGGCACGGGCAGAGCGCGTCGGCCTCGTTTCAGAAGTTGTGCCGGACGATCAACTGAGCAAAGCGGTTCAGCCTTATCTTGAGGAAATGCTCACTACCACACCCTTGGGACTGAGGCTCACCAAGGAATGCCTCAACATGAGCGTGGACGCGGGCAGCCTCGAAGCCGCCGTTGCTATGGAAGACCGCAACCAGATCCTTTGCGCGCAGACGGATGATTTTCGCGAGGGGATCAGCGCTTTTCTGGGGAAACGGGCACCCAACTATCAAAATACCTGATCGCGTGAGATCACATTTGGTGAATACCCCTGATTTTCGTGGGGGAACCGGCGAATTTTGCTGGACTCTTGAGTGCAATAAAGCGTCGAATCTGCTCGACAAATGAATCCGGACGAATAGAATTCGGACCGCTTACTGACAATATTGAAAATTGAGGACACGACGCCATGCCAACTTATAAGGCGCCTGTTGAGGACTTCATGTTCCTCTTCCATGACCTTCTTGAAATCGACAAGCGTTCTGACTTGCCAGGTTTCGAAGACCTAACCCCCGACATGACTGGAGCCATCCTCGAAGGCGGCGCGAAATTCTGTGAAGAAGTTCTGCAGCCCCTGAACCAGGTGGGCGACGAACACGGCTGCGTTCTGGAGAACGGTGTCGTGCGCACACCTCCAGGCTTCAAAGAAGCCTTTCAACAATATTGCGATGATGGCTGGAACCGCCTCGGCGCGTCTGAAGAAATGGGCGGCGCAGGACTGCCATCCGTTGTCACCTTCGCCTTCTCCGAAATGGGCTCATCAGCCAACCAGGCTTTCACCATGTATCCGGGTCTCACCAACGCCGCCTATGGCGCGCTGCAGGCAACCGGCGAACCTTGGATGAAAGAACATGTTGTGCCGAAGATGGTTGCAGGAGACTGGACCGGCACCATGTGTCTGACCGAACCGCATTGCGGTACGGACCTGAAGCTCATGCGTACCAACGCGGTTGAGCAGGAAGACGGCACCTATCGGTTGAACGGCACAAAGATCTTCATCTCCGGTGGCGATCATGACATGACGGACAACATCGTCCACATGGTCATCGCGAAAATTCCTGGCGAAGACGGGAAACTCGCAAACGACCTGTCGACCGTGAACTTCTTCATGGTGCCGAAATTCATCGTTGATCCTGAAACAGGTGAGCTCGGACAGCGCAATGGTGTGTCCACAGGGTCCATCGAGAAGAAGATGGGCATTAAAGGGAATGCAACCTGCGTGCTGAACTTCGACGATGCTGTCGCCTACAAGCTCGGCGGCGCACCGAAGAAGGTGAAGAAGGACGCAGACGGCAAAGAAGTTAAATCCAAGTCGTCCGGCATGGCAGGCATGTTCGGCATGATGAACGCCGCCCGCATGGGTGTCGGCATCCAGGGCATCGCCGTCGGCGAAGTTGCTGTGCAGAATGGCGCGGCCTACACGCTGGAACGCACCGCCGGCCGCTCGCTCACGGGCGCAAAAAACCCTGATCAGTCAGCCGACCCGATCATCGTGCACCCGGACGTCCGTCGCCTGCTCCTGCAGTCGCGGTCATTCGTGGAAGGTGCGCGGGCACTCGCCATGTATGTGTCCATGCTCTTTACGGTTCAAAGCAACTCGGCCGATGAGAAGGAACGCGAAGAGGCAAGCGATCTGAGCCAGCTTCTGACACCGGTCATCAAAGCCTACTTCACCGACAAAGGCTTTGATGCCGCGAACTCCTCCATGCAGGTATTTGGTGGACATGGTTATGTGCGTGACCACGGCATGGAACAGTTCGTTCGGGACGCACGCATCAACCAGGTTTACGAAGGCGCCAACGGTGTTCAGGCGCTTGACCTTGTGGGCCGGAAAATGACCGCCAATGGTGGCCGCGCAACCATGGCCTTCTTCGGAAAGATCGACGCCTTCATCAAGGAGAACGAAGGTGACGAAGCCATGAAGCCATATATCGAACCGCTCAAGGTTGGGTATGAGCGTCTGGGCAAAGCCGCAGGCTGGCTCATGGAAAACGCCCCGAAGAATTTCGACAATGCAGGCGCTGCTTCTTACGAGATGCTGAACCTGTTTGGCGTCGTCTCCCTCGGCTGGATGTGGGCCGAAATGGCGAAGGTCTCCCTGGCTAAACTTGCAGCTGGCGAAGGCAATGCGGACTTCTACAACCGCAAGCTCGTGCTCGCGAAGTTCTGGCTGGAACGGGAAGTGCCAAACACCGCCGCCTACCTTGAGCGCATCGAACTTGGCGCCGAGGATTTGATGAAGCTCGAGGAAGACGCCTTCGTCGCCTAATACCTTCCGTCTAAAACCGGACGGAATGACAAAATTTCAGAAGCCCTGATGGAAACATCGGGGCTTTTGTTTGTCTTCTGGCAAGATTTTGAAACGCATACTCAAGTGCAATCTTCTTGAGACCACTGGGTGCATTTTGTCGACTTTTAATTCTCCCATTTTCGAGCAAGTCCTCGCCTACTGGCAATCAGTCGCAAAAGACGGCGCACCCAGCGTGGCGCAGTTTGACTTGATCCAGATCCCGGCGGCCCTTCCGGACGTCACCTTCTGGGAGATGTTTGAAGACGGGCGCATTATTTGTCGGATGGCGGGCACCGCCGTCACCGCACGCATGAAGTCGGACCTTACGGGCGTCGATCTAACGAAAGTAATGCCTCCTTCCAAGGGCATGAACATTATTGAGGACCTGTACACGATCCTGGCGCATCCCTGCGGCTTGTTTCAGGTCGTCCGCAATCGTCATGTCACCGGGAGGGTCGCTCTGCTGGAAACACTGATCCTCCCGCTTAAAGCCGACAAGGGCGGCCACCCGAAGTTCCTGGCCGTCAATCATATGATTGAGACCGTGAGCTATGACAGCGACGAGCCCGCCGGCAAACTGGAGCTCATGCGCACAATCGATGAGCACAGATTTGTTGATCTGGGTTGGGGTGTTCCAGCTGTTCAAAATCTAAATCATAAATCTGCCTGAAACACGGTTCTCCCCTTCCCTGAAGCATCTGCATGTCTCATGCTGTGCTCAGAGGAGAGATACATGGCTGACTATGATCCATCTCAGATAGGCGAGGACACGGGCGACGCTGCCTTCACACGCACCTCCCCCCATGGGGGGTCCTATGAGGCCACCTATGCAGGCGCCACAAGCTTCCTGAGATGTCGGTACACCCGCGACCTGGCGGATTTCGATGTCGCCGTCTCCGGCGTCCCGTTTGATCTGGCGACAACCGGCCGTCCCGGCGCGCGCCTTGGACCGCGCGCCGTCCGGGAAGCATCAGTCAATCTGGCGTGGGATCAGCCGCAGGGGTGGGACTTCAATCCATTGGACAAACTGAAAGTTGCTGACTGGGGCGACTGTACGTTTGATCCAGGGAGACCTGAAACCTGGATCGAACGATTGGAGGCGCATGCAACCGCCATTCTGGACACAGGTACCGCTATGCTGACATTCGGCGGCGATCATTTTATCTCCTATCCAATGATCAAGGCCCACGCAGCAAAACATGGGGCCCTGTCCCTCATCCACTTTGATGCCCATTCAGATACCTGGGAAGACGCGGACGGCCGCATCGATCACGGAACCATGTTCTATCACGCCAAGGAGCAAGGCCTCATCGTTCCCGAAAGCTCGGTTCAGGTAGGGATCAGAACCCACAACCCCAAGACCCATGGATTCAATATTCTCGACGCATCGGAAGTGTGCAAAGCCGATGCAGCGGTGATCGCCAAGCAGATCAAAAAGACCGTCGGCGAGACACCGGTCTATCTCACCTTCGATATTGATTGCCTGGATCCGGCCTATGCACCAGGTACCGGGACACCCTGCGCCGGCGGTCTGACAACACGCCAGGCGCTTGACATTCTTAGAGGCCTTGAAGGGATCAACATTGTCGGCATGGACGTGGTCGAAGTGGCACCGGCCTATGACGTCAGCGAGATCACGGCACTTGCCGGCGCGACCATCGCCTATCAGATGCTCGCCCTTTACGCCGCGCGGCCATGAAGTTCACCTTCCGGCCCATAGCGCCCTCAGACCGACAACTTATCGAGGAATTGGTCCGCGCCTACTATGTCTTTGACGGCCTGACCTACGACCCGTCTCTTCATGGGCCCGCCTTGGATCAACTGGTCGAGGGTGACCCCGCAGTGAGGATCTGGATCGTTGAGGTAGATGGCGAGGCCGCCGGCTATCTCATCCTCACGATCGGCTTCTCCATGTATTACGGCGGCAAGGACGGCTTTATCGACGAGCTCTTTCTGAAAGAAGACTATCGGGGACAGGGTGGCGGCGGCGAGATCCTGCGCTTCGCGGACACGCAGGCGAAAGAACTGGGGCTGGCCTATCTCCATCTGGAAGTGACCGAGACCAACACCCGCGCCCGGCAGATTTACGAGCGCCGGGGGTTTGCGCCGACCGGCCATATGCTGATGAGCAAACGAACCGCGCGGTGAGCACCGACCTTCCATTTGAGCGGCGCCTCGAGTTCATTGACCTCTCGTCCTCAGAGATCAGTGACCTCATATCCCCGACCTTTGGGACCAACGTATTGGAGAGCGCGCAGCCGTTAAGCGGCGGCCGAGTGAACTCGAACTACGCGCTTGGCCTTCGCACCCAACCTTTGAAAGTGGTCCTGCGCGTCTATGCCCGTGGGCAGGCACCATGTCGGCTCGAAAGCCAAATCCTGAAAATGCTCGACGGCCAGGTTCCTGTGCCAAAGGTTCTGGCAGATGGATCAGACCACGAACTCCCCTTCCTCGTGCTGAGCTGGGTCGAAGGAAAGACGCTGGACCACGTCTTGCGCGATGGACGTAACGAGATGACATCACTGGCGACGGACATCGGCACCATTCTCGCAGCCATTCACGCCAATACATTCTCCGATGCAGGGTTTCTCGGCGACGGCCTGCAGGTGACGGAGACCATCAATACGGGTGCGGCGGGGTTCCATGCCTTTGCAGACCCCGCCTTGGCTGGGCGGGCGGGCGACCGTCTGGGGGCGGAGCGTCTCGCCCGGCTAAAAGAGCTGATACGTTGGGCCGCACCGCACTTGGACAAACAAGCGGTACAGCCCTGTCTGGTGCACAGCGATTTCAACCCACCGAACATCATGGTCCATGACGGCCGCGTCGCCGGCGTGATGGACTGGGAGTACGCCCATGCGGGCAATCGGCTCACCGATATTGCGAACATGCTTCGCTCCAGGGCCTTTCAAGCGCCCCAGTTTGATGACGCCTTTGTAAGCGCCTATGAAACCGCAGCAGGTCCCTTGCCCCAGCATTGGCAGTCGCTGTCGCGCATGATCGATCTTCTGTCCCAGCTGGAAATGCTGGACGGGCCAGAAGAGCGTCCCGCCATATTCATATGGGCTATTGAGCGCATAGATGACACTATCCGTTTTGTCGAAAACAATCTGACCTGACGCTCACAATTCACGTTTCGCTCGGTTCTCCCTTCATGATAGCGTGCCCGCCATCAAAACTAGGTGGCGGTGAGCATTCAAGTGTTTCCAGGAAAAGGGGGAACCGGTTTTCCGTCCGGAAACACGCACAAAAAAGCGACAGGGAACAGATATGAAAAACCTCTTCGACATCAGCGGCAAGGTCGCCATCGTTACCGGCGGTTCGCGCGGGATTGGTGAAATGATCGCTCAAGGCTTCGTCGAAAACGGTGCCAAGGTCTACATCACCGCACGCAAGGCAGAAGCCTGCGACAACACTGCCGCGCGGTTGAGCGAAATCGGAACCTGCATCTCTATCCCCGGCGACCTCTCTACCGTCGAGGGCGTTACCAAGTTCGCGGAAGAAATCGCAAAGCGCGAAGAGAAGGTGGACATCCTGGTGAATAATGCGGGCGCTGCCTGGGGAGAACCGCTCGAAGGCTATCCGGAAAGCGGCTGGGACAAGGTCTTTGACATCAACATCAAGGGCCCGTTTTTTCTCATTCAGAGAATGTTGCCGCTCCTCAAAAAAGCATCAACCTATGAGGAACCTGCGCGCATCATCAACACAGCCTCCATCAACGGCATCAACCCGCCCATGCTTGAGACTTATGCCTACTCCTCATCGAAAGCCGGCATGATCATGCTGACCCGTCACCTTGCCCAACGCCTGGCAAGCGACGACATCCTGGTCAACTGCATCGCACCCGGTCCGTTCCAGAGCCACATGATGGCCGCAACCCTGGCCACGCTCGGCGATGAGATTGCGGGTGCCAACCCGCGCAAGCGCATCGGCCAGCCGGAAGACATTGCGGGTGTCGCGATCTTCCTGGCATCTCGTGCCAGCGCCTACACCACAGGCGCTTGCGTTCCTTGTGATGGCGGCGCAAGCCAGGTCGGTGGCGGCATGTAACCTGCCTCTATGAGAATCAAAAAAAGGCGGGACCCAATACCGGGTTCCCGCCTTTTCTTTATCCATGAGCGTTTACAGGATAAGTGGACACCGGTTATCCGTCCGGAAACGCGCGAGAAATATCTTCAAAGACTAGTCAGCAGCTACGGCTGAAAGCGCATTGCGTGCGTGGCCGGTGATGAGGTCGACAAATCGCGGGCACAGAGCTTCGGGCAAATCGTGACCCATACCCTCAATCAGCTCCAATTGCGCTCCGGGAACGGACTTCGCCGTATCAATGCCGCCCTCGACACGCACCAGATTGTCATCCTTCCCGTGAATGACCAGCGTCGGCGTCGTGACATGCGATAATCGCTCTACGCGGCTCCCGTCAGCCACAATAGCACAATATTGGCGCATGTAGCCTTCCGGGTAGAACATCCGATCATAGGCTTCACCGATAAGCTCTTCATACTCCGCATCGGTTTTTTTGTAGGCCGGGCTTTCATAGGTCCGGCGCCCCTTAATGGAATGGGCAATGACATCCGCCCGCTCCTGACTGGGAGCCGGCTCGTTCAGGGCCTGTTGCGCTTCCGGTGTTGCCCGCGGCACATCGGGATTGCCTGTCGACGACATGATGGACGTCATGGAATGCAACCGGTCGCCATGATTGATCGCCATGAGCTGCACGATCATGCCGCCCATGGAGACACCCACGACATGCGCCTTGTCGATCCCGAGCGTGTCCAGCACCCCGATACCGTCTGCGGCCATATCCGCCATGACATAGGGAATGTCCGGCGTGCGTCCCGCAAGCAAATCGTTGAGCGTTTGGGAAGGATCGGGCGCGCCCTCAAACTTCTGAGAAAAGCCCACATCCCGATTGTCATAGCGGACAACCCGAAAGCCCTGTGCCACCAACCCGTCTAGAAGGGGTGTCGGCCAATTGATGAGCTGCGACGTATAGCCATTGACAAGTAGGATCGTGGGACCGTCTTTCGGGCCCATATCTTCGACCTCAATGGCAATGCCATTCGCTTGAATTTGCATGGGCGCTACTCCGCGGCCTGTGCAGCAGCAGGTGTCCCTGAAGCTCTCTTGGCTGCCTGTTCAATCGCATCCGCGATCTTCGGCACCAATTGTTTCGGCATATCATGGCCCATACCGGGCACGGTGACGAGTTCTGCGCCGGCGATATGAAGGGCTGTGTCCTTGCCACCATCCAATGGGACAAGCGGATCATCTTCCCCATGAAGGACCACTGTCGGAGCAACAACCTTCTTCAATGCATCGCGACGATGACCGCTGGCAACGATGGCCGCAATCTGTCGCACAAGACCCGTTGGGTGGTAACTCCGCTCCAACTGTTCTTTCATCAAGGTCCGGCGCTCTTCTTCGCTCGCTGGATAGCCTGGGCTTCCGATGACAGCAAACGTGTTTTGCATGCGCTCAAATACGGCATCCATGTCGGACGGATCTTTGGGCGGCGGCGTTAGGAGCGCAGCTCTTGCCTGCTTTGATGGTTTCGACAGTGACTTGTGGCCGGTCGTCGACATGATTGAGGTGAGACTCAAGACCCGGTCGCCGTGATGTGCCGCGATCAACTGCGCGATCATGCCCCCCATGGAGACACCCACGATGTGGGCTTTATCGATGCCCAGTGCGTCGAGAACGCCGACAGCATCTTCCGCCATATCATCCAGCAGGTAGGGCACTTTGGGTTTGAACCCAAGTGCATCGGCGATAATCAGCCGAAGCATGCTTGGATTACCAAGATGATCGAACTTCGCCGAGAGACCGACGTCGCGATTGTCAAAGCGCACGACGTGATACCCTCGGGCTACCAGCTCGTCCACCAGCTCCTGCGGCCACAGCGTCATCTGCCCGCCGAGACCCATGACAAGAAGAACCGTTTCCCGGTCTTCAGGTCCGAACCGCTCTACTTCGATGGAATGATTGTTGGCTCTCACTTGCATCGACTTACTCCGCTGCGGCTTGGGATGAGGATCGGGACGCGGCTTTAGAAATCGCGTCGGCAAAGGTTGTGACGAGGCTAAGCGGGAAGTCATGCCCCATACCCGGCACTTCAATGAGCTCGGCGCCAGCGATGCTCGCGGCAGTGTCGCGGCCACCTTCAATTGGTACCAGAGGATCATCGATACCGTGCAGCACCACCGTCGGTGCGGTCACCGCTTTCAGTTTTTCGCGACGGTCACCGTTGGAAATAATCGCGGCCATCTGGCGGAGAATACCCTGAGGATAGAAGGACCGATGAAAATCACGCAGCACCCACTCCCTCAGCTGATCTTCGTCCGTTTGGAAGCCAGGACTCCCGATGGTCTTCCAGGTATTCATGCCCCGCTGGACCACAGCTTCCAGATCATTTGGATCGGGAGCAGGCGCGGCCAAAGCGGCCATGGCTTCCGGCTTCGCCTGGGGCAGTTCAGGATTGCCCGTGGTCGACATAATGGATGTCAGGCTCAGCGTTTTCTCCGGATGGTTGATCGCCACCAACTGCGCGATCATGCCGCCCATGGAGGCACCCACAATATGCGCCTTCTCAATGCCAAGAGCATCAAGCAAGCCCACCGCATCGGCAGCCATATCGTCCAACGCATAAGGCGCGTCAGGTGTCGCACCGGTCATCAACGCCCCGATCAGAGCAGCCATGTCGGGCAAGCCTGCATGATCAAACTTGGTCGACAGACCAATGTCTCGATTGTCAAAACGGATCACGTGATACCCACGGGCCACTAGTTCATCACAGAGTTCAACTGGCCACAGGGTCAGCTGACCTGAAAGGCCCATGATGAGCAGAACCGTTTCCCGGTCTTCCGGCCCAAACCGCTCATATTCAATGTCTATTCCGTTCGCTGAGATTTGCGCCACGTTGCGCCCCCATGTTTGTCGTTTATGTCAGTTGGGTGAAGCTTAGCAGGGGTTGCAAAGCCAGCGCAAAAGCCGGACGTTGGGCCCAACAGAACCACATACCAAGCGGCCCAGGGAGTCCTTCATGTCAACCACGAAAACCCTAGAATTCGACGTTTTTTGGTCATTTCGCTCGCCTTATTCCTACCTCGCCACCAAACGGCTGGTGGCGATTGAGAAGACATATGACGTGAAGGTGAACGTGCGGCCGGTCTATCCAATAGCCGTACGCATGGACGGGTTTTTCAAGACGGTGAACCCAATGTGGCCGCCTTATCTGCTGAAAGACACCGCCCGGGTGGCCGAAATGGAAGGCCTTGCCTACAGCTGGCCCTCGCCCGACCCGGTTGTCATGGATATGGCGTCCGGCGAGGTGCCGAAAGAACAACCCTACATCCACCGCCTGACCCGCCTGGGCTGCGCAGCGACGGAAGAGGGCAAGGGCCTGGCATTCCTGGATGAAGTGAGCAGCATCATCTTTGGCGGTGTAAAGAACTGGCACGAGGGCGACCATCTGAAAAACGCAACGGCCCGCGCCGGACTGGACCTGGACGCCCTCGAGACCAAAGTCGCCGCCGACGTCAGCCGCTATGATGACATCATCACCCAGAACGAGGCCGATCAGGCCGCTTCAGGCCACTGGGGCGTGCCGTTGATGGTCTTCGAAGGCGAACCCTTTTTCGGTCAGGATCGCCTCGATCACCTCATCTGGCGGATGAAACAAAACGGCTTGCAAGAGCGGTCATAAGGCGCGAAAACCCCTCATCCAGCACCCCAGAGCACAAGGACTTACATGCAACGCGACCTTTTCGCCATGAGCCAGACCGAGTACGACCTGATTGTCGTTGGCGGCGGCATTTCGGGATGCTCAATTGCGTGGGATGCGGCTCTGCGTGGCTTGAAGGTGGCACTCCTTGAGAAGGACGACTTTGCACACGCAACGACGGCCGGCTCCTCAAAACTCATCCATGGGGGCTTGCGCTATCTGGTGAACGGCGAAATCGGTCTGGTGCGGGAATCCCTGCGCGAGCGGCGTGTCTGGGAACAGAATGCGCCCCACCTGGTCGATCCCCTGCCTTTCATCATCCCCACCTATGGGCGCGGCATGAAAGGTTCGCTGGTGCTCTCCATCGGCCTCACCATGTATGACCTGCTGGCCTATGATCGGAACCGCCTGGATGACCCGGACAAGAAGCTGCCCGGCTATAAAAGCATCTCGCGGGAAGAGGCCCTCCGTCTCATGCCATCGCTCAATCCAGACGGGCTGACCGGCGCCAAGATCTACTATGACTGCCAGATGTTTGCCCCAGAACGCCTCTGCCTGGAATTCGTGCTGGGCGCTGTCGAAAAAGGCGCTGACGCGGCGAACTATGCCAAGGTCATGGGCTTTGAAAAGGGAGACGGCAGCGCTCCCAATGGCCGTATCACCGGCGTCACGGTCACAGATGAGCTGACCGGCGACACCCACACCATCAGCGGCAAGCTCACCATCAACGCGGCGGGGCCCTGGGCGGACATTCTGATGGGGCTGACCGACGACGGTAAACCCTCCCGCCGCCTCATTCGGTCTAAAGGCATCCACCTCATCACCCGCGACCTCTCAGGTGAGAACGCGCTGGCGGTCCAGTCATCGATCGGCGGTCACTTCTTTGTCCTGCCGTGGCGGGGAAAGACGATCTTGGGCACGACCGATACTGTGTTTGATGACGCACCTGACAAAGTGGGCGTCACCGAGAAGGACATCGAAGACTTCCTCCTTGTCGTGAATGACGGCTTGCCTGGGCTCAATCTCAAACGCGAAGACGTTGAGAACTTCTATGTCGGCATCAGACCCCTAGTGGACACAACACCCCAGGACGACGAAGACGACTCTGACAGCTACAATGCGAGCCGAGCCGCCGAGATCGTTGACCATGCCGAGATAGACGGGATTGACGGCTTTCTATCCGCCATGGGCGGCAAATGGACAACCTCGCGGCACCTGGCTGAAAAGGTCGTGGACAGCGCCATGAAAAAACTGGGGCAGACATCCAAGTGCACCACTGAAGACGTGCCCCTCTATGGCGGCGATACAGGCCGTTTCCTGCCGTTCACGGATAAGGCCGTCCGCGCGCATGACGACTTGCCCGCCGACGTAGTCCGAAACCTGACGCGCTACTATGGCGCCCGCTACGAACAGGTGCTGGCCACCGCCAACGAGCGGCAGGGAGAAGCGCCGGAATTGCTGGAGCCTCTGTCCGGGGATACAAACGATATTGGCGCGCAGATCGTCCACGCCGTGCGTCACGAGATGGCGGTGACCCTCGAAGACGCATTGCTCCGCCGTACAGGGCTCGGCACCCTCGTCCATCCGGGTGAGAAGGCGCTTGGTCGCACAGCTGACCTCATGGCACGAGAGCTCGGCTGGGACGCCGACGAGCGCAGTCGGCAAATCGAACAAGCAGAAGCGAGCTATAAGACGCTCGATGGGACTGCGTGACCGGCGGCACCTATGCCATCATCAATCCGGCCTCCGGCGGGGGGCGGACCGGGCGTGACTGGCCGTTCATCCAGAAAAAACTCGAAGCCAATTTAGGGCCTGTTTCTCCCCTCTTCACCAATGGGCCCGCGACGCCCCTACATCTGCCAGCCGCAAATCTCGCCCGCGAGGCAGCTCAAAAAGGGGCGGAACTCATCATCGCCGTGGGTGGTGATGGCACAATCAATGAAACCATCAACGGCCTGTTTCACGACGCATCCGATGGCCAGGCCCCCGCGCCACTTGGCCTCCTCAATACCGGTACCGGTGGGGATTTTCGGAAAACATTCGACCTGCCCGCTGATCTGGACGCTTGCATCGAACGCCTTACGAGCGGGAAAAAGCGGTCCATCGACATCGGACGCCTCACCTTTAATGCGGACGACAATCAACCCCTAACGCGCCACTTCAACAATATCGCGAGCTTCGGCATGTCCGGCGCGGTGGATCGCGCGGTGAACCGTGCCCGCTTCTCCAAATTGTTCGGCGGGTCCTTCACCTACCTCTGGGCAACACTCTCAACAGCGCTCAGATACCGCCCCCAGGCTGTTCGCATCCGAACCGAAAGCGGTTGGGACGAAGTAATCAATGTCGGAACGGCGGCGGTCGCCAATGGCCGCTTCTTCGGCGGCGGCATGATGATGGCGCCCAACGCGGCTCCTGACGATGGCGCGTTTGATCTTGTCATCATGCGCGACACAAGCGTGGGCGATCTTTTCAAGGATTCCGGTTCGCTCTACGACGGGACCCATATCGAAAACGAAAAGGTGATCGTGACCCGAACCCGCTGGGTCGAGGCAGAGCCCGTTGACGCGGCGCCGGTCCTTCTCGACATTGACGGTGAAGCACCCGGCAAGCTCCCCGCACGTTTTGACATTTTACCCGGCGCCCTCACACTCAGGTGCTGAACCGGCGGCGGGACGACAAACCAAAGGAAAACGCACGTGACCATTGATCGGCAGACACTTCGTTGGAACGGCTGGGGCCCAACCAAACAGGAAAACCCACTGCCCGACGGCGCACCGCAATGGGCCTGGATCAAGGAAACACTGGGCATGGCCGTCCTGCCATCGACGCCGCCCAAACGCCTGTCGGACATTACACTGCCGCCGTGTCATCTCAGCAAGACCGAAATCGATGACCTGGGTACAATTGTCGGGGAAAACCAGGTCCGAACCGACGACTATGAACGCGCCTTCCATGCCCGCGGCAAAAGCTATCACGACCTGCTTTATGTGCGCGCCGGTGACCTGGATGTCGCGCCGGACGCTGTTGTCTATCCGCGCGCCGCAGCAGAAGTGCAATCGGTCCTTTCCTACTGCGCCGACAACGACTTGACCGTGGTTCCGTTCGGAGGCGGCTCCAGTGTTGTGGGCGGTGTCAACGCAACTGCACGCTCCGCAACGGACAAGGTCATCACCCTTGATCTCACCCTGATGGACGGGGTGCATGATGTGGACAAGGTCGCCATGACCGCGCGCATCGATGCTGGCATTTATGGACCTCATCTGGAGGAAAAGCTGAACGCTCAGGGCCTCACCCTCGGGCACTATCCACAGAGCTTCGAATATTCGACTTTGGGCGGATGGATCGCAGCGCGCGGAGCCGGCCAGCAGTCCAATCGCTACGGCAAGGCTGAAAAGTGGGTCGTCTCAGCGCGGCTCGCCACACCCAGCGGCCCCTGGTCGACCGAAGAATTCCCGGCGTCCGCCGCAGGTCCCAATCTCAACCAGCTGGTTGCAGGGTCCGAAGGCACGCTCGGGGTCATCTGCGACGCCACTGTGAAAATCCACGAGAAGCCGCAAGCAAAGGACTATCGCGGTTACCTTTTCAAGACGTTCGAAGCCGGAGTGGAAGTGGCCCGCACCATCAACCACGCGGATATCCCTGTTGCCATGGTCCGTCTGTCCGATGCCGCAGAGACCTATTTCTTTCAGACCTTTGGCTCCAGCGGGTCGGGCGGGCTCAAATCCAAACTACAAACCGCTTATCTGAAATGGAAAGGCTTCGCCAACGACCCCTGCCTTATGCTCATCGGTCTGGAAGGCGACAGCGGAACCGTCGCGTGGGCGAAGGAACGCACCAGCGCGATCTGCAAAAAGGCCGGAGCTCTCGCGATCGGATCAAGCGCAGGTGACCGCTGGTACCATGGTCGTTTCTCATCGCCCTATAGCCGGGACCCGATGATGGACCGCGGCATCGGCGTCGACACGCTGGAAACCGCGACCTCCTGGTCCAACATCCTGAAGCTCCATGAAAAGATGATCGGCGCCATTCAAACAGCGCTCGATGAGAATATGGGTGAACCCAGTCAGAAGGGCATCGTGATGGGTCACGTCAGCCATTCATATCCGGATGGTGCAAGCCTCTACTTCACCTTTGTCTTTCCCCGTGACCTGAAAGACGAAGTGGGACAATGGCAGCGAGTGAAGCGGGCGGCGTCGGATGCGATCGCCGCCAATGGCGGCACCATCTCACACCACCATGGTGTGGGCACCGACCACACGCCCTGGATGCCAGAGGAAAAAGGGGCAATAGGCATGACCGTCCTGAAAACACTCAAAGCCGAACTGGACCCTAAGGGCATCATGAACCCAGGCAAACTCCTGGGCTAAGCGAGCACCTTGCCGGCAGCGGCAGCCGCCTCGACCACCGCCGGTCTGCTCGCTTCCACCATGCCCTGCAGGTTGAAGAAGCCGTGGATCATTTCCGGATAGTCGATATAGGTGACATCGACACCGGCGGCTTTAAGTGCATCTGCATAGGCAGCGCCCTCAGCCTTCAACACGTCATGCCCGGCCGTAATCACATAGGCGGGTGGCAAGCCGGAGAGATCCGTCTCCCGCAGGGGCGCGATCGACGGATCAGCGCGATCAAAGTCCGGTCCGGCATAATGATCGATGAACCACTCCATGGTGGCTTTCTCCAAAAAGAAACCTTCGGCAAAAGATTGATAGGTTGCGGTATCTGTTTTCGTATCCGTGACCGGGTAGATCAGCAATTGGTGGTGGATCGCAGGGCCTTTGCGTTTCTTGGCAAGCTGACAGACAACCGCGGCGAGGTTACCCCCCGCACTGTCCCCCGCCACACCAATGCCGTTCACATCGACCCCGAGGCTGGCACCGTTCTTTTCGACCCACTCCACCGCCGCATAACAATCATCCACGGCAGCAGGACAATGATGTTCCGGCGCCAATCGATAATCGACAGCAACCACCTTGCATCCACTTTCGTTCGCCAACGTCCGGCAGAGCGCGTCATGGGTATCAAGATCGCCGATCACCCATCCTCCGCCATGAAAGAACACGATGGCGGGCAGCGCACCCCCGCCGGATGCCACAGGCGTATAAAGCCTCACCGGCACATCTCCGCCCGGTCCAGGAAAAGTCTGGTCCTCCACCTTCCCAATCGGAACATCAATTGGATCTTTCAGGGCGACATACATCGCCCGCGCATCGGCTGGCGACATTTCCGACATGGGCGGACCATCGGCCTCGGCCAGCCCGTCAAGCAGCGCTTTCACCTGTGGATCAAGTGTCATTTTTGAGTACCCCGTTTGATTTTTAGGAGGGGAGTATTACGAAGGTTGGACAGAGGAGCAACAAGGTTCACCAAACGGCAAAAACTTGGACCGCGTTGTCGCAGCGTCATCCTTGGAAACCGCCCTCATCCAGATAAGCCATTTCTTCTGGCGTGCTGTCGCGCCCCAGGAGGATGTTCCGGTGGGGAAAGCGCCCAAAACGTTCAATGATGTCACGATGCAAGACCGCAAATTCGTATGTGCGGGCGTCATCCAAGCGGCCCTTGAAATAAACCAGTCCTTGTTCCTGAACCGCCAAACTCTCTGAATGCATATAGGGCATATAGACCCATTGGCGTTGATCGGGCGGAACCAGCATGTCCTGGCCGTTTCCAACGGCGCGTTCCGCCACCTCCAACGCTTTTTCATCGCATGAAAAGGCACGCGCATCTTCCCGCCATATGTTGCGCGGGAACTGATCAAGAACAAGAACAAGCGCAAGCAGGCCCGAAGGTGTCTCGGACCAGTCGTTGAGACCGCCGGCGAGCGCCTGATCAACGGTGCTTCCAAAACGGGCCGCAATCGTCTGATCAAAAGCGGCGTCCTTCTTGAACCACTTCTCAGGCCCCGCTTCCATCCAGAACGTGATGATACCTGCGGGCGTAACGCTCATAATGCTTCCTCCTGTTAAAGCCAGGCGAAGGCCAAGTCTAACGCGACAAGTCCTTTAAGCCCCACTAGGATAGCCAATCAGACGACGAAAAGTCGCGGAGACAGGATCAGGGGGAACCATGGCGCGCATACCATATTTTGACCCGGCAAACGCCGAGGGACGACTGAAAGAGACCATCGAAAAGCTGCCAGGTCTCAACATATTCCGCATGATGGCGCATTCCGGCGATCTGCTTGGTAAGTTCACCGGCCTTGGGACACATATTCTCGGTCGGTCAAAACTGGATGCCGTGCTCCGCGAAATCGCAATCATCCGGGTTGGCGTCTTGTCGCAAGCCTCCTACGAGGTACATCAGCATGTCGGGATCGGTCGTCAGATTGGCATGTCCGAAGATCTGCTTGCCGCCATCCATGAGGGACCTGACGCCGACACATTCGATGACCTTCAACGTCTGGTCATGAAGTTCACAGACGATGTTGTGCTCAATGTCCGCGCATGCGACGCCACTTTCAACCCACTTGCAGAGCATTTAAGCCATCAGGAGATGCAGGAACTCACCCTCACCATCGGCTACTACATGATGGTGTCGCGCTTCCTTGAAACCTTCGACGTCGACATCGAAGATGAAGACAACACAGCCGAGGTGGATGTGAAGGCTCTGGAGCAAAGATAAGTGGCACGTCTTCCCTACCCGAACCCGGAGGATCTGTTGCCTGAGAACAGGGAGCTGATGGCAGGCCTGCCACCGCTCAATGTTTTTCGCATGATGTCGGGAGCCGGCGCGTCCTTTGCGCCCTTCATGCAGTTCATCAGTGCCTATCTCAATGAAGGTGTCCTCGATCCCGAACTGCGGGAACTCGTGATCCTGCGCGTGGGGCACCTATGTGGTTCTGCCTACGAGGTGCATCAGCACGAGCGCGTTTCACGGACACTCGGCATGTCGGAAGCGCGCATTCAGACGGTCAAGGGCCCGCTTCCGAATGGCTTGTTCAGCGATGCGGAGAACGCCGCCTTAGCGTTCACGGACGAACAGGTCGCCAAGGTCAAAGTGAGCGACGCAACATTTGACGCGACGAAGGCGCACCTCTCGGATCCCCAGATGGTCGAACTCACCATCATCGTTGGAACCTATCTCATGGTCTGTCGATTTCTTGAAACACTCGAAATCGAGCTAGAAGAAAACGACATTGATGGCTCAGGCCTTGAGGAAATCGAAGCAAGCGTCAAAACACTCAACGGCGGGAGCTAACATATCCGCTGAAGCCAATCTGGAGGACCTGCCATGTCATTAGGACTACCGCAATTCAGCTACACCAAAGGCCTGCACGATCTGGGGAATGGGGGCTATGCCTACCTGCAACCCGATGGCGGTTGGGGCTGGTCAAACGCAGGCCTTATCGTCGACGGCGACGAGGCATTGCTGGTAGACACGCTCTTTGATGTGCCGCTCACCAAAGAAATGCTGGCAGAGATGAGGGCGGCAGAGCCAAAGGCAGCCAACAACATCCACACCCTCGTCAACACCCATCACAATGGGGACCACTGCAACGGCAACGAATGCTGTGAGGGTGCCGAAATCATTGCCCACAAGCTCGCAGCCGAAGCCATGCTGAAAGAGCCGCCAGCGCTCGTCGCCGGCTTTCTCGACATGGCGCCTGATCTGGGTGACCTGGGCGACTTCATTACCAAGAGTTTTGGCGCTTTTGACTTCAAGGGAGTGACCCAGACTCTTCCGACCACGACGTTTGAGACGGAACTCACACGTAAAGTCGGCGACAAGCAGGTGCATCTCACCCATGTCGGCCCCGCCCACTCCCCCGGTGACATCATTGCGCATGTGCCCTCCGACAGGACTGTCTACACAGGCGACATCCTGTTCATTGAAGGGCATCCCATCATGTGGGAAGGACCTGTCCAAAACTGGATAGACGCGTGCAACGCCATCATGGCGATGGATGTGGAGACGGTCGTCCCGGGCCACGGTCCCATCACCGACAAACGCGGCGTCAAAGCCGTTCAGGATTACCTGATCTACACCCGCGATGAAGCCAAGAAACGATACGATGCGGGCCTAAGCACGATGGAGGCCTGCCGCGACATCAACTTCTCCGACTATGACAGTTGGGGAGATGGCGAGCGCATCATCATCAATGTCACCACGCTTTATCGCGAGTTTTCGGGCGACGAGACGGAACCGGACATCCCCACCCTGTTCGGCCAGATGGCTGAGCTTGCCAAGGACCGCGCCTGACCTAGCTCTTTGGCAAACAAGGGAACCCCCATGCTGACGCTCTACGAACACCCGCTCTCGCCCTACGCGCAGAAGAATAAAATCGCCTTGCGCGAAAAGGGTCTAGAGTTTGAACTCGCAACACCCGACGCCATAGGCTCCGGCGACACAGGCGGCGACTTTCTCAAAGCCAACCCACGCGGAGAAGTCCCCGCTCTCATCGACGACGGATTTGCCATCTTCGACAGCACCATCATCCTGGAATATCTCGAAGACAAGTGGCCGAGCCCTCCCCTTCTACCGACTAGTGCCGCAGACCGTGCCCGCGTCCGCATGATCGAAGACGTGATGGACACACATTTTGAAGCGATCAATTGGGGCTTGGGGGAAGTCGCGTACTTTAAGCGTGCGACAGGTGCCGAGTCAGAGGCGATCTTCGCCAAAGCTGCCGCTCAAACCCAGGGCTATTTTGCCTGGCTTGAGAACCAGTTGGGCGATGCTGACTGGTTCAACGGCGATCACTTCGGCTGGGGTGACCTCGCCATCATCCCCTACATCAACGGATCAGCCTCCTTCGGCAATACGCCAGCCGAAGGCTCAAAGCTCGAAGCCTGGGCTGCACGGACCAACGCGCGCGACGCCGTTGCCACCACAGCAGCGGAAGCAACCGCCAGCATTGAAGGCATGACCATGGTGGCAGACGTGGTTGAGCAAGGTCTTTTCAAGCGCGAGTACCGCGATCATCGCCTGGAATGGATGGTGAAGACCGCCGGCCTCGACGTGATCGCCGACGGTCTGCAAAAAAAGAATATCAGATTCTCAAACGACTTTTCCTGAACAACCCAACTTCAAGAGCGCCCCATGACCGATATGCAGAACGCTATTCTCTTCCATCAGTATGATATATCGCCCTTCTCCGAAAAAGTGCGGGTGGCTTTCGGAATCAAGGGACTGACCTGGTATGCCGTCGACCAGCCGGTCATCATGCCGAAGCCGGAGCTCACGACACTCACCGGCGGTTACCGCAAGATCCCGGTGATGCAGATCGGCGCTGACATCTACTGCGACACACAGATCATTCTGCGCGAACTTGAGAAACGCTATCCAACACCCTCGCTCTTCGTCGGCGGCGACAAAGCGCTCGGTTGGGGCATGGGACTGTGGACGGACCGGGTCCTGTTCCAGGCAGCTGTCGCGGTCATCTTCGGCACGACGGAAGGTTTCGCCGACGAGGCCTTCATGAAAGACCGAGAAAAGCTGATGGGGCGGCCTTTCAATACCGACGAGATGAGAGCCGGTGCGCCGATGATGATGGAGCAGCTGCGCGCGCAGCTCGATTGGCTCGAAGAACAACTGTCAGACGGCCGTGCCTTTCTGATGGGCGCAGATGCCGGCATCGCCGACGTGAATGCCTATTACAATCTTGCCTTCATCCGCTGGATCGCACCTAAGGGATCTGCAGTCATTGATGCATTCAGCAATGTTGTCGCTTGGGAAAAGCGTATCCAGGACATTGGCCATGGAGACAGGCAGGAACTGGGACGCGAAGAAGCGCTGGACATTGCGAGAGACACGACCAGCACCGAGACGGAAACCGCTGATCAGGGGGAGCCCAACGGGTTGATGCCCGGGGATCAGGTGCATGTAATGGCGGACGACTATGGACGCGATCCGATTGCCGGCGAGTTGGTTTCCTCGTCGGCGCAACATATCGCCATCAAACGGAGTGATCCGCGGGTGGGCGACGTGGTCGTGCATTTCCCGCGGGCCGGCTTCTTGGTGATGAAAGCCGGGTAACCAATGGATCCATGGTTGATGGGTTTAAAACCAGTCTATTGAGGTTGCCGCATGCGGGTTTTCCAAGCCTCGCGGCAGCTGCGTCGTCAGAAGGCTTCGACTTCCTCGATCGGATGCAGGACGAGTGGGAGTCGGGCAAAAACCGCTTCTCCGCGCCCGGCGAATACCTGGTCGGCATCACCCAAGGCGATATGCTGATTGCGGTGGGGGGTCTGAACAAAGACCCCTATGCCATCGAAGCAACAACTGGGCGCCTGCGCCATATTTATGTCTCCGCCGCGCATCGACGGCGTGGCATCGGACGCGCTCTGGTCGACACCTTGCTCTCACAAGCAGGCAGCTATTTCCATCGGGTGCGCCTCCGCACAAAAAATGCGGAGGCGGCTGCTTTCTATGAACACTATGGCTTCAGCCAGGTCCGAGAACCCGACGCCACCCACAGCCTTCGGCTCAACACCTAACGAGCCGTAATACCGCCATCAATGACCAGTTCCGCACCGGTCATATAACGTGACTCATCCGATGCCAGGAAAACGACACCGGCAGCGATATCCGTCACCTGCCCGGCTTTGCCGACGGGCACGCTGAGGGCCGCCAGCGTGTCCGGGTCTATCGCATTGGCACCTTCTACAATCGCTTCGGAATTGCCAAACGTGTCATTGTCAATGATCGACTTTGTCCAGATCGCCGTGTCGATAATGCCGGGGTGAACGGAGTTGCTGCGCACATTATTGCCAGCCTGAGCGCACTCAAGCGCAACCGCTTTGGAGAACAGCCGAACCGCGCCCTTGGTCGCGCAATAACCCGACAGACCTGGCGCACCGCCAAGACCCGCAACCGACGAGACATTGATGATGGACCCGCTACCGCTTTCGGTCATTGCCGGGATCGCGTATTTGCAGCCAAGGAAAACACCATCAATATTGATGCCTGTTTGCACACGCCAATCCTCAAGGCTCATTTCGGTCACCGGCGCCCCAATGGCAATACCCGCATTGTTGAGCAACACGTGCAGACCGCCGAAGCTTTCAACCGCGAGGGCGACCACTTCGCCCCATCGCGCTTCATCAGTGACATCTTGAGCAGCAAATTTGGCCGTCCCACCAGCCTCCTTGATCTTGGCAACGGTCTCCTCGCCGCCTTCGACATCAATGTCTGTCACCAGCACCTTGGCGCCCTCCGCCGCCATCGCAACAGCAGCACCTCGCCCAATCCCGCTGCCGCCACCGGTCACCAATGCCACTTTATTGTCGAGCCGTCCCATCACCATCTCCCTTTAGGTTGTTTTCTTATGCCGGGACTTTAGGCCCAACACCGCTGTTTGACTCAGTTATTTCGCAAAATTAGACTTCGGTCTAGTTTTTGTGAGGCGGGAAAGGCCATAAGTGTGAGTGCATCGGAAAACCTGGCGGTGACGCAGCAACCCTCGCGCAGGTCTCGGAAGAAAGAGCAGACCAGGCGCGGTATATTTTCCGCGGCAATGACCCTTTTCTCGGTCCGTGACTATGACGCTGTCACCATTGAGGACATTTGCGAACAGGCCGATGTCGCGAAAGCGACCTTCTTTCTCCATTTTCCGAACAAAGCAGCCTTGCTGACGGAATTCAATGAACGGCTGACGGCAAACCTTCAGGAGCGCTTGAAAGAGGTGCGAGGCGGTGCGGAAGACAAACTCCGCTTCATGGTGAGTGCGCTGGTCGACGACTGGGAACAGAATGCGGAAATCATGCGCAAGATGGTCCGGGAGTTCCTGGATCAGCCATCACTGCCCGAAGCCGCAACCGAAGCGAATGCAGGCCTCCTGGATCTCATTACGGACATCATCCGAGAGGGCCAACGCGCGCGCGAATTCAGCACCAAGGTTGCACCTGAACTTATCGCGGCGGCGCTTGTTGCAAGTTGGGGCTCTTTCGTCTCGGCCTGGAGTTCCGATCGAAATCAAATCCCGCAATCAGCTGGCGAAGACCTGCTGGACATCATGCTGAACGGCCTGAAGAACTAACAAAAGCCCGACAAACAAACGAGCAAAACCTGAGAGGAAACAAACATGCCCGGACCAAAATTGCGCTTTGGCGCTTTCATTGCCCCATTCCATGCGCTCGACGAGAATCCGTCTCTCGCCATTCACCGCGACATGGAACTGGTCGAGTGGATGGACAAGCTGGGCTATGACGAAGCCTGGATCGGCGAGCACCACTCAGCAGCGTTTGAAGTGATTGCGAGCCCGGAAATCTTCATCGCGGCGGCAGCCGAACGCACCAAGAATATCCGCTTCGGCACCGGCGTGTCCTCACTCCCCTATCACCACCCGCTGATGCTGGCGGACCGCATCAACCAGCTCGATCACATGACCCGGGGTCGCGTGATGTTTGGGGTCGGCCCAGGCTCTCTTCCGTCTGACGCTTTCATGATGGGCATCGATGTGCAGACGCAACGGGACAAAATGGACGAAGCGCTTGAGGTCTTGGTGCCGCTCCTGCGCGGAGAAACTGTCACCCACAAGTCTGACTGGTTTGAGCTGAAAGACGCCCATCTGCAGATGACGCCTTACTCAAGGCCTTCCGTCGAGATCGCGACAGCAAGCCAGGTTTCGCCCACAGGCGCGACAGCAGCGGGGCGCCTGGGGCTCAGCCTTCTGTCTCTCGGTGCAACATCCTCCGGCGGCTTCAATGCCCTGGCGTCGAACTGGGCGATCGCCGAGGAGAAAGCGAAAGAATGCGGCAACGTTATGGATCGGTCCGGCTGGCGTCTGGTCGGTCCGATGCACATCGCTGAAACGCGCGAACAGGCCCGCGCCGATGTCGAGTTCGGTCTGAAAAACTGGCTGGGCTATTTCCGTGAGGTAGCGGCCCTTCCGCTCGCGCCGGATGATGCCGGTGATCCCGTGGACGCGCTGATCGACTCAGGTCTGGCTGTCATCGGCACGCCGGAAGATGCCATCGCGCAACTGGACCGATTGGAAGCACAATCCGGCGGCTATGGCGCGTTCCTCTTCATGGCACACAACTGGGCCAACTTTGAACGCACAAAGAACTCCTATGAACTGATGGCGCGCTATGTGATGCCGAAGTTCCAGGGTCTCAATACCAACCGCGAACAGTCCTACGCCTGGGCGCGCGACAATCATGAAACCTTCATGGGCGCCGCCATCACCGCCGTCGGAACGCGGATCGCGAAGCACATTGAAGAGAAAGGGACTGAGAATATCAGCCCGGACATTCTGGCGGCCGCCGCGGCAGGTCAGAAAACTGACGCCGCCGAGTAAGGCGAGCAGAAAACAAAAAAAGGCGGCGCCGGGTAACCGGGCCGCCTTTTTTCATATTCGGTGAATATCAGAGACGGACGCCGCCGCCATTGATCTTGTCGTACAACGCTTTATCGAGTGGCACGAAAGACTGCGACGCCGAATCGTTGAAATAGATTGGATCGGTGACGCTTTCCGGATCGAAGCCTTCTTTCACCAACTCCACCTTGCGGTGTTTGAAGGTACCCGTAATCTCAATCTCCGGCTGCAGGCGGATAAACAGCGGCTGCGCATACGCAGCGAGCTCCTTCTCCAGGTGAGTCCGGAGTTTCGGCAGATCTACCTCTTTTTCCGACACGATGGAGGCCATACCGGCACGACCATCGGCACCTGGAACATGAACACCATACACGTTGGCTTCCTTGATGCCGTCAAACACGGAAATCGCTTCCGCGACTTCGGATGTCGCCACGTTCTCGCCTTTCCATCGGAACGTGTCCCCAATCCGATCAACGAAATAGAAGTATCCTTTCGCGTCCTGCTTCAGAAGGTCACCGGTGCGGAACCAGGCATCTCCCTTCTCGAAGACATCGCGCAGGATCTTTTTGCTGGTCGCTGCTTTATCGGCGTATCCATCAAAGCGTCCAGTCGGCAGGCTGGAGTCGATTTTCCCCAAGGCCTCGCCAACCTCACCCGGTGCACAAGCTGAACACAGGCCGTCCGCACCGCGGACAGGCTCTTCGCTTTCCACGTCAAACTTGACGATCTCAACATTGTATTTGGACTTGGCCCAGCCAGGTATGCGTCCGATAGCGCCAACGGTGCCGTCGTAATTTATCAGAGCCACATTCCCTTCGGTGGCACCATAAAATTCAAGAACTTTCGGAATCTTGAAACGTTGCTGAAATGCTGGCCAAATCTCCGGGCGCAATCCGTTCCCAACCACGGCGCGCAGTTTATGTTTGCGCTCTTTCGGGTGCTTATCCGTATTCAACATGTAACGGCAAAGCTCGCCAATATATTGGAACAGAGTTGCCTTGTTATCGACCACATCGTCCCAGAACTCGCTGGCAGAGAAACGCCGCTTGATAATCACAGAACCACCGACGGTGAGCGCGATACCAACGGCACAGACCCCACCTGCCGAATGGTAGAGAGGCAGGCAGCAATACATGCGGTCTTTTTCGGTTGAATTCAACGCAGCCGCAAATCCGCCCATCATGATCTGCAGACGCACATGCGGGATCTTGGCCGCCTTCGGGTTACCGGTCGTGCCGCTGGTGTAGATATAAAGAGCAACATTATCGGTCGTAAGGTCTTTACGGTAGTCAGCAGGAAGCGAGTCCGATGACTGCGCCTCCAACGCCGCATCCAGATCTTCAGTCCCCTGCACCGCGCCGCCGGTCGCCCAGACTTTCATCGGACGCTCAAGGCTGTCGACCGCTGTGGAGAAGTTCTCCGCAAGTTCGGAGCCCAGCACCAGATGGTCCGCGCCCGAGATCGACAGTGAATGCACCAGCGGTCCACCGGTGAGGTTCGTGTTGATCAGCGCAGCCGCACCCCCAGCCTTAATGATACCGATCCAGGCCACCAGATATTCCTGGCGGTTTTCCATGAGCAAAGCCACCGAAACATCCGGGCCAACGCCCTGTTCCTTTGCCCACCGGGCATAGCGGTTGGCGGCTGCATCGAGCTCCGCATAGGTCATGGTGCCTTTGTCGGAAACGATGGCAATGTTCTTCGGTTTCGTCCGCGCAAACTCCTCAATAGTGTCTGCAAAGGTACGAGTTTCATCGGCGTAGATGGCATTCACCTTTTTCAGGGAACGCATGGCGGCGCGCGCAAAGGTCACTTCATTGCTTATTGATTGAATCAGACCCATTGGGCCCACCTCCCATTTTTCTTTTTGATCGAGAATGATATGTAACCGTCACCAAATTTGGGGGTCAAGCAGAACCGGCCCCGCTCTGTCCGATACCCTGTTCCGGGTAGGGTTTTAGACGAAATCCGCCATGCCAGGCGGCATCGAGGCGAGATGACAGAAAATCAGGATTTAGAGCTCGACGTGACAGGACTGACCTGTCCGCTTCCCGTATTACGCGCTCAGAAACGGCTTGGGGAACTTGAGCCAGGCACCATCCTCACCGTGCGGGCAACCGACCCCATCGCCGCCATCGACTTTCCGCACTTTTGCAATGAAAGCAGACATGAACTCATAGAGAGCACTCAGGAAGACCGTGTCCTGATCTTTCGGATCAAACGCGGGCCGGAAAGGGCCTAGCTGCGGCTTGGCGCTGTGAAACCAAATCGCAGCTCATCCGCCATTCCATCCGGTGTTTCTCTTGCTCCTGAGACCCGTGCCTCCAGAGTCATGCCGATTTTTTGCAGGACGCGGACGGAGGCCCCGTTCCGCGCATCACAGGTGGCCCATATGCGGGTCAGACCGAGATCAGATATGCCGCAGGACAGGAGCGCCGTAGCTGCCTCCGTCACCAGCCCCTGCCCCCAAAAGTCGGGATGCAGAACAAACCCAAGTTCCGCGCTTTGCAGCGGCGATCCCTCGTGATGATCAAGATAGAGGCAAAGGGCGCCAATCAGACGCCCTTCTGGCCGGAACGTCAGAGCCAGCTCATAGATAAGCCGCGGCACTGCCTCAGCTGCTTCCACGAAAGCCGCAAGCTGTGCCTCGCTCTCCTCCCAATCATTCGGTCCCCAGGTCAGATACCGCGTGGCGTCTTCACGTGACGCATAGGCATGCATCGCATCAATATCAGCACGGGTGAATTCCCAGAGCCAAAGTCGCTCTGTCTCAATGGGGAGGGAGAGCCTTCCAGCAGTCATCAGCCTGCTTTGAGGACGGCCTGCTGATCGGCCTTGAAGCCAATCAGGACGGTGTCGCCCAGCTCGAAAACCGGTCGCTTGATCAGGGTTGGATTATCCACCAAGAGTTGGGCGGCGCCTGATCCCGATGCCGTGTCCTTATCTGCATCTGACAGGCCGCGCCAGGTTGTGCTGGCCTTGTTTACAAGCCGGTCCCAGCCGACAGCTTTGCCCCAGCGCTTCACCTCCGACAGCGTCACCGCTTCCGCCCGCACATCGCGGAAGGAGTGCTCAAGCCCTTCCGCCTCAAGCCATTTCAAAGCCTTCTTGCACGTATCGCAGGATTTCAACCCGTTTACCCTAATCATCACGCCTCCAAGCATCTAACACTGCCATTTTGGCCGGATTCGGAGCCAAAACACATACCTTGTGTTTTGTGGAGTGCATCTCCGTACTTTCATGATATGCCCAGACCGGTATGATGGTTTTATGGGCATTCAAAGTTATGGGGATGGGGCAGAAGAGAGAGTATGAGCAAGATGCTTGATGAGTTGGCTGTCGACAACAAGCCAGCCCCAACGAAGCGGATTCGCCGATCCGCTGAAGAATCACGCCGCGTAATCCTCGATGCCGCCGCCAAACGCCTCGCAGAACAGGGCCCGGAGGGAATTCGCCTCCAGGATATCGCCCGGGATGTCGGCATCTCGCATCCAGCCATCCTGCACCATTTCGAAAGTCGTGCCGGCCTCGTAAACGCGCTTGTCGACCGCACGACATCCCAGCTCAAAGAAAAACTCCTCGGTGTCCTGGAGGGAGAGGAAGACTCAAAAATCGAGTCTCAGATGCCCAGCCTGGTGAACAATACGTTTGAGGCCTTGAGCGACCAGGGCACAGCCAAACTCCTGTCCTGGATGCTACTGACCGACGCCAACCCTGAAGGCAACCCAACGACGGGCGTGATGACCGAGATCGCGGACCGGGGGCATGCCGCCCGATGCAAACTCGCGGACAGCGAAAACCGGCCGCACCCTGATCGCGAAGAAACCATGTTTCTGGTCCTCCTCATTGCAAACGCTGCTTTTGGAGAAGCAGTGGTGGGGGACTATTTCTATGAAGCCTGTGGTTTCGGAGACGACGCAGACGCCCCTCGCAGATTCAGAAAATGGCTGGGTGAGATGTTGGGCGACTATTCGCTTCGTGACGGTTTCTCGAGCGACCAAGACTAACGCGTCCTTATAGGCCCGCGACGACGTGTCATTGCCCGCGACCCTTGTCAGGCGCTAAACGGTCTGCTGTTCTGAAAGACGCATCCAAATAACTCATGAGCCACACTATGCTCCAGCGTCGTCAATTCCTGAAAAGCGGTGCCGCAACGGTTGCTGCGTCGGGATTGTCCGCTTGTGATCCACTCGAGCTCATCCAGGCGTCGACCGTTGACCTCGACATACAGGCCGCCCGCAGTAGCCTGATGCCGAACCTGCTCACCGAGAACATGGTGAGCCTGTCGCCCGATGCAGCGCCTCCTGTCTTGCGCGCCAAGCAAGGTCAACCCTTCACAGCGAAGGTCACCAATCGATTGAGCGACTACACGACCATGCATTGGCATGGCATTCGTTTGCCCAATGACATGGACGGCGTTCCCTATCTGACTCAATTCCCGATCGGGCAGGACGAAAGCTTCACCTACACATTCACCCCTGAGGACGCCGGAACCTATTGGTACCACCCCCATTGCATGACCATGGAAATGATGGCGCTCGGCCTCACCGGTGCTTTAATCGTCGAGGAGGCGGATGATCCCGGTTTCGACGACGACATTGTTCTGAACCTCCGCGATTTCCGTTTGGGGAATGATGGACAGTTCAAGGAACTCTTTACGCCGAGAGGTTCTGCCCGCGCCGGGACCCATGGCAATGTGATCACGACAAACTGGGCACAGAACCCCGTCTACTCGGCAACGGCCGGGGGGCTGGCCCGCGTGCGGATCATCGCGACTGACATCACCCGAATCTACAGGCTCTTTCTCCCGAGTGTGCGCGGGAAAATCATTGCGATGGACGGCCATCCCTTGGTGACGCCCTTACCTTGGCCGACGGAACAGAAACCCCTCATCTTGTCGCCGGGGCAACGCGTTGACTTAGCGGTCGAAATGCCGGACGCGGAAGGCGAAGAGCTCAACATCATGGCACTGATCGGCGGTCGTTCCAGAAGCCTCGCAAGACTAACGTCGGTAGGACAAAGCCTAAGGCGCTCGCTCGCTGACCTAAGACCACTGGTGCCCAACCGAATCCCGGAGCCAAGCCTTGAGTCGGCAGAAGCTTTGGAGTTTGTTTTCGGTTGGTCGCCGTCAGGCGATCTGCCGAACAACGGCTTCTGCGGTACCTTGGGCTATACATTCTGGTCGATCAACCGCGCACCCTGGCCAGGCGATGCCTCAGGAACCGGGCCGCTGGCCACATTGAAGCAGGGCGGCAGTTATATTCTGCGCCTCCGCAATGAGAGCCCGAACGCTCATCCCATCCATTTGCATGGACTGGTGTTCAAGCCAGTCCGGTCCAACAAGCGTCAGGTGCTGCCAAACTGGACAGATACGGCATTGCTCCTCAAGGAGGAGACCCTGGATGTTACTCTGGTTGCAGACAACCCGGGCGACTGGGCGTTTCATTGCCACGTCATCGAACATCAGAAGACCGGGCTTGCGGGATATATCCGCGTTGCGTGATCGGCGAATGCCCAAGCCCTAGCCCTGAGACCCCTGCCCCTCAACCACTATTTCTAAGCGCTGTCGCGATAGCGCTGATGGAGAGCTGAATACCCTGTTCAATGCGGGTGTCTGTGTCGCCGGACCGATGGCGCTTGATCAGCTCAACCTGCAACAGGTTTAGCGGCTCAACATATGGCAGGCGCAACCGCAGCGCATTCTCTGTAGAGGGACTGTTCTCCAGGAGACGAGACTGCCCGGTAATCTCCAGCAAAAGGTCATTGGTTCGCGACCACTCCGACCGGATCTGGCCGAACACATTCTCTGCAAGCGCCTGATCCTCCACAAGCGTCACATAGCGTTGGGCCACATCCATATCTGTTTTCGCAAGCACCATTTCCATATTGGTGAGCGTCGTATGGAAGAAGGGCCATTCGGCAGCCATTTCTTTCAAAAGGGTCAGATCATCACAGTTAGCAAGCGCTGTGCCCACGCCAAACCAGCCGGGCAGCATGACCCTCGACTGCGCCCAACTGAAGACCCAGGGGATGGCCCGTAAATCCTCAATCCGCTCTGAGGTCGTGCGGCTGGCGGGCCGCGACCCAATTTTGAGACCCGCGATCTCCGATATTGGGGTCATTTGGCGGAAGAATTTTCGGAACCCCTCTGTCTCATACACCAGCGCGCGGTAGTGCCGAAAAGCATCGCCGGACAAAGACGCCATCGCCGAGCTGAAACGCGTCTTGTCGGCTGATGAAAGCTGATCTGGTTCGATGCTCGCCAAAAGGGTGGCCGACGCCATGGCTTCCAGATTCTTGGCGGCTTTTTCGGGGGTACCGTATTTGGCGGCGATGACCTCGCCCTGCTCGGTAATCCGAATGCGGCCCTGAACAGTCCCTGAAGGTTGCGCACGAATGGCTTCAAACGCGGGCCCACCGCCGCGACCAACGGCGCCCCCGCGCCCATGAAAGAGCTGCATCTTCGTGTCAGCCGCATCGAATATAGAGACCAATTTGCGCGACGCATCATGCAGACACCAAACAGACGACAGGTATCCGCCATCCTTGTTGGAGTCGGAATAGCCGATCATGACCTCCTGAAACCCGCGCGACATTGAGAGTGCGCGCATCTCCGGCAAGGAAAACCAGTCGCGCATAATCGATTGTGCGTTTTCCAGATCTCCAATCGTTTCGAACAGCGGGACCACCATGAGAGCCGACGACGGCGTGTCTCCCGCCTGATAGAGCCCCACTTCTTTGAGGAGTAGATAGACCTCGAGCAGGTCCGATACGCTGTCCGCTTTCGAGACGATGTAGGTCGAGATACCGCCATTGCCGTACAACCCATGGACACGCGCGGCAGCCCTGAACAGCGCAAGTTCGGACTGTGTTTCAGGCGAGTAGTCCAGAAACGCGGAGGACAAGGGACGCGCATTTGAAAGCTCCCGCCGCAACAAGGCCACCCGCGCCTCTTCATCAAGGGAAAGATAGTCGCTCTCGACCGCACCACCTGCGAGCAACTCCGCGACGACCCGCTCATGAACGTCCGAATTCTGCCGGAAGTCCAATGTGGTGAGGTGGAAACCGAACGTCTCAACAGCGCGCAGCAATTGTTTCAATTCCCCAAGGTCTGCCGACTGGCCATCTGGGGATTGCAGCCCCCGCTGCAATACCAAGAGATCGTCCCGAAGGGCGTCCGCGTTCGGATAGGGGGCACCATCAAGCGAGCTTCTTCGTGGTGGTGCCCGCCCGATAAGACTCTCAAATGTCGCCGCCAACCGCGCATAAATGCCACTCAGCGCACGTCGATAGGGTTCGTCGCGGCGCGTGGCGCTTTCGTCGCCACTCGCATCCGCGAGCGCCTGCACGGGCTCGGCGACATGCGCATGCTCAGACGATATGGACAATGTCGCACCGAGGGCATGTACGCGTTCGAGGTAATACTCCAAGACAGATTCAGAAGCGCGCGACACGGAATGCTCCACGCAGGCTGCGTCCACGTTGGGATTGCCGTCGCGATCCCCGCCAATCCAGCTCCCAACTTTCAGAAAACTTGGGCATCCCTCACCCAGCAATTTTTCCCAGCGGGAATATTCAGCGGGCAGGACCGGGAGGAAAACTTCCCGCAAGTAATCTAGCTCAATCTCCACCTCATCCAGCACGGTCAGTCTTTGGTGCCGAAGCAACCGGGTCTGCCAGAGCAACGCAATTTCTTGCCGTATGGCATCATCAATCCCCGTGCCGGCTGCCGTTTCCGTGCGGCCGGCGTCTTTCAGGGCAAGCACGTCACCGATCTTGGTGAGATGGTCGATAACGCTCTTGCGACGAACTTCCGTTGGATGGGCGGTGAGGACCGGCACCACAAGCATATCGGAAAGCGCGTCCTGGACCTGGGCAAGACCGACGCCGGAGCGTTGGAGCTGGTCCAGCACTTCCCTCAGACCTGACACACCCTCAAGCGCGGAGCTCTGCCGATCTTCCGCCAGGTTCGCCAGCATGGAAAAGAGCATGAAGGCCCGCACGAAGTGGAGCGCATCGTCGAGCCCCAGCGCCGCCAACTCCCGACCAACGTCTTCCGCCTCGCCGAGGCCCCGGTGCTGATCAACGGAAACGGACCGTACCCGCTCGATGCGCTCGAACAACGAATCCCCGCCATAGGAACGGATGACATCGCCCAGCAGGTTACCAAGATATCGTACGTCTGCGTTCTGCGTGACGGCCTGCCTAGATGATCGCATGGCATCCTCCCGGTCTGGTCATTGGGCAGTTGAGAGTAGTAAAGGCCACCGGCTTATCCAAGGACCCGGCGCCTTCAGGTATTAGGCGAGGAAGGACGAGCAAGCGCCCCCTCAGTGGCAGCAACAAACACCTTGTAAGCACTCCCCAAGCCAAATAGGTTTCGTAAATGATAAATACATCAGAAATGATAGACATCATAACAAATAGAAAACTGAGGGGATGACCATGCACATATTGCGGACCAAGCTGGGTCTGGCGTTCTGCGCAGTTGCAGTGATTGGCATTTTTCTGGCCGTTTCAGGCTTGGGTGGCTCGCCGGCGCTTGAACTGTGGAACAATGAAGCCCGCACCAGCCTTCCCATCTGGCTGATGATCTGGCTCGGCTTCCTGGCGCTGACATTCTTGGCGTCAATCCTATTCGCCTGGAACCACGTGCCTGCCCGTTGGGTGCTGGCGAGCTTTATCGGGAGCCACGTCGTCACCCTCGTCATTGAGAGCACTGACGGCATGGTCTTGCGCGCAGGGCTTGTGTCTCTGCTCCATGTCATCTTCTGGACACCGGGCCTTCTCGCCCTGTTGGCGAACCAATCCGACATCCGGTTCAACTCAGCTTACGGCGTTTGGGCCAGCCTCATGCTCTTCGTCTACGCCGTCGCCTTCACCTTTGACATTCGCGATGGCATTGTCTGGCTTATGTTCATGGGCGGCGTGTAGAGTAGCAAGCTCCAAGGAGACACTCTTGCCAGCAGTGTCTCGGGAACAACAAGAGCAGTAGAGGAAAACAGGGTGGCTGAAATCAAGAAGATCCTGGTCGATAAGACAAATCTGGACTCCACTCAGAAGATCGCGGACCTTGCTGCCGATGCCCTCGATGAAGGTGAAGTACGTCTTGAGGTAACGCGATTTGCTCTGACGACGAACAATGTGACTTATGCCTTCGCCGGGGCCGGTCTGGGTTATTGGAACTTCTATCCGGAGTCTGAGCCTTGGGGATGCATTCCTGTCTGGGGCTTTGCAAAAGTCGTTGAAAGCCGATGCGACGACATTGCAGTGGGTGAAGAAGTGTTTGGGTTTTTGCCACTCGCCTCACATCTGGTTCTCAAACCAACCCAAGTCGATGACATTGCCTTCATCGACGCGACCGATCATCGCTCCAATCTTTTCATGTGGTACAACAGATACTTCCGATCAGCCGCAGACCCTGTGTTCACACCGGACAATGCCGACGTGCAACCGGTCCTGTGGCCTCTTTTCATGACCGGGTGGATGCTCGCCGAAAAGATCGGCAGTGCTGCGGACACCATCTACATATCAAGCGCGTCGAGCAAAACAGCCTTGTCGCTGGCCTGGTCCCTCAAACACCAGAAAAGGGGAGCGCGCAGCATCGCTCTCACGTCGAAAGGCAACAAAAGCTTCATTGAGGGGCTTGGCATTTATGACGACGTACAAACCTATGACGACTTGAAAGTAGACAAGGGTTCAGGGACAGCGATTTTCGTGAATGTGGCCGGGAACGCCGCATTGGCCTCCGACATCCACGTCGCGCTTGGTGACAGCCTGGTCGAATCGGTCGCCCTGGGCGCCACGCACCGCACACCCGGTGACGAGTCGCTGCCAATGCCGGGGCCCACACCAGAACTCTTCTTTATCCCGACTGTTTCTGAAGACCGCGCGGCAGACATAGGGTTTGAGAAAGCGCACCAGCAATTCGCGGATGCATGGCATGCGTTCACACCATGGGCGTCGGCGTGGATTGAGATGAAGACAGTGCAGGGCATCGACGCGATTGAGGCGAGCTATAGACGCCTACTGGACGCCAACGTCGCGCCGCAAGAAGCAATCCTGTGCGCTTGGGACCAATCTGGGTAAGCAGGAGAATTTCGAATGCTTGGAAACGCAGCCCCACTTAGATGACCGTCCGCCTTAAAGCACTGCGTTTCTGGAAGACTTCCGACTCCCCTTCAGCACAGGTTACCGGAGATTGTCGGCCAAATAATCAAACACCGTTCTAAGGCGTCGGTTTGTTCTGAGTTCTCTGTGCGCGACGAGCCATACGTCTCTCTTCAGAACCCAATCCGTTGGGAGTACACGTGTCACCCTTGGTTCAGCATCGCCGATGTTGATCGGCATGATGCCAATTCCCACACCGTGTTTCGTCATTTCCCAATGAGTGTTTTGGTTATCGCAAATCACCTTGAAATTTGACTCTGTTACTGGAATGCCAACTTTATTCAATCCATTGATATATTCTTGGCGCATATAAGCGTAACCAATGAAATCAGCTTCGCCCAAGTCCGAGGGTTTTCGACGGCTTCCCAGACCGTCCAGCAACTCAGGCGTGGCAAACAAAGCAGCGACCTGAGACGGCAATCGCTTCGCAATCAGGTCAGGTTCCGATGGCCGAAAGTGACGGACAGCAATGTCTGCCTCCCTCCTCTTTAGATCGCTCGGTCTGTCAGATGCAATGGTCTCGAATGTGATGCCCGGATGCGCCTTCCTGAGATGAGCAATGAGTGGCGGCAATTGAAACGTCGCCGTCAGATCGACGCAAGATATGCAAATGTCTCCATCAATCTCCGCGGCTTGCCCGCTTGCCGTCAAAGAAAAGCGATCGGCTGCTTCGCCCATCTGACGAACATGCTCCGCAAGCTCCAGGCCGCTTTTGGTGGGCTCTACCCCTTTCCCAACCCTTTCGAACAGCGTCAGCCCGAGTTCCTCTTCCAGCGCAGCGACCTGACGGCTTACCGTTGGCTGCGTGAGATTGAGTTTCTTCGCCGCAGCGGAAAATGATTGCTCCTCGAACGTTACGAAAAAAGCTCTGGCAGAGTTCCAGTCGAAACTTCCTCCTCTCCAGTTTGTCTTCATATCTCCACTTTCCATCACAGAAACCGTGCCGAAAATGTCCGGCTCGAGCTCCGTACAACGGCCAATTCACATACATATTTGCATGATATCAAGGCGTTGCGGGGCAGAAAGCGAAATTATTGCATAATTGAGGCAGAAAAGGTGATGGTCAAAGACCAGCGAAGTTTTCCAGAAAGAACTCAGCTTGCCGTTGAGAAGCCCACGCCATTTCCGACTTTTCGTAGAAAGCGAAGTGGTTGCCCTCGAACAATTCGAGCGTGACGTAGTCTTTCTTAAGGTCGGCGAACTCAAAAATCGGTTCGATTGGAGACAATCGGTCGGTTTCAGACGCCATTATCAA
This sequence comes from Parvibaculaceae bacterium, assembly GCA_965276845.1. Lineage (GTDB taxonomy): Bacteria > Pseudomonadota > Alphaproteobacteria > Parvibaculales > Parvibaculaceae > Mf105b01. Next base: position 2,822,567 of record OZ255699.1, read on the forward strand.
AATCGGAACCTTAACGCCCTCCCAAAAGTCCCTTGGGTTATATGCATTGAGTCTTGGAAGCGATCTGCCAGCAATTCTCCTAGGCGTAGGGTCTCGCTGACGAACAGGTTCAATATCGATCATTGTCTGCGCGTCTGAGAACATTGCAAAGTCGGCGGGCCCCCCAAATGTCGAAATTACAAACGGTTCATCTGAATAAATGGACTTCACGTGATCCACAGAAATAGCGGTTAGAATGCGGCCGAGTCCTCTCGCATCTGTTTGCAATCCAAGTCTCTCCGCTTCGGAATCAATACCGGGAATCTGAGCGACGATCACATCGACGTTGGAATCTGTTGCTGCAATTTCAAGCACCAGTCCGCCGCTCATTGACGTTCCCCATAGGCCAATGCGATCGCTATCAATCTCGCTTATCGTCTGAACATGGGCAATGGCCGCACGCCAGTCGGTAAGCTGCCGCTGAGGATCCGCAAGATTCCTTGGCGATCCGCCGCTGTCGCCGAAGTACCGGTAGTCAAAGGCGAAGGCCGCGATGCCATTGGTGGCGAAAGTCTCGGCGAACCCCGGAATCAGGTCCCTGCGAAGCCCAGTGAGCCCTTGTCCCATCACAACGATTGGGGGGGTTAGCACATCTCTAGGTCTGTACAGCCATCCAGCACATGTAGAATTACCACACGAGAAGCGAATATCCTCTCTGATAAACTTCTCAGCTGAAACAGTGGCACCAATTGGTGCTGCCTCTGCTTGAGTGGAGGGCTCCCGGCCGCCAAGCATAACAAGCAATGCAATGACACCCACAATAGCGCCGACAACGATGCCAACTTTCTTCATCAACCTCTCCTACCGCGTGCTTTGAAATTCTGTCAGAGCGCCTGCACCGGTTTGTTTCCGTTGAAATCTGTCTTATTGGGATCAAGTGAGTCCACCTGGATCATTCGCATAGGCTGTATACGATATTGTATTTCTTTTGAGCCGTTAGAAACTGCTGCGGCCAAACACAGGTATTTGAACCTCTCAGCTTTGTGTTTGAACTTTCAAACGCTGTCCCCGGCTTCATGCAGATTTGTATGGGCCGGATACACAAAACCCCAGTTGCATAAGACAGGTAGGTGCTTCAGCTTTGGCGGCGTCAGGGCGGCTTTGCCCGGATTCAGCTTGCTCTGAATCCTAGCTTTAAACTCGAAAAGCGCCGAGGTGGACCATGTTGGCTAGTACGAAAATTCCGTTGCCCTGGTGGTTTTGGGTCATCTGCATCGTTTTGATGCTGCCACTTTTTCTAGGTCCGCTGGGGGCAATTACCAACCCGAAGCTCATGGGTGGCCCAGAGGCCGAAACAGTAACCTATGCAGCCTACTTTTATGCAGTCAGAAACTTCTCTGCTCTGTTGGCTTTCATCCTGGCGCTTTGGTTTAGAAGTGCGCCGATGCTTTTTGTTTTGGTGTTCACCCGGCTCATGATTGACCTGATGGATCTCCCGATATTCCTGTCATTCGGACTTTCGCAGAACCCACCGGTCGGTATCGCGATCTTCTCATTCATGTATTTGATCTCGATTGTCGCCCTGGTTTATCTCTGGAGAAAAATGACGCGCTCCGAGGACCCCTCAGTACCAGCGACATAGAACCGCCTGAGATTTTGCCGTGACGTTCCGCAGGAGGGGCTGATTGGTCCTCGTGACCGGGCCCGAAGCAAAACGCCCTCATGGTCTGCGATTTGAAACTACAGATCGGCTGTTGCGACGTGTCTCAAGATCTCATCAACCACAGTGTCGAGCGGCGCGGTTGCATCAATAGAGACACCGTCTTTCGGCATGTCTTCTCTGGTTGAATGTAATCTTGCGACGAGTGCTTTTTCCTCGGGCTTTCCGCCAAAGTCGGTTGGGTCACGCGCCACCCGCGCGTCAAGCCGTTGAAAAAGGACGTCGACGTCTTGCACCTCAAGGACAAACACACCATCGAGCAAGTCGATGAAGTGGCGGAAGTTCCTGGAGCCGCCGCAAAAGAAAGAAACCGGTACGCTGTGATCTGCGATGATAGTTTTGACTCTCTCCAAACCCCACAGTAGATGCTCGTGCTGCCAGAGGGTTTTGTCTCGCGCGCTCAAATGGATCGGTTCTTCAAGCGGCTCACCTGTCTTTGGATCTCCCCTATATTTCAATTCGCGGTCACCGTGGAGCACATGGTAGCCGCGCCGCTGCAGCTCTTCGGCAACGCTGGTCTTGCCGGTCCCGGACACGCCCTCGATCAAATAGTTTTTAATGCCCAAGTTTGCGTCCGATGGCTGGGTCGGTCACCTGTCAGCGCGACCCTCAATTTTAAGTTTTCAAGGAACAGTTGCGCGCCCAAGCATATCAAATGCGAAAGACCCAAATGGTGCCCCTGGCCGGACTCGAACCAGCACGCCCGTACGGACAGCAGATTTTGAATCTACCGCGTCTACCAATTCCGCCACAGGGGCTCCGACAGGCATAAGCCGCCCGTCGAGCGGCGCCATGATAGGCAGGACGCGCCCCACGTCAAAGGGAAAGAGTGGCCGATAGACAGAAAACTCAGGTCCTGTTATCAGGGGCCCCATGTTGCGTGGCCTCTATGATTGGACAATGAACCTCGCCGCCCACCGCCATGCGCGTTGGGGTCTGGCGCTCGTCTCGTTCGCCGAGAGTTCCTTCTTCCCCATACCACCAGATGTCGCGCTCATCCCCATGGTGTTGGCCAAACGCGCCCTTGCGTGGGTTTACGCGGCGATCTGCACCATCGCATCGGTGTTAGGGGGCGTTGCCGGATACGCCATCGGCTTTTTCTTTTTCGCCCAGCTGGGTGAGCCGATTTTGGCCTTCTATGGCTATTCCGAACAGTTCGCGAGTTTCGCCGAGCGATATAATGACTATGGTGTCTGGATCGTGCTGATCGCAGGACTGACGCCCTTCCCGTACAAGGTCATAACCATCGCGAGCGGCGCAACGGGTCTCAATTTCGTCGTCTTCCTGGCCGCAAGCCTCGTCGCCCGCGGCGCCCGGTTTTTCGCTGTCGCCGGACTTTTATGGTGGTTTGGCGAGCCCATCCGCACCTTTATCGACAAGTATTTCGGCATTCTGTCGATCCTTTTTGTCGCACTCCTGATCGGCGGCTTTCTCCTGGTGGGGCTCATCCTGTAAGATCGGTGCATGTCGCTGCTCACCACCCTTCCCATCGCCAATCGGCAGATACCCTGGGCAATCTTCGTCATTTCCGTGGCGACGCTCGGCGGTGCTCTCGCGTTCGAGCATATCGGCGGTCTGGAGCCCTGCTCCCTCTGCCTGCAGCAACGCTATGCCTATTATTTTCTGATCCCGGCCGCGCTCATCGCAGGCGTCCTCTCGCGCGAGACCAATTTAGGCATAGCGCCGGTCGTCCTGATCGCGCTTTGCACATTGGCCGCAGCGGCAAATGTCATTCTGTCCGGCTATCACGCTGGCGTTGAATATAGATGGTGGGAGGGCCCGCAAGGGTGTACCGGCGTGAACCTGATGCCGGGCAGCCTGGACGAGTTCCGACAGCGGTTGGAAGGCGTGCAGGTACCCCGTTGCGATGAAGTACCCTGGAGCCTCTTCGGCATATCCATGGCCGGGTATAATTTTCTGATTTCGCTCCTGCTGACGGCACTGGGCGCTGTAGCCCTCGCGCGATTTTGGACCATGACAGGATTGGAGGAAGAGTGAGATGACTAAAAACTCTTTCAGCGCCGCAACAGATCACCCCGGCCGGCCGACAACGGCTGACCGGATCAAGGAGATGATCCGCGTGGACCATGCCGGCGAATATGGGGCGGTTCGCATTTACGAAGGACAGTTGGCGGTTTTCCGCAACCTGCCCCATAAACAAGAGATCACCGAGAGCCTCACCCGCATGGCGGCGGAAGAAGAGGAGCATCTCGATCGCTTCAAAAAGCTCGTGAACGAGCGTCAGGTGCGCCCGACAGCTCTTAATCCGCTCTGGCATATTGGCGGCTTCGCCATGGGGGCCGCAACCGCGCTGATGGGGGAGAAAGCCGCCCATGCCTGCACGGTCGCCGTCGAGTCCGTCATCGATGAGCACTATCAAAGCCAGATTGACGAGCTCTCCGCCCTCGACTCGGAAGAGGACTTGAGAGAAACCATCATTCAGTTCCGGGAAGAAGAACTGGCCCACAAGCGCGAAGCGCTCGAGAGCGGCGCCGAGGAGGCGCCCGGCTATCCCGTCCTGTCAAATGTGATCCAGACCATCTGTCGCGCGGCGATCCGCGCTTCCGAAAAAGCCTAAGCTTCGAGCTCGCTATCCCAGTAGAGATAGTCGCGCCAACTTTCGTGCAGATAGTTCGGCGGGAAACGCCGTCCGTTTTTATGCAGCTCGTTCACCGTCGGCCGAAACGGTTTTTGCCGCGGGATCATGCCCGCTTCTTTCGGGAGCTTGCCGCCTTTGCGCAAGTTGCACGGCGCGCAGGCCGTGATCACATTTTCCCAGGTCGTCTGTCCGCCGAGACGCCGCGGAATGACATGGTCAAAGGTCAGTTCATTCGGATTGCCGCAATATTGGCAATTAAAACTGTCCCGCAGGAAAAGGTTGAACCGTGTGAAGGCAGGATATTGCGCGGGCTTCAGATATGTCTTGAGCGAGACCACAGACGGCAGCTGCATCTCAAAGCTCGGGCTATGCACTGCCACATCGTAATTGGAAACAATGTTCACGCGGTCCAGAAACACCGCCTTGATCGCGTCCTGCCAGGACCATAGCGATAAGGGGTAATAGCTGAGCGGTCTGAAATCCGCATTAAGTACCAACGCCGGACACCCATCTGGTGTCGCAAACTCACCCTGCACCGTCACGTCCTCCTGGAATCGTCAAAACTTACCGGGACTCAACTTCGCGTCGATTGTTATTGGCAAAATACTATATCTAGTGCGACGCTGGTGTGAAGCTGCAACTCGTGACCCTGCGTCAAATAGATCAAGAATCCCCGATACAAGAGATTTCGCCGACAAAGACGCTGATGCAAACGTCCGACACCATCATCCGATTCGCTCCAAGCCCGAATGGACGGCTCCATTTGGGTCATGCCTACTCCGCGCTCTATGCCGCCGCAAAAGCAGCTGAGCTGGGCGGGCGGTTCCTTCTAAGGATCGAAGACATTGATGTCGGTCGGTGCCGAACGGAATTTGTCGACGGCATCTATGAGGACCTCACCTGGCTGGGGATCAAGTGGGAAGAGCCGGTTCGCAGGCAATCGGAACATTTCCCTGACTATGAAGCAGCCTTGAAGCAGCTGAGAGATATGGACGTGGTCTATCCCTGCTTCGCGACCCGGCGCGAGATTGAACGGACCATTGCAGAGAGCGGCATCAGCACAGACCGCTGGCCTCGAGATCCAGACGGCGCGCTTCTCTATCCGGGCATCTACAAAGACATCAGCGCAAAAGAAAGGTCCCGCCTGATGTGGGAGGGGCGCACCTATGCCTGGCGGCTTGATACTGAGAAAGCGACGGAACTGGCCGTCGAGAAGTCTGGCGGTCCAATAACGTTCTTCGAAGAGGAAGGCAGCCCCTTTGGTGACACCGGCATCCAGCAGATCGAACCGGAACTCTTCGGCGACGTTGTAGTCGCCAGGAAAGATGTGCCGACGTCCTACCATCTAGCTGTTGTGGTCGACGACGCTCTCCAGAAGATCACCCATGTGACCCGTGGCCGGGACCTCTACCCAGCGACCTATATCCATCGCCTCTTGCAGGTACTGCTGGACCTGCCCGAACCGCGCTATTGCCATCATCGCCTCATCGAAGATGAGACGGGCCGCCGCCTGTCGAAAAGCGCCAAAGATATGGGCTTGAAGGACCTTCGCGAGTCCGGCAAGACACCGGCCGATATCCGCAGGATGATTGGCATTTAACCAAAATTGCCTTTCGTGGCCTAGTTCATGCTCCGCTGAGCGTAATCAGCTGTCACCCGTCCCGCGCGTGCACAAATCTGTGCCGTTTTGGGACACAACAGCGAAAACGCTCAACGGACGTGGCCCCCATGACTGACGTGACCCAAACAGCGCCTCAATCTGCAACAGCCCCCTCGCGGATCGACTGGATCGACTATGTGAAGGGCGTGACCATCATTCTGGTCGCACAAATGCACATTTCGCTCGGCACGATGGAAAGCCTGGGCGTCACGCACATGTGGATGGTCGATATTGTCGAGTTCGCACGGCCCTTCCGCGTGCCCCTCTTCTTCATGATTGCAGGCCTGTTCGTGAGCCGCTCTCTTCAGTGGAACCGCGCCAAATTCGTCGACGCGAAGCTCTTCCATTTTGTCTATTTCTACTTCCTCTGGGCCGCGATCCAACTCGCGGTGAAAGTCGGCTTCTCCGGCTATGGCAACCACACCTTCAGCCTGAATGATGTCTTGCTCCTGCCCATCGAACCGATCTCCACGCTTTGGTTTATTCACGCGCTGGCGATCTTCTTCATGGTGACGCGCATGCTGAAGAATGTGCCGCCCATCATCCTGATGAGCGCTGCCGTTATTCTCTACGCCTCACCGGTCAATACAGGCTGGGGAGCGGTCGACGAGTTCGCGGACCGCTATGTGTTTTTTGTCGCAGGCTATCTGGGCGCACAATATTTCTTCGGCCTCGCTGAGTTCGCGCGAGAGAATGCGCTGCGTGTCTTCGCAGGCTCGATCGGTGCGTTTGCCATGGTCTATTTCTTTGTGGAAGCGGACATCGCAACCAAGCCGCTCTTCGGTCTCCTGGCAGCTTTCGGCGGCGGAGCCGCGACGATCGCGCTGTTGAGCGTGGCAGCGGATCGCGGACGGCTCAAATGGCTGGCCTATGTCGGCCAGCACTCGCTCTATGTCTATCTCGCCTTCTTCCTGCCGGGCGCGGTGGTGCGAATTGGCCTGGCCAAGACCGGCATCATCGAAAACGCCGACCTGATTGCCCTCACAGCGACAATCATTGCTGTCGCCGCACCGCTCATCGGCTTCAAACTGATCGAGAAGACGCCTCTGTCCTTCCTCTTCATCCGGCCGGAAATGTTCCGGTTGAAGCAGGAACCGGCGCTCATGCCCGCGAAGGCATGAGCCTTACAGGAAGATGTTTAGTACAACCGTGAGCGTGACAAGGCTGAGGCCCGTCACCAGCACCACCGCCGAGGAGGCGGCGCCCGGCGCCGCCTGATATCGATTGGCGAGGATGAAGCAGTACACGCCGGTCGGCATCGCCGCCATGGTCACCAGCACTTTGATCCAAAGCTCCGGCAGCGCGAACACATACATGGACAATCCGAACACCACGATCGGATGCAGCACCAGCTTCACCACCGCAATGAGTGAGGCCGCGCCGATGGAGCGCTTTATCTCATAACGGACAAGTGTCGCTCCCAAGACGAAGAGTGCACAGGGGATAGCGGAGCGCCCCAACATCTCCAGCGTGACGTCAAACGGACCCGGTATGGCGATACCTGTCTGCCCGAAAGCGATCCCGGAGCCTAACGCAATGATCACCGGGTTTTTGATCATGCCCCGACCGCTCTCGATCAAGATTTGACCGGCAGACAATGTGGCACCGTCGCGCGGCTTTGTGGTCTCAAGCAAAAAGGTCGCAACGGTGAAAAGCGTGAGACCATGGAACGCGAGAATAAAGAAAAGAGGAACGCCCGCTTCTTCGCCATAGGCCGTCAGGATGATGGGGATGCCCAGCATCACCGTGTTGGAGAAACCGCCGCCAAAGCCGACAATCACACTGTCCGCGGGCGAGCGACGCAGAAGTGTGAGTGCGAGCAATCCGCCGATCGCCCAGACAATCATCACGCCGCCATAATAAGAGATCCACAGCCCCCAGGGCAGTGCATCGGGAAGCTCGGTATTTGCCAGCGCGCGAAACAGCAGTGCGGGGATCGCAAACGTGAACGCGTATTTGTCGATCCCGTCGATCGCTTCTTCACTCAGGAACTTCGTACGACCGGCAAAATAGCCCACAGCAATGATGAAAAAGATCGGCAGGACGAGCTGCGCCGCTTCCATGAAAAACCCCGCTTATGCGGGCAAAGACAATGGAGACCCGCGCGGGCGGGAAGCTATAGCTTTTTCAATAAAATCCGAAGGGTTTTATTGCGGGAACCGCCGAAGCGTTTTCAGCAAAAGTTGCACGACTTTTGCGGTTCGAAAACGCGCCTAGTAAAATCGACCCATCACCAGTCGTAGAGACCGACAAAGCGCTCAAACCCGGCCGCATCGGACCATTCCGTCCAGGCGGTACGAAAACGCGCGGTGGTGCTTGGGCTGTCAAAGCCGCGACCAATACCCAGCATCAGCAACTCACTGCAGCCGGAAAAGGAACCGGCCTGAGCGGGTGGAAGCTTGCCCCCGTTACGGGTCAACCGTCCGAGCTCGCTATCCTCCGCGCCATCGGTAAGCAGCACGATTTTGGTGGGTTTGGTGCAATCGATACCGCCGGCCATGGTCTCGAGAAACGGCACGATGTTGGTTTTCATCTGGGCTTCAAGCCGTCCTTCCGCCACCAGACGGGGCAGGTTGGAGACCAGTGCCCGAATGCCATCGGCAACATCCGCAGGGCGGGCCCGCGCAGAGATCACCTGATCGATGCGGAGCGGATTGGAGCCCGTATCGTAGACACCGAATGACCGCACGGTCACTTTTGAGCGTACGGGCAGCTCCCGAATTTCTTCCGCAAGACGGTCCGCCACCTGCGCCGCAAACACATCACTCGTCACCAGCGGATTGGATTTGGAGAGATCGAGACCGATCACAAGATGGGTCGGCGCGGCAGCTTCATTGGACAAAGCGGCGTCGGCACTGCCTGAGAGAAAGCCCAGCGCCAGCGCTCCGCTCACCAAAACACCGGCAACAATGCCGCCAAACCGCTTCATATGCCTTACTCCGCCGCCTTGTTGATCTGAACCCGGCGCCCGGTATTGACCGGCGGCAGAACCTCACCAACCGCTTCACGCGCGGCGCCATCATTGACGGACATGCGCTGGCGACGCGACCACCAATCTTCAAAGATCGCCTCATACCGCGCAATCTGCTGGCTCTCGGCACAGGCTTTCAGTTGCTCGCTGCGCTCCTCCGCAGCGGCTTGCTCCTGACGCTTCCGACCTGGTGCCGGAAGAGCGCGTACTTTGCGGCCTGACAGGTAGTTCGTACGTGTCCCTTCAAGACCCCGCTCATAAGCACGGCAGGAGTCCATGAGGCGCGTCCAGAGCATATTGCGCCGATGATCCATCCGCTCCATATCGATCAGCGTCTCGCGGTTACGGGCATATTCAGCTTCCAGAGCGGCAAGGCGGCTCATGTCGGCGCGGCGCTCGCCAAAGTCGCGCGTTTCAAAGAGCTTCTTCAGATTGATGAGCGCATAGTGCAGGAACAATGCTGCAACACCTGTCACGACCAGAAAGATGACACCCAGCGATGCCATCCAGAGCACCGGCTGATAGGCGCGTGCTTCATCAAGACCCGTTTGCGCCACTGCGGCTTCGCGGGCGGCTTCCGTTTCAATCCCAAGGCTCGACAGCGCTGAGCCGAGCGAGGCGCCATTTCCGCCGAGACCTGCATCGGCAAGGCCGGCAGGCAGGGACATCAGTGCCAGAAGCAGGCCGACACCGCCCAGCATGGTGAGCGCCAGCAGGAAGAGAACCCGCACAAACACCGCCCGACCGAAGACACCCATATGTTCAATAAAGATATGGGCAGCGAGGGTCGCGAACAGGACTTGCAGGCTCTTGAACGCAACGGAACTCGCGAGCGATCCCGGCAGTTCCAGGAATTCGTTGGCCAGCGCCCGCGTCCAGAACTCTGTGACAATCATATAGTCCACAAAGAGTGCGCTGGCGGCGACGAGCACCGTGAAAAGGATGGCCCCGAAGTAAAAGGGGCGGTACCGGGCATCACGTTGGCTGGCGATAAAATTCTCGTTGATTTTGAGACGCTGATCGTCGCTCACGAGGGCGGAAGAAGTGAATTTCATGACCCTTACGCCTCCCCTGCTTTAGCGCCGCGACGGAACCAGCCACGCCGGGGTTTCTCATCATCGTCTTTGATGGGCGCTGCAAGGCGACGTCCTAAAGCAACAATCTCCCGCTCCAAATGTTCCTGACGGGCGCGGCGGTCTCGAAGCTCGTCGCCATATTCGGCGTCGGCCTGGGTCAAAACCGAATGCATGTGGATATCGGGGAGCGGCTCAGCGCGCCGTCCATATTCGGCAGCAGCTCGCAGCTCTTCGTCCCGTTTGTGGCTATCTTGCCCCCAGCTCATGGCGCACCTCTCTTACGTTGCAGAACGGGAAAGACAGCCATCAGAGCAAAGCAGCAATTCCCCTCTAAATCCCCGTACGCCGCACAAATCGAAGATCCAGGCCTTAAGTTTTGCCTAAGCTTTGAGGCGAAACCAGCCCTGAAATGGGGCGAAAGTGTGTTAACGCTAACTTTTCAGTGAGCCAGCCGGTGCGCGGCGGAGGCGCCAAGGGCATTTGCACAATCTAAATTCAGTGTTCTGCCTAATTGGGTGGCAACCAGCCGTCTAAGCCGCGCTGTCTGTATCCACGATTCGGACGATGTCGCTCATGATCTTGTTGAGATCAAAATCCTTGGGCGTATAGACGCCGGAGACGCCGGAGGCTTTCAGCGCCTCTTCGTCTTCCGGCGGAATGATACCGCCTACCACGACCGGCACGTCCAAGCGGCCGGCATCGCTCAAGCGAGTCATGACTTCTTTCACAAGCGGCACATGGGACCCTGACAGGATGGAGAGGCCGATCACGTGCACCTTCCCGTCAATTGCGTCCTGCACAATCTGCTCCGGCGTCAGACGAATGCCGTCATAAACAATATCCATACCGCAGTCCCGCGCCCGCACCGCGATCTGTTCCGCTCCGTTTGAATGGCCATCAAGACCCGGCTTGCCCACAAGGAACTTCAGGCGCCGCCCAAGCTTTGTCGATACGGCATCCACCTCCGCCCGGATGGGATCGAGCCCGGACACGTCATTCCGCGCGTTCGTGCCAACACCCGTTGGCGCCCGATATTCGCCGAACGTCCCGCGCAGCACCTCGCCCCATTCGCCAGTCGTGACCCCGGCCTTCGCGCAGGCAATTGACGGCTCCATAATGTTACGACCCTCTTTGGCCGCAGACCGAAGGTCTGCGAGCGCATCTTTTACGGCTTCATCATCCCGCGCGGCACGCCAGGCTTCCAGATTGGCAATCTGCGCCTGCTCCACTTCTGGCGGTACAACCATGATGGCTTCATCGCCGGTCCCGAGCGGAGATGCCGCTGTTTCCAGCTGCTTGTTCACACCGATCACCGCCATGTCGCCGCTTTCAATGCGGCCCAACCGTTCGGCGTTCGATTCAACGAGCGCCTGCTTCATATAGGCGCTCTCGATCGCCGCCACAGCACCGCCCATTTTTTCAATCGCGCTCAGTTCTTCCAGCGCATCTGCTTTCAGCTGATCGACCTTCGCCTGCATCACCGTCGAGCCTTCAAACAGGTCTTCGTACTCGAGCAGGTCTGTTTCAAAGGCGAGGATTTGCTGTGCCCGCAACGACCATTGCTGATCCCACGGACGCGGCAGTCCGAGCGCCTCGTTCCAGGCTGGCAGTTGCACCGCGCGAGCGCGCGCGTCCTTCGACAGCGTCACCGCGAGCATCTCAATCAGTATGCGGTATACGTTGTTCTCAGGTTGCTGCTCTGTGAGGCCCAACGAGTTCACCTGCACCCCATATCGGAAACGGCGAAGCTTCGGGTCTTCCACGCCATAGCGTGTGGCGCAGATCTCGTCCCACATATCCACAAACGCACGCATCTTCGCGATCTCGGTGACAAAGCGAACACCGGCATTCACAAAGAAAGAGATACGCCCCACAACGCGGGCGAAATCCGCATCGGGCACCTGACCGCTGGCTTTCACCCGGTCGAGCACTTCTTGCGCCGTGGCCAACGCAAAGGCCAGCTCCTGCACCGGCGTCGCGCCCGCTTCCTGCAAATGATAGGAGCAGACATTGGTCGGGTTCCACTTGGGGATCTCCCGATAGGTGTAGGAAATGATGTCAGAGATGAGACGCAAGGACGGGTCCGGCGGAAAGACATAGGTCCCGCGGGACAGGTATTCCTTGATGATGTCGTTCTGCACAGTGCCCGTGAGCTTTGTGCGGTCCGCCCCCTGCTCATCCGCCGCCGCGATATAGAGCGCCAGCAGCCAGGCCGCTGTCGCGTTGATCGTCATGGACGTGTTCATCTGTTCCAGCGGTATCTGATCGAAGAGCTGGCGCATATCCCCCAGGTGACTGATGGGAACGCCCACCTTGCCCACCTCGCCGCGCGCCAACACGTGGTCCGCGTCATAGCCCGTCTGGGTCGGCAGATCGAAGGCGACGGAGAGGCCTGTCTGGCCCTTTGAGAGATTGTCCCGATAAAGCGCATTGGAGGCAGCCGCCGTGGAATGCCCCGCATAGGTGCGAAAAATCCAGGGCCGGTCTTTATCGTGTTGAAACGGTTTTTGATCGCTCATGAGCCTCAGTCTCTCACTTTTACTGAGGCTCGACTACCACACCCAACGCCGGGCCGCAAAATGCAGCTACACGGCTCGTGAGAAGTTAACGGACAAGCCGTCGTTCATCACACCCAATCGTTGGTGAACACGATCTTGGGCGCTGGATCATCCATCGCTTCGGCGGCATCAGAAAACGGCACTTCCCGAGACGTGACTTTCTCGGGATGGAAATGGCCGCACTTCACTTCTTCTACGATTTGCGGGAGGAGCGCGCGTCCTTGAACCCGCGACGTGTGGAAGCTGATGCCCTTCGTGTACATGCTCATCATCGGAAAAGGCACCGCATTGTCGAAGAAGACTGAGATGCTTGTGCAGGTGCCATTCGCACCCGTGGAGCGCACCGCGAGCTTCATGGCTTCAAGATCGCCGGAGGAATCCACGGTGATGTTGAAAGATCCAAGCGACTTAACATCCGCAGGCGACGGAACAAGCTGCGCCTCTGCGCCCATCTCCTGGGCAAGCCGCATGGCCTCGCTCCCTTTGCCGATCTCTGCATAGAGGACCCGGCCCGCGCCGCGCGCGATTGCGACCTGTACCGCATAGATGCTGACACCCCGCCCGCTGCCGATCACAAGCACCGACGCGTTCTCGTACTGGTCCATGTAAGGCGCAACGGTGCGCCAGGCGTCGGCAATATTGTCCGAGCCGCCCGCCAACACTTCGGGTCGCACCTCTTCGGGCAACGGCACCAGCATGTGATCAGCGAAAGGCACGTGCATGAATTCGGACAGCGCGCCGCCAAACTCTTCGCCACAAATGGGCTTCATGCCATAGACCGCACCGCGCGTGACCGACTTGCAGGCATTGGTCCAGCCCTGTCGGCAATTGTCGCACGTGCCACAGGAAATCTGGAACGGGACAATCACCTTGTCACCAACTTTGACCGAGGTGACCTTGTCGCCAACCGCAACAACTTCGCCCGCCGTCTCATGACCGAAGGCAAACGGGCCGCCCTGCAGACCGGTGCCGATGATGGTCGCATAGTCCAGATCACACCGCGCGACAGCGAGCGGGCGCACGATCGCGTCTGTGTCAGCCGCGATCTTCGGGGCAGGCACATCCCACCATTCAAGCTTGCCGGGTTCGATGAAAGTTAGTTGACGCATGACCGCTCCGATTGTCTGAAGACGTTTTCAGACAAATCTCATGGGCGCCTGCAAGCCGACAAACGATCAAATTGCGTGGTGGATGAAACTGGCTCACCCATGCTTGACCTATTCAGAAAAGCTGCGCCGCCATGAGCCCGATGCCAGCGACTCCGCCCAGATAAGCCACCGTTCTGAGAACCGGAACCCCACCGATATAGAAAACGGCGTGCGCCAGACGGGAAACGAAGAAGATGACGGCACCAAGGGCCGTCATCTCATTGGACGCACCCACCACATGAATGGTGAGAACCACGGCACCGAACAGGACCAGATTGTCCATCAGATTAGCGTAGGCCCGGACAACCCGTCCGCCCCACCCTGTCAGAGGCGGCAACCCATCCCGGGGACCCAGCATGGCTTTAAAGCCCCATTGCTGCCGCATCGCGCGGAACAGGGGCACGCTGGAGATGAAGACGGCCAAACCTATGGTTGCGAGCAAGAGCCAGAGTTCGAGGGTCATGCGGTAAATCCTTTCAAGGTGAGGGAGTTGCCGGACCCTAGACACGCTGAAACAATGGAAATATCGTCCGATCTGACATTTTTAATACAAAATCGGTCAATTCATGCCCAAAACAATCGGCCTGGTCGCCTTTGATGGCTGCATCGGATCCAGCGTCTACGCCCTTGCAGACCTCTTCAGCACCGCGAACGCGATCCATCGTCAAACCGGCGGCGACGGCGCTTTATTCCAGACAAAGATAGTGACCCCCGACGGCAGCGCGGTGCGGGCATCCAATGGCCATAAGGTACCGGCAGAGGGATCACTTGAGGACCCAAAAGACTTCGACGTCCTGATGGTCTCCGGTATCGGCATTGAGGCGGTCGGCGACATTGACGAAACGCTGATGACCTTAAACCCACTGGTCGATCTGCTGCGGCCAGCCGCCGACGATCAAAAGATCACAACGGCATCCTGCACGGGAACGTTCCTATTGGCAGAGGCAGGTGTTCTCAATGGCCGACAGGCGACGACCACATGGTGGTTGGCCTCCGCTTTCTCTGAGCGCTATCCCGCCATTGAGGTGCGATCGAATGAGATCGTCGTTGATGACGGATCAGTCATCACCTCAGCCGCAGGCACGTCCTATCTCGACCTCGCGCTCCATGTGATCCGCCGGCTGGCGGACCCTCAAACAGCGCATCTCTGCGCCAAGTTCATGGTTGTCGACGGTGGCCGCTCGTCACAACGCCCTTACGCCATTCCCTGGCATTTCATGAATAGAGACCCGTTGGTCGAAAAGGCAGAAGCGTGGGTAAGACAACAGATCCCAAATGACATCAGCGTCGCGGGCCTCGCCACTTATCTCAACATGTCACCCAGGACATTGCATCGGCGCTTGTCGCGCCTGCATCAGCAGACCCCCCAAGACTTCATTCAACGCATACGCATGCAGGAGGCCATGCGTCTCCTGGAAACAACCAAACAAAGCGTCGCTGCAATAGGCGCGAAAATTGGCTATGCGGACGAAAACACCTTTCGGCGCGCCTTTTCAGCCTGGGTTGGTACCACGCCGACGCAGCACCGGCGCCATTTTAGAAAGGTCTGACTGGTTAACGAAGAAGCGCCAAAGCAACCGCCATTTCAATTTATGCAGAACCGTTTGCGAAGATGGTTGAATGAGCTTCAGCCATAGCCCTCCTAAATTGAGAGGCGCAGCCAAAGGAGCCTCACCATGCCGCATCGATCAGAACTGCCGCCGCTCAGCAGCCTGCATGCCTTTTATCATGCGGCTCGGACGTTGAGTTTTAAGCAAGCAGCAGAAGCGCTCAATCTCACTCCTTCTGCCGTGAGCCACAGGATCAAAGCCCTGGAACATTCCCTGGGCACACCCCTTTTCCGCCGGCAGACCCGGGCTTTGTCGCTGACAGAAGCGGGGCAAGCCTACAAAGGTACGGTCGACGCCTTCTTCACTGAACTCGCGGCAGCGACCGCGCGTGTGCGCAGCACGCCAGATGCAACCACGCTTCGGCTCTCTGTGCTGCCGCTGTTTGCCAGCGGCGTTCTCATCCCGCTTCTCCCCAAGTTCCGAAAAAAATATCCCCACATCAATGTCTCCATCACCACGGAACATGAGGTGGCCAATTTCGAATCCGATCAGGTCAACATGGGCATCCGCAACATGCGTGTCGAACCGACAGCGCCAGGCACCGTTAAACTGCTCGACACCAAACCCATTCTTCTTTGTGCGCCGGCAATTGCCGCTGAGGTTAAGTCTATCGCCGACCTGGAGAGGCAAACGCTCATCCATTGCACACCAAGACCGAACGGATGGCGTGACTGGTTGAAGCTTCAGGGTGTTGAGGACCTCCGCCCGGCACACGATCTTTGGGTCGACACAATCCCCGGCGGCCTGGAAGCCGCTCTTTTGGGACAGGGCGTCGCTCTTTCCATGTCCCCACTTGCGGAACGCTCGCTCGCGGGCTCACAACTGGTCGAGCCCTTTCCAACTGATGGGCGAGGCGGCACAGCCTATTACCTTGCCTACCGCCCGGAAGACGCGGCTTTGGAAAAAGTCCGTGTCTTTAAGGAATGGTTGCTGTCTGAGATGAAAACCTTCACAGCCAATTTGGTCGAGAGCGACGCTCCCCTACAAGCTGCTGAGTGATCGGGAGGTCCTATGTCACCTCGTCAGCCGCAAGACGCGCGGCACGAGCACCTTCCTTGATCGCGCCGTCCAATGTGGCGGGTTTAGAGATAGCGGTTGCCTCACCTGCAAAGAAGAGTCGGTCCGCAACCGGGTCCTTCAAACGCTCCCGCGCGCGGGACTTCCCGGGCCGTGCAGCGCTGTAAGCACCGCCCGCCAGCGGGTTGGCCTCCCAGGGAAATGCTTTGGCTTTTTTGAGGCTTGCAGGTCCCTCCCCGCCCAGCATGTCCTTGAGCGCCGCGCGCGCAAATTCGAGCATCGCGCCCTCACCCTTGCGAACGAGGCCAGCCCCAAAGTCGCCGGCTACGTCAAAGTAGGTGAGACCTGATCCACCCGCATTCACGAGCAGACCCGCGGTCCCGCCATTGCCCGCATAACAAAGCATTGTGTCTTGCGCGACTTCGAACGGATTGCCGCTGATCTGCAGCACGATGTGATTGTAGGACCCCAAGGGCAGATCATTGATGGCCTGCTCGGTTTTTTGCGGCAGGTTGGGACCAAACTGAATGGCGCCTTTCGCAAGCACCGACGTCGGCACGGTGACGATCGCGGCCTCCGCGTCAATGGTGCCGGAACTGGTCTCAACACGAACGCGACCGCCGGACCAATCAATGCGCCTTGCCGTCGTGTTGAACTGAACCGGCACACCGGCGCCCCAGGCCGCGACAATTGTTCCCAGAGCCCCCTCAGGGAACATATCTGTTCCTTCTTCCTGACGATCCCAATCCAGTGTCGAAAGCGACCCCACCGACGCGGCATGCTCATAGGCGCCCACCAGAAATGCCGCCAAAGGACTTGTGGCGCTGTCCATCACCGAGCGCAGGGATACATCGCGATTGCGCTCCACGGCACGCTCGATCGCACGTTCCGCATCCTCGACTTCATCCCAGATGTCGTCTTCGTCGTCCCCTTCCAGCCATTCGCCATTGGCAAACAACCCTTCTACCTCGCCGGCTTCGTAAACACGGGTACCCGAACGCCGGGCGAAAGACACCAACGGGTTGCTCTCAGCATTGTGGAGCCAATGGGCACCAACGTCGCAGGGAATGCCGAACGTGCTGCTTTCTGTGAAGGCGCGCCCTCCGATTCTACTCCCGGCTTCGATCACCACATGGTCGACACCTTCCGCGCTCAAGGTCTTGGACGCTGAGAGACCCGCAGCACCGGCGCCGATCACAACCACTTTGGGCGCCCCAGTTGCCTGCGCCAGCCGAACCGGTCCCAGCGCCGCCATGCCACTCAACCCCGCTAGAAATGAACGGCGATGCAAGTAAAGAGACGGTCTCGAGTACGGACGCTTCATGGTTCCCCCCAATCAACCCGTGAAATCAGGGGTAAGTCTGACAGATATGCGACCGATTGACACGCTCCGCCTGCATCGGGCCTTGCTTTTTCGGCGGCGAGTCGTAATTCACCCGCTAAAGCGCTAAAGTGCGCGCCAATTTTGAGTATTCCACCATTCCAATTTTCGGTGATCTGAATGAGCCTTGCAGAAGCAACCAGCACGACCCTCCTCCTCGACAATTTGACGAGCCTCACCGCCGAGGGCGTTGGAGCCGCCGATGCATTGTTGAACCGGGCCGCCGCTGCCGTGCGGAATCAGGTAAGCATAGATGGCAAGGTGAAGCCGGCTCTGCTCGAGCAGGATCAGTTCGCCGGCCACGGCCTCGCCTGGATGGCGACGTATGTTGAAGCGCTGCGCCAGCTGCATGCTTACGCAGACCGCATGTCGCAGGAAGGCAGATTTGGCGAGCTCGAAGCCCTGCTGGTGCAAGCGGCCTTCGGCGAATATCTCTGGCAGATGTATGGCGGCATCCCCATGAGCCAGGGCGAGATATTGCGTCCGCAGGATCTGGGCCTCACTCAGGATGACCAGCGCATGCTGATGATCCCTGCCGTCCAAACCTTGTGTGAATTGGGGAACACGGCCGCGGTCCGCGCACGTATCGCAGAACTGATCACGGAAGCCGACGGCGCCGCGACCTATGGCGACAGTGGTCTCGACGAAACGCTTACCGCTGTGCGCGATCAGATGCGCCGCTTTGCGGAGGAGCAGGTAACCCCACACGCCCATGAGTGGCATCTGAAGAATGAGTACATCCCCCTGGACGTGCTCTCCCAAATGGCGGAGCTCGGCGTCTTTGGTCTCACCATTCCGGAAGAATTTGGCGGTCTGGGCCTCGGCAAAGAGAGCATGTGCGTTGTCTCGGAAGAACTTTCCCGCGGCTATATCGGCGTGGGCTCCTTAGGCACGCGCTCCGAGATTGCCGCAGAGCTTATTCTTGGCGGCGGCACCGACGAACAGAAAAACAACTGGCTGCCAAAGATCGCAAGCGGGGAGATCCTCCCCACGGCTGTCTTCACAGAACCCAACACAGGCTCTGACCTAGCCAGCCTGCGCACCCGCGGCCGTCTGGAAGGCGACGTCTACAAGATCACCGGCAACAAAACCTGGATCACCCACGCCGCCCGCGCAGACGTCATGACACTACTATGCCGCACCAATGACGAGCCTGGATACAAAGGCCTTTCCATGCTGCTGGCTGAAAAACCGCGTGGGAATGACAACGAGCCCTTCCCAGTAGAAGGCATGACCGGCGGCGAGATCGAAGTCCTCGGCTATCGCGGCATGAAGGAATATGAAATCGGCTTCGATAATTTCGAAGTGAAAGCAGAAAACCTGCTTGGCGGTGCCGAAGGTCAGGGCTTCAAACAGCTCATGCAGACCTTTGAATCCGCGCGCATCCAGACTGCGGCCCGCGCGGTCGGCGTCGCTCAATGCGCCATGGATTTGGGGCTCCGCTATGCACAGGAGCGTATCCAATTCGGCAAACCCATCATGAGCTTCCCCCGTGTGTCCGGTAAAATTGCTTCCATGGCGATCGAAATCATGGTTGCCCGACAGCTGACCTATTTCGCGGCACGGGAGAAAGACGAAGGTCGCCGCTGTGACCTGGAGGCAGGCATGGCGAAACTTCTCGCCGCCCGTGTCGCCTGGGCTGCTGCAGACAATGCGCTGCAAATCCATGGCGGCAATGGCTTTGCACTGGAATACCCCGTGAGCCGGGTCATGAACGATGCCCGCATCCTCAATATCTTTGAGGGCGCCGCCGAAATCCAAGCACAGGTCATTGCCCGGCGGGTTTTGGACAATGCGAACTGACCGGTTCGCAGGGCCCATCGCCTCAACCGACTGCATTCGTGGCCGGTTTTTCCTTGGATCGTGATATCGCATCCCCCATTGTGCAGGCGGGAACGCTTGGGGAGCAGACATGAAAAAGATCATCCTAGGGGTCGCCACATTTCTGGTTGTGGTCTGGGCGGTGATGTTCATCGGCGTCCTGCCGGCGCAGCTAGTTCAGGCACAAACCACGCCCTTCACCGCAGGCCCCGCAGATGTTGGCCTCGACTATGATGACGTTTCAATACCCGTCGCCTCCGACGGCTTGTCGCTCAGCGCTTGGTGGATGCCGGCAGAGAACGCTCGCTCAGTCATTCTCTGTGTTCATGGCGCCAACGGGAATAAGGAGGAATTCCACACAGGCGGTCTTGTCTATTACTCAGAACTCGTAACGCGCGGCCACCATGTCATGGCCATCGACCTTCGAAATCATGGGAGTTCTGACCGAACCGAGGACGGTCGGTTAACTTTCGGCGCAGAAGAGCACAAAGATGTCCTCGCCACGTTGGACATGATTGCAGAGCTTGCACCTGGCTTACCCATTATCGGCTCCGGGGTCTCGATGGGCGGCGCAACGCTCATCGAAGCCGCGGCACGAGACAACCGCATGGAAGCGTTGGTCCTGATCGATCCTCTGCTTGACCCACAAAGCGCAACGCTGGGGGGGATGCAGGCGATTTTGGGACTGCCTCAGGCCTTGCTTGGTCCCACACTTTGGAGTGCCACCACCCTTTTTGGCCTGGGCGGTGACGGGCCGCGTCCCCTTGAGACAGGCAAAGACCTTTCCCTGCCAATCCTTATCATTCAGGACCCAGACGACCCCGTAACCCGGAAGAGCTACTCAGACCAACTGGCCGCAACCAACGCAAATGTTACCTATCATGTCCTGCCGTCACCGCCGGCGGACCACCCCGTCCTAATCGATGCGGGCGGCTGGGGGAGCCACGGAAAAGCCGTGCTCTTGGACAAAGAAGAGGTGATGAATCAAGTAGAGCAATTCCTCGCGTCGCTCTGACGCAGGCGACACTGGTAGCGGCGGCTAAATAGAAGAGTTAAGGAAACAACATGATCGAGTTATTTTTCACCTTCCTCATTCCCATTTCTCTCGTAGCTGTTGTGCTCGTCCTGCTCGCAGGCTTGTGGAACATGATGCGCGGCGGTTCCGCCGGTCGCTCGCAAACACTCATGCGGTGGCGTGTCGGTCTCCAATTTGCGGCAATCGTGGTCGTGATGGCGGCCTTCTACCTCACATCGAACTGAGCCATGAGCCGTTTTTTCGGAGAGATTCGCCAAAACGGCTACGTTGTTCCTGACATCGAAGCGGCGATCGAGTACTGGGCAACGGTGATGGGTGTAGGGCCTTGGCTCTATCTTGAGCGCGCCCCAATCAAAGATTTCTGCTACCGCGGCACACCGTCA
Organism: Parvibaculaceae bacterium; assembly: GCA_965276845.1. Lineage (GTDB taxonomy): Bacteria > Pseudomonadota > Alphaproteobacteria > Parvibaculales > Parvibaculaceae > Mf105b01. Next base: position 2,843,526 of record OZ255699.1, read on the forward strand.
GAAATTGATGTTTCAATCGCACTCGCCAACGCAGGCCCCCTTCAAATCGAACTCATCCAGCAGCGCAATGATGCGCCGTCCATGTATCGGGACTTTGTCGACGCCGGGTATGCTGGCCTGCAACATGTCGCCTATTGGACCGAAAGCTTTGACAGTGATCTGGCAGCGGCAGAGGCCCGCGGCCTCACCGTCGGCCAATCGGGTTATGCAGGACGTCCAGACGGACGGTTTGTCTACTTCACTGCGGAGAAGCACCCGGGAACCGTGATCGAATTGTCGGAGATCAGTGGTGCAAAAGGGCAACTTTTCCGCAAAATTCGGGAGAGATGTGCGGCGTGGGACGGTAAACAGCTGATCCAAAGCCTATAATTTACGCATTGGACTACATTCGCAGATATTTTCCATTGAACGAAGATTCCGAAGAACAACAATATTGAGCTCGTCTTGCGCGCATCCACGGGGGTTCCAGTGAAAATAACAACAATTCTTATGACCGGTCTTTTGTCGGTTGCGTTGACCTTTGGCGTCACCTCTGGTGTGCAAGCCGCGGAAAATGAGGTTCGGATTGGCGTCATGAACCATGAGATGTCGCTTTTTCGTAGCGAAACGCAGGAAGACGGTGTCGACATTAATTTGGAAGTGTTGTTCGACAGCCCGGAATGGCTGGAATGGGCTTGGTCGCCACGTCCACATGTCGGCGCAACCATCGCAACACATGATGACGCGACGAGCTTCATCTATACCGGCTTGACCTGGGACTACAATTTCTGGGGTCCGATGTTTGTCGAAGGCAGTTTCGGTTTTGCCCTGCATGATGGGGAAACAGGACGCTCGACCGTCAGCAATGAACTAGGGTGCGTATGGAACTTTCACGAGTCAGCATCGCTTGGATACGAGGTGACGGACGCCCATCGGGTGATGCTCACCGTGGAACATATTTCCAACGCAAGCCTTTGCTCCGAAAATGAAGGTCTCACGAATTTGGGCGTTCGCTACGGCTACCAATTCTAGTCAAACAGGCTTTGAGGCTTAAGAACGGGGTTTCGGCCCCGTTTTCTTTTGGCCATTTCGTATGATGACCATCATACGAAACTTGACTCAACGCTTGGCAATGGGCATCTTCGAAAAATGGGAAAAAGATCAGATGAAAAACAGGAAACCCGTGATCGCATTGTGGAAGCGGCCAGCAGGCTGATCCGACGGGAGGGCATTGCCGGCCTCAAAGTGGCCGACGTTATGGCAGCCGCAGGCCTTACCCACGGGGCTTTTTATGCGCACTTCGCGGATAAAAACGCGCTGATTGAAGCTGCCTTCCACGAGGCCTTTGATCATCGAGAAAAATGGATCGGGTCTGCGCGCAAACGTTCAAGCGAAGAGCGGCTCTCCCACCTTCTGAACACATACCTGACTCCTAAACACCGCGACACACCCGAGGCGGGCTGTGCATTTGCATCGCTCGCGCGGGAGTTCGCGCAGGCGGGCGGCGACTTACCAACTGTCTTCGAGGGCGAACTCGGTATCTCCATCGAACGCCTCATTGAGCTGCTCGACGGCGAGGAGAACGCCAGACAAACAGCCATGGGCGTGCTGTCGCTTTGCGTCGGCGGTATGGCGCTCGCTCGCGCTGTCGACAGCCCACACCTTTCCAACGAAGTGTTGAAAGCGGCGCGTGCATTTGGCCAAGAGACTCACAGAAAGAAAGACGACAGAGAATGACCGTCCCGACTTTTGAGAACATAGAGGTCACGATTACTGATGGCGTCGCCACCATTCGACTGAATCGGCCGGATGCGGCAAACGGCATGACCTTGGCCATGGTGCAAGATCTGCTGCAGGCGACGATCATCTGCGATGGCGATTCAAAAATCCGCGCCGTCATTCTCACCGGCAACGGGAAGATGTTTTCCGCCGGCGGTGACCTTAAATCCTTCGCGGCGCTTGGTGACAAGGTCCAAAACGGCCTGTCGGAGATGGCGACCATCCTCCATGCGGCAGTGTCGCGTCTCGCCCGAATGGAGAAACCCATCATTGTCGCTGTGAACGGCATGGCCGCCGGTGGCGGCCTAAGCCTCGCCATGATCGGCGACATTGTGTTGGGTGCTGCAAGCTCGAAATACACGATGGCTTATACCGGCGCCGGACTTACACCTGACGGCAGCTCCTCATATTTTCTGCCTCGTTTGATAGGTCTTCGCCGCACACAGGAGCTCATGCTGACCAATCGCAGGTTGAGTGCAGCAGAAGCTCTGGAGTGGGGCCTTCTGACTCGCATTGTGCCTGACGATGATCTGATGACGGAAGCGGAGGCGCTCGCCCGCATGCTTGCGAATGGGCCGACCAAAGCCTTTGGCAAGATCAAGCACATGCTGACCGAAACATTTGATAACGGCCTTGAAAAGCAGATGGAAATTGAAGGCAGAACCATCGCCGCCCAGGCCGCTTCCCCGGACGGACAGGAAGGCATCAATGCTTTCCTGGAAAAACGTGCGCCAAACTTCACCGGCGTCTGACCCCCCAACAGGAACAGGATCAAACAGATGAGCGCTGACATTTCAGTTGAAGAACACCCAAAGAAATCTGTGACCGTCAAAGGCAAGAAGATGACCTATGTGGAGATGGGCGAAGGCGACCCTATCGTCTTTCTCCACGGCAACCCCACATCCTCCTACCTTTGGCGCAACATCATGCCCCACCTCAAAGACCAAGGACGGTGTATTGCGCCGGATCTGATCGGTATGGGTGACAGCGAAAAACTCGATAATCCTGGACCAGATAGTTATCGCTTTGTCGAGCACCGGGAATATCTGGATGGCGTCCTTGAGGCACTCGGCGTGACCGACAACGTCACCCTCATTATTCACGATTGGGGGTCTGCCCTCGGCTTTGATTGGGCGAACCGCCACCGCGACGCGGTGAAAGGGATCGCCTACATGGAAGGTATTGTGCGCCCAATTGAATGGTCGGAATGGAGCAAAGAAGCCACCGCTGTGTTCCAGGGCTTCCGGTCGCCGGCAGGCGAGGAAATGGTTCTGGAAAAAAATATCTTTGTGGACACGGTCTTGCCTGGGTCTGTTCTCAGAGGTCTGACGGAGCCCGAAATGGCGGTCTATCGTCGTCCCTTCGCCAATGCGGGTGAAGACCGCCGCCCCACGCTTACCTGGCCTCGACAGATCCCGCTCGGCGGTGAACCGGAAGACGTTGTCGCCATTGTCCAGGATTACGCGGATTGGATGGCGGAGAACGATCTGCCCAAACTCTTCATCAACGCTGAGCCCGGCGCGATCCTCATCGGCGCGCAACGCGAGTTCTGCCGCGGCTGGAAGAACCAACATGAGGTGACCGTGAAAGGCTCTCACTTCATTCAGGAAGACAGCCCGCATGAGATCGGTGAAGCGATCGCAGGTTGGCGGAAGAACCTCCCCTAATTCCCTTCAACAGAAAATAATTATTGTAAAACAATAATATTTGGGTCATGGTTCGCTCTCTTTCCGGCTCTGGACAGGAGAAAGACCATGGCCACCAGCGAACGCAGCGACCGCATCCGACGTGTCAGCCGACGATTTCAATGGCTCATCGCGGGGCTGCGTATCGCCTTGCCGCTCGCGATGGTCTTCCTTTGGATGACACTGACCTTGGAAGAATTGGCCGTTGTTGGCCCACTCGCCGCCTATGGCCCGCTGACGACCGTTGAGAGACTCGGGGCAATCGCAATCACGGCTTTTCCCCTCCTCATCTTCCTTTATGCGCTGGGCCAGCTGCAACGCCTGTTCGGGCTTTATGCAACCGGTAGTTTCTTTGAACGGCAGAACGTCGCCTGCTTCTCCAAAACAGGCTGGGCACTGCTGCTTTCAGCGCCCGTAAGCGTTCTCTATAAGGCGGCATTGTCTGTATGGCTCTCCTTCGATCAACCGGCGGGAGAGAGATCCCTCGCCATCAGCATCTCCAGCAACGATGTCGCAATGCTCACCTTTGGCGGAGCCATCATCATTGTCTCTTGGGTGATGGCTGAAGCCGTCGAGATCTCAAAAGAAAACGCGCAGATAGTCTAAGCGGATATCCATGCCTATTACGGTCACCCTTGATGTGATGCTCGCGAAACGAAAAATGCGGTCAAAGGATCTGGCCGCACATGTTGGCATCACCGAAGCCAATCTCTCGCTATTGAAGTCGGGCAAAGTTAAAGGCGTACGATTTGAAACACTTGCCGCGATCTGCGAGGCGCTCCAGTGCCAACCGGCAGACTTACTTATCTTCACGCCAGAACCTGGAGACCAAGACCAATGATGCGCTCCCTCATTCCAACAGTCGTCTTACTCAGTCTAATGACAGGTTGTACGCAAGACGCGCGCGAAAAGGCATTCAGAGGATGGTGCAGCTCAGCGCCCAATTGCACAGTTTACGACGATAAGGGTCGCGAAACGAGTGATCGCGAACTCTGTCGCGGGAACCGCAATTGCCTCTCCCAGTAGAAACGCTTTAAAGAAACCCGTTACATCGGCGAACGACGGTGCTAATCAAAACGCATGGAACACCCAAGTCACACAGTTCGGTTTCTTTTGGCACTCGCGCGCAACTCTTTCCTTGGTCGAGGTGGATTCCGAAGGAAAATACTCGGTTACATTGAAAGACATACCGACGCCCCTTTTCAGTTGGACATTCAAGGCGCGCCCTTCCTGATTCACTTCGACAATGAGACCGAAAGAAAATCCATCTTCAACAACTACAACGTGCGCGAGATTGAGTTTCTGAAGCAGGCGTGCGCACAACCTGACAGCGTGTTCGTCGACATCGGGGCAAACAGCGGATATTTCAGCCAGATACTTTCGCTGCATATGCCGACCGACGCCAAGGTGCTGGCGATCGAGCCCAACCCACAGATGATCGAAAGACTTCGCGGCAATTTGGCGTTGGTGCCGGATGCGACAAGAGCGGAGACCGCAACCGTGATGGTCGTCGAGTCTGCGGTTGGGGCTGACAATGGGGAAGCTCAGTTGATGCTTCCGTCAGGCGCAAACAGTTTTGGTCGCGCCTATATCGGTAAGGCTGAGCAAGGCGTGACCGTGAAAATCTCGACCCTGATGAGCATTCTCGAAAGCTGTGACGTGGACCATATCTCGGCATTGAAGATTGACATTGAGGGGCACGAAGACAAAGCCCTGAAGCCCTTCCTGCAAAACGCCCCCTCCACAATGCTCCCCCGCGCAATCGTTATAGAACACACCTCCAACAGCGACTGGGATGACGATGTCTTAGCGTTGCTCGCGGAGACAGGATATGTGGAAACGGCGCGCACGCGCGGAAACGCACTCCTTTCATTCAAAGGATAAGACGGCCACCACAAATCCCTTGATCGAGTAGGGAGATGTGATCATCCTGTTTCTTGCATCGGAAAGGGGAGGGTCAGATGTCAGACGAAACCGCGAGTGAAAAAACCAAATACGACGGTGTCGCCAAGACACTTCATTGGATTGTTGCCCTGCTCATGATCGTCATGCTGTCCGCTGGATGGACGCTCGGCGATCTGCCTCAGGACGAAAAAGTGCAGACCCTGGTCATCCATTCAAGCTTGGGGCTCTCCGTCTTCATTCTGATGTTCATTCGGCTCTACTGGCGCCGGAAAAATCCCCCACCCGCTCTGCCCGACCACATGCCAGGATGGCAGGCAACCGCGTCGAAGCTCAGCCATGGCGCCCTCTACTTCTTCACTATCCTCCAGCCACTTTTTGGCCTGGGCCAGTCCATGTATGCGGACTTCGATGTACGCCCTTATGGCGCCTTTAGCGTCAATATGGGCGCAGACGAGAGCCTCCATGAAATCTTCCATGAGCTGCATGAAATCAACGCACAGATCTTGATTGCCCTGGTGCTGCTCCACTTGGGCGCGGCTCTCTATCACCACTTTGTGCAGAAAGACACGGTGCTTAAACGCATGCTGCCCTATGGCAGGGTCTAAGCAGATGCGGTAGAAAAGCCGCATGGTTGTTCTGAACAAAATCTATACCCGCACCGGCGACAAGGGCACCACAGCCCTTGGCACCGGGGACCGCGTCGCCAAGCATGATGTCCGCGTTGAAACCTATGGCACCACTGACGAGGTGAATTCAGTCCTGGGACTGGCGCGATTGCACTCGCAAGATCTGCCCGAAATCGACGCCGCCCTCGGCCGCATTCAAAACGATCTCTTCGATCTCGGTGCCGATTTATGTTTTCCAGAGAGCGACGAGCCCCTCGACTATGAGCCCCTTCGTGTGACCGATGCCCAGGTCGATTGGCTCGAAAGTGAAATCGACCGGCTGAATGGGGATCTGGAACCGCTGAACTCCTTCATCCTCCCCGGTGGCTCAGCATTGGCGGCCCATTTGCATCATGCTCGAACAGTCTCGCGCCGTGCCGAACGGCTATGCGTGGCGCTCGGTGAAGCAGAACCCGGTAAGGTCAGCGAAGCTGTTCTCAAATATCTGAACCGCTTGTCAGACTATCTCTTCGTTGCAGCCCGCTGGTGCAACGATAAGGGGCGCGCAGATGTGCTCTGGACGCCCGGCGCCAATCGATAGGCGCGTCGCAATCGAACAAAAATGAGAGTTAGCTGGTGCTGCGCGGGGAGTCTGACCAGGCTTCTTCGATCTGCTGCCAGACGTCGCTCAGATAGCTGGCACGTGTCTTCTCCGCATGGGTGAGATAGATTGCAAAGCCTTCGGTCACCCCGTCAGCCCGATTGATCGGCTGCACCTGGAGATGCCCCCAGAAGGACACGCCGGCCTTGGTGTAGGCGAGCATGTCGAGCTCGATCGCTTCTTCATGGTTGAGAGCAGCTTGAAAGTCAGACAGAGCAACAGGATCAGTGTCCGGCCCGGAAAGCCAGCCGACCGGGTGCCCGACGAGATCCGGCCCCTCATATCCCGTCATCTCGCAAAACTGACGGGTCGCATAGACGATCTGATGAGGCTCCCCCGCACCGCCGATGACCAAAAGCGCCGCCAAGCGGAAATCGACAGGCTGCAGGCGCTGGAGTTCTTCCTCAAGGCGAGGAGACAAAGCACCTTCCAGGTTATGCGCTAAAGCCCCCATACCATCCTCCCAGAAGTCAGCGCGGTGGCAGATCACATTTGCGCGCTGAGTCGCGCCATCAGGTGCATAAATATACCACCACCAAGTATTTAACCGAAGTTCTTTGTCTTTTGCTGAAATTACCAGTCTTACCAAGTAAAAAAGAATAATAGTTTCATGAAGTTGTGAGATGCGGCGTTTGGTGCCCCGTCGCCCAATTGACAGTCCCAAGGCCTCGGACTAGGTTGCCGCACCGCAAAGATGGCGACCTCAAAAATCGCCAGAAACAGCAGGTTTCCTCTGCCGGAGAGACACACAACGCAGTGCATTGCACTGGGGTACTTCCGAATGAGTGAGACCATCAATTTTTTAGGCCAACGCCCAAACCTTGAGACCAATTGAGTCTTGAGGCAAACGCCAGGCAACGCGCAGGAGTTCACCTCAATGAAAGTGCTCGTTCCCGTCAAGCGAGTGGTCGACTACAACGTCAAGATCCGCGTCAAATCGGATCAGACCGGTGTCGAACTCGCTAACGTGAAAATGTCCATGAACCCATTCGACGAAATTTCCGTCGAAGAAGCGGTTCGCCTCAAAGAAGCCGGAACGGCAACGGAAGTCGTTGTTGTCTCCATCGGCCCTCAGCAGGCACAGGAAACCATTCGTACCGCACTCGCCATGGGCGCAGATCGCGGCATCCTTGTCAAAACAGATGATGACGTTGAGCCTCTTGGCGTTGCCAAAATTCTCAAATCCATCGTGGACGAAGAGCAGCCAGGTCTGGTCATCGTCGGCAAACAAGCCATTGACGACGATAGCAACCAGACAGGCCAGATGCTTGCCGCCCTGCTTGGTTGGCCGCAGGGCACTTTTGCCTCCAAGGTCGAACTGGACGGCGACAAGATCAACGTCACCCGCGAAATCGATGGTGGTCTGCAAACGGTTCGCCTGAACGCACCGGCGATTGTTACGTGCGACCTGCGCCTCAACGAGCCGCGCTATGCATCGCTGCCAAACATCATGAAAGCGAAGAAAAAGCCGATTGATGAAAAGGCAATCGCTGATGTCGGCGTTGACGTCAGCCCGCGCCTGGAAGTGCTGAAGGTTGCAGAACCGGAAGAACGCCAGGCCGGCATTAAAGTTGAATCTGCCGCTGAACTGGTCGGCAAGCTCAAGGAAGCAGGAGTGATCGGATGACCAATCTTGTAATTGCTGAACACACCAACACCGAGCTGTCGGACGCAACAGCGAAGACCGTTACAGCCGCCGCTGCCCTTGGGGGTGACGTGCATGTGCTGGTTGCTGGCGCTGATTGTGGCGCAGCTGCGGAAGCCGCCGCAAAGATCGATGGCGTTGCGAAAGTCCTCAAGGCAGATGATGCCCAATATGATCACGGGCTTGCTGAGCCAATCGCAGCTTTGGTGGTGAGCCTGGCTGGCGGCTATGACGCCATCCTGGCACCAGCCACGACTCGCGGGAAAAATGTAGCGCCCCGTATCGCGGCACTGCTTGACGTGATGCAGATCTCGGAAATCACAGCGGTCATCGACGCCAACACGTTTGAGCGTCCGATCTATGCAGGCAACGCAATCCAGACGGTCAAATCTTCCGACGCGAAGAAAGTCTTCACAGTCCGCACGACGGCCTTCGCGGCTGCGGGCGACGGGGGCTCTGCCTCAATCGAAGACGCCTCATCTGACAATCCAGGCCTGTCTGAATATGTGAGCGAAGAGCTGACCGTATCAGACCGCCCAGAGCTCACCGCAGCCAAGGTGATTATCTCTGGCGGCCGGGGCATGCAGTCCGGCGACAACTTCCCCATGCTGGAGAAGATTGCGGACAAGCTCGGCGCAGGCGTTGGCGCGTCGCGCGCCGCCGTTGATGCGGGCTTCGTGCCTAACGACTACCAGGTCGGTCAGACCGGTAAGGTCGTGGCACCTGAGCTCTACATCGCCGTTGGCATTTCCGGCGCGATCCAGCATCTCGCTGGCATGAAGGACTCAAAGGTAATCGTGGCCATCAACAAGGACGAAGAAGCCCCGATCTTCCAGGTCGCGGACTATGGCCTGGTTGCTGACCTATTTACGGCAGTGCCGGAACTTGAAGAAGAGCTCGGCAAAATCGGCCTCTAAGCACCTTCAATAAAATCACCAAGACGGCGCCCTGGGATTCCAGCGGCGCCGTTTTTTGTTTACCCTAGGCACAAAGAAACTCCCGCGTAACAGGATCAGATCGTTCATGAGCATTCAAAAAATCGCTGTCATTGGTGCAGGCCAAATGGGAAATGGGATCGCCCATGTCTGCGCCCTCGCCGGCCATGACATCCTCCTGCACGACGTATCATCGGACCGGATCGATTCAGGAATTGCCACCATTACCGGAAACATGACCCGGCAAATTTCGAGCGGGCGTATCACAGAAGAAGAACGTGAGACGGCGCTGGATCGTATCAAGTCGGCGGTCACGCTTGAAGAAGTGGGGACCGCTGATCTGATCATCGAGTCCGCCACCGAGAAGGAAGAGATCAAGAGCGCCATATTTGAAAGTGTGACACCTTATCTCAGCGACCACACCTTCCTTGCGACCAATACCTCCTCGATCTCTATTACAAGGCTCGCGGCTGCCACAGACCGTCCGGAACGGTTCATGGGCGTGCACTTCATGAACCCGGTGCCCGTCATGGAGCTCGTCGAACTGGTGCGAGGGATTGCCACCAATGATGAAACGTTTCAAGAGATGCGTGCCCTGGTTGACCGTCTGGGCAAGCAAGCGTCCACGGCAGAAGACTTCCCAGCCTTCATCGTGAACCGCATCCTGGTGCCCATGATCAATGAAGCGGTCTATACGCTCTACGAAGGCGTCGGCACCGTCGAAGGCATCGACAAAGCCATGCACCTCGGTGCCAACCACCGCATGGGGCCGCTGCAACTTGCCGACTTTATTGGCCTCGACACCTGTCTCTCCATCATGCAGGTCCTCTATGACGGCCTGGCCGACACCAAATATCGCCCCTGTCCGCTTTTGGTGAAATATGTCGAAGCTGGCTGGCTAGGCCGCAAAACCAAGCGCGGCTTTTACGATTATTCCGGCGACACGCCTGTCCCCACCCGCTAAACGCCAGCAAGCGCTATTCGCCAATCGCTGCCTTCATAAGGGCGACAGCCTCCGGCGCATCCCATTCTGCAGGCCCCACAAGGCGCCCGAGCAACTCTCCGTCGCGGTTCAGAAGAACGGTCGTCGGCATGCCGAAAACACCGAGCGCCACCCCCGTGCGGGCGCTGGCATCGTTGTAGAGACCCAGATGCTCAATCTTGTTCTCTTCATAGAACTCCTTGGGCAGTTCAAGGCCGGACCGGTCCAGGCTTACCGCCAGCACTTCGAAATCATTGCTGCCAAGCTCAGCCTGCAATCGGTCCAGGGCAGGCATCTCATGGCGGCACGGCCCGCACCAGGTCGCCCACAAATTGACCAGGACCACCTTACCCCGCCAGTCCTCGAAGGATCGGTTTTCGCCCTCACCATCGACAAACTGCACCGGATCAGGCCGTTCTGGAGCCTCAAAAACGGCGAAATTAGTCATCTCGCCAACCGTATAGGCTGTCAGGTCATTGGTTGAGTTTTCAGCCGAAATTCCCGCCTCAACGTTGCTTTCACCCCAAAAAGTCACGTATATGCCCGCAATGACAAGCGCGGTCGCCAAGGCGGCGGCCGCGATAAATATGGGACTCTGGTGACGCATGAGACTTCTCTCCGTGCTCACCACCACCCCGGACCAGGCGCCGGAGCGAGAACGATGAGCAACAAAATGTGGGGCGGCCGGTTTGGCGATGGCCCAGATGAAATTATGGAGGAAATTAATGCCTCCATCGGCTTCGACAAGCGGTTCGCAGCCCAAGACATCCAGGGCTCGCAGGCGCACTGTGCCATGTTGGCCGACAAGGGTATTATTTCAAAGGGCGACGCAGATCAAATCATCGACGGTCTCAACACAATCGCGCGAGAAATCGAGGCGGGCCAGTTCACTTTTTCGCGCTCGCTCGAAGACATCCATATGAACGTGGAGAGCCGCCTGTCGGAAATTGTCGGGCCGGCCGCGGGTCGGCTTCATACCGCGCGCTCCCGGAACGATCAGGTCGCAACTGACTTCAAGCTCTATGTGCGTGACACGATTGATCACCTGGACGGTCAGTTGGCAGCCCTTCAAGACGCCTTTGTCACGCAAGCCGAAACGCACGCAGACACGGTCATGCCGGGCTTCACCCACCTGCAGACCGCGCAGCCAGTGACATTCGGTCACCATTGCCTTGCCTATGTTGAGATGCTGGCGCGGGACAGGGGTCGGTTTGCCGACGCCCGCAAGCGGCTGAACCAAAGCCCGCTGGGCGCGGCGGCGCTGGCTGGCACCTCTTTTCCCATCGATCGGGAACAGACGGCCGTAGCACTCGGATTTGACGGGCCCACAAGAAACTCTCTCGACAGCGTGTCGGATCGAGACTTTGCGCTCGAGACACTGGCGGCAGCGGCGATCACAGCCACCCACCTGTCGCGGTTCGCCGAGGAGATTGTGGTCTGGATGTCCGCAGGCTTTAAATTCATCGACCTGCCCGACAGCCTGACCACCGGCTCGTCCATCATGCCGCAGAAACGAAACCCGGATGCCGCCGAACTCGTGCGCGCGAAATCGGGCCGCATCATTGCAGCCTTCACCTCGCTCAGCGTTGTGATGAAGGGGCTGCCGCTCGCTTATTCAAAGGACATGCAGGAAGATAAGGAAGCCCTGTTTGATGCAGTAGACGCCTTGTCGCTCTGCCTCGCAGCCATGACAGCGATGGCAGGCTCCCTGACCGCCAACAAAGAGGCCATGGCGGCAGCCGCAGGCGGGGGTTTCTCGACCGCCACCGATTTGGCCGACTGGCTGGTGCGGGTCGCCGATATGCCCTTTCGGCAGGCGCACCATGTCACCGGGACGCTGGTCGCCAAAGCGGAAGAAAAGGGCGTCGATTTGCATGAATTGACCCTGGAGGAAATGCAAGGGGTCGATCCGGCGATCACAAATGACATATATACTGTCTTGAGTGTCGAGAGTTCCGTCGCCAGCCGGACAAGCTTCGGCGGCACGGCACCGTCTAACGTGCGCGCAGAGGCGGCGCGCTGGCGCACGGCCCTGGCGGCAGAAGGAGAAACGAAATGATCCGAGCCATCCTCGCGTTGACCTTGATCGCCAGCTTTGGCCTTGCCGCCTGTGGGGTCAAGGCACCGCCGGTCAAACCGCAACCAACAGACCAAGAGCAGACAAGTTAGATCGCCCTACTCAAGCGGATAAATCTGTGCACCATTTTCACTACAAAGAAGGCATTCTCCATGCAGAGGATGTCTCCCTGAAGGACATCGCGGCCGAGGTCGGCACGCCCTTCTATTGCTATTCGACCGCAACGCTGGAGAGACACTATCGTGTCTTTGCAGAAGCATTCGAAGGCACGGACACGCTTGTCTGCTATTCGGTGAAGGCCAATTCAAATCTTGCCGTGATCAAGACCCTGGGCGACCTGGGCTCCGGCGCCGATATCGTGTCGGAAGGCGAGCTGCGGCGCGCCCTTGCAGCCGGCATCCCGCCGGAACGGATTGTATTCTCCGGTGTTGGGAAGCAGGCACAGGAACTGGGATTCGCCCTCGAGACCGGCATCCACCAGTTCAACGTGGAATCGGAACCGGAACTGGAACTTCTCTCCCAGATCGCAAGCAGCATGGGCAAAGAAGCCGCCATCGCGCTCAGGGTCAATCCGGATGTGGATGCCAAGACCCACGAGAAGATTACAACCGGAAAGGCGGAGAACAAGTTTGGCATTTCCTGGCTTCAGGCACCGCGGGTCTATGCCCGCGCGGCCGAGCTGCCGGGTATCAAGGTGGCTGGCGTCGACGTGCATATCGGAAGTCAGCTGACCGACCTGGCACCCTTCGAAGAGGCCTTCACGCGGGTGGCCTCCATGGTCGAGGAGCTGCGCGCCGCAGGCCATGACATCACGCGGCTGGATCTGGGCGGCGGTTTGGGCATTCCCTATCGCGGGACCAATGACGTGCCGCCACCTCCGGCGGACTATGCGGCCATGGTGAAGCGCACCATAGGGCATCTTGGTTGTCAGCTAATGTTTGAACCCGGCCGCATGATTGCCGGGAATGCCGGCATTCTTGTCGTGCAGGTGATTTTTGAGAAACACGGGGAAGACCGGTCATTCCTGATCATTGACGGCGCGATGAATGACCTCATTCGTCCGACGCTCTATGACGCGTATCACGAGATCCAGCCGGTGGTCGAAACGGCCCCGGGAGAGCCCCGAGTTGCCTATGATATTGTGGGTCCAATCTGCGAAACCGGCGACTTTTTCGCCAAAGGCCGCCCCTTGAGTGAGCAAAAGCCGGGCGATCTGCTGGCGGTTCTATCAGCAGGTGCCTACGGCGCCGTACAGGCGTCTACCTACAACACACGGCCGCTGGTCCCGGAAGTCATGGTGAATGGCGCACAATTTGACGTGATCCGGCCCCGTCCAAGTTATGACCTCATGCTGGAACAGGATAGAATACCTGACTGGCTCACCAAGTAGCGGGAAGCATCCCGCATCTGAAGAGGACGACGGGACCCGCGTGACACAGCCGCAGACATCGATCGCTGACCCAGAGAGTGCGCAGGAGAGTGCCGCACTCCCGCGGTCTGTGTCTTCGCGGGTTGAGATCGCCCGCGCCGCCTTGTGGTGGGAACGTGCCTGGCCCGCTCTCTGGCCATCTGTTGGCGTTCTGGGCGCCTACGCAACGCTCGCACTCCTTGGGGTCTTCGAATCCTGGTCACTTCTGCCTGCCTGGGCCGCGTTGCTCGCGACCCTGAGCGCAGCGGGATATCTCCTATCTCGCGATCTGGGATGGGGGGCAATACCTACGCGGGAGGAGGGGCTCCGCAGGCTGGAGGAGATGAGCAATCTGCCTCACCGGCCACTCTCTACCTATGAAGATCACGGCGCGACGGGGTCAGGCAGCGAAGAGCTGTGGGCAGCGCACCGGCAATGGCTGAAAGCGCGCCTTGCGGCATTGCGCTCAAGATGGCCGTCCCCCGGCCTCGCCGCGCGTGACCCTTTCGCGCTTCGCGGTGCTTTGGTCATCTGTCTGGTCGCCGCCTTCGCGATCGCAGGCCCCTTCGCCGGCAGCCGGTTGGCGCAAGGTTTCTTCCCCGGCTTTACGGGTGCTGGTTCCGTGGGCCAGGTCGACGCCTGGATCACGCCGCCTGACTACACCGGACGCGCACCGGTTTTTCTCACACATGCGACACCGGAGACCCTTGAGGTCCCGCAAGGCAGTGAGATAACCGCCAACATATTTGGCGGCAGCCGCCCTCAAGTCACCCTGGGGCCGGAAATCCTGCCGCTCGCGGAAAGTGAAGAGCGCGGCGAACAGGCTTATGAGGCCATTGCCGTCCTGGACACGGATACAACGCTTGGCATCACCCAAGGCGGCCGCGACCAGGGGACGTGGTCGATTGCGGTCACACCCGACGAAGCGCCCTTCGTGCGCCTGGTGGAAGCAAGTGCTACAGCCCGGCAAACCCTCAAACTGATTTATGAGGTGACCGACGATTATGGCGTTGTCGGCCTGACGATGGACCTGGCGCTGGATCCGATTTTTGTGCTCGAAGACAAACAGATTTTCCAACTCGGCGACGAACACACCGCGCGCGAAGGGTTCAGTCCTCTGATCGACGGATTTGTCGCAGAGAAAGTCGCCACCAGCATCGACCTTCCCCTGCCGGGCATTCGCCCGACGGACGCGACCAATACGGCTTACAAAGATCTGTTGTCGCACCCCTGGGCGGGATTGCCGGTGCTGCTGACGCTCACCGTCAGCGATGATGCTGAGCAAACAAGCGCAAGCCGGACGGTCAACATGGCCCTGCCCGCGCGGCAATTTACTAAGCCGCTTGCCGCAGCTTTGGTGGAGCAACGCCAGCGCCTGGCCATGTCACCGCTTAACAGAGGAAGTGTCGCCGGCTTCCTGAATGCCTTTGCCCTTGAGGGTGAAAAACATATCGACGATGCCTCTGTCTATCTGGGTCTCCGTGCCGCCTATTGGCGGTTGGTCAGTGCCCGACGTCCGGGCGACCTTACCGGCGTGTCAAAACTCCTATGGGACCTGGCGCTCCATATTGAAGATGGCGACCTGTCCATGGCGGAGCGTGATCTGCGGGCGGCCCGCGAAGCACTTGCTCAGGCGCTGGCAGAGGGTGCATCTCCCAATGAGATCGAACAGCTCATGGCAGATCTCAAGGAAGCGCTTTCGCGGTACCTGGACGAACTTGCGGGGAAAGCAACCGCCGACATCGATCCACTACTGCAGCCGCCTGGCGATGGACAAATGCTGGAGCGGTCGGACCTCGAAAAAATGCTCGACGCCATTGGCGACCTCGCCAAAACCGGGGCGCGCGATCAAGCCCAGGACCTGCTTTCACAGCTCGACGACATTTTAGAGAATCTCAACACCGAAGATCAGCAGCAGACCATGGAAGGGGAGTCTGAACTCGCTGATGCCATTGGCGAAATGGGTGACATCATTTCCGAGCAACGCAGCCTTATGGACCAAACATTTCAGCACGGCCAAGGCGCAACAGCGGGGTCGGAAGGCGGTGACACCGGGAATAGCGGACCCAATGGCGGTCCACCCCTTGAAGATCTGCAGCAACAACAAGACGGATTGCGCCAGCGCCTTGAGGACCTCATGGGCCAGCTCGGCGAAAATGGGCAACCTGTCCCAGGTGAGCTTGAACAAGCCACCCGGTCGATGCAGCGCGCGGAAGACCGGCTATCACAGGGCCGCCCCGATTCCGCTGCAGGCGCACAAGGCCAAGCCATTGACCAGCTGCGCTCGGGCGCTCAAGCATTGGCAGACGCAATGTTCGACTCCATGGGCTCAGGTGGTGAGCAATCCGGTGTCAACGCCGGCGGCGATCAAACAGACCCGCTGGGCCGACCACTCACGTCAAACGGCACCAGCAATTCGGATTCCGTCAGATTGCCTGATGAGCTCGATCTTCAGCGGGCACGCCAAATTCTGGAAGAGCTACGCAAACGCGCCGCAGAGCTTGGTCGCCCGGAACAAGAGCTCGAATATCTGGAACGTCTATTGCGGCGCTTTTAAGCGGACCGCAGACTTACGGCTGATCAGGGGTTCATCTCTTCCGTCTGATCGAGAAAGCGAATTTCCAAATCCCGCGCATCAAGTGGGGGGCTGGACAGACGCGTCACAAACTCTGCCGTCTCACTAGGCTCCAAGGCAGGCTCCGGAAGGGCAAAGGTCCAGGCGTAGAGCTCGTTCTGTCCTTCGTCGCGCAATCCAACGCGCACGCGGGGAACAGACAAGCGGGCATCGCCAACATTCACGACTTCCCCCGTGATGGAGAGGACCGGCAAGCCGTTCTCATACTGATGCTCGTAAGACACGTTCTGAAATTCCATCCGCTGAGGATTAACCGGCTCGTTTAGAGCTGCATAAAGAGATGCTGTCGCGGGCCAAGCAGCAACCAGTTCATCCTTGAAACTGTAGAGCGCAAGCAGCGTAAGACCGACAAAGAGTCCAAGCCCCGCAAACCCTGCGACCTGGCCAAGGCGCCACCGCGTCAGCGTCTTTCGAAAATCAGCCATCCGGCGCGCGGCAACAGCTTCGGAGCCAGCGCTCGCGGGCGCCGACTTTTCTTCCGGCACCTCATTGTCATCTGCCGTGCTGTCATTCGCTGGAGGCGGCGGTGCTGTTTCTTTTACCTCGGCGGGAATTTCATCCGTTTCGTCGAGCGTCTTGGGAAGGTCTTTTGGAGGATCCTGATGCCATGTTTCCCCGCACTTGGCGCACCGAACCTTGCGGCCCTTTGGCAGAAAACCAGCTGCTTCAACTTGATACTTCGTTGAGCAGGATGGGCAGGAAATAATCATACGAATCAGGTCTTCTCTGAATCAAATTTGATCGTTATCACTTTGCACAGGCCATCCGGCCAACTCAAGCAAGCAATGGGAAACTGATCCCAAACACCGTTGAAAACCGCGCAGGAATCTATCAGGGATGCACCTCTAAGAGATTTTCCGTGCAAGGGCGGCTCGTGCCGACTATTAAACGCGCAAACGTGGTTAAAGCTGAGTTAATCTGCGGTCAAAAGACGACATTTTGTAGCGATGAAGCGAAGAAGAGCGGCGTAGATGGTTCGGTTTGAAAATGTCGGTATGCGCTATGGGATGGGGCCTGAGATTCTCCGGGATGTGTCCTTCCATTTAGAACCGGGATCGCTGCACTTTCTCACAGGACCGTCTGGTGCCGGGAAGACCTCTTTGCTGAAACTAATGTTTCTCGCCCATAAGCCATCACGGGGTCTCATCTCAATGTTTGGCCATGACGTCGCAACCACCTCGCGGGCTGACCTGCCGGGTCTACGCCGCCGCATCGGGGTTGTGTTTCAGGAATTCCGGCTGCTCGAGCATCTCACAACTTATGAAAACGTGGCATTGCCGCTCAAGGTGACCGGTCGCAACGAAGCGGAATATCGGGACGATGTGGAAGAGCTGCTTACCTGGGTAGGGCTCGGTGACCGTATGCGGGCCCGGCCCTCAACCCTCTCGGGAGGGGAACAGCAGCGCGCCGCCATTGCCCGCGCCGTCGTCGGACGCCCCGCCTTGCTGCTGGCAGACGAACCGACAGGTAATGTCGATCCCGAGATGGGCCAACGCCTGCTGCGTCTCTTTATCGAGCTGAACCGGTTGGGAACGTCCGTCCTGATCGCCACCCACGATCGCGCCCTGGTCGACGCAAGCCGCGCGCCGGAACTCATCATTCAAAACGGGGAGCTGAGCTATCGTGGGTGAGGTGCAGACCGAAAACCAGACGGCGCCCAGTATCCTGTCCACAGGGCTTGCGCTCATCACGGGCAAGAGCCCGCGTACAGGCATTATGCCGCCTGCCGATGTAACAGGAGCCACGCTCGTACTGGTTGTGGCCGCCATGTGTTACCTCGCCTGTTTGGCATTCGGCGCAATGGTAACGGTAACCCGCTCCGCCAACGACTGGACGGCGCAGCTGGAGGGCTCCCTCACGATCCAGGTAAAGGCGCACCCTGACATTGCGGCAGAAGATCAGATAACTGCTGCCCTTTCAGTGCTGGACGATGTGGAAGGGATTGAGCGGGCGAGCGCCTTATCTGAAGAAGAGATACGCAGCCTCCTTGATCCCTGGTTGGGCGAAACGACAGAGAGCGAAGACTTGCCTCTGCCTGCGCTCATAGATGTGGAACTGAGCGCTGATGCGAACGTGGATATGAGTAGCCTCGCAGAGCGGCTTGCAGCCGCAGCGCCGGGGATCGAACTCGACACCCACAGGCAATGGCTCGGCGAGCTGCTGGGCGCAGCCAGGTCTGCGGTCTGGCTCTCGGTTGGTATTTTGACTCTGATCACACTGACCACGGTTGCGATCGTTGTATTCGCGACGCGGGCCAGTCTTGCGGCCAATCATGAAAGCGTCGAAGTGCTTCACCTGGTAGGCGCGCCAGATGAGTTTGTCGCCAACGAAGTGCAGAAACACTTCCTGCAACTTGGTTTGCGTGGTGGGGCTGGCGGTCTTGCTGCCGCGATTGTCACCTTTCTCGCCATCACCTGGCTTGGATCTGAGGGTGGTGCGTTCTTGCTGCCGGTTCCGGGTTTAATGCTGGGCGATTACCCTTGGCTGCTCCTGGTCCCCGCAATTGTAGCGTTAACGACCACCATTGCCGCTCGGATTACGGTTCTGCGGGTTCTGGGCAGAATGATCTAAGGCCAAAAATCGCCGCAAATTGGCGCTATTGCCTATTTCCTCATGCTAAACTGGGTTTCTGGGAATATGAACGGCCGGCGACCATGTCCGCGACACTCAAAGCCATCTGGGGAAAACTGCCCCAACGACTAAGACTGGCCCTTACGGGCCTGACAGTCTTGGTGCTTGCATATGCAGCAGGCTTCCTGTGGTTCGTGAGTGAAATACCGCGATCGGATCAGCCCGGCCCTCAGACGTCTGCCGACGCCATCGTCGTGCTTACAGGAGGGCCCGAACGGATAGATGCGGCCATGGATCTTCTGACAAGCGGCAGAGGGGCCCGTCTGCTGGTCTCCGGTGTTCATCCAGAGGTCACCAAAGAGGAGCTCAGCGACCTTCTGAGCCCCGATAAAGCGCTCTTCGACTGTTGCGTCGATATGGACTGGCGAGCGGAAGACACGATAGGCAACGCGGCTGAGACCGCCTCCTGGGTTGAAGCAAACGGGTTCCAAAGCCTACTGGTGGTCACCAGCGCCTATCATCTGCCGCGCGCCCTGCGCGAACTGGGACACACCATGCCCAGCACGGACCTTCGAGGTCACCCGGTCTTCCACGACGAGGTGCACCTGGACGAATGGTGGCGATATTCCGGCACCAGCCGACTGCTCATTGCGGAATACTCTAAATTTCTGCTAACGCTGGTGCGGTTGGGTGGCCTGGAGGAAGCGTGAGCGCCATGTGGGCGCCTGACACCCGCTTTTCTGGCCGGAAGGGAACCGTCACTTGCTCTTATTTCGATCCGTTCTGTTCAACATCTTGTTCTATGGCACATCTGTCATTGTCGGCCTGATCGGCCTGCCGCTCCTCCTAGGTCCGCCACGGTACGCGGTTTGGTTGATGAGAGCGGTTGGCCGCTGGAACATGTGGCTTCTCAAAGTCATTGCGGGCACGACCTATGAAGTAAGGGGCCGCGAGAATGTTCCCGAAACCGCCTGCGTGGTGGCGTCCAAGCACCAATCCATGTGGGAAACAGTGAGCCTGCTCGCCATCGTGGAAGACCCCGCATTGGTTATGAAACAAGAGCTTCTCTACATCCCGCTCTATGGCTGGTATGTGCAGAAAGCCCGGATGATTGCGATCCGCCGATCTGATGGCCCGAAGGCACTGCGCAAGATGCTCCGCCAGTCCACCGATGCGGCGGCAGAAGACCGGCACCTGATCATCTTTCCTGAAGGCACACGGGCCGCACCCGGCGCGCGCAACCCCTATATGCCCGGTGTCGCCGGCCTTTATAGCCACCTGAATGTTCCCTGCGTGCCCGTTGCTTTGAACTCAGGACTGTTCTGGCCACGCCGGAAACTTGAACGCAGACCGGGCACCATCGTGATCGAATTCCTGCCACCCATAGAGCCAGGCCTCAAACGCGCCGAGTTCATGGCTGAGCTGGAAACGCGGATTGAGACGGCGACGGACAAGTTGCTCGAAGAAGCCGGCTTCGATCTTGAAGCTGCCCGCCTGGCAAATGCCGCTGAGGTCAGTAAGGCTTAATCTTCTGAAATCATGATCTGGTCTGGCACCTGCCTGTTTTTGTCAGCAGTCGCCGCCTCGGACGAGAACATTAACAGAACATTCGTTGACGTGGGCACCGATCCGGATCAAGATCAGGGCCCCGAATTCCACTGCCCGCATCCGGAAACCGATAGATGACGCAGCCTGACAGCCTGATCCCAATCGCCGACCAGATCTGGCGGATGAAGTACCGTTTCAGCGGGTCGGAAACGCGGCCCGCGGATGAGACCGTTGAGGCAACATGGGCGCGCATAGCAGACGCACTGGCAGAAGCAGAGGCCCCTGACGAGCGATCCCGGTGGGCCGATGAATTCCGACAGGCGCTTGAAGGGTTTCAGTTTCTGCCCGCAGGACGCATCGTGGCCGGTGCGGGGACCGAACGCGCTGTCACTCTCTTCAATTGTTTTGTTATGGGCGACGTGCCGGATGACATGGCGGGCATCTTCGAGGCGCTGAAGGAAGCGGCGCTCACCATGCAGAAGGGCGGAGGCATCGGATATGATTTCTCTACCCTGCGCCCCAAAGGAACAGAAGTGAAAGGCGTGGGCGCGGACGCGTCGGGCCCGCTGAGTTTCATGGATGTGTGGAACGCCATGTGCCAGACCATCATGTCCGCCGGGTCCAGGCGCGGCGCCATGATGGCGACCATGACGTGCAGCCATCCGGACATCGAAGAATTTATCGCGGCAAAACAGGAAGCCGGCAGGCTGACCATGTTCAACCTGTCCGTGCTGGTCACCGACCCGTTTATGGAGGCGGTGGAGGCGGACGCGGATTGGCCGCTCACCTTCAACGGTAAGACCCATAGGACGGTCAAGGCGCGCGCGCTGTGGGACAAGATCATGGGGGCGACCTACGCCTATGCCGAGCCCGGCGTGATTTTCATTGATCGCATCAACAAGCAAAACAATCTCGCCTATTGCGAAACCATCCACGCCACCAACCCGTGCGGGGAACAACCGCTGCCGCCTTATGGCGCCTGCCTGCTCGGCTCGATCAATCTGGCCCGCCTGGTCAAACAGCCGTTCACTGCGGATGCCCATATCGATCTGACGGAGTTGGACAGGCTGGTGCGCACCGCCGTGAGAGGCATGGACAATGTCATCGACATTTCGCAGTTCCCGTTGCCACAGCAAGCACATGAAGCCACAGCGAAGCGCCGCATAGGCCTCGGCGTCACCGGCCTCGCGGATGCGCTGGTCATGTGCGGGACGCGCTATGGCAGCGATGAGAGTCTCACCCTGATTGAGACCTGGATGAAAGCACTGCAGCGCGCGGCCTACCTCACATCCACCGATCTGGCGGCAGAGAAAGGAGCCTTTCCGCTTTTTGACAAGGACGCTTATCTCGCCGGAGAAACGATCAAACGTCTCGATCCAGATGTTCGGGCCGCGATTGAGGAGAACGGCATTCGGAACGCACTTCTGACGTCCATTGCACCCACAGGAACGATTTCGCTGTTCGCCGGCAATGTCTCGAGCGGTATTGAACCCGTCTTCGCCCTGGACTACACCCGCAAAGTGCTGATGCCCGATGGCACACGGCGCGAAGAAAAGGTTGTCGATTATGCGGTTGCCCAATACCGGGCCGAGTTCGGCGAAGATGCCCCGCTGCCCGATACATTTGTGACCACCGAGGACCTCAGCCCCCAAGAGCATGTGAAGGTCCAGGCCGCCGTTCAGAAATATATCGACAGCTCCATCTCCAAAACCATCAACTGTCCGGAAGATCTGAGCTTCGACGATTTCAAATCCGTTTACCGCGACGCCTACCAGATGGGCCTGAAGGGCTGCACCACCTATCGCCCAAGCGACGTTCGCGGCTCCGTCCTCTCCACCACCCCAAAGGCTGAACAAGAAACACCTGAGAGCCAATCGGCCCTGCCGTTGGAGGCCCCGAGACCGGCCCTTGAGCCTGTTGAAAAAGACGGCGTCGTCTATATGTCGGATCCGCTGGAACGCGATGCGGTACTGCCCGGCTTCACTTACAAGCTGCAATGGCCGGAAAGCGATCACGCGATCTACATCACACTGAACGACATCCTGCAGGATAAGCGCCGCCGCCCCTTTGAGATCTTCATCAATTCAAAGAATATGGAGCACTATGCCTGGACGGTTGCGTTGACCCGCATGATATCGGCCGTCTTCCGGCGGGGCGGCGATGTGACCTTTGTCGTCGAAGAACTCAAAGCAGTGTTCGATCCGCGCGGCGGCGCCTGGGTCGACGGTCGCTATGTGCCCAGCCTGCTTGCCGCCATCGGCGAGGTGATCGAACAGCATATGATCGACACCGGCTTCATCTCCAAAGATGAAGGACGTCCCATTTCCGAAGTACTGCAAAAAGTCGCGGGCGACACCGATGGCCCCAGAAGGGCAAGTTGCCCGCGCTGCGGCAGCCGGTCCCTGATCCGGCAAGAAGGCTGTGACAACTGCACAGAGTGCGGATATTCGCGCTGTGGCTGACCAGAGCGTGACGACGGCAAGCCCCGGATCGGTTCACCATCTCGACCTGACGGTCACCGACCCTGAGGCATCTGCACCCTTCTATAAGTGCGTATTAGGACACATGGGGTATCAGTGCCGTCGTGTTTATGAGGACGGAATGGACTTTGAAAAAGGTCCCGATCAACAGGGTTTCGCCTCGGTCGGTCTCGTCCGCGCGAAGGATCCATTGGCACATAACCGGTTCCGACCCGGCCTCCACCATGTCGCCTGGACCGCAAAAAGCCGCAAGGATGTCGACACTCTTCACCGAAAGCTGGTCGACTTTGGCGCCACCATTCTCGACGCACCGAACGACTACCCGGCATATGGGAAAGGCTACTACGCCGTGTTTTTTGCCGATCCTGACGGGCTCAAACTCGAATATGTTTATCAGCCATTTGAGGTGGCCACCGCGTGAGCTTAAGAATTTCAAATGTGGACGCGCGGTCGCTCCTGCTGAACAAGCAGGGGCTGGGTCAAAAAACACCCGGCCGCTTTAGTGCTGACAGGTTGCAGGACCTCATCAAACAATTGGGATATGTGCAGCTCGACAGCATCAATACAGTTGAACGGGCCCACCATATGATCCTTCACTCCAGGGCTGATGGGTATCGCCATAAACACCTCAAAGAACTGCATGAAGAGCGTGGCACCCTGTTCGAGCATTGGACCCATGACGCCTGTCTGATCCCAACGGAGTTCTATCCCTATTGGCAACACCGTTTCGCGCACGCCAAAAGCCATCTGGACCATGAGAATTGGAAGAAACGGTTGGGCCCTGACGGACCCAAAGTCGTGAAGGCGGTAAAAGCCCGCATCCGCAGCGAAGGACCACTCATGTCGCGGGACTTCGACGACAAAGGCCAGGGTGCCTGGTGGGGTTGGGGCCCCTCAAAGACCGCGCTTGAATATCTTTGGCGCACAGGGGAACTCGCCATCGTTCGGCGCGAGGGGTTTCAGAAAGTCTACGATCTGGCTGAAACCTGCATTGAAGAATGCCACCGGCAGGAAAAGCCGAGCCGTGCCCAGACCATTGACTGGAAATGCCGGCAGGCTTTGCACCGCTTAGGAACGGCGACCCACGGCGAAATCGCCGCCTATTGGGCAAGCGTGTCCAGCAAACACGCCGCTGATTGGGTGAAAAAACATCTGGGTCGGGACCTGATCCAGGTGGAGGTGGAAGGCCACGACGGGACCTGGCGGTCTGCTGTCGCCTTTGCATCAATTGAAGAGGAATTGGCAGTCCTCAAAGCGCCCTCAAAACGCCTACGCTTGTTAAGCCCGTTTGATCCCGTGGTCCGCGACAGGAAGCGCGCCGAGCGCCTGTTCGGGTTTGACTATCGTGTGGAAATATTCGTGCCTGAAAAGAAGCGCCAATATGGGTACTACGTGCTTCCCATTTTGGAAGGGACCAAATTTACGGGCCGGACCGATGTCAAAGTCCACCGCAAAGAGGGCCGGGTCGAAGTCAAAGGCCTGTGGCTGGAAAAAGGCGTGAAGCTGAGTGCTGCGCGCGAAGAGGGTCTGCGAAAAGCCCTTGGCCGCCTGACGAAGTTCACCGGCGCGGAGACAGTTGACCTAGACGATGCTCTACAGCGCGCCACAGCATCTCCAACCCCTGATCGCTGATCTCCATATCTTGCAAATGTTCGACCGTGCTCTGAAGGTACTCCGGGTTCTTCCCCGACTGCCCTTCGCCATGCGCAATCAATTCGACCTGCCGCTCGAAAGCAAGCTTGTGCGCATATTGTTCATGGTCCCTGTCAACAATGAAGCAAAGCGCCTCGACTTTGGGCAACGGCCCATCCAAAAGGGTCAGCGGCCGCGTGACATCGAGATAGACGCTGGTTACCTGCTCACGTTCCTTCAGATAAGCGCGGGTCGCATCTGCGTGCTCGGGCGCGACCTGGTAGGCAAATCCTCTGCAGGACCCGCCGCGATCAAGACCAAAGACCAGCCCTGGACGCTCCCTGGTTCCGCGATGCACATGACTGAACACGCAAAAAGACCGGTGATAGCCGTGCAAACGCGCGGCATACCGAGCGACAAATGGAAATCCGGGCCGCCACATCAACGACCCGTATCCAAATACCCATAAATCCTGCATGATGTCGCTACGCTTGCTTAACTGTTTGTCTCAACACTGGGAAATCTATCAGGTCTTCCCTCTTCCCCCAAAAGCAGGTGCGTTCGCGCGTCTGCGTTTCAAATGTCATTAGCGTTATGAGCCGTTTGCCTGAACCTATGAAAAACATCCGCTGGTCACTCATACTCCCCTTCATTCTCGTCGCGGTCGGTGCGCTGACCTATTCGATCTGGTGGTTCAGCATCGCAGACCGCGTGGAAGCGGCGGTTTTGAAATGGCAGGCTGATCAAGCCGCGAACGGGATTGCTGTCAGTTGGGACAATCTGGAGACCGGCGGCTATCCCTACAGAATACAGGTTGATGTGGCGGGGGGGCGCATCGACGCGCCCGACACATCCGCCGCATGGGCCTGGGAAGCAGATCTACTGAGCGCACAAACCTTGGCCTATCGGCTCAACCACATCATTGTCGACGTTCCAGGCCAGCAACGTGTCCACTATTCGGAGCCGCGGGACGGTGTTGAACAGCGTTTCGTGCTGAACCTCACATCTGACGTGTTTTGGGCAAGCTATGTCGATGAAAGTGCTGAAGAAAAACGTCTGTCCGCCGATGTGCAAAATCTGTCTGTCGTAAGAGCTCACCAAACCGACGAGGGACAGGCTCTCGCCGGCGGCGGCACCGCAGGAAGACTGCAAGTGCATGGACGTCCCGCGCCGGCGGGTGCGGGCCTCGCTTTTGATGTAGCTCTTAGAGGTCAGGACATATCCTGGGTCGACCTTGGCGCAACCACTTGGGCAGGCAGCAATATCACCCAAGTGGAAGCGCAGACACGCATTAAGGACCTGCCTCCAGGCTTCCCCGACGCCCTCGACACACTGCTGCCGGATGCCGCCGCAAATGGCACGACCCTCGCTATCTCCGAGTTCGCCCTTGAATGGGGTCCCATTGAAATGACCGGAGAGGGTGAAGTGAAATTGGACAGTCTCGGCCGCCCGGAAGGACGCTTCCGCACCAGCGTTGGGAACCTTGATGGATTGATCGATGCTCTCGTCGGCGCTGGCATTGTATCGCAGCAGAGCGCCCGTCTCGCTTTCGCGGGCATGGTGGCGCTATCGGGCCTCCAGGGTGAAGAAGCCGGACGTGTCCGTCTGCCGGTGGCCATGAAAGACGGCGTTTTGTTCTTAGGCCCCGTCGCCGCCGCCCGGCTCGAGCCGCTCTTCTAGAGCCGGATCAAAAAAGAAGATCTAATCCTCTTTCGCAGGATCCCGACCAAAGTTGGGGGCTGCACTTTCCTGACCTGCGTCGACAATGGACCGGCGGATATCTCGGGTGCGGGTGAAGAGATCAAACAACGCATCCCCGTCGCCCCATCGAATGGCGCGCTGCATCGCCGCCAGGTCTTCTGAAAAACGCCCAAACATTTCCAGGATCGCGTCGCGATTGTTGAGGCACACATCGCGCCACATGGTCGGGTCAGACGCCGCGAGACGCGTGAAATCACGAAAGCCGCCGGCGGAGTATTTGATCACTTCCGACTTGGTGACCGTCTCCAGATCGTCGGCGGTGCCCACAATATTGTAGGCGATGAGATGCGGCAGATGGCTGGTGATCGCGAGAACCAGATCATGATGTTTGGCATCCATGACATCGATCTTGGAACCGCAGGCCTCCCAGAAGCGGGACAGTTTCGTCACCATGTCCGGGTCATTGCCCTCAAGCGGCGTCAGAATGCACCAGCGCCCGTCAAAGAGTTCAGGAAAGCCTGCATCGGGCCCGCTTTGCTCCGTACCTGCAATCGGGTGACCCGGAATGAAATGCACACCTGCCGGAACATGAGGACCCACATCTTCGATGAGCGATGCTTTAACCGACCCCACATCGGTGAGGATCGCACCCTTGGCCAAGTGAGGGCCAATCTCAGCCGCCACCGCACCGACAGCCCCGACCGGAGTACAGAGCACCACCAGGTCGGCGCCCTTCACGGCCTCCGCCGCACTCGCCTCCGTCCGATCGATAAAACCGATTTCCAGCGACCGCGCGCGCGTTGCCTCTGAGCGGGCAGATCCCACAATCTCGCCCGCGAGCCCTGCCCGTTTCATCGCATGTCCCAGCGACGACCCGATGAGACCAAGGCCGATAAGCGCAACCCGGTCGAAATGGGTTTTTTCACTCACTGCGCATCCCCCACAAACCGTTTCAGCGCATCAACCACCAAGCGGTTTGCTTCCTCCGTACCGACGCTCAGCCGCAGAAAGTCAGGCATGCCATAGGCCCCGACGCCGCGCAGAATGAGCCCTTGCTTCATCAGAAATTCGTCGGCATCCGCAGCCCGTTGTCCCTCAATATCGGGAAACCGAATGCTCAGAAAATTTGCGGACGCAGGCAACACTTCAAGACCGAGCGCGGTGATTTCGCGGGTGAGCCATGCAGACCATCTCTCATTGTGGTCTGCCGCCTGCTCAACGTGAGCCTGATCTTTCATGGCCGCAACACCCGCCATCAAGGCAGGCGTGTTTACATTGAACGGTCCGCGAATGCGGTTCAGGACATCCGCCACCGCTTCAGGGCAATAGGCCCAGCCCAGCCGCAAGGCCGCCAGACCGTAGATTTTCGAGAAGGTGCGCGTCATCACCACATTGTCGTGGGTCGCGACAAGCTCAATACCGGCTTCATAGTCATTGCGCCGCACATATTCGGCATAAGCCGCATCCAGCACGAGCAGCACATCGTCGCGCAGGCCCGCGCGCAGACGCCGCACCTCATCCGCCGGTATATAGGTGCCGGTGGGATTGTTGGGGTTCGCCAGAAACACGACCTTGGTCGCAGACGTCTGCGCCGCGAGGAAAGCATCCACCGTGGCGGTGAAATCGGTCTCTGCAACCGTCACCACCTTGGCACCGGCGGCCTTGGTGATGATCGGATAGACCAGGAAGCCATGCTCACTCACAAGCGCTTCGTCGCCTGGCCCCAGGTAAGACTGCGCCAGCAGGTGCAAGATTTCATCGGAGCCGGCGCCACAAATGATGCGGTCTGCATTCAGCCCAAATCGATCCGCAATGGCTTCCCTAAGCGCTCGCACAGACCCGTCAGGATAAATCTCGAGACTGTCGCCAACCGCCCGAAAGGCCTCGATCGCCTTTGGGCTCGCACCCAACGGCGTTTCGTTGGCGGAGAGTTTGTATACCCGCGCGGCTCCCTCAGCGGTCTCGCGACCACCGACATAGGGGACGATATCCATAATGCCGGGTTGTGGCTTTAACGATGTCATCATTCCGTCCTTAGAAGCGCGGTCGTGGATTGTTTATGGACCACGGCCCACGCGCGGCTATTCATAGGGCGCACAAAGGTTAAAATCAAAGAAAACGTTGACAATCAGGGACTTGCGCCTCTAGGTAAGCTCCCTTTTTGCAAGGTCAGTGAAAGACGGACAGGCTACGCGGACAGCGCCAAATGGCAATGTCTGAGCGAGGCAGGACCATGGGTACAAGTACAGACATATCCGGCAATCGGTCCCGGAACCAAGACGAGCTCAAAATGGCGTTTGAGATGGTGACATTTCAATCGGACAAGCCCTTGCGGCTCGACAGCGGTGTCGACCTTTACCCGGTGACACAGGCCTACAACACTTACGGGACCTTGAACGCCGATAAGTCGAACGCCGTTCTGGTCTGCCACGCGCTGACCCTCGATCAGCACGCAGCCAACCAACACCCTGTAACGGGCAAGGAAGGTTGGTGGACGGGCATGATCGGTCCTGGCCGTCCCATCGACACGGACCGCTTCTTCGTTATCTGTCCAAATGTCATTGGCGGCTGCCAGGGAACCACCGGTCCGGAGTCGGTGAACCCCGGGACAGACAAGCCCTATGGCCTTGATTTCCCGGTGATCACGATCGCCGACATGGTCCGCGCCCAGGTTCAACTGATTGACCATCTGGGCATCGACAAGCTGTTCTGTGTGGCAGGCGGGTCTATGGGCGGCATGCAAACCCTGGAATGGGCGAGTGCTTACCCGGACCGGGTCTTCTCTGCGATCCCCATCGCCACGGCGGCACGTCACTCGGCGCAGAACATCGCGTTTCATGAAGTCGGGCGTCAGGCCGTGCAGGCTGACCCCGAATGGCACGATGGCGCCTATTACGATCATGGTACGAGACCCCGCAAGGGCCTCGCGGTCGCACGCATGGCCGCGCACATCACCTATATGTCGGAAGGCTCGCTCTTCCAGAAGTTTGACCGCAACCTTCAGGACGGCGACGAATTCACCTATGGGTTTGGACCTGACTTTCAGATCGAGAGCTATCTGCGCCACCAGGGATCAACCTTCGTGGATCGCTTCGATGCGAACTCCTATCTCTACATTACCCGCGCGATGGATTATTTCGATCTGGCCGCCGGTCATGGCGACTCGCTCGCAAACGCGTTCAAGGACACAGAGACCCGTTTCTGCGTTGTGTCCTTCACAAGCGATTGGCACTACCCCACGGTCTACAACAAGCAGATTGTGCACGCGTTAAACGCGGTTGCTGCCAATGTGAGCTTTGTTGAAATCGAGTCAGACAAGGGTCACGACGCCTTCCTGCTGGATGAACCAGAGATGTTTTCCACCCTGCGCGGCTTTATCGACAGCGCGGCCGAACGGCGGGGGCTTGGCTAATGGCCCTGAAGCCGCTCGACAATCGGCGCGATCTTTCCCTCATCGCAGATCTGGTGGAGCCATCCTCCCGCGTGCTCGACGTGGGGTGTGGTGAGGGTGAGCTGCTGGAAATTTTGGCGACCAAACGCAATGTGGACGGTCGGGGAGTGGAACTCTCGCAAGAAGGCGTGAACGCCTGCGTGACGCGTGGCCTGTCTGTGATTCAGGGGGACGCGGACCAGGATCTGGGCGACTATCCCAAAGACGCCTTCGACTATGTGATTTTGAGCAAAACGATCCAGGCGACGCGCAATCCAGGCGCGGTCCTGCGCCAAATGAGACGCATTGGGCGCCACGTAATCGTATCTTTCCCGAACTTCGGACACTGGAAGATCCGGCTTCAGCTTGGTCTTCTTGGACGCATGCCCGAAACAGATACCCTGTCCGACAAATGGTACGACACCCCCAATATCCATCTCTGCACCGTGAAGGACTTCGTGGTCCTGTGTGATGAGCTGGATTTGGAGGTGGTTCAGGGTCTCATGCTGTCCGGCGGACGGGTGAGACAGGCAAGCAATCCCGGCTTTTTCGACAATTTGCTTGCCGAAGAAGCCGTGTTTTTGCTGAAGCGGCGCTGACGCGCCGCCAAATTAGGCGCTGATCGCTTCGGAGTCCTGTTCGCCCGTCCGAATGCGCAGGGCTGAGGCGAGGTCCATCACAAAGACTTTGCCATCGCCGATTTTCCCGGTAGAGGCGGTCTTGCGAATGGTGTCCACAACGCTGTCGACCACCGAATCTTCCACGGCAATCTCAAAGCGCACCTTTGGCACCAAAGTCACCTGATATTCAGCGCCGCGGTAAACTTCCGTTTGCCCCTTTTGGCGCCCATGTCCTTTAACTTCACTCACTGTCAGGCCGGAAATCCCGATCTCTGCGAGCGCGTCCATTACTGACTCTGTTACTGCAGGTTTTACAATTGCGACGATCATTTTCATGAGGCGTACCTTTAGCTAGTCCGGTTCTTGGTTAACGGCCGACATCGTGGCCGATCCCGCGCGTCCTGTCACGTTTCCTGTGACATTACCCCCAGCCAAACTGCCGACAGGCGCCGCCAAACGCCGCCGAACACCGTTCTCAACCGCAAGCGGCGGCGTTGCATACATTTGCTTCGCGGCTTCAACCAGGATCACCCCGGCGAAACGGCCACCGCCAATGCGACCCAACCGTTCCCAGGCGACCGCCGAGCGCAGGAACGGCCGGGCACCAAAAGGCGGAACAAAAAGGCACGACCGCCATAGCGTTGGCGTGAACATGGCCCCACGGAGCAGGTCGGTCAGCTGCATCCGCGTAAAGGGTCGCCCATGTCCAAAGGGTGTCTTATCCCGACGCGACCAGAAACCGTGTCTGTTGGGCGCGACGATGAGCAAGCGGCCACCGGGCGCCAAAACCTGCCAGGCCTGGCGAAGCAAGGCGCGCAACGCTTCACTGTTCTCAACGGAATGAACCAGCACCAACCTGTCGACACATTCATCCGGCAGCGGCAAATGGGTTTCATCTGCCAAGGCGACCAGCCCCAAACCATCAGACGGCCACCGCACCACCCCTTGTTCCGCGGGCATCAGCGCCAGAACGCGGGTTGCCTCGCCGAGGAAAGGGCGCAGGTAAGGCGTGGCATATCCGAACCCCGCGAGCGTCATGCCGGACACGTTCGGCCAAACATTCCGCATTTGGTGTCCTATCAGCCGGCGCGCCACCCGGCCCAGCGGTTTGGAATAGAAGCTTCTGAGATCGACAACATCCGGATACATGGGCCCAAACTACCAGATTTTGCGAAAAACGGCGTTAACCCGCCGGGTGAATAGACCCAAAGAGGCGCCCGACCGGTTCATTTTGACATAAATCGGCGTTACCCTGCCCTAAACATCATCGCGCGCCCGGAGCAACTATGTCCAAGCTTGTTATCCATCAAATTCCCTGCCTCAGCGACAATTATGGCTATCTGATTCATGACCCGGAAGCGGACACAACGGCAACAATAGACACGCCGGAAGTGGGGCCAATCGAAGCTGCTTTGCGGAGCCACGGCTGGGAACTCACTCATATTCTCAATACTCATCACCACTATGACCATGCGGGTGGCAATCTTGAACTTCAAGAGAAGACAGGCTGCGCCATTATTGGTCCCCGCGACGAGGCGGACAAAATACCTGGCATCGAAAAGGAAGTTGGAGACGGCGACACGTTCCTTTTCGGGACCCATGAAGTACGTGTCATCGGCGTACCCGGCCACACGCTAGGACATATTGCCTACTATTTCGAAGATGAGGGTGTCGCCTTTGTTGGCGATGCCCTGTTCGCGCTTGGCTGTGGCCGCGTGTTCGAAGGCACAACCGATCAAATGTGGACGTCACTGGAAAAGCTGATGGCCTTGCCTGACGAGACCACTGTCTACTGCGCCCACGAATACACCCAGGCCAACGCGAAATTCGCGGCAACGATCGAACCCGGCAACGCAGACCTAACAGCACGAATTGCCGAGATCGATAAATTGCGGGCGCGCGGTGAGCCCACAGTCCCGACAACGATCGGCCTGGAACGCAAAACCAATCCGTTTGTCCGCCCATCAAGCGAAGAGATACAAAAGACTGTTGGACTAAGCGGAGCATCGGCCGCAGCGATTTTCACCGAAGTCCGTCAGCGCAAAGACAATTTCTAAGGATCATCTGTCAGGTGGAGTTGAGTATGAACAATCCGGCGCGCGAACAGATGACACCGGACCAGCTGATTGAAGAGCTGGGGCTTCAGCCGCATCCAGAGGGCGGACATTTTTGCGAGACTTTCAGGGATGATGCGCCGGACGGCACGGAGCGCGCGCAATCTACCGCAATCTACTATCTGTTGAGGGCGGGCGAACGCTCCCATTGGCACCGGGTGGACGCGACCGAGATTTGGCATTGGTACGCGGGGGACCCACTCCGCCTGTCCGTGGCAACTGAGAGCACAGACGCGCCACGGCATACGACCTTAGGACCCAACATACCAGCAGGTGAACGGCCTCAGGGCATTGTCAGGAAAGACGAATGGCAAGCCGCCGAGCCGCTTGGAGACTGGACTCTTGTCGGCTGCACCGTGGCCCCGGGCTTCGACTTTGCAGGCTTTGAATTGGCGCCACCAGGTTGGCAGCCCGGGAATAGCTAGAGTTTCTCTACGGGGGGTGGGGAAATGAGACAAACATTGTTGAGCCTTTGCGCACTCGCGCTGGCCTTTGCGGTTCATACCACCGCCGAGGCGAGTGGCGCGTCTCAGGCATGCATTGACGCGGGCGGCCCCAGCCGGACCGTTATCGTTCCGACCAAAGCGCAAAGCTATGGAACCATGCAATATGCGCGCACCGTCGGCCTCGCGCCGAAAGAGGTCATTCTGACCTTTGACGATGGACCCGATCCCGATGTCACCCCAAGCATTCTGGACACGCTTGACGCATACTGCGTTAAGGCGACCTTTTTCTTCACCGGGCATCGTGCAGAGCGCTACCCACACCTTGTTCGCGAGGCCGCCCGCCGGGGACACACCATCGCCTCCCACTCCTACTCTCATCCCAATAATCTCCGGCGCCTCAGCTGGAACCGGGCAACCCGCCAGATTACACGGGGAATTGCGGAGATAGAGGCAGCGCTCGACGGGTCTCCCGAAACAGCCCATATCGACGTGGCGCCCTTTTTCCGCTTCCCCGGACTGAACCATTCCAGCGCCCTGCGCGGATGGCTTGCCGCCAGAGACATTTCTACCTTCTCATGTGATGTCGGAACGGACGACTGGAGACGCATCTCGTCGCGCGCCGTGGTCCATCGGGCGGTCCGAAACATCCGCTCCAAAAGCGGCGGAATTGTCATCTTTCACGATACCAAACAGC
The DNA here is from genome assembly GCA_965276845.1 of Parvibaculaceae bacterium. Classification (GTDB taxonomy): domain Bacteria; phylum Pseudomonadota; class Alphaproteobacteria; order Parvibaculales; family Parvibaculaceae; genus Mf105b01. The sequence goes on from OZ255699.1 coordinate 2,877,058, forward strand.
GGACCGCCGCCGCCCTGCCGTTCGTCCTTCAGCGCTTAAGATCCGAAGGCTACCGGGTCGCCCATATGGTGCCCGAAGGTGACCTGCCCATCGACGAGACACTGGCTGAAACGCCAGCACTTGAGGCATCCCCCGATCTTTCGCTAAGCTCCGCCCTATGACGAAGTCACGCCACATAAGCCTCCCCGACAGACGGCATATCCTCAAAGGGAGCCTTGCCGCCGCGAGCGCGCTGGTTACACCGGCGATCGTGCAGGCGTCAGCACCCTACAAGAGGACGCTGCGCATGCAGAGCCTCAATTCGGGGGAGCGGCTGACGATCACCTATTGGGCTGACGGCGAGCATCTGTCGGAGACTTTCAGCGCGATCAACTGGTTCATGCGGGATTTGAGAAACAATACCACCATCCAGATGAGCACCGACTTGCTTGACCTGATGTGGGAGATCGACCAGCTGACACCGTCGCGCGCACCGCTCTACACCATGTCTGGCTACCGGTCCCCGGAGACCAATGCAAAGCTGGCCTCCCGTTCCGAGGGCGTCGCCGAGAACAGCTTTCACATGCAGGGCATGGCTATGGATCTCACCCAGGATTTCCATGATGTCGGCATGCTGTACCGCGTGGCAAAATCCTTGGGCAAAGGCGGCGCGGGCTATTACCCGACCAGCCGGCCTTTCGTGCATTTAGACGTGGGCCCACCGGCGACCTGGGTCTATCCGGCGCCAGGTCGAGGGGACGATGGCGTCGGCTGAGCCATGACGTGCTCATTGGCAGACGCCGCTAAAGCCAACGCTTTCCAGCTAGAAACCGGCATGACCGATGTTTCGCGCTCTTAAGGCCGATGTTCAGCAAACGGTAATTGTTGCAGTGCACAATCAGATGCCCTAGAAACACCCTAAGGGTGCCGCGATGCGCATCAAAAGATATGCAGACAGGCAGAAAAAAGCTGAAATTGCCGGAACCTGCCACTTTTGATCTTCCGCGATGCACCAACAGACTTGCGCATTGCAACACTGGCGCGCAACAATGACAAGAAACAAGGCCCTGTCCGGAGTACCCGGCGGCCAGAATAATGAGGCGATACTTGGCAAAGAAGAAACCAGTTGCCGGCGAACCGATCACGATCAAGAAATACGCAAATCGGCGGCTCTATAATACGGCAACCAGTTCCTATGTGACGCTGGAAGACCTGGCCACGATGGTCCGCGAAGGCCAGGATTTCCTTGTCCACGACGCCAAAACATCAGAAGACCTCACAAGATCCGTCCTTACTCAGATCATTTTCGAGCAAGAGCAGAAGGGCCACAATCTTTTGCCGGTTCCGTTTCTGCGACAATTGATCAGCTTCTATGGCGACAGCCTTCAGGGGTTTGTGCCCTCATACCTGGAAATGAGCATGGACACGTTCGCCCAGGAACGCACCAAGCTAGTCGACAAAATGACCTCCGCTTTTGGCGGCAAAGAACGGTTCGATCAGTTCGAAGAACAGATCCGCAAAAACATTTCGATGTTCGAAGAAGCCATTCGCATGTTCTCACCGTTTGCGCTGCGCTCAGACAACAATCGCGATGGGAAGTCAGGCGATGACAAAAAGGCGGCACTGGGAGACGGCGACGATCTTGAGACAGTGAAACAGCAGCTCAAGGAAATTCAGAAAGAGCTGGCAGCACTTTCCGGAAAAGACAAACCGGCAAAGGATAAGTAGGCTTGACTCATTAGGGTGTCGTTACGCCGACTTCTTATGAAACAGCCCGCTCTCCGCTCTGAGGGGAAGCGTCCTGTTTTTCCTCATTCTCACGCCACGGTGGCACCAGAACCGGTTCGCCGACTTCGAACCCTTGAAGATACTCCACACCGATCTCGCGCAGATAGTCGATTTCCCCTTGGCAGGTCACAAACTCAGCGACCGTCGGGAGCCCGAAGTTCCGTGCCAGGTCGACAAAGCTCCTCAGGAACATTTGGTTGTCAGGATTATCGACCAATCCCTCGACGAAGGATCCATCGATTTTCACCATATCGACATCGAGGCATTTGAGGTTGCGAAAGGACGTATAGCCCGCACCGAAATCATCGATCGCCACTTTTGATCCCTGGTCACGCACAGTCTGGACAAATTGCTGGCTTTCGCCGATCTCTTCGATCGCAACGGTTTCCGTAATCTCGACAACCAGCCGCTCAGCCGCCCCGGGATTCGATTTGGTGAGCGCTATGAACATATCGAGCCAAACGGTATCCGTGATCGTGTAGCCAGAGACGTTTATCGCAAGCTGAGGCTTATTCTCATGAACAAGTTCCTCAAAAGCCAACTCAAGGACACGATGGTCGATCAAACGCACCAGGCCGAGCTTCTCGGCAATGGGAATGAACTTTCCGGCAGGGACGATTTCGCCATCCCGCTGTCGAAGACGGATCAGCGTTTCATGAAGCACAGGCTCCAGAGTTTGTGCTGAGACCAGCGGCTGGAAGGCGAGCGGCAATCGACGTTCATTGAGTGCCGCCAAGAGTTCATCCGCAATTTTGAGATTGGTTCGACGGGTGCGATCGCGCTCCGGACTATGTTCAAATGCGGCATAGGAGGCGCGCCGGGAATGCTTGGCTTCCGTGAGCGCTTCCTCTGCCCTCATCATGGCTTCCTGCGATGTTTTCGCACTGGCGGGCAAAGACACACACCCGATCGAGACGGTAGAGGCCACGGGACCTGCATCAATCTCGATCACCAGATCACGGACCACACTGAGCAAACGCTCGGCCGTCGCATGCATCTGTTCTTCAGAACAGTTAGAGAGAATGATGCCGAATTTATTGCCGGAACACCGGCCGATGACATCGCTTCCCCGGAGCTCTCCAAGCAGCCGGTTACCCACCGCGACAATCATCTGGTCTGCTACATCAAATCCATAGGCTTCATTGATCAAGGCCAGGTTATCGATGGCCGCAACCAGATAGGCGCCTTTTCGCTCATACCGCCGCAGGTCAACCAGCGTCTCGCCCACCAGCTCCTTAAGGCGGGTCCGATTAACATGGCCGGTGAGCTCATCATAGGTCACCAGAAAATTGAGCTCTTCATCTCGCTGACGGCGCCCGGTGATGATATGAACAACACCAACGGCACGTACCGGGCGTCCTTCAGAGTCGCCAAACCAGCGACCTCTATCTTCTACCCAGTGTTCTTCACCCTGATCGTTCCGGAGGGCGTATTCAATCTGGTAGGGAACACCCGATCCATTGTCCCGCAAACCTTCCGAAACAATGGCTTCATAGCGGGTTGTGCCTTTGTCTGCGATGAGACGGGAAGCGTACCCGCGACCTGAAGAGAGAGCCGATGACTGGTTAATCCCCAAAACATCCGAGACGTTGTCCGCCCAAATGAGATGATCTTTGTCCAGTGCCCATTCATAAAAAACGTCACCTACCTCAGCGATTGCCTCTAAGCCTAAAGAGGCGAGCTGGGAAGAAATCGGAACGGTTTCTTCGACAGGTGATGGCTGCTCGCCAGCATTACCCGTTTCCGTATTTTGCCCGCGCCAACTCCGTCGATCACGCAACACGTTACTACACCCCATTTACAAACCGGTGTTCCCGGTCAGATCCGCCGACCAGCGGTACGCCTGAATTACAAGATCAATTTTGGCCTATGCCTGTTAAGAAATGGCCAAGGAACATCGCGAAGAAACGACTAAAATTATTGGTTAAAGCTTCGGACCTGTTTCAATACGGCACAAATTCGCTGGCCGGTTTCTTGCTCTTTGAAGCCCATGTCTCGCATTACGCGCATAAGTGGAACAGGTTTCCCGCACAATCCTTACCGCCCTAAAGCGAAGGCTGAGAAGGCGCGCGCTGAGACGACAGAGCAACCGAAACTGGTCGACCCGCCGCAACGCAGGTCAACGGATCGCCGAGTTCCCAATCGACAGGGACCAACCGCTGCTTTTCTTACCCAATATGTGGATCAACATTGGGACTGGCCGCGCGACCCTGGCGCCCGGGTGCGCGCCCGTCAACGTGCCGCCAACGCCTACGGCGCAAGCACCGAACTGGACGGGGATACCTCACCTGTTACTGCGATCACGCGGAAAGCTTGAAGCGCTAATAGCCTATGGCAGCGCCGTCTTTGCGCGGATCTGATCCGCCAATCAATCCACCATGTTCAGGGTCAAGGTAGATCGCCTGCCCACCACCAAGCGGCAGCAACGCATTGGTGACCGCATGGCCGCGTTCTTCGAGGCCCGCCCGTACAGCTTTATCAATGCCTTTCTCCGCTTCAATGCTGGCTGCGCCCGGGAATGCGCGGGGACTGTCCAATGCCTCCTGAACATCCATCCCAAAATCAATGAAATTGGTCATAAGGTGCACATGGCCAACAGGTTGAAAGGCCCCACCCATCACACCGAAGGGCATGGTTGCTTTGCCATCCTCGACAAGCATGCCGGGAATAATTGTATGGAGGGGCCGCTTACCCCCTTCAAGACAATTGGGATGGCCCTCCGTCAGAACAAACCCGGCGCCCCGGTTCTGCATAACAACGGCACTCTTCGGACCGGTTATCCCGGAGCCGAAAGCCTGGTAAAGCGAGTTGATAAAGGAGATCGCGTTTCGGTCCTTATCCACCACCGTGAGGTAGATCGTGTCTCGATTGAGCGGGTCGCGATTGGCGGCAACGTCTGTCAGAGCGCGATTTGGGTCGATACGCTCCGCGAGTGCCGCCGCGGTTTTGGCGCTCAGCAGATCATCCACCGGCACGACCGAAAATTCCGGATCGGCAACATGCCGGTCGCGCAAATCGTAAGCGAGGCGGCACGCCTCCATCTCAAGATGGAACCGCTCCGGTCCGTGGGGGTCCAATGTGCCCAACTCGAAATGTCCAAGGATGTTCAGGGCAATCTGTGCAGTAATACCCTGGCCGTTCGGCGGGATCTCGAGCACCTGTCGGCCACGATAATCTGTGCGGGTGGGCGTCACATAATTCGCATGTGTCGATGCGAAGTCTTCCAGGGTGTGCTCGCCGCCAAGACTTGTGAGTTTTGCAACCAGGTCTTCAGCCACGTCCCCTTCATAAAAGCCATCCCTGCCTTTCTCGGCAATGAGGCGCAAGGTTGCTGCCAGAGCCGGCATGCGAACCACCTGCCCCACCTCTGGCCCGGCACCATTACTCAGATAATGCACAGCCGCATCAGCATCTTTCTTCAAATAGTCCGCCAGATAACGCCATTCGAGCGATACGCGGGGCGAGGCTGGAAACCCTTCTTCGGCAAACCGGATCGCAGGCGCTAAGACCTCGGCAAACCCCATGGTTCCGTGATCGTCCAGAAGTCGCGCCCAGGCATCCACCGCACCAGGGATCGTCGCCGAGTGGACGCTGGTCAGGCCAATCTCCTTGATCCCCTGATCCCGCAGCTTCTCGGCACTTGCCCCCTTCGGCGCTCTGCCCGACCCGTTGAGGCCAATCACGTCACCGCTGCCACCCTTGGACAGAAGTGCGAAACAGTCGCCACCGATCCCCGTATTATAGGGTTCGACCACACAGAGCACCGCGCTCGCACAGATAGCGGCATCGACAGCATTGCCACCCTGGCGCAAGATATTGACCGCGGCTTCCGCAGCCAGGGGTTGCGACGTTGCGCACATGCCGTTCATGGCATGAACGGTCGAACGACCGGGATAGTGCATATCACGCATCAGATTTCCTTTGATGGATCGGTATTGTGTTGGGGTGCCCGTTGTTCCAGCACCAGGGATTTCAGATCGACCAACGCGCGTTCAATCCGCACAAGCCGACCATTCATCTCGTCAATCTTGTCGACAAGAACGCCAAGGTCCGCTGTACCCTCATGAGAAGAGGGGACCGGTGTCGACACGCCTGCATGATCGGCCACGTCGGCGGGTGTCACTTTGAAAAATTTGGCCAATGCGCTTACTTCATGAGGCAGCAGCTCTCTCTGGTCTTTCCAGATCTCCGCCACCTGTACAGCAGACAAGCGCAACAGAGCCGCAACATCCTCCTGAGTCGCGTCCAGCGCCTTCAACTGCTGGTCAAACCAGTCCTGATCAAAAAAGAGAGCCATCGGCTACCGGTCTATCGTCCCTTGAATTCAGGTGCACGCTTTTCGAGGAAACTCTGCACCCCTTCACGGTGGTCTTCCGTTTGAAACAGTGTGCCCAGCGTTGAACTCACCCAACTTCCAATCTCGCGCAGATCGCCATAAGCAGTGCGCCGCAGGCCATCTTTCATATAGCGGAGTGCCAATGGCGCATTGCAGGCAATCCGCGCGGCGAGGGCATTAGCTTCAGCCATCAGGTGATCATGGGCGACGACCCGCGAGACAAGACCCATGTCCCGCGCCGTCTCAGCATCAATTATATCTCCGGTAAACAAAAGTTCGGCAGCCTGGGCCTGGCCCACAATGGCAGGAAGTCGCCACAGCCCGCCGACATCTGTAATGAGGCCCCGTTTGATGAATATTTCGCCAAATTTCGCGCGCTCCGACGCAATACGAATATCGGCGAACAGGGAAAGCTCCATGCCCCACCCCACCGCGGCACCGTTCACCGCAGCGATCACCGGCCGGTCGCATTCAAGAGCTGCGACGGCAGCAGGCGTAGGCTCAGGGCGAACCTGGGTCAAGCGCTGAACGCTGCCCTCATGAGCCTCACCCGTCATCATCTCCTTCACATCTTCCCCGGAACAGAAGGCAGGATCGGTTCCCGTGACAATGACGCAGCGAACATCAGGGTCACGCGAGACGGCGCGGAACGCAGATTCGACCTCGTCGTAGGCGCGTCGGTTAAGCGCGTTCCGCCGTTCAGGCCGGTTCAGCGTGATCGTCGCCACATGATCGACAACGTCATAGAGAACGCACTCAAACGCGCTCGGCTCAATCTTCGGCACCATGATGCCCTCCCCCAATTTGTGACGAGAAGACTAAAGCCAATCCCGCAAAACGGCACCCGGTTTTGTGGGACTCAGATCACAAAGAAGAGTGCGCCCAAAACCAGAAGCGCGATCCACCCCGTTTCCGCTACGACAAGTGCCACCGGCCGCCACCCCACCACCGCCAGCTCTTTGAAGGACGTCTTCATGCCGAGTGCGGCGATCGCGGTCACCAGGCACCATCTGGAAATGTCAGCGAGGTTGTCCGTCGCGAAAGTCGGCAAATACCCAGCACTATTGACGACGACCAGTGCCGCAAACCCAAACAGAAAAATCGGCAAAGGGACCTTGCTTCCGGATCCGCTGCCGTTTGAGCGCGTCACAATGAACGCGATCAGAAACACAACCGGGAGCAGCATCGCCACACGCAAGAGCTTGATATAAGTCGACACGTCCCCCGTTTCCGGCGACACCATATAGCCCGCCCCGACAACCTGGGCGACATCATGAATGGTGCCACCAAGAAAAATACCGGCATCCGTGTGACTGAGACCGAGAGTCCCCACAAACAGCGGATAGAGAACCATGGCGATGGTTGACAGGGTTGTGACCGCCACCACCGTGAGAATGGTGTCACGTTCCAGCTCGGGATTGCGCGGCAGGACGGAAGAAATCGCAAGCGCGGCAGAAGCGCCGCAAATCGCCACAGAACCGCCGGAAAGCACGCCCAGTGTCGACTTCAATCCCAACGCTCTCGCAAGGACCCATCCAAAGAAGATTGTTGTCGCGACGCCGGCCACAACCGTGAGCACAGGCCCAAGGCCCAGCCCGGCAATCTGATCGAATGTGATCCGTACCCCCAAAAGAGCGACGCCGATCCGCAAAAGACTGCGCGCCGCAAACTCGATCCCAGCAATGCACCGCCCTTCTTCATGTAGGAAATGAAACGCCATCCCCAACAGGAGGGCGAACAACATGACCGGCGCCCCATAGCGCGTCGAGAGCCAGGTCGATGCAAGACCAATGGTGAGCGCCACGAGAAGACCTGGATAAACCGCATGAATAAGCGCGCCCTTCGGGACATAGCGTAAAAGAGGTGGTACAGGCGTCGGCTCTGCCTGGGCAATCCCCTCCATACTGTCGAGGGAGGCCAGCTGCTCAAGCGACGTAAGGCGCCCTTTACCCTTTGGATCTGACGTCAAGTTGCGGCGTGCAGCATCAAAGTCTTTTTCATCCATTGCTTAGGCAAACTCGCCCAGCGCGTCACCGGACGCATTGCCAAGCTTGGCGCCCCCATCGCAATCAATGATGGTCCCTGTGATGTAATGCGCATTCTCGCTCGCGAGATACATGGCCACGTCGGCTATGTCACGTTTCTCGCCATAGCCTCGCATGGCGATGCTGCCTTTCACCGCTTCTTCCATCTCCGGGGTTGGCGCAAGGCGCGCCATGCCTTCAGTGTCCGCAATCGGCCCGGGAGAAATCGCATTCACGCGCACACCCGCGGGGCCCCATTCCATCGCAAGACACTGGGTCAGCATGTTGATGCCAGCTTTGGCCGCGCAGACATGGGATTGAAACATGGAAGGGTTGTGCGCCTGCGGAGCGGTAATGCTCATGAGTGACGCGCCAGGTCGGTTGAGATATTGGAACGATGCGCGGAGCACATTGAATGTGCCGATCAGATCAATATCCACAACGGTTTTAAATCCGTTGGACGACATACCCAAGGCAGGCGCCACAAAATTACCTGCCGCACCCGACACGACAATATCGATGTTGCCAAACTGCTCGACCGTTGTGGCAAGTGCCTTGTCGACGCTCTCAAAGTCGCGCACATCTGCGGCCATTCCAATGCCACCGTCGACCGTGTCAGCGGCCGCAGTGATTTTCTCATGACTGCGGCTGATAATCGCAACCTTGGCACCGTTGGCGGCAAAATGCTGAGCAATACCCAGATTGATCCCACTAGAGGCACCCGCAATAAAGGCGACTTTGCCCTTGAGAGGTTGGTCCTTAAATGCATTGTCCATGGTGATTGCTCCCTGAAAATGGTCGATTTCACAGTAGTAAGCCGATAAACCCGCTCAAACGCAAGGACGCATGTCACGATCCGCTCGCCTACAGCTTTGTCCGATAGCGTCAGACCGATTAGACTGGTGGGAGCATGTCAGGAGCCCTACGCATGAAAAGTACGCTTCTTATTCTTTCGTTGTTTATGGCGTTGGTCGCCACCAGCTTCTGGTTCGTCGGCGCCGACAAGCCTCTCCTGACGGCTGAGGCGCGCGCCCAGCTCCTGGCGGACGGGCAGGCCGAGCATTTCGCGGAGTTAAGCGAAGGCACAGTTCATTACCGCTTGGCCGGGCCGGAGAGCGGACCCGTCGTGCTTCTCATTCACGGGTTCCGGACACCATCCTACATCTGGAAGGATCACCTGAAGCCTCTGGCGGACGCAGGCTACCGCGTTCTCGCTTTCGACAATTATGGACGCGGGTTCTCGGATCGTCCTGAAGGGGATTACACGGCAGAGAGAACCGATCGCCTGATTGTGGAGCTCCTGGATCATCTTCAAATCTCGCGACCGGTTCATCTCGTCGGCTATTCCATGGGGGGAGCAACCGCCGCGATTTTCGCCGCCAACCACGATTCAAAAGTCCGCTCGCTAAGCCTCATTGCCCCCGCAGGAACGGGGGAGCCGCCCTTCCTGCCTGCACTGATCTCGGTGTCGGGACTGGGCGAAATCATTTTCCACTATGTCGGCGACATGCTCGGGCGCGGCAGCGCAGAGAAAGCCGCCAAAGCCAGCACTCACCCTGAGCGCCACCTGGCCGACCACGACGCCCAGGCGAATTTTGACGGCTACAATCGCGCCTTACTGTCTTCCATAAGGCATTACCCGCTTTGGGACGCTCAAGAGGCCTACAGAGCAATTGGCGCCACCGACCTGCCGGTACAAATCATCTGGGGCACCGCAGACGATGTGGTTCCTTACGCGAATTCAGAGGAAATCACTGCCCTGGTCCCAGACGCCACCTTGCACACATTTGAGGGGGCGGACCATCTCGTTCCCTTGGCGGAAGCAGAGAAGCTGAACGCCCTCCTTGCCGCTTTTGTCGAAACGAACCGGATACGCCTGACATCAGGCGGTGTCGGCGGCAAGGCCCGCGGACCCGAGGCGCGCCTTGAACCGGCAGACTGCGGATGCCACCTAGATGAGGCACCGCTTTAAGCTTGCCGTTGGCCGGGCACACTGCCTAAAACATCGAGATAATGACCAGACCTTTGTTTCATCGCGTCTACGGCGCCGGACATCTGATCGAAGAAGTCCCCTTCTGTGACCCGCTCGCGGTATTTGCGGCGGTTGCAGGCGAGCCCTTCGCGCTGCTTCTCGACTCCGCCACGGCAGCACCGTTGCGCGATCCGACCCTACAAGGCCGATGGTCCTACATAGCCACCGATCCTTTCTCCACCGTGACCAAGAGCGCAGGCCAAACCTTTCTGAACGGTGTCCCGCAGAACATGCAGGCCCTGGAGCTCCTGAGCCAACAGACCGCCGCTCTCGCGCTTGATCCAGATTGGCCTGATGAAGACGGAATGCCGCCTTTTACAGGCGGGTTTGCCGGCATGTTTGGATATGAGCTTGGCCAAGAGCTGGAGAAATTGCCGACGCCTCACCAACAACCCCCAGAGGCTGTAACGCCGCCGGACCTCGCCGTCGGCGCCTATGATTGCATCCTCGCCTTCGATTGCGTAGATCGGCGCACCTTCATCGTGTCAACGGGGCTTCCAGAAACCAGTCCCACAGCCCGCGCCGTACGAGCAGAAGCACGTGCTTCCAAATGGCGCGCGCGACTAGCGCTCAACCCAGCGCTCCCAGAACTGGAATGGCCAGTAACCCCCTCGCCGGAAAACACAGTGCGTGCGGAACAGAGCCGCGAAGCCTATGAACAAAAGGTCCAGCAGGTCATCGACTATATTTATGCAGGCGATATCTTTCAGGCGAACCTGTCTCAACGCTTTGACGCAACGCTTCAAAACGGAGACGACGCATTTACGCTCTATCGGAAATTGCGAGCGATCAGCCCCGCACCCTTTGCAGGCTTTTTCAATTTCACAAATGGATACCTGCTCTCGTCGTCACCGGAACGGTTTCTGACGGCTAATGCCAGGACGGTCGAGACAAAACCGATCAAGGGGACGCGCCCAAGAGGCACCACACCTGCAGAAGACAAAGACCTTGCGCAAGAATTGATGGACAGCGAAAAGGACAACGCTGAGAACGTGATGATTGTCGATCTGCTGCGCAACGATCTGTCACGCGTCAGCGAAGACGGGTCCGTAAGGGTCACCCGTCTCTGTGATCTGGAGAGTTTCGCGACGGTGCATCATCTCGTGTCGACCGTTAGGTCGACCCTGAAGCCAGACAAAACAAGTGTTGACCTCTTGAAGGCTTGTTTTCCGGGCGGGTCGATCACCGGCGCGCCGAAAGTCCGGGCGATGGAGATCATTTCTGAGCTCGAAAGCACTGCACGCGGACCCTATTGCGGGTCGCTTGGCTATCTCAGTTTCTCGGGCGCCATGGACACCAATATTCTGATCCGGTCCATGACCTGCATGGGCGACAAAATTACGTTCCGCGCAGGTGGCGGCATCGTCGCTGACTCACAGCCCGTCCACGAATACGAAGAGACGCTGGACAAAGCAGCGGCGCTGGCCCAGGCCATACGGGGCATTGCGCCCCGGAAAAGCGATGAATGGCAGGCCAGCGCATGATCCTGCTCATCGATAATTATGACAGCTTCGTTCACAACCTGGCGCGTTATGTCGGCGAGCTTGGATGCGACCGCAACGTGGTGCGCAACGATGAGGCCGAAACCGCCGACCTGATCGACAGCAAACCAGAAGCGATTATTCTGTCGCCGGGCCCGTGCACCCCTTCCGAGGCTGGGATCAGTAAGGACCTGGTCCGCGCGGCCGCAGAGCACAACATACCGCTGCTGGGTGTCTGCCTTGGGCATCAATGCATTGCCGAAGTCTTCGGTGGTAAGACCGTTCGAGCAACGGCTCCAAGGCACGGGAAAACCTCCTTGATCAAACATGGAAACCACCCGCTGTTCGGCCATCTGCCAAACCCTTTCGCCGCCGCGCGGTATCATTCTCTGGTATCGGAGGTAAACGCTACGGACCCGCTGGGCATCATCGCACGCTCCACAGACGACGGGCATGTGATGGCGCTGGCTCATCAGACTCTGCCCATTTTGGGTGTGCAGTTTCACCCCGAATCTGTGCTGACCGATCACGGGCATCAGCTGCTGGCGAATTTTCTTGATCTGTCGGGCATTTCCCACGGAGTCATCCCTCAACAGGCGGATTTGAGCGCGTGACCGTCTGGCTGAATGGCAATCTGCTCAACGCGGAGCGAGCTCGGATCGATCCCAGTGATCGGGGGTTCCTACTGGGCGATGGTGTCTTCGAAACAATGGCAGCCCGTGAACGAAAGATCGTCTTTGCAGATCTCCACTTTGACCGCCTGGCCCGCGGCGCCAAGGCACTTGGGATCACAATCCCTTATTCCGTTGCAGACTTGAATGTGGCAGTCACATCTCTCATGAATGAAACGGAGGGCACAGCACAAGAGCGAGCGGCGGTCCGCCTCACTTTGACCCGAGGAACAGGGCCACGCGGACTTGTTCCGTCACCCGACGCCATACCGACGGTCCTGATCACCTGCGCCCCATCGCCCACAGCGAAGGGTTCGGTGAGTGCCGTCATCGCGACCGGTCGCCGGAATGAATTTTCCCCCACCGCAAATCTGAAGACGCTCACCTATCTCGATCAGATTTTGGCCCGCCGAGAAGCGGAAGCGGCAGGGGCGGAAGACGCAATTCTCCTCAACACCCAGGGCAAGGTTGCCTGCGCGACCGCCGCCAATCTCTTTCTGTGGGACAGCAATACACTCATCACACCGCCGCTGAGTGACGGCTGTCTGGATGGGACGGTGCGCCGAAAAATTCTTGAGATCGCAGCAGAAACAGGCATCGCCGCCTTTGAAGAGAGCATCACCCCTTCAACGCTGGCCAATGTCGAAAGTGCGTTTCTGACCAACTCGCTTGTTGGTCTGCAACCCCTCCAATCGATCGACGGGCGCGCGCTTAAAATCCATGCGCTGCATGAGAAGCTCTGCGACACCCTGGATCAAGCGGAGCGCGCGTCGATAGAGACGTGACCTGGAGGCAGGTCCACAAGACTCAAGCAGCGCGTTGCACGGTCCGCGAACGCAACACCAGATAGAGAGCGAAACCGGTTGCAACACCCGGGGCAAGGCAGAGCACAATGCAGACCCAGCCATAGCGGACGCCCAACGTCTGGCGCTCATACAAAACCCACACAACGAAGATCAAGGCCGTGATGATGACATCGAGGGAATAGCCGGACGAATAGGGGTTTACGAAACCGGCTGCAAAGGCACCAACAATGTCGCCGTCCACCAACAGGGGCGGTACAACGATCACAAAGAAGGCCACCGTAAACGCCAGCCCAAGCGCGATCGTCAGCGTTTCAAAAAGCGATTTGCTCATAGCATTCCTTATTGATGTCGAGGCGAGGAGTAATCAGGCCCCAACATAGCAAAACGGCGGGGCTATGCCCCGCCGCTTGATAATCAGATATGCCGAGGCGTCATTCTCCGACGGAGAAGTCCCGACGCGCGGTTGCAATCGTGACCGTGAATCCTGCAACCACATCCAGAAGTGTGAACAATGTGATCAGGAAGAAGGTCGACGTGCCGAATTGCGGAAGCACGATGAACTGAATCAAGGCAACAATAAAGACCGCCAGAGACAATCCATGATTGAGAACACTTGATCCCGTGGTCCGTGTTGATCCGATCAGCTCAAAAAACAACAGAACCAGTGCTGACGAAAGAAGGACATCTGAAACAGTGACCGACCAGGTCGCGCCTGACAGGAGCTGAACCTCGGTCAGCACATTGTCCATCGCGGCGCCCCCACCAAGAAAGACAAGTACATTGTAAGCGATGACCGCGAGGGCCATGAGAGGCAGAGTGGTAAACATAAGATCCCCTTTAAACGATAAAACCGGCCTCAATCTTATGAGGGTAGCACGTCAGCCGCGCTGACCCAGCATCATGTTCAGGTGACTGATTTTTTGCGGCCAAAATGCGGCACCACGCCTAAAGTTGTGGAATCTTAAGAAGCGGACACAAAAAAAGCGCCGGAAACCGGCGCTTTTTCACGTTTCTGCGTAAAAACAGAACTCAGATATCGTCTTTTGGCTCCAAAACCTGACGGCCGCGATACATGCCGCTCTTCAGGTCAATGTGATGCGGACGGTGCAGTTCACCCGAATCCGGGTTCTCGACATATGTCGGACGCTTCAACGCATCCGCAGACCGCCGCATACCACGCTTTGAGCCGCTGATTTTACTTTTTGGAACAGCCATCTCGGTCTCGCTTGCTGTACGCCCTGAAAAACACGAGGAAAATCAGGGGGTTAAACGAATGGAGGGGCCCATGTCGAGCCCCTGCTTCAAATTCAGAGCGGGTTATACAGCCAACAATCCATGCCGTCTATAGGCGTAGGCCAAGAAGCGTCAGATTCAGCCAGAGAAAATGGCGCCCTAAACCAGCAAGAAGCCTGTAAAGGCAAGCGCAAAGGCCACTGAAAAGATGCCGGTGAGCCTTAGCGCAAAACCGCGACCTGCGAAATAGGCCCCAATGGCGATTTTGACACCAGTATTCACCACAACGGAGATGAGAATAGCAGCCGCTACGACCGGCATCACCGGGCCGCCAGACGTTTCTGCAAGACGGGACATAGAGAGGGTTACCGCATCCACATCCACAAGGCCTGAAAGTGCCGCAACCGCGTAGAGACCGTCCTGCCCCAGCCACGTGTTGGCAAAATAAGCCAGTGTCGTCACGAGGACCAACAACAGTCCGAATTGAAGAGCGGTACCGAAATCGTCTGGTGTCCCCATGTCAGACAGCAAATCATCGCCCTCCTCATGGGCGCTGGCTGAACGCTGCATGAGGAAGACGGCAGCGATAGAGGCAAGAGCGGCAAGCGCCAAGGGGACCCCAAGCTTAATCACCACAGGAGGATAGAGCACCGAAGCCAAAAGAACGGTCCGCCCGAAGCTCATGGCCGCACTCAGCGCAACCGCACCGGCAAAGGCCGGGGCGGCGGCTGGAATTTTGGACACAAGCCGCGAGGCTGAAACTGTGAGCGCCGTTGAGGAGGCGAGCCCACCAAGAGCCCCCATGACCAAGGGCCCTCGCTGCGGCCCTGCGATTCGTATCGCAAAATAACCCCCGAAAGACAGCGCCGAGATCAGGACAACCATCCACCAGAATTCAAACGGATTCCAGATGCCGCCCGGCCCGTAGCCTTTGTTCGGCAGAAAGGGCAAGACGACAACGGAGATCAGCAAAAGTTTGATGGCCGCCTCCAGTTCGAATGCCTTCAACCGATTGAGCGCATTGTGGAGCGGCTCTTTGAGATTGAGCAGCGCAACCAGGACAACCGCGCAGACCGCCGTCAGCGTCATGTCGCCGCGAACGGCAAGCAGACCGAGCAGGTAGGTGATGAGCGCCGCGACCTCAGTGGTCATGCCCTTGTCAGGCACCCGAGTTCCAACAGGACGGAGACCCACCACATAAGCTGCAATCACAAAAGCGAAAAAACCGACCGATATCGCCAGTGTTACGAGGTCACCGACAACCAGCCCAACAAGGCCCGCAAGACCTCCCAGCAACCCCATAAGGCCAAAAGTGCGCACGCCAGCGGCGTTGGATCCAGCTTCACTGTCCCGCGCATGCCACCCGCGTTCAAGGCCCACGATGAGACCGACGCCAAGCGCCAGCGCAAGCCGCTGATATAGAACGGACGGATCTTCTCCTGGAAAAAGCTCTGTCATGTTGCGTCCTATTCCAGGCGACAGCCGATACCGTCGCTGTATCGGGCGCTGCCCCTGACAACCCAATAAATAGAGCTAGAAACACCAGGCGGGTCTTCCTGTATCCAAGGTGTCGCGAGATCAAAGCCTGGCGGAGCCTCTTTGATGCAGTCCGCGAGGTCCCGACCGGCCACGAAAACGCAGGAGCAATTGGTCTTCGCCACAGCATTGGCAACGACCGTCAGGGCATCGAGCTGCTTTTCGCCTTGGATCATCGCCACGCCCATGCCGACGGCGAGCACAATGCCGATAATTAAAAATCTAAGGTTCAAATGTCACCATCCTGCTTTGGGCCCAACACGACGACGTCTGATGTCGCCAGGCAAGGATGACCTGAGGGGCAAGCTTGCTCTAGAATACCGACAAGAAAATTAAGTTTATAACGATCTTGAACGTTTATGCGCCTTTTTGCATCCATCCTTTTGACCATTGGTTTGGTGAGCCCGGCATTTGCGGAAGAATTCCTGACGCCATTGCCGCCCCAACCCAGTGAGACGGCCTGGCCCACGCAAAGCTGGCCGGTCGCTCCGACGCCGGCAGTCCTTGAGCAAATTTTAGATCGAACGATAGAGGGGACCGCGCCCGGCACACCTAAAAATACGCGCGCCATCCTCGTCGTGAAGAGTGGTCAGCTTATCGGCGAGAGATATAGCGAAGGGATTGATGCGACCACGCGGCTTCAATCCTGGTCGATGGCAAAAAGTGTCGTCCACGCGCTTTTGGGAATTCTGATCAAGGATGGCCAGATCGATATCTATAAGCCGGCCCGCGTCGCGCGCTGGAATAGAAAGGTCAACGATCCCCGCAAAGCGATTACCGTCGAGAATCTTCTGCGCATGGAAAGCGGATTGACCTTCTCGGAAGATTATTCAAACCCGGAAACATCGAATGTCCTGCAAATGTTGTTTGGAAAAGGGCGTTTGGACACCGCCGAGTATGCAGCAGGCGGGCTACTCAAAGCTGATCCAGGCACCCTCTGGCAATATTCAAGCGGCACCTCAAATGTGCTTTCAGGCGTCATACGCGACACGATTGGTGCTGAGAGCGCAGAGGAATACCGGTCTTTTATGGAGGAGAGCCTTTTCAGCCGCATCGGCATCAGGTCCGCGATCCCGGAGTTCGACGCGGCGAACACTTTTATCGGGTCCTCGTACCTGCATATGACCGGGAGGGACTGGGCGCGCTTCGGCCTTCTCTATCTGCGCGATGGCGTATGGGATGGAACACGGATCCTGCCGGAAAACTGGGTTGATCACGCACGACTGCCAACCCCGAATTCAAGAGGGCGGTATGGCGCGCACTTTTGGCTAAACGAGGTAGACCCCGAGACCGGGCGGGCGGCCATCACCGACGAGATCCCAACGGATACGTTCATGGCCCGCGGCTTTGGCGCACAGGTGGTCGTGATCATTCCATCGCTGGATATGGTCGTCGTTTATTTGGGACTCACCTATGACGATCCAGGCCCGGTCGTTCAGGCCATCACCGACATCATCAATGCGGCAAAATAAGAAGGCTCAGCGCGCCGGGCGCACCTGAGGAACGCGATCGCTCGCCCCCTGAGGTCGGCTCTCTTTTTTGTCTGAACTGCCGATAGACCCAGTGATCAACATGTCATCCTCCGACATGCTCGACAAAGGCCCAGATCCTTGGGCTTGTTCAAACAGGAAGTTGAGGCTTTCGCGATCATAATCGCGCAGCATGCTGTCTTCACTCGCGATAGCGCCGGTGACGCCAAACGTCAGAGACAAGCCAATGATTAACGCACGGATGGACATGACAGTCTTCCAATCTCAACGCCCATGAAGCGGGCTAAATGCTTCAACAACCTAAACAGAAAGTTAGAGTCAAATTGCAACCAAATCCTTAACGCGGGAGACCCGCGCGCCACGAAAAAGGGGCCGCGCACCCGTCAGATGCGCGACCCCAAGGAGAATGTTCGATACTTGAGAGAGGGAACCTACCGAACACCCAACTGGCGAATAGTTGCTGGTGTATACCGATCGAGGCTGAGTTCGGCCGCGTTATAGTTGATCGGCCCTTCTTCGCTCCGCAGCCCGCCGGCAAGATACCGCCCGGCATTCAGATCGTAGACAATGTCGCCTGCGCCATTGCAGAGCGGATAATCATAAGCGACAGCGGCCCAGCGTTCCTGCACACGCCACAATTCTCCACGACCGTCATAAAGCGTCGTCGCCGCGATCTGCCATCCGTCTTCATCAAGCGCCATTTCGCGCCGTGAATAGACGTGGCGGGTGAGCGGCTTCAGGTCGGCTTGGATCTCCCAGACCCGACGGCGTTCATATCGCACCAGGTCCTGGTCAGGGTGACCGGGCTTCACGATGTCCGTGTACTTAACGTCGGCTTGCTGAACCTTGTAATTGTTGGACGCGATATAGACCTCACGTTTGCCAAGCACGGTCCAGTCATAGCGATCCGGCGCGCCGTTATACATGTCGAAGCTGTCGGATGTGGTCAGACCATCCGAGTTATTGCCAGGATTGTCGTATGCGATGTTTGGCGCGCGACGAACACGGCGTGTACCTGGGCTGTACTGCCAGGCACGACGCGCCCCCGCTGCCTGGTTCAGTGTCTCATGCACCAACAACACACTACCGGCACTGCGAGCGGGCGCGATCGTATTGAAGATGATGTAGACCGACACATTGTCGAGTTCTTCCGTCTTCGTGATGGCGGGGTTTGAATAGTTGATGATCGTGTCCGTCTGAACCACGGTCGGCGTGAAGGTCCCATCGCGCGTAGGCGCTGCGTTGACGGTCTGAGCAGCAAGCTTGAATGCCCGGAACGTCAGTAGATGGTTCCACACAATCTCCAACGCATTGTTGGGGATCGGAAAGGGCGTCGTACGCACCGCGTCAACCACACCATTGCCACCAGCAGCCAACTGACCTGTGACAGCGTTGAGCCGTGCCTGGGCATAGGCACTTTCCGTATTCGCACACGCCCGGCGCGTCGGATACACGTTCATCTTGTAGCTGGGATAGGTCCGCAGCATCTCAATCTGACCAACCGTCAGATTGTCTTCATATTGCGTGTAGTTGGTCCCATCGATGGTGAACTGCACCTGGTCACCGGCGAACGGGTCCAAATAGTGTTCGCCAGCTTTATAGCCCAGACCCGCAGGCGGCTCGGTTAAACCACCTGTCCAAGCGGGGATAGACCCGTCGCTGTTACCTGCCCTTTCAGCGCCGGTCGGCGTCAGGTCCTGACCAAGCCGATTGGCCACCTCCTCGGGAACGGCGGCAAGGGCAGCAACACTCACCATTGCGGCAAGCGCACCACCAGCCACGGCGGCCTGCGTGCCTCTAAGTAATCCTGTTCTCATCTAAATCTCCTGGGTTTCACCCGATTTCCTCGTCGTGAGCGGCAGATTTGATTAGTTACTTGTTTTTTGCAAGTTACCAATTTGCAAGGTTGCTGAAGACGAGTGTTCGGCAGCGCTATCCACTTGCGTAACGAAAGTTGCTAAGCTGTCCGCATGAGGGAACAGGACGGGGAGGCGGGGCGACCAAGCCCCAGCAAATAGGTGGGTAGGCAAAAAATACGCGCCGGATCGAAACCGGATGAAAGCACCGAGTGCCCAATCGCGGCGGCCGTGTCGGTCGCTGGTGACCGCTGGAGTCTCTTGATCCTGCGAGATCTGTTGATGGGGCTGCGCCGGTTCGATGAACTCGTGCGATCTTTGGGGATCGCGACCAACATCCTCACCGACCGACTGAACAAGCTTGCGGCGCAGGGGTTGCTCACCCGTAAGGCCTACCAATCGAACCCGCCTCGCTATGAATATCACCCCACCGAGGCTGGCGAGGCGTTCCGGCCGGTGATTTTCGCATTGGGTGATTGGGGCAGGACCTGGCGGATGAAACCCCAAGGCCGAACGCCCGTTGAATATGTCAGCAACCGCACCGGCAATCCCGTCACGTTGCGCCTTATCGACGAGAAGACGGGCGAGGAAACGCCGTACAGCGACACCACCGGCGTCTTGACGGAGTGGGCCAACGACATGGCCGAGTGGCGTATCGCGACAGCGGAGACGCATGCAGAGGTCGACAAACCGGAAGATACCTGAACCGGTTTGAGCAACGGCTACCAAAGATGCTGTCCCGGCAACCATCAAGCACCCGCCTTCTGTTTGAGGGTCTGATCGGCTGCGACCGAGCGAGGCAAGACACGCTGCACAAGGCCAAGGTCAATCGCTTGTCTGCTGGTGAGAAGCCAGTCGCCAAAACCCGGCATCTGATCGTAGATCGACACATCGGCGCCTAAATCAATCATCGCCTCGATCAACGCGACCGTGCCCCAGACACTACCGACGCGGGCATGATTGGGATCATCGGAAACCTGTACCGCGTAATGCAGAAGGAAGAGCGCTTCTTCCCCGGCCGTTCGTTCAACACCTCCTTGGTAGATAACTGCGCAGGCGCTGAAGCATTTGCCTCCTGATGCGACATGGGTGCGCGCACCGGCTGCACGGAGCCGGTGAGCAATATCAATAGACGACTGAACGTCGCCACCCACACTGTCGAGCTCGACAAAGGCAAGCTCGGCATCGGACATCGCAAGCACGCGGCCGGCAACCACCGGTGTGATCATCTCATCGATGACCAGGGTTGCGCCGGTTGAATGGGGCGATGCAGAGACACCATCCAGCAAAGCGGAAAATAGAAGCCCGCCTTCAGCCACAGGCGCCGCAAAGAAGGAGATCGGCCGGACTATGTTCCGGTTGCCAATGTCTCCACCAAAGACGAGCGTGATCCCGGCACCGCAGACAATGGCCACGAGACAGAGCAGGCCAAACAAGCGCGCATTGATTGCCATGATTGCCTCCTTCTGATCGACATTGCGTTGGATTGCGAATTGCAAGCCGGTCAGACATAGGGACAGGAGAGCAAGCTTCAACGGCAAAGGCCGGCGCATTCCTGCACCGGCCTGTTCGAAATTCGAGTCACTTGGGTCTCTGAGATGCCTAAGCGGCAATCACACTTGCTGCGTCATGGAACGGTTCTCCTAACGCCGACGCCACAGCCGCATAAGTAACGGCGCCATGATGCACATTGAGGCCAGCCAGCAAATGCGGATCATCAGCCAGCGCACGACGGTACCCCTTGTTCGCGAGCGCCAACAAAAAAGGCAGAGTGGCGTTGTTGAGGGCAAAGGTGGAGGTTCGAGCCACAGCGCCGGGCATGTTCGCCACACAATAATGAACCACGTCATCGACAACATAGGTCGGGTCCGCGTGAGTCGTGGGACGCGACGTGGCAAAGCATCCGCCCTGATCAATGGAGACATCGACCAACACGGCCCCGCGTTTCATCTTCGAAACCATCTCACGAGAGACAAGCTTCGGCGCCGCCGCGCCGGGCACCAGAACCGCCCCAACGACCAGGTCCGCCCCCAGAACATGCTCCTCAATGGAATCGACCGTTGAGAAGATCGTATTGAGCTTCGGCCCGAATTGCATATCCAGTTCATAAAGGCGGTCGAGGTTGATATCGATGATCGTAACGTGCGCCTCAAGGCCCATCGCCATTCGCGCCGCATTGGTGCCGGCGACGCCGCCGCCAATCACAACCACTTTGGCGGCCGGGACCCCGGGCACACCGCCCAACAGCTGTCCGCGACCACCCTGCTCCATCTCCAAGCAATGTGCGCCTGCCTGGATAGACATGCGGCCCGCAACCTCACTCATAGGGGCAAGCAAGGGCAAACCGCCTCGTCGGTCCGTCACGGTTTCATACGCGATAGCAACGCAGCCCGACTCCATCAGCGCCTTTGCCTGATCGGGATCTGGTGCGAGATGGAGATAGGTGAAGAGCAGCTGTCCCTCTTGGAGCATGGCGCATTCGCTCAGCTGCGGCTCTTTCACCTTCACAATCATCTCGGCCGACGCAAACACATCCTCAGCGGTTGGGGCAATCTCAGCGCCCGCAGCAACATAGGTCTCGTCGGGCAACCCAATGGCGGTGCCCGCATTGGTCTCAACTACGACCCGATGGCCATTATGGACCGCCTCCCGAACGCTGGCAGGCGTCATCCCGACACGGTACTCATGTACCTTGATTTCCTTTGGAACCCCGATCCGCATGTGCTCGTTCTCCAATTTCGGGCGGGTCTGTCCCCGCCAACCTCTTGTCCTGTTCCAGGAAAGTGTAAAGTGGCCGGGCACAGACGCAATGCAGGCAAGAAAGGACGAGCGCTTTTCGTTTGATATATTAAACGAAATGATCATCGGCACTGAGGTGTCGAAACGGCGAAGAATTCATGAAATATAATGAAAACCTAAGAACTACGCTGTCCGGGAATTTGGACGCGTTTCAGAGACAGGAAGAAAAAGCAGAAAATCTTAAACGCGCGGCAGTTGCCATCGTCGTGGCCGCTGATAACGACACCGCCTCTTTCCTGCTCACCCGTCGGGCGTCAAAACTCAACAACCATGCCGGTCAATGGGCGCTGCCGGGAGGCCGACTCGATCCCGGAGAAACCGTCGAAGAGGCGGCGCTGCGCGAGTTGCACGAAGAAGTAGGTGTGCCTGCAGATAACGTCGCGCTGCTCGGACGACTCGATGATTATCCGACACGCTCAGGCTATCTGATCTCGCCCGTCGTGATGTGGGCCGCACCGACGCTCACGCCGCTCCTCAATCCGGACGAAGTTGCCTCTCTCCACTACATTCCCTTAAGCGAATTGCAGCGGGACACATCAGTCGAATTCATCTCCATCCCGGAGAGCGACCGCCCCGTGATCAGACTGCATTTCCAGAACAGTCAGGTTCACGCACCGACCGCCGCCGTCATCCATCAATTCAATGAAGTCGCCGTCCATGGGCGACCCACTCGGGTGAACCATTTGGAGCAACCCGTTTTCGCCTGGAAGTGAATCTGCAGTCAGGCAGCGCTCGGCACTCTTTCCCACACGCGCTCATGAAAGAAAAAAGCCACCGTATTCACAGCCGGCTCAATCAGGGCCACACCGGTGGCGATGGCCACCGATCCTGTCAGCGCATAGGTGACGCCAAAGCCAACCCCAAAATGAAGCACGGCAAATGTCCCGGTTTTCGCCAGATCCCGTCTATAAATCAGAGCACCCATCCAAGCCTCCTCGGAAATCATAGATTAGAATAATAATAAGAATGATTATTATTTCAAGGATAATCGCTCAATTAATTTGCATGGCCGCAGGAATATTCCGAAAACGCGTACATGCCTGCGTCCCGTCTCTGACACCGCCGAACTGCTTCTGTCGAATGCAGCTCCTGTAACAAAGTGCCTCCCCAAACAGCAATCACACCCGCGTCTGCAGCCTCAAAACGCTCGGCGTCCATAATGCTAAACACTTTCGGCGTCTAACTTCTTGCACTCTGTGGCAAAGGGATGAACACTTCTTGGCGCAAACCATTGGTGGCAGATGGATTGCAGAAACGGCATGCTTACTGTGCCTAGGGGGTAGTTTTTTATCTCGATCGGAGGATCAATCGATGAAACGCAATAGAGGGATGGCTGGGCTTCTTCAGGCTCTGTCGCGCCGTCAAATGATGCAGGGGGCAGCGGCTGTCGGCCTTTCAGTTTCGGCAATGCCAACGTTCGCTAACGCAGAAGAAGAAAAGAAGCTGAGCTTCTACAACTGGGACACTTATATCGGTGAAACCACACTCGACGATTTTAAAGCCGCAACGGGCATCGAAGTGACGATGGACCTGTTCGCAGACAATGACGAACTTTTCGCCAAACTTCGCGAAGGCAATCCGGGATACGACGTGATCGTTCCCTCAAATGACTACGTTGCCCGCATGGCCGCCGCAGGCATGCTGGAAGAACTCGATCATTCGAAAATCCCGAACATGTCCCACCTTTACCCGCGCTTCCTGGGCGACGATGTCGCCTTCGACCCAGGACGGAAATATTCCGTTCCGTACATGTGGGGCACGATTGGCATCGGCTACCGTAAGTCGCGCGTGGCCACACCACCTGACAGCTGGGCCGTCCTCTACGATTCAGACGAATATGCCGGCAAAATCTCAATCATGTCCGACTGCGGAACCATGATCCAGATGGCGCTGCGCTATCTCGGGCATTCCATCAACTCTCAGGACGATGCTGAACTGGCAGCGGCAGAAGCGCTGATCACCAAGCAAAAGGCCAACATCAAAGCCTTCCATGAAGACAATGGTCAGGACCTGCTGGCTTCTGGCGAAGTCGACATCGTCATGGAGTGGAACGGCGACATCGCCCAGCTCATGAGCGAAGACGATGACATTGGATATGTCATACCGAAGGAAGGAGGTCTTGTATGGGAAGACACGCTTTGCATTCCTAAAGGCGCACCGCATCCGGAAAACGCCCACGCCTTCATCAACTATGTGTATGAGCCTGAAGTAAACACGCTCATCGCCGAGTACATCGAATACGCAACGCCGAACAAGACGGCGGCTGAGTCGATGGATGAGAGCTACAGCAAGAACCCCGCAATCTTCCCACCGGAAGATGTTCTGGCGAAATCAGAAAGCTCTCTCTATCAAGGCGAAGATCACAACGCCAAGCTAGACGAAATGTGTACCCGCATTTTCGCGGCATAACACAATCAACCGGGCGGGAAGCCACAAACTTCCCGCCCTCTTTCTTTCTGCCGTGTAGCTGCTGGGGACGCTTTTCACGATGGATCATTGGCGAAAATCACCGAAGGCATTCTGGGCATCGTTCCTCCCGCCAACCCTGTGGTTGCTCGCGTTCTTCCTCATCCCGCTTTCTCTCATTTGGGCTTTCAGTTTTGGTGTCAAAACCGGCATCACTGAAATCGAAGTTACCTGGACCTTCCAGCAATATGCCCGCGCGCTAGAGCCCCTTTACTTAGGCATTTTTGCAAAATCACTTTGGATGGCCGGCGTCACGACCTTCATCTGTCTCGTGGTCGCCTTCCCGGTCGCCATCGCCATTGTGTTCGCGCCGCCCAAAGCGCGCATGTGGCTTCTATTGCTGGTCATCCTCCCCTTCTGGACAAACCTGCTGATCCGCACCTATGCGTTGATCGCTGTGCTGCGCACCCGCGGCCATGTGAATTTCACCCTCGAATGGATCTGGGAAAACGCCAACGGATTTCTCATTTTCATCGGCCTCGGAAACCTGAACCTGCTCGGCGAACGCTTTGAGCCGCTCTCGCTCCTTTACAACAACACCGCTGTTGTGGTCGGGCTTGTCTATGTCGCCCTGCCTTTCATGGTGCTGCCGCTCTATGCAGCCCTCGACCGCCTTGACCGCTCCTTCATTGAAGCAAGCCTGGATCTGGGCGCAGGCCACATACGAACGTTCTGGTCGGTTGTGGTGCCGCTGGCACTGCCGGGCATCGCGTCCGGCGTCGTGATCACCTTCATCCCAACACTGGGCTCCTTTCTGACGCCAGACTTGCTAGGTGGCACGGACAGCCAAATGATCGCGAATGTGATCGAGCGACAGTTCAAGTCTGCAAATGACTGGCCCTTTGGCGCCGCCCTTAGCTTCCTTCTCATGTACGCCACCTTCTTCGGACTGGCGCTGCGCGCCGTACTGATGCGGCGTGAAGGCATGGGAGATAGAAGATGAGTGCTTTGCAGAACCTCCTACGGCGCAAACCGCGCAGTGAGATCGGCCCACTCGACTATCACCGCCGGATCTGGCTGCGCGTCACCGTCGCATTGACGCTCATCTTCCTCTACATGCCAATTGTCACGCTGATGGCCTTCAGCTTCAACGACAGCAAGCGCAATGTCGTTTGGCGCGGGTTCACCTTCAAATATTACGAAAAGGCGATGAACAATTCAGAGTTGATCGAAGCCTTCGTGAACTCCCTCACCATCGCCTTCGTCAGCACCGTCGTGAGCGTGATCCTAGGGGCGCTGACGGCCTATGTGCTCTGGCGCTTCCGCTTTCCATTACGCTCCGCCTATGAGGGCGCCATGGCGCTTCCTGTTGTCATTCCTGAAATCTGCATGGGCGTGGCGCTGATGGTCTTCTTCCTGCGGACTGGCTTCAACACGGGCGGCTGGGTCTGGCCCTTCAACCTATCGGCGATCACCATCGCCCATATCGCCTTCAGCTTTCCCTTTGCCGCCATTGTCATTCGCGCACGGCTCGAAAGCTTCAACACCGAATTGTCGGAGAGCGCCAAGGATTTAGGCGCGTCGGAGTTCCAGGTTTTCAAAGACATTATTGTACCCCACATGAAACCCGGGCTGATTGCCGGCGCGCTGCTCGCCTTCACTCTGTCATTGGACGATTTTGTCATCACTTTCTTCACGTCAGGGCCAAACACGCTGACATTCCCCGTGAAGATTTACTCGATGGTCCGTTTCTCGGTCACGCCCGAGGTAAACGCGGCCTCCACAATTCTTATCGTGATCACCGTGATCATTACCGCCCTGGCGCTCAGGCTCCAGAACCGAAACAATATGCTGCAAGCAGGTTGATATGCAGAGCGACGCTTCATCCAACGAACCGATCATTGAGATCAAAGACGTCACCAAGATCTATGGCTCCGATGTCCGCGCGGTAGACAATGTGTCGCTCAGCGTAAACCGTGGAGAGTTCTTCGCGCTACTTGGCCCCTCCGGCTGCGGCAAAACCACATTGCTGCGCATGCTGGCCGGCTTCGAGACGCCGACGGAAGGTAAAGTCATCATCGACGGTGATGACATGGCGGAGGTTCAGGCCAATAAACGACCCGTCAATATGGTGTTTCAATCTTACGCGGTATTCCCGCATATGACCGTGGCGCAGAATGTGGGCTATGGCCTGAAGATCGACGGCGTCGCGAAAAAGGAAATCTCCGCCCGCGTCGAAGAGGCCCTCGAACTTGTAAAACTGGGCGGCCTCGGCGCACGGATGCCGGACGAACTTTCGGGCGGTCAACGGCAGCGCGTGGCGCTGGCAAGAGCGCTGATCAAACGCCCGAGTGTTCTGCTGCTTGATGAACCGCTCTCTGCACTCGACGCAAAACTCCGCGAAGCCATGCAGCTGGAACTGGTACGTCTGCAAAAGACAGTGGGTATCACCTTTGTCATTGTGACCCACGACCAGGCGGAGGCCCTTTCCATGGCGGATCGTATTGCTGTCATGGAAGCCGGTGTCGTGCGTCAGGTAGCGAGCCCCGCGGAGCTCTACGAACATCCCGCCAGTCGCTTTGTCGGTGACTTTATCGGGCAGATCAACCTCTTCACAGGCAGCGCGTCGCCCGCCGGCGACGGCAAGGTCAATGTGAGCGCAGCCCCTCTGTCCGACAAGGTCCTGGAAGGAACAGCGACAGGCGCTGTCTGTGTTGCCGTACGGCCGGAAAAGGTCAATGTCAGCCGGGAGAAGCCTGCCGACAGCAGCCTCTTGTCGGCTCAAGGTACGGTCGCAGACATTGCCTATTATGGCGGCTACTCGAACCTCTATGTCGATGTTGGCGCACCGGACCCGGTCCTTGCAGAAATCACAAATGCCGAACGCGGCGTTGGGACGGAATATGGGCAAGGGGAAACCGTTTGGGTGAGCTGGCGACCGGAAGACACGCTCCTCTTCGCCGAGTAGAACCCATCAGGCGTCGTCGGTTCCCGCGTCATTCTCCCGCGCGCCGGGCAGTTCGCCACTTTCACTGATATCTTCCACCGCGCGGATGATCCGATCGGTCCGCATGAGCGGCAGGATCTCGTTCATAATGCGGATGCCCTCCGCCGCCATGGTCGCCGCTTCGCCCTGCCCCACGCGGTCCGCCAACAGGCGGTAGAAGGAGTTCACCTCCTCCTGAACCAACCAGCTGAGGAAAGTGCCGTACATGGACCATGTTTCTGCACCATAGCCGATATCCTCGGTGAATCCGGCTTCCCGGATACCACGCCATAAATCGACAATCCGTGCGTTTCGCGAGTCAAGCCACCGCTCGCCGTCCCGCTCATCCACATTGAGAAGTCCCACAGAGATCAACTCATCCACCTCTGCGGCGGTGAAGCCCGCATCCTGAGCCACCTCTTCCAGGCGCCGCGGCGCCAATTTTTCCGGGTCGCCTAACAATGGGTAAAGCGCATTCTCAAGACCGACAAAGCTTTCAATACCGCCCGTCGCGCCCGTGTCTTGCGCTTTCACAATTGTCTTGATCACATTGAGGGGCAGAAAGCGCTCCTGCTGAAGTCTTTTGATTTCCTTCAGGCGCTCCACATGGACGTCGCTATAACGGGCCACGTTCCGTTTTGGACGTTCCGGCTCTGGCAGCAGGCCTTCGCGAATGTAAAAGCGAATTGTTTCGCGCCCAACGCCCGTTGCCTGCTCCAACTCCCGCATTTTGAGCCCCGGCCCGGCGCTCGTTGTTGTGTCACTCGCCACGTCTATCTGCTGTCCGCTGTCGTTGACTGTCGTCAGTCTATCACGCGACGAGGCACGCAAGAAATTTCGCGCAATGCCTTATTCCATGGCCGCCAGAAACTCCTCCCGAAGCTGCGTTTTCAGGATCTTGCCGTTCGCATTGCGCGGCAAAGGGTCGTTTCGAATATCAATTTTGATGGGGACTTTAAAGGCCGCCAGCTGCGCCCGCACGTGGCCCTGCAACGCTTCTTCGCTTACCGTTGAGCCGTCTGTTACCTGCACCACCGCGCCGACTTCTTCTCCCAGCACCTTATGCGGGATGCCGATAATCGCGGCGTCCATGACATCCGGATGCGCATAGAGAACGTCCTCAATTTCGACGCAATAGATATTCTCGCCACCCCTGATCAGCATATCCTTGGCGCGATCCAGGATATAAACGAAGCCCTCTTCATCCATACGCACAAGATCGCCGGAGCGAAACCAGCCATCCGCATCAATCGCCTCGGCTGTCGCCTCCGGCTTGTTCCAGTAGCCTTTCACCACGTTCGGCCCACGTATCAACAGTTCGCCAACCTCACCGATGGGGACTTGCCTGTTGTCGGCATCGACTACTTTAAGGTCACAGACGGGCACCGCAGGCCCGGCGCTCGACGGCCGATTGACATAATCCTCCGCCGAGTTCTGCGTCGTGACGGAAGATGTCTCTGTCAGTCCATATCCATTGCCCGGGGAGACTTTGGGGAAGGCCTGTTTGATCCGCGCGACAAGTTCCGGCGCGCTGGGGGCACCGCCGTAAGAGACCGACTCGACACTCGACAAATCAAACTTGTCAAAATTCGGCGATTCCAGAACCTGCCAAACCATCGCCGGGACACCCCCGAAGGCGGCAATTTTTTCTTTCTCAATCAGCCGCAGCGCTTCTTCCGGATCCCACTTGTACATCATCACAATCTTGCCGCCCGCCGCGAGATTCGGCACCAGGATGGAATGGCAGCCTGTCGCATGGAAGAAAGGCACAGACAGAAGGAAGGCCCGCTTGGGCGCATCCGGATCAGGTGCAGGCGGTGCCTCACCCCTGCGCAGGAACGCCCGCGTCGGCGCAATGCCGAGACTCACCAGATTGGTCAGGATATTGCGATGGGTGCCAAGCGCCCCTTTTGGCTTGCCCGTCGTGCCTGACGTATAAAAGATCGTCGCGTCGTCTTCGGGGACAATATCGACCGGCGGCAAAGACGCATCCGGAAGAGACCCGAGCGCACCCGGTGGCGCAACAATGTCATCCCAAAGCAATGCGCCCTCTGGCAAGAGCCCACCCGGCCGCACGACGATGAGAGACTTAAGGTCATCCAACGCGCCGAAGTGATCGCGCACACGTTCTGCGCGTTCGCCATCCACGATGGCGACCTTGGACCCGGAGTCCTGAAGACCATATTCAAGTTCCGGTCCCGTCAGCCAGGCATTGAGTGGTACCGTGACCGCACCGATCACCACCGTCGCCCAAAAGGCGATCGACCATTCCGGATAGTTGCGCATGACGATCGCGACACGATCGCCCTTCTCAACGCCGCGTGCGATAAGTTCATGGGCGAGCTTGGCGACTGCCCGATAATGCGTTTCGTAAGAGACACGCTCTTTTTCGAAGACCAGATAATCGAGGTCACCATGGGCCCGGCCGAGCTCAAACAACTCTCGCAAAGACGCCGGCGCATTTTTCCAAACGCGCAACGGAACACCCCGGATGACTTCTTCCGTCATCTCAAAAGGCGACTCGGGCGCCGTGGTAAGAAGTGTGTGGGCGTCGGCTACCGACATGGCCGGCCAATCAGCCGCCATTGCCTGTTCCTCGGTCATCAGGTCCTCCCGGAAGGCTTTTGCTTTTCAGCGATTTAAGCCCCGGAGGGACAGAAAGCCAAGCGATAGGTTAGCCGGCGCGCTTCAACAACGCGTCCAGCATGCCGGTTTCTTCCGCAATGCACGCGGCAAAGCTCGGTCGCGCATGGATACGCGCGAGGTACGCCGAAAGGTTTGGGTAAATCTCGGCATCCGGCTCAAAGCCCGCATGGGCAAGATTGACGAACTGGGTGGCGATCCCAATATCGGCAATGGAAAACGCATCCCCCACAAGAAACTCGCGGGTTCCAACCTCAGTGTTCAGGTACTCAAAATAGGAGGGCAGCTTTTCGCTGAACGTCTTGTCCGCAGTCGCCGTATCCGCCTCCTTGCCCATCAAGCGGCTCACCACCATCGGCCGGAAGGTCCCCATGCCGATATGGCCGGCAAGTTCAGAATCCCCATATTCTTCGAACCAGAGAGCCCGCCCATAGTCCACGGCATCAGCAGGGTATAGAGCCGGGGACGGACATTTCTTCTCCAGATATCCGCAGATCGCCGATGAATCTGCCAGGAACAGATCAGCTTCCTCGTCTTTGAGCACAGGAATGCGTTTCAGGGGAGAGATTTCCTTGAACCAATCCGGCGGCGGAAAGATGTTCACATTCTCCAGCGTGTAATCCAGGCCCTTTTCTGCAAGGAAGACGCGTGCTTTGCGCACAAATGGAGACAGGTTCGCTCCATAAACAATCAATCCCATGATTTCCTCTCTGTGCGATCCGCCGTATCAACCGATATCGGCGAAGATCTTTTCCATTCGTTTGACTTCTTTTTTGTAAGCCTTGTCTGACACAAAAGGCCCGAACTTGGAAAACTCACTGACGTCCGCGGTTTCAACCTTACCGCCAGACTTGGGCAGGACCTTCAGGTATCCGCCGTCGCGATCAATGATCGGAATGATCTCGTTCCGGCGCGAGAAGATCCGGCGCATCTGGGCGGACTGCTCCATGAAGGCTTCGAACTCGCCCTCATCTACGTCAATGAGCATCTGATAGGCATCGACAAACTCTTTAACGAAAGCGTGTTCAACAATCTGCAGGTTGGAGATAACCCAGCACCGGTCTTCAAATATCCAGTAATAGCCAAGCCCGATGAACTCGCCATCTTTGGTAAGATACGGGAAGAAAGGGAAAGAACGACACGCCATCAAGCGATTGTCCCGTTCGCATTTCGCCGCGCCCTTACAGACACAGGCGATGCAGGTCTCATTGATGTCCTTAACTTCCGCAACCGCATGCTTGTCATCCGGGTCAGGCTTGTATTTCTTCCAGAGCTTGGTCCGCTTTTTGATGACTTTCCATTCAGGCGGCGAGGCTGCGGGAATGGCATTCTCAACATCGCAGCAAACAGGCTCGCCATTGTTCAAAGGTGCGCAAAACTGGCCGCAATCATATTTCTCTGAAATGGAGGCGTTGAAGTTCCGGTAGATCGTCTCGAAGTGCTTCTTACGTGCGGTCATTGAAGGCGCAGGCTCCCGCTCAAAATGCTATTTAACCGGGGTACCAAGCTTTGCGCGAAACATCAATCACAACCGGCCTGGAAAACGCCCCAATACCCTATCCTCCACGCGGACATCGGAACCACGCCAATCCATGGCTTTACACATAGCGTCGGATCGTTAGGATCGCCCACCCCCTAATCCACAGGTATTTTATGCGTATCGCCGTTGCTTCCCTCCTCTTGAACCTCTTCGCCGCGACACAGACTCTGGCGGACACACCGAAAGTGGTCGCAAGCCTCAAGCCCATTCACAGCCTCGTGGCGGCGGTCATGGGAGAGACCGGGAGCCCTGAACTCCTGGTCACAGGTGGGGCATCGCCCCATACATTTTCTCTGAAACCGTCCCAGGCTGCGGTTCTGGCAGACGCTGATTTAGTTTTCTGGGTAGATCCGGCGGTTGAGGGTTTCCTCGCCAATCCCATGGCAAACCTTGCGAAAGAACACGCGTCCGTGCCTCTTCTGACTGCCGAGGGTGTGATTCTGCTGGAAGCCCGGGAGGGCGGCATCTGGAGTTCTCATCACGACGAAGATGATCACGAGCATGGGGATGAGCATGGACACGACAAAGAGCATAACGAAGACACTTCGGGTCACGCCCGCGATCCCCATATCTGGCTAAATATCGCCAATGGGATCGCTCTGGTCGCATCGATAGAACACCATTTGACCACAACCTATCCCGACCTGGCGCCGGTATTTGCTGAAAACGCAGCAGATCTCCGCGAGCGATTGCGGGTATTGGACTCCGAGCTGAAAGAGCAACTCGCCCCCGTCAGCAGCCAGCCTTACATCGTGTTTCACGACGCCTATCAGTATTTTGAAGAGCGCTACGAGCTGTCGCCAGCAGGCTCGGTAACGGTCAATCCGGAAGTTCGGCCTGGTGCGAGACGGATCGCAGATCTGAGAGATGCGAGCAGCACCGCAATCTGTGTGTTTGCGGAACCTCAGTTCGAGCCTCGCATTATGGAACGTCTGACGGAGGATGAGGGTGTGAAGCTCGGGTATCTGGATCCGTTGGGAAGTGAGCTAGCCCCTGGCCCCGAACAGTATGAAGCAACTCTGAAAGCACTTGCTGACAGCCTCACGAACTGCCTGGCCCCATAAAAAAGGCGATGCCGAAGCACCGCCTTTTCAACTCATATCGGCAGACGCCTTAGAGGCGCTCAACGATCGACACGTTCGCAAGACCACCGCCTTCACACATGGTCTGCAGGCCGTAACGCTTATTCTTCTTCTGCAGCGCATGGATCAACGTAGTCATGAGCTTTGTGCCAGAGCCGCCGAGCGGATGGCCCAGAGCAATCGCGCCACCGTTTACATTGAGACGCTCAGGGTCTGCACCCGTCTCTTTGAGCCAGGCAGCTGGGACCGATGCGAAGGCTTCATTGACTTCGAAGAGATCAATGTCATCGATCTTCATGCCTGTCTTTTCAAGCGCAACCTTGGTTGCTGGGATCGGCGCTTCCAACATGATGACCGGGTCACCACCCGTGACCGTCAGATGATGAATGCGCGCAATTGGGTCAACACCCAAATCTTTCAGACCTTTCTCGTTCACAACCATAACGGCGGATGCACCGTCGCAGATCTGGCTTGAGGTGGCCGCCGTCAGCGCGCCACCTTCGACGAGAAGCTTCACGCCCTGAATACCTTCAAGGCTGGCATTAAAGCGGATGCCTTCGTCAACCTTGTGGATTTCTTTGGTACCGTCTTCAAGCTCCACTTCAAGACCGAGGATTTCGTCGTCGAAATCTCCTGCCTGTGTCGCAGCGATCGCCTTCTGGTGACTGCCGAAGCCAAACTCATCCAGCTCATCTTTGGAGAGGTCGTACTTCTTTGCCATCATTTCAGCACCCGCGAACTGGCTGAACTGAACGTCAGGATAGCGTTCCGTCATGTGCGGGCTCACGTAGAAGCCAAACCCGTTCTTTGCAGGCAGTGACATGGGCAGGCCCATTGGGACACGTGTCATGCTCTCAACACCAGACGCGATGACACAATCCATGAAACCAGACATCACAGCCTGTGCCGCAAAGTGCAGCGCCTGCTGAGAGGACCCGCACTGACGGTCTACGGACGTGGCGGGAACGCTTTCTGGCATGCCTGCAGAAAGAACCGCATTACGGGCAATGTTACCGGCCTGCTCACCAGCCTGGCCGACACAGCCCATGATCACGTCATCAACGCGCTCTGGATCAGCGTTCGCTTTGGAGATTACGGATTTCAATACTTCGCCAGCCATATCAGCTGGGTGCCAATCTTTCAGGCGTCCGTCACGGCGACCACCGGCGGTCCGGGTCGCAGAGACGATGTAAGCTTCTGCCATGTTGTTTTCCTCTCTAACAAACGAGTTTGACCAAAAATATCGGTTCGATTTGGCCGTAAGATGGGCCGAGCGCAGTTCAGATTCAACGCTCTTTTAAGCGCGCGCGCCTCACACTTTGCAGGAGAGCAATTAGTCAAGGAATTCCCTACGTAAAGCCCAATCAATTGCTTTAGGCCCTTGCCCGCGCTTAGACTGCGCGCACCTTCAAATTGCAGAACACTGACAAATTCAGGCCATTTGGCCGACAGGGAGATCCCAATGAGTGAACGCATCTCAGTCGATATCCAAGACGGCGTGGCAGACGTGAGACTGACACGCAGCGAAAAAATGAATGCCCTGGACGATGAAATGTTCAAGGCATTGATCGACACCGGCGAACGGATGAAGACTGAAAAAGGCGTCCGGGCTGTTGTTCTCTCCGGCGACGGACGCGCCTTCTGTGCCGGCTTGGACATGGGCAATTTCGGAAAGATGGCCGACAACGGGGACGATGCGGGCAGCAAATCAAACAAGAAGCGAAGCGCCCTGGCGCCCAGAACACACGGTGTTGCCAATCGCGCGCAATATGCCGCTTGGGTCTGGCGCGAAGTTCCAGTGCCTGTGATCGCGGCCGTACACGGCGTGGCCTTTGGTGGCGGCTTTCAGATCTGCCTGGGCGCGGATATTCGCTATGTCGCGCCGGACACAAAAATGTCGATCATGGAAATCAAATGGGGTCTGGTGCCCGACATGGCCGGGACGCAATTGATGCGCCACATCGCACGCGAAGACATTGTGCGGGAGCTCACTTATACGGGCCGTATCTTCTCCGGGGAAGAAGCCCTCGGCTATGGCTTCGCGACCCGCGTTGTCGACGACCCCCGCGCATTGGCTCTGGAGACAGCACATGAGATCGCCGGCAAGAACCCCGATGCGATCCGCGCCAACAAACGCATCTTCAATGCCGCGCCCTATTCTGACGCAGGAGCGGGCCTGCTCTCTGAGTCCGTCGAGCAGGATGAGCTGATCGGCTCCGCCAATCAGATCGAGTCCATCATGTCGACCATGGAAAAGCGCCCCGGCAAGTTCGCCGACGCGTGAAGTCTCACTTCGCGAGTTGAAGGATTTGCACGATGTCCGCGGCCTCTGACACCGGCCGCGGATTGGTCCTCGCCCAAAAGTCATGCATGGTCTTCTGGGCGACTTCCTGAAAGCGATCTTCTCCTACATTCACCGCCGCGAGCGTACGCGGCATCCCGAGCCCTCGAATAAACGCGTCTGCCAGCTCTGACGCGGGTCTGGCAGGGTCGCCAAAGCAGGCACTGATGCGCTTCTGTCGCTCCGCATTTACAGGTTCGTTAAAATCGAGAACGTACGGGGACATGACACAGGAAGTGTAGCCGTGTGGTACGTCGCACGCGCCCCCTAGCACATGACCAATGGCGTGGCTCGCGCCCATCGGCACGCCAGAGACAACCGGGACCATGGACTGCCACATGCCGATCTGACAATTGAGGCGCGCCTCCATGTCCCTGGGGTCTTGCTTCACACGGCGCAACCCATCGACCAGCAGCCGCAAAGCACTGTCCGCCAACCCGTCGCAATAGGGATTGGATTGAAGGGACGCCAGCGTTTCGATCGCATGATCCATCGCACGCACCCCGGTCGAAAACCACAGCCACTCCGGTGTATGGCGCGTGAGCGCCGGATCAAGGATCACGGTATGAGGCGCAAGGTCCCTGTGCTCATAGCCCTCTTTCAGATTCTTGCGCAGATCCGTTGCCCCGCCGAGCGGATTGAACTCACCGCCGGACAGAGTTGTGGGGATTGCGATCGACCTGATCGCCGGTCCCTCAAATTCCGGATGGACCACCGTGCCGTCTTTCTCGACACGCACATGAAAGGGCTCCAATCCGTCTGCGTCCCGCACATTGTGCGTGAGCGCTACCAGCACTACTTTGCCGGCATCGGTAACCGAGCCGCCACCGAGCGTCACAAGCAAGTCAGTGTCGACAGCTCGCGCCGCATCCGCTGCTTCAATGACAGCTTGTCTTGGTGTATGCGCAGGCATGCCGGTATAGACACCAGCGAGGCGTCCGCCGAGGGTGTCGCGAACCTTGTCAATTTCATCCGTCTGGTCGGAAAGTGTTTTGCTGGCGATGAGGAAAACGCGGTGTGCCCCTCGCGCTTCTACCTGCGCAGCCAGCGCCTCAGCCGCTGGCTTGCCAAAGATCACCCTTTCCAGCGCCGAGCACTGGACCTCGCCGGCGGCACCCATCACGCTCATCTATTCCTCCCTGGTTTCAGGAAGTCTGAGACATTTCTGCGCGGCAGAAAAGAGTTAGAAGAGGCGGGTATCGGTTTCGAGACCGAGAAATAGACGGCCCGCCTGCTCCAAGACACCTTTGGCCACCATCATGTGCTGCGTGGCCACATGCACATCGCGGAAATACCGCTGCAGCGGCGAGCGCTTATAGACCGACGTCCCACCGCCAAGGTCGTAGACAATATCGACGGCCTGAGCCGCCGATGTCGTGGCATGGGCCATGGAAAGCCGCATGTCACGGCGCAGATCGACGCTGATGACACCATTGGTTTGCGCCGCTTCCCAGGCTTCCGCAAACGTATCGTCCATCCAGTTCTGAGCAGACCGGATCAACGCCTCGGCCCGCGCTACCCCCATTTGGGTATCCGGCCGCTTGGCAAGCGGCTTTAACGTGCCCTGGGGTGTTTTGGCTGATGCAAAGCTCACCAGCTCGTCAATGGCGGACCGCGCCGTGCCCAAGGCGACCCCGGCAATGCCCGACGCCAGAAGCGCAAACAGAGGGAAAACATAAAGCGGGCGCTCCATAGGCTTGTCATAGCCAAAGGCAACACCGCGGCTCTCAGGCACCCAGACATCTTTCATCTCAAAATCGGTGCTGCCTGTGCCGCAGAGACCCGACACATCCCAGGTATCCAGAAGCGTCACCTCGTCCGCAGGCACCATCATCATCCGACTGATGGGCACGCCCGTATCCGACATTTCGGGCTTTCCATCTTTCATGACAAAGCACCCACCGGAGATCCACGAAGCATTCCGGCTGCCGGACCCCCACTGCCAGCGACCGGACACGCGGTAGCCGTCGCCCTCCGGCATGGCTTTGCCGGTCGGTGCAAAAACACCCGCGGTGATGGTCCGCTTGCCACCGCCGAAAATCTCTTCCGCATCCGCCTTGGGCATATAGGCGGACCCGAGGCCGGTCGTTGCGCCAATCATGGTGCACCAAGCAGCCGATGAGTCGCCACGCGCCAGTGTTCGGATGAGTTTCAGGAAGGTCGGTGGGTCCAGTTCAAGCCCGCCATATACCTCAGGGACCATCACAGAGTAGAAGCCAGCCTCCGCAAACGCGTCCGCAATATCCTGCGGTACCTGGCGCGCCTCTTCTATTTCGTCCGTGCGCTCCCGCAGCATGGGCACAAAACCCTCAGCCGCGTCGAGTAGCGCGTTTCCCATTGTTGCCATCGCCAAATCTCCTGATCGTTTTACTGAGGCAGGCCGAGACGCGCCGCGATATTGTTGCGCTGCATGTTCGACGATCCGCCCACAATGGGCATGCCCAATACGTCGCGGACATTGCGTTCCATGTCGTAGGAGTCTGAGAGACCGTAGGCCCCCATCACCTGCTGGCAGCTAAGAACAATCTCGACCGCCGTATCCGCGACGAAGAGCTTCGCCATGCTGGTTTCGACGGAACAGGGCTTACCCTCATGGGCCAGATGCACCGCGTGATAGAGCATGTGCTGGCAGGCCTGCAGCTTGGTCTTTGCTTCTGAGAGCGCATGGCGGACAGCCTGATGCGCCGCAATCGGCTTGCCAAACTGCACACGCTCCTGCGCATAGGCCCAGGCCTCATCAACCGCGGCGCGCGCCGCGCCATAGGCTACCGTTGTGATCTCGATTTTCTCAACATCCAGAGTGCGGCCCGCGAGCATGCCCCAGCCCTTATTCCACCCGTCAGGACCCCCCAGCACTTGAGACACGGGGATCCGCACATCATCGAAGAACACATCACATGAGGTCGTGTAGCGAAGGTTGGAATGTTCAATCGGCTGCATACTGATGCCCGGCGTATCCGTCGGAATGAGCAGCACGCTCAGGTTCCGATATTTTTTGCCGTCGGCATCACTGTTGACCAAGCAATAGATATAGTCCGCCCAATCGGCACCCGTGCACCAGCGCTTGGCGCCGTTGACCACAACCGTCTCGCCGTCATCTTCCAGGTGTGCGCGGGTTCTGACCGTCGCAAGATCCCCGCCCACATCCGGTTCACTCAGACCATAAGCAAACCAGATATTGCCTTTGGCAAGTTCCGGGAGCAGGTCCCGCTTCTGCGCCTCTGAGCCATTCTCGACAACATTGGCGCCGCCATAAAAGGCAGCGTGGATAAAAGGCCCGCCAAGGGAAGGCCCGACCTGACAGAGCTCATCAAGCACGGCGACCGCGGCAACAAGGTCGATACCCTGTCCACCATACTCCTCGGGGATGGTGAGACCACAGACGCCCAGATCAGCCAGCTTCCGGAACGTGTCACGACAAAACGAGTGTTCCTTATCGAGCTGCCGGCGCTTCTCGCGCGGCATCTCGTCGTTCACGAACCGTTTGATCGTATCGCGCAGGATGGTGATGTGTTCAGGCTCATCGGTGAAATACATCTGCCCTACTCCCCGGTGAAGTTGGGCACGCGTTTCTCCTTGAACGCCGCCACCGCTTCTTTCCGGTCCTCAAGCGTGTTGGTGATCGCCTCATAAGCAATGGCGGCATCCATCACCTTCACAGCTATTTCGCGCAGCGTGATGTTGGCCGCCGTCTTGGTCCATCGCACCGCCCATTTCGGATTGCCCATGATCTTGGCCACCAGCTCACCGACTTTCGCATCAAGCTCTTCGGCCGGGACGGAATAGTTGATCAGTCCGAGATCCAGCGCCTGCTGCCCCGTCAACATGTCGCCGGTCATGAGCAATTCTTTCGCTTTCGCAAATCCGATCAGCTGCGGCCAAATCACAGCCCCGCCATCGCCGGCTACAAGGCCGACCTTCACATGAGGATCACCGATGACAGCACTGTCGGCGGCAATGATGACGTCGCATAGCAACGCAATCGTCGCACCAAGTCCGGCAGCTGCCCCATTGAGACGACAGACAATTGGTTTTTCCAGATCAAGGAGCGAGGTGACAATGCGCTTTCCCTCCGGCGCGATAGCTCGGAACTTCGCCGGGTTGGCGATCATCTCGTCAAACCAGTCCATGTCACCGCCAGCGCAGAAGGCCCGTCCCGCCCCGGTGAGGATGATCAGATCGCTGTCCTCGTCTCTTTGCAGGTCCGTAAAGACACGGCCAAGCTCTTCATGCATCTGCGCATTGACAGCGTTCACCGGCCCCGGCCCGTCGATCGTGACTGTCAGGACCCGTCCCTCGTAGCTGAACGACAGCGTCTCATAATCCTTGAATTCCATGGCCACTCCCTTTTTTCTGAGGCTACCTCAAATTTATCTGGACGATCAACTGTTTTATCGGCTTATATCCTACAGGCATTTCGCCATTTGGCACGAAAACCCATTAATATTCTGAGGAGAGTTCAAATTCCAACGGGTGCGTTATCCTCAAAAAAAAGGTCTGGAAAGTGGGGAGATCGGGAACAATCCATCCTCAATGCTGCGTGGGAGCTGATTACGACCCGCGGTTTTGACGGCATGACCATGGCGGACGTTGCAGCTGCCACCGGCCTCTCGGAAGGAAGCCTCTATAACTATGTCCCCAGCAAACGCGAGCTCGCGATCCGCGTCGCAGAAGGCTGGTTTTCATCGCAAGCCGATGAACTGAAAGGAACCCTGGGCGCGATCACGCATCCTCGTGATCAAATCACTCTGCTGGTCCAGCGCCACATCGCGATGATTATGGAACAGCCGGAACTGTTTTTGATGTGGATACGGGAGGTCCGGGCAACTGACGCCTATCTCACCTCCAGCTCCCGCGACATATTTCGCTCCTATACAGGCTTGCTCCGTACCGTCCTCGCCAGCGCTCATGATGCGGGTCTTATCGAGACCGACATGAGCGACGACATGGTGCGAGACATGATCTATGGGGGCGCGGAACATATCGCCTGGACGGCAATCGTACAGAAGCGAACCGACACACTGGACGTCACTGAAGCGGCCAGAAACCTCGGACAAACCTATTGGCGCGCCCTTAAAGCAGAGTCCGTGTCGAATAACGGCATAGAGGAGCGGCTGACCCGAATTGAAGCCAAGCTCGACCGGTTTTCCTGAATGTCAGGCAAAGCACCGCCGCAGGGATGCGTCCAGATCACCTGGCGCGCTCCCCACACCGATATAGACCAGCGCGGCTTCCCGCGGCGCGGCATCGATTGAGCGGGTTTCGAACCGACCGCCGGTCCATTGGATGACCTGCCATTCACCTTGGCGCGCGCGAACAACGCCTTTGCAGCGAAGAAGCCCGGCGCAAACTTCAAGCGCCTTTGCGAGCGCGTCGACATCGCAGGCTTTATCGCTTGCAACAGACCCGGTCCAGAAGAGCCCGTGCGGATCGTGCAGACCACTTTCGGGTTTCGGTTCATCCGCTGCAAAGTCAAACAGATGAGAGAGAGAAACATCGTCCGTCGATGCGGATAGTGTCAGAACACCGGGCCGCGCTTCATGCAGCAGTGCCGCAACCTCATCGACTTGAGCCGGTGTCGAGAGATCAGCCTTTGTCAGCACGAGCAGGTCGGCGGCGGCGACCTGTGCGCGAACCGTATCGCCGAGCAGCGGATCAGCCGCCTGCGCAGCAAACTGCGTGACATCCACAAGCACAAAAATACCCTGGAGACAGAGCGCCTTGTCCGCCCGGGCGATGGCGGCAATCCGCAACGGATCTGCGACGCCGCTTGCTTCAATGATGATCTGCTCCGGTGGCTCGGGACGGGTGACCAGAGAGATCAAAGCCCGCAAAAAGTCATTGCCGATGGAACAGCAGATGCATCCATTGGCGAGACTGACCATGTCCTCGTCACGGGCGACCACGAGCTCTTCGTCTATATTGATGTCGCCGAAATCATTGACGATGATACCAAGACGCCGCCCGTCATTTTCCCGCAACAACCGGTTGAGCAGCGTTGTCTTTCCGGCACCAAGAAATCCGCCGATGACGGAGACGGGGATAGGAGCGCGCGGTGTCACCACTTATCCTTTTGGCGCTTCAAAAACCTCACCACCAACAACGGTGCCCCAGACACCAATGTCCTTGAGAGCCATGGCATCAACTTCCAGCGGGTCTTCATTCAGGATAGCGAAGTCCGCCCGCTTGCCGACTTCGATGCTGCCGATCTCGTCGTCCAGCTTGAGGGACGCTGCGCCCCCCATGGTGATGGTGTAAAGAGCCTCTTCAACCGTCAACCGTTCCGCATCGCCGCCCAGCTGCTTGCCGGTCGCTGTCACACGGTTGACTGCACACCAGGCGGTAAAGAGCGGGCCAATGGCAGTGATGGGCGCATCGGAATGGAGCGCAAGGTCGACCCCATGCTCCACAGCACTGCCCGCATTGTCGATCCGGTGCGCCCGGTCGGGGCCCAGCGTCATTTCATAATGCTGATCGCCCCAGTAAAAAACATGGTTGCTGAAAAGGTTCACACCCACGCCAAGCGCCGCCATCCGCCGGTACTGCGCGTCGCTCGCCATCTGACAATGCTGCAATGTGTGGCGGTGATCCGGGTGAGGGTCGGTCTTAAGCGCATCTTCAATCGCGTCGAGCGCCAGCTCCGTCGCCTCGTCACCATTCGTGTGAATGTGCAGTTGATGGCCCGCCGCGTTGTAGGCAGACACAAGTTTTCGAAACTCGTCCGGCGCAATATACCAAAGCCCGTTGGGTGCCCCGTTGAAATGCCCGGGCCATTTGAGGCGCGCCGTGAATCCCTGAATGGATCCATCCAGCACCAGCTTCACAATTCCCATCTTGTGCTTGTCGGTGCTCTTGGACATCAGGGCACCGAGCCGCTCGGTACCTTTATCAGCAGGCATCAAGGTGCCGCCAAACGCTGACACGATCCGAAGCGGAAAGTCCGTCTTGTCGGTAACCTCAGTGAGCCGCCCAACCATTTCATCGTCGAGCGGACTATGAAGATCGGTCGCGGTGGTGACGCCGGCCAACTGACACACCTTGGCAAAGTTCCAGAGGGACGGTGGCTGCGTCGCCTGCGACCCAAGGTCATATTTGAGCGACTTCATCGCCAGATACATGCCCACCATGCCTGCCAGCTCACCCGTGGGCGCTCCATCCGGGTCGGTCATCACCTCTTGCATATCTGTGGAGGCCGCAAGATCGGACTCCTCGATCACCGCTGAATTGACATTGAGGAAATGAAGGCTTGCATGGAAAACACCGATCCGACGTCCAT
This sequence comes from Parvibaculaceae bacterium, assembly GCA_965276845.1. GTDB lineage: Bacteria > Pseudomonadota > Alphaproteobacteria > Parvibaculales > Parvibaculaceae > Mf105b01. The sequence continues at coordinate 2,919,363 of OZ255699.1, forward strand.
TGGACACCCGATCCAGATCCCGCGCGTGCAGGCGTTGCTCTCCAAAGAAGATCGGATCAAATCCCCAGCCGATCAGCGCGGCATCCGGATCGTCCATCTCGGCAGCGGCTTCCTGAAGACGCTCAACGACAGCATCGAGAGACTTCAAGCCCGGCCAGACACGCCCATCGGGTGCGGTCCGGTCGTAATAGCCGACATAGGTGTGATCCCAAAGAGCGCCTTCCACCAGATGACTGTGACCCTCAATCAGGCCCGGCAAAATGACCTGGTCCGCAAACCGGTTGTCAACCGAGGCCTCACCCCAGGAACTCACCTCATCCAACGTTCCAACAGAGAGGATACGTCCATCTCGCACGGCGACATGCGTTGCGAAAGGGCGCGACGGATTCATCGTGATGATCCGCTTCGCCCCATAGATTGTTGTCGTCACAGACGCCTCCCCCCCAAAAACTGCGCTCAGCTCTCCCAGAGCGACACGATTTTACCACTCTCCGGCGAAACCTTACCCTCCAGCACATCAAGATATATCTGGTTGGTGGCGTCCAGCCCGCCGGACCGCTCAACCTTCATCCACCCGTCAACGGACCCGAGGAAGGAAGCCCACGCCGTTGCGATTTTAGCCTGTAGGGCTTCCGCACCCCAGTCCTTGTTGCGCTTCTGGATCTGGGACGGCGCAAAGAAAAGCGTCGGTGTTGCCCCTGGCAGATCCTCGGCGCCACCACCTTGCTCCCAGTGGGTGCCGCCAACCGCACAGCTGCAGGTCAGTCGGTTCTGAAAATGATTGTGGATCGCTGACCGGACATTAGCGTCGCCCGCCATATCCACAAAAGCCACATTGCCATCGACGGCAATTGACGAGATATCGTCATAGGCGACAACATCGTCATAATAGCCAACGCTCTCGACAAATCCGGCATTACCCTTTGACGTCAGACCAACCACCCGTGGTTTGTTTTTGGTACGGACTGAAAGGACCTGTGCAAGGCCCAGAGAGGTCTTGCTCGAGGCACTCGACAAAACCACCGTCGACGCACCGAAGAAATCATTGTCGTCCATAAAATCGTCAATCAGGAAAGAGGTTGTAAAGAGCGGCCGCAAAAGACTCTGCTCGGCTTCTCGCGCGGCGTCGTAGCCGGCGTCTGCGGTCACACGAAGGTAGTTGTTATAAACCGGCGACAAATCGGCACGGTGGGCGGCTCCGTCGAAAAAGCCTGCATCGGAAATTCGCACCGCCTGCGCCACAAAATGCGTGGACATGGGAAAATACCCGTAGAAACGTTCGCCGACCGCAATACCTTCAGCGTTCGACGCCAAGACATCTCCAAAGCCCCAGACGGGAATGCGACCCCATCCGTCATCTGCCGGAAAGAAGTTCCAATATTGCATCGCCTCGCCAAAAACCGCGTAGGTGATATTGTTCGCCGTGAAGGCAAAATCGTCGACCTTGAAAAGTACTTCACCTGGCTGAAGTGACGCCGCATCGGGGACATCGGTTTCGACCATCTTCGTGGTACGAAGATCGTCTCGTTTTACCCACAGGTTCGCTGCTTTTTGATCTGCCATGGTGCACTCCATTGTGTTGCGGAGGAACCGGGCAGAGCCCGTCAACCGCCTGTTCCTGTTTGCGCGCATGGTAAGGGGGACGACGAAGAGCACCAACCCAATCCGGTGAGAAAAAGAGACAAAACCTGTTCAATATTGGACACCTAACCGTCCATACATTGACTTGAAATAGGCAATCCCCCACACTCGGCATGGGTACGTTTATATCTGTGGGGAAATATGAATAAGGTAATCCATGCGGCGCGCGCCGCGGCCATTGCAGCACTTGTCGGTCTGTTCGTTGTCGTCACAACGGCACCGAGTGAGGCAGAAGACCGCCGCGTTCGCATCATCAATGAAACCAGCTGGACGATGGTCGAGTTCTACGCATCCAATGTTGGAACCAACGACTGGGAAGAAGATATTCTGGGCTACGACGTCCTGGGCTCGGGCGACAGCGTCGTCATCGATATTGACGATGGAACGGGCTACTGCCTGTACGATTTCCGCGCCGTGTTTGCAGACGGCGATGTGCTCATCCGAGAGCGTGTCGATGTGTGTGAAATCTCAAGCTATCGCTACCACGAATAGACGGCACATTCAGAGATTGAGAAACCGCCCTTGCTATTGCAATGGGCGGTTTTTTCTTGTGAGCAACGGAGAAGGTCAGGCCGCGAGAATATCAGCCGCCACGTCGGTCATCCGTTTCCGACGCAAAATCTGGCCAACGCGAACCGCCGGCAACAACACCTTAGAGATTACCGCTGGTGTCTTTGTCTCACTTGCAAAGGCAGGGCGTGCCAGAAGTCTTTGATACAAGGCGAAGAGACGCGGGTGAATCTCCAGTGGATAACCACCCATGCGCAGTCGGTGCATGGTGATAAACCAAGCAAGCTCAAGCACCGAAATGCGATCCCCGATGAGCCATTCATTTTCCTGCAGCCGCTTTTCAAGAATATCGAACGCATCGCGATGCGCTTTCACAGCGGCTCGTGCCTGGTCTTCCGTCACGCCGTGTTCAGCAAATGCGCGCCACCAAGCGATCTCTTTCGCCCGTGACGGATCAACCGCCCCGTCTTTTTCATACTTTGCAAGGACATCATCCGGCTTTTGCGCGAGGCGCTTGGGAAAAATGAAACCCATGGTGATCTCACGCAGCGCGAAGTGAAGATCATTTTCAAGCGCCAGTGACTCATCGACCACCGCGCGCTCTTGCGGCGTCTGCGGAAAGTAGGATGGCGCGTCTGAGGGCAGAGTGTCCAGATAAGCAAGAATGTCATTGCTTTCCACATGCACGACGCCGTCATGCACCAGGACCGGCACTACACCGCGGGGATTTATGCCCAGATACCAGGGCGACGCATGTTCGTGTTTCACCAGATTGATATGGTGAGACACATAGGCGATGCCCTTTTCACGCATCAGCGTGCGAACCTTTTGGGAGCAGGAGCTACCTGTAAAGTGCAGAAGGTGCAGCCCTTTCCAGGACTTAACCTCTTCAGTCGTTACTTGTTCGTCGGTGAGGATCATATTCGTCTCCTGGGCCGATCAAAAGGACCGCCTCTATCAACCGCCCATATCAGCGGGAGCCTTGTCGCCCCACTGAGTTCCAAGGAGCGCATCGATCGGCACCTTGTTGGGCGGTGTCGACGCGTTGAACATGTCGCCGTCGGTCCAGTGTTCGACCATATGTCCCCACGGGTCGCGCCAATAGTCGAAGATCTGTGATCCAAGGATATGCCGCCCGATCCCCCACACTGCAGTATGTCCTTCCGCTGACAGCGCATCGCGACCGAGCATGAGATCGTCAAAGTCCGCCACTTCCCAGGCCGCGTGATTGAAGCCCGGTTTGCCGGTCCCCAGCAGAAACAGCGTATGATGGTCCACGAAACGCTCACCCTGATCGCAGCGGGTAAAAGCACCAATTACTTTATCTTTATCGCCGACATAGACTTCGTCTGATTTCACAAGCCCAAACTGGTCATGGTACCAGGCGAAACTCTTCGGATAGTCCGTGACATTAAGCACCACGTGTCCCAATCGGTGCACATGCGACGGTCCCGATGCCATCCGCTTTTCGGTGCCAAGCCGGGGTTTCTCAAGACGGGCGTTGGGCGGCGCGATGGTTTGAACCTCAAGGATGTCGAGCTGGTCGAGACCATGAACCACTTCGATTGGGAAACCATCCGGATCATGGACAAGCACCCGCTTGCCACCCCCCGGTTCCGTCCGGTCTTCAACAGATACCCCATTGGCGTCTGCCACGACTTTGAGGTCCGTCTCTGACGCAGCCTGGAAGGCCAGGCCGACAAAGCCAGGCTCGCCCAACTCTGTCACATGGACGATCGGATCGGGTCCAGCGCCGCGCATGTAGAGCGCATCATCCGTTCGCTGAAACCGTTGCATGCCGAAATCGATCAGAAACGCTTCCATCTTGTCGAGATCCGGCGCGCGGAAGCGCACATAGGCAATATCTTCGACTTTGATCATGTCAGGTCTCCTGCTTTTATGAGCACGCGGCAATTCACTCGATGACCACGCCACCGGCATCGTCTTCGACCCGGTTCTCAATAGCCCCGAGCGTTTCAATTTCCACGCGGACAATGTCACCGTCTTTCAGCCAGGGTTGGCCTTCCATCGCCGCGGCAACACCGGCACAGGTTCCCGTGGCAATCACGTCGCCCGGCTCCAGCGTGAATGCGGTAGACAAATGCTCAATCAGCGTCGGCACATCGAAGATGAGGTAGCTCGTATCCGAATGCTGACGCACCTCGCCATTCACCAAGGTCTTCAGCTCCAATTTGGAGATGTCCGCCTCGTCGGGCGTCACGATGGAAGGCCCCATGGGACAGTGGCTGTCCCAGGACTTGCCCATGGTCATGGTGGGCGCCCGGATCTGCCAATCGCGGATCGTCACATCATTCAACACCGTGTAGCCCGCCACCACTTCCGCATACCGTTCTTTTGGAACGCGGCGGCAGCGCTTGGAGATCACCACACCCATCTCACCCTCATAATCCATCGCGACACTCTCGTGCGGACGCAGGATCGGCCCAAAGGGTTGGTTGGCAGATGTCGACTGCTTATTGAAAATAATGGGTACCTTTGGCAGCTCCCGACCGGTCTCTTCCACATGCTCGCGATAGTTGAGACCAACCGCGAGGATCTTCGGCGGCCGCAAGACGGGGCTTTCAAGGGTCACATCGGACAGGCTGATCGTAGCCTCCGCGCCTGAAGCCGCCTTGGCAGCATCCATCGCCGCATCACCTGCCTCCAAGAAAGCGACCATCTCGCTGGGAATATCCGGCGCCGCGACCGAAAGATCGACAATCCGGTCATCCCGCAAAATCCCAATCCGCGTAGATTTATCGTCGGTGAATGTTATGAGCCGCATGTGTCTCTCCACAGATGGTCGGACCCGTCATTCGGCGCGACAGGCCCCTTCGTTGATTTAAAATGATATTATCATCAGATATGATCGAAGTCTACATTTGCAAGAGCGCCTGCCTAAAATCTCCCGATTAGATTGAACTACCTAGAAAATGTCAGCTACCCAGCCGCCAACCTGGGCGCCAGGCTTCGCCAGTTTACCAATTTCCATTTCACCGGACGTGATTCAGTTGGTAGCTGCGCGCGGAGCTTGTTACGCTTGAAGCCAGCGATAGGGAGGATCGTGCACCATGGAACAACTCACAGGCCTCGACGCCGCATTCCTGTATATGGACCAAGAGAATTCGCCGATGCACATAGGCAGCGTCGCGATCTACGATCCTTCGACGGCGCCGGGCGGGTTTGTCCGATACAAAGACATCCTGAAGTTTGTTGAAGAGAGGTTGCCGCTTGCCAACACGTTCCGGCGTGGGCTGGCAAACGTCCCCTTTGGAATTGACCACCCTTACTGGATCGAAGTCGAGGACTTCAATCTAGAATACCATGTCCGCCATGTGGCGCTCCCCAAACCGGGAGACTGGCGGCAACTCTGCATTCAATCAGCGCGCATCATGGCGCGCCCGCTCGACCTTACAAAACCTCTTTGGGAATTCACAGTCGTTGAAGGTCTCGACAATGTGGCCGGTGTGCCAAAAGGCTCCTACGCGATCGTTTCCAAGATCCATCACTCGGCGATCGATGGCATGTCTGGTGTCGATATCATGAATGCCCTTCACACGATCAGCCCCGATGAAGCCCTTCCAGCTTTGGAAGACACCTGGAAACCGGAGAAAAAACCAACCGCGGTCGAAATGGCGGTTCGCGGCTATCTCGGCAACGTCCGGCAGCCATTCAAATGGGTGGAGATGGCGGGCAAATCGCTGCCCGGTCTTGCGCGTACGGTAAAAGGCCTGCTGACGAAAGAGTTCTCCCTCGGCCAGGCCATGTCGGTGCCGCGCACACGGTTCAACAACAAGATATCGGCACACCGCGTGATTGAGGGCGAGGCCTTTGATTTGGCACGGATTAAAGAAATCAAAACCGGTGTTCCGGGTGCCAAGGTCAATGACGTGATGCTGACCATTGTCGGCGGCGCCATGCGGAAATACCTGGAGTCCAAAGCGGAGCTGCCCGAAACAACCCTCGTTGCGATGGCGCCTGTGTCGGTGCGGACCAACGACGAGTCAGGCTCTCTGGGCAATCAGGTGTCTGCGATGATGGTGGAACTGGGCAGTGATATCGCCGATCCGAGAGAACGCATCCTATCCATCGCTTCGAATACACAAGAACAGAAAGCGCTGACCAACGCGCTCGGCGCCCGCCAAATGTCCGAACTCAGCAAGACGGCACCGGCGCTCTTCACAGGCATTGCGGCCCGCCTCTACACCCAGTTTGGGCTGGCGAACTCTACAAGGCCGTTTTTCAACACTGTCGTGACGAATGTGCCGGGACCGCCCATTCCGATCTACATGAACAGCGCGCAGATGGTGAAATATTTCGGACTGCTCTGCCTGTTTGATGGGTTGGGACTTGGTCATGTTGTGATGAGCTATGACAAAGAAGTCACCATCACCATCACCGCTGACCGCGAGATGATGCCGGATCCAGAGTTCTACGCGGAATGTCTAAGGGCCAGTTATGAAGAACTGGAACTTGCGATCCTCGGCGCCAACCAAAAGAAAGCGCCGGCCAAGAAAAAGCCAGCTGCCAAGAAGAAAGCCGCCCCGAAACGAAAAGCGCCGGCCAAGAAAAAGACAGCCGCAAAGAAGAAAGCGCCGGCGAAGCTGGAAGCGACGCCAAGCGAACCTCCTTTGGAAAAGAAGGCCGGATAGAACGGCACCCATCTACGAAAAAGCGGGCCCCAACAAGACTTGGGAGCCCGCTATTTTGTGTTTCGCGACAGGTGACGCGTCAGTGTCCGCTAGAGGGATAGACAAGCTCCCGCCAACCTTCGCGATGGAACGGCCGCCAGTCATCTTCCGGTTGAGCGAGCCGGTCTGCCACTGCATACATGGTCGGTGCGTTGAAGCCGAGACCACAGTGAGAGGTTCGGACTTCAATATTGTCGGTGTGATCTTCTTCCGACTCTATTGAATTCCGCCAATGCACAATGCCGTCCGTCTTCGTATAGATGGAGGTGGTTGGGATGCTCGGCGGCACCGCAATACTCTCCAGAAGTTCCCGGAACCGCTCCGTATCGGTTTCGCCCTTGGACATGAGTTTGTAGAGCGGCCAGGCACGGCTCGTTTCCGGTGTGCCTGAGAACGGACTGCCAAGGGTTATGACCTGACGAACAGCATCGGGCGCACGTTTCGCCACTTCCCGCGCAAGCACACCGCCAAGGCTCCACCCAACGAGACTGATCTTCTGGCCCTCATGACTGGCTGAAATATCTTCAATGCGCTCCGCTATGCGCTCGCCTTCAAACCCGACCGTCGACGTGCCGAGATTTCGACCGAGTTCCCACGGATAGGCTTCGTAACCACGCGAGGTCAGAAACCGACGCAGCACACCGGTGCTGCGGTCACCCGCCATAAAACCCGGCAGCACCATTACAGGATGACCATCACCCTTCGGTGCCCGTCTCAGGAATTGCTGCAGCAGCGGTAGCGCCGCCACCTCTGCCATCGTTCGGCCAACTTCCAGATACAGCCAGCGCAGCTGCGGACGGTCGAGATCGACCGTCTCAGACATCATTGCCATTGAGGATACCCCCGATTTTTTCGCCTTGCGCCCACCCGCGCAGTTCGCGAATCGAATAAGGCTACAAATTGAAGGGTTAAACCGTCAAGAAACTGTCTTACTAAGGTTAACTGCCGAGCTGGTAAGGACCGCCCTTTTCCAAGGCTTTCTTATAGGCTGGCCGGGCCTGAATCCGGTCAACAAACGCCGCCAGATTGGGATAATCGGCAAGCAAACCGGTCGATTGGCCGGCTTCCAACGGAAAGCTCATTTGTACATCGCAGGCTGAGATTTCGTCGCCGGCAAACCAATCGCGATCCGCCAGAGCACCGTTCATGTAGGAGAAGTGGTTGACCATTTCCCCCATGATCCGTGGCATGAGCGGCGCGCCTGCATCGCCGAGACGCCCGACATAGAGCGCCAACAAAAGCGGCACCATGGCGCTGCCTTCTGAATAATGCATCCATTCGAGGTAGCGCAGCGCCTCTGATGTCCCAGCGGTGGGCTTCCATCCGCCTTTGCCATAGGTATCGACAAGATACTCAATAATGGCAGCCGACTCTGCGATCTTGACGTCCCCATCCGTCAGCACGGGCGATTTACCCAGAGGGTGAACTTCTTTCAGCGACTCTGGCGCCAGGTTCGTTTCCTTATCGCGCTGATAATGAACGATCTCATAGTCGAGCCCCAATTCTTCCAGCATCCAGAGGATGCGCTGTGACCGGGAATTATTGAGATGGTGGACGGTAATCATGGGAGATGGTGCCTTTCATTGACGTGTTGCCGACAGACTTCGTGCTGCGTCCAACAAAGTCAACAAGTGTGGCAGTTCAAAGCTGAAATCATGATCATCGAATTTGCCAACACACTCTTCAAAAACCCAACACCCTGCCGCCCCCCGCTTGCCACTTTTGCATGTCCCGCCCGCCTGCTAGCCTTTACCCATCAATATTGAGGAGGAAACAACATGGCCATTGATTTCAGCTTTCCCGAAGAAGTTGAGGTGATCAGAACCTCAATTCGCAACTTCATCGATGAAGTCGTGAAGCCCATCGAAGAAGCGATGGATGAAGACGACCGCCAGTCCGTGCGCGAGGGTGTCATCAAAATGCGCACAGAGGCTTATGAACGCGGTCTCTGGCTGCCGCACATGCCCGAAGCATGGGGCGGCATGGAATTGGGCCATGTGGAGCTCGCCATGATCTCGGCAGAAGCGGCGCGGTCGCGCTACGGTCCCTTTGCGATCAATTGCCAGGCCCCAGATGAAGGCAACATGCACACGCTCCTGAAATGGGGAACCGAAGAGCAGAAAGAAACCTATCTGCGTCCCATGTGCGAGGGACGGAAGTTTTCCTGCTTTGCCATGACAGAACCGGAAGTCGCCGGGTCTGATCCCACGCTCATACGCACGCAGGCGAAACTGGAGGGGGACACCTGGGTCATCAACGGCCATAAGTGGTTCATTTCCGGTGCTCACCGCGCGAACTTCGCGATCCTGATCGCCCGCACTGAGGATGACCCAAAGATACCTCAGGCAGCCAACACGGCCTTCATTGTCGACCTGCCGTCAGACGGTTGGTCCGAAGTACGTGAGATCCACACCATGCATGGCTCCTCCGGCCACTCGGAGATCCTGATTGAGAACCTGCGCGTACCCGACACACGCCGTCTCGGCGGGCGGGGCGACGGTCATCGCCTGGGTCAGTCACGCCTTGGTCCTGCGCGTCTCGCCCACTGCATGCGCTGGATCGGCCAGGCCGAAACCGCGTTAGAGATGATGGTGGACCGCTCGACGAAGCGCTTCTCCCATGGATCATACCTGTCGGAGAAACAGGGCATTCAATGGATGATCGCAGACAGCACCATGGAGCTTTATCAATCGAAGCTCATGGTTTTGCACGCCGCCTACAAAATCGACAATGGCGAAGACTTCCGGTCGGAAGTTTCCATGGCGAAACACTTTGTCGCCAATTCGCTCAACCGCATCATTGACCGGGCCATCCAGGTGCACGGCGCCTTGGGCTATTCCCACGACACACCCTTGGCCCACATGGCGCAACAGGCGCGGTGGGCCCGGTTCGCCGACGGAGCTGACCAGATCCACCAGATGAGGATTGCAGAGCGCACCATCAAGGGCTTCAAGGAAAGCGGCACGCTTCATTCAGCTCTTGGCGGCTTGCCCGTCTGATAGGCACGGAGGACCGTCTGGTCACAAGGCGGCCCTCCGACTTAACCCGTTGCGCCACCCAACCGGCACACCGTATCCTGCCCCACAGCGACAGGGGACGAGCCGTGACGAGCGAAGAGAGCACAGACAAAATCACGCCGGAGAAAGGCCCGTTTGACGTCAATTTCCTGATCTCGTTGGCGCTGGCCCTGCTGGTCTGGATCGGATTGCGCAATGACCTCGTGTGGGGGAGCTTTATCGGCGAGGCTGACCGGGAAGCGCTCCAAATCGCATTCGAGATGCGCCTCAACAAGACACTGCCAGGGTCGCACCCTATTCTGTTTCTCAATCTTGATGACTCGGTGTGGGAAGGTGCGACAGCAGACGGACCGGCACTCGCTTACGCCCCGCGTCCGGTTCTCGCAGATCTGATTGAGGCGTCTTATGGGACGCCGGGGATGCCGCGTCCGAAAGTGGTCATCGTCGATATTGATCTCTTCTGGCGCACCCCGGACGAGGCGGCGGAGCAACGCATCGACGCCCTCCTCAAAAAATGGGGTCGTGATCCGGAAGCACCCTTGCTCATCCTCCAAAGAGAGGTCACCGAGGGAGATGGACGTCCGCATTCTCTTGCTGCCGCCCGCGCCTCGGACAGGGACGCCATTATCGAGTCTGCGCCGGAAGACAATATTGTTTGGGCAAGTGCGCAATTGACCGGCGATGAAGTGATGGGCGCGCGCTACTTCACCCATTTTCTCTGCATCGATACACCCACAGGCATTCAAGCCTCGCCGACCACGGCATTCTATGCAGCAGTTGGCCGCAAATCTGAGACCCCCCGGCAGGCGATTGAGACCGTGCAGAAGTCGATGGACGGACCACGGTCTTTTTGCACCGGGACCTGGGATGAGGTCTCGTTTGACGTCAACATTCCGGGGCGTGATGCCATGACCTTCAAGGGTCAGCAAAGCCTGATCAACTACAACCTCCATGCGGGTGATGCCGACGATCCGGAACCACAGCTCCCGGCCGCAGACATGTTCGTCATCCCAGCTGGCTTGGTGGAGCCTGGCATGGTGGCGGGACTATCCGCCAACGATGGCGTTGTCATTATCGGGTCGGCGGCGATCGCAGCCCGCGATCGTCATATCTCAGCCTATGGGGCGATGGGGGGAAGCCTGGTCATCGCCAATGTTATTCGCGGGGTAGAGGCTGGTGGCGAAGTCAGGCGCATGGCCTGGTACATCGAAGCCGTCCTGTTAACCCTGTTTGTCATGCTGATCGTGTTGGCATTCTGGTATTGCCGCAAAGCGCGGGACTTTCTGCGGCCTATGGACGATCTGCATTGGGCCATGCGGCTTGCACGTATGCCTATCAATCTGTTGACCAATCCGGTTATCATCAAGATATTGATCGGAATTGGGGTATTCTGGGTGGGGGCTGTTGCCAGTTATTTCCTTCTAGATGACGGTCTTTGGCTTGGTCTGGCTGCGCCTGCATATGCGGCAGCGCTAAACGAAGCCCGCGAAGATTTTGAAGAATTGATGGAAAGCTTGAGAAATGCCGAAACGAAACCTGACTAGCCTCGCAATTGCCCTGGCACTTGGTACTGCGGCCTGGGGAGCCACGACAAGCGCAGAAGCGGCCATCCCGGCATGTGCAACGGCCACCGTCGCCTTTGTGAAACAAATCGACGGAAGCGCTGAAAGTGTTCGCATCAAGCGCGGCGGCGCTGAGGACTCACTCTCCGTATTTGCACCACTATGTGAAGGTGATGTGGTCAGCTTGAAGACGGCAAGCGATCGGGTCGTGCTTGGTATCGCCGGCAGTTCCGGTCCCAATGAAATCAAGGGTCCGAAGAGCTACACCGTTGGACCGGCATCGACGGGAAGTCAGTCGCTCAGCGAACTGATCGAAGGACGATTGCTGCCTCTGGGAGACAGGCTTGTCGGCCAGGGTTTGGCCCGTTCCGGTGGCGAGTTCGGGTTCGGATTGCTCGACCTGGAAACGGAATCGGCTCAGATCAAATCTGGCTTCCGGCCCCTCTGGGTTGGTTGGACAGGCGGACAGGCACCATATGAACTCCTCGTCCTGGATCCAACCGACCGGATCTTTGCATCACAGACTCTGTCAGACACATCAACGACGCTCCCAGCCAGGACCATCACGCCAGGTCGCTACACCATTGTCGTAAAAGACGCGTATGGGCGGACAAGGCAGACTTTCTTTGACGCTGTGGACGACGTGCCGGAAGCATCGCCACCCTCAGTTCCAGCATGGATGGGCGAAGACACGGCCGTCATGCTCGCGGCTTTCTGCGTAGCAGCTGAAGACCCTTATGTCTGGTCCTATGAAGCAGCACAGCAGATCAGTGGAGCAAGGGACGCAGGCCTCGATCGGGACGCAGCTCTGGCACTTATTGGCGGCGGGGACTCGGACGCACTTTGCCCGCGCTGAACTCCCGCTGACTTTCCGTGGGGCTTACCCGCTTGTGAGCACGCGGTCCGCGTCACCGATCATCACGTAGGGCGCCCAGAAATAGGGGTGTGAGTAGCGGTCCTGGGCGATGAGCGCTTTTTGCGCACCCCTCAGCGCTTCATGCATGGGGGCGCCAGCAGCATCCACAAAAAACTTCCGCACGACGGCATCCGCTGCAGCGTCATCGGCGACCCAGTGCGTGGCCAGAACCGAGCGGGCGCCGGCATAGACAAAGCTCCGCACCAGCCCATCAAGCTGCGCGCCGTCAAAAACAGCCGCAACGCCCTCGGCCCCTTCCGCAGCCCGCGCCGTATCACAGGCGGCGAGAACAACAAGGGTCGCGTCAAGCTTCATGTCGAGAATTTCGGTGGCACTCAGCATGCCGTCTCCGCCCTCTGCATCTAGGGAGGTGAGAAGCGACGGCTCTGCAATGCAAAAGCCGTCCCCAAAGAAACCATGGGTCACAAAGACCAGCACCTGTTGCTCCGCAAGTGACGCATCCTCGATCGTGCCTAGATCGGTAAACGCCCGCCCCGTCACATCGCGTCGGCCGAAGGCCTGTCCGACGGACCTCCCAAGGGCCGTGAGTGGCTGCTGCAGGTTCGGCTGACCGGCGAACACCTGGCCGCATCGTTCCGGCCTGCCTTCCGCTGTCATCCGGGCGGTAAAGTCAGCGACCCATGCGTCGGAATTATTGGGTGGCACAGGCGGTCCAAATACAGTCATGCCTGATGTCGCCTCGGGCGCATCAGCCGCCCTTGCCGCAACAAAACTTGCCGCACTTGGTGTGTTGATGAAGGCGAAGTCATTGGCAAGCCAGGGGAACGAAGAATAGGACCGCGCGCGCGCAAGCGTTTTCAAGTCATCATCAAAGGCCGACAGCAGGAGCGACGGCGGCAGGGAGCCAATGACACCGCGCGGCGCAAATATCAGCGTTTCGACTCCTGCTTCCAGCAAGTCTCCATAGACGGGTTCGAACACACCCTGAAACAGTGTGTAGGCCTGCTGGGCTGCAAAGGGCGGTGTCCCTCCGGCCCGCGCCCGCAACGTGGAGCGCACGCGGCGCACAAGCCGCCGTGCATCGTCACGTCCGAGTTCGGTGCCGAACGGCATCACTTTGCCGGCGAATACCGCGTACCCAAAGCCGCCCGCCTGGGTCGGGGCAAAGGCCACAAATGCCTCATCCGCGCCCAGCGTAGAAATCAGGTCCGCGGTCTCAGCGCCACCATTTACCAGCTGCATATATTGAGGCTGCGCCTGCCTGGCGATGACTTCAGCTTCCAATGCAGCGGTCTCAGCCATCTCGGCAGCCTGGGTCAATCTGGCGAGTTCTTCCGGATCATCGGTGCTGGCCCCCTGCTGGAGGGCAACTCGTGCTTCTTGCAGTTCCCGTTCGGCATCCTGCAAGGCCCTGATTTCATCAGCAGTCCCCTCGCCAGCGACGCGGGCCGCGGCCATAGCCATCGCTGCTGCCGCACGTGGCTCAACCATGCCCTCAAACGCATCTACGAAACGACGCGTGATACTCCCCGCATCGCCAAGACCCGTCTCCTGCGCGCGCAGTAGGACCCCGAGATAATCTCCCGCCACGTCGGGTGATATCCCGAAAGATCCTTCAACGCTGGAGTAAAGGTCGAAGGAGCGATTGTACGAGGCGAGCGCAGCCGCGACATCGCCGTCGGTGATCTGCGCCTTGCCGAGGCTTGCGAGAAGACGCGCTGTCAAAAGCGATTGCGGCTGGCTTCTGACCCACTTTGCAACCAAAGACGAGAGACGAGCGCGCGCAGCACTCACATTACCTTCAGCGAGATCATTTCCAGCGCGCCGTTCTTCAATGAGTGCATCAAGCCACGCTGCCGATCCCTCCGGTGTGCGTTCCACAAGACTTGCCGCATCATCCAGCGCACGCCCCGCCCCTTCACGGCCGGACAGGAAGAGGGAAGAGGCACGCAAATAAGCACGATGGGCTTCAAGGATAAGGGCACGCACACCCGGGCGCAGTTCTGCATCCGAATAGATCGGCGGCACACTATTGCCGCTTCGGTGATTGACGAACTCCGCGGCGCGCGGGGTGATGACCTGGTCGGACCTCTCACCTGACACAAAGGCATAGGCACCGAACGTCTCCGGCGAAAAAGGCTGCTCGGCAAGCGCCAGCGCCTCACGATAGTTCCCCGTGTTGAGCTTGTGGACCGCTCGATAATTGATCAGCTTGTCGCGAAGCCAGGACGTGGTCTGAACGCCAGCAGACTGTTCTGTATCGTCAAGCAGCGCCTCCGCCTCTGCGAAGCGGCCCTGGCTCGAAAGGTTGAGGGCCAAATCGAGCGCAATGTCCGCACGGCGAACCGGATCGCCCCCGAACAATCCGTCCTGGATTGCCACAGCTTGGGCATAGTCTTCTGCCGCAAGCGAAAAGCGAAAGGACACATTCCGTCGGTGCCCGCGGCGGCGCAGCACTTCTTGGTCCTGCAATGCCGCAACGCCCGGCAGACCCGCCATCTCATCCGCACTAAGTTCCACCGGTGCTTCAAGTCCCGCAAGGGCAGCGGCGCCACGCCGCATTGCCGGCAACGCACCGGGGATTCCCCGCGCCTGCACAAAGCTATCAGTGCCGGAAACACTGACGGCGAGATCCTGCAACAAGGTACCGGATAGAGCGCCGGGGCAGGTCAAAACACCTTCCGCCAGCAAAGCCGGTTCGGTCGAAGCACGACACTCCGAGATCAATCCCGCCGTTTGGTCTCCGTTACCGGGATATACATCTATGGTCGCGGCAGCCCTGCGCCAACTCCCGCAGAACACATCATACCTGGCAAGTGCACCAACAGCTTCCGTATCAAGGCGCTTCCCGGCACGACAGGCGTCCCCTTCTGAACTGGCACCAAGATCCAGGGCATCCGGCAACGACGACCCCATCTCCTGCACACAACTGGCCAGGATCGGCAACGCGAGCAAAAGGGCGATGAGACGCGCGGTCATTGGCTCCCCGCATCCCATAAAGCTTCGTTACCGCTAGCGGCAACGCCCCCAAGATCTTCTTCCTGGTCGCGTTCATCATCTTCGCCCGTCTCAAAGACAACAGGGATTACGCCGCCAAGACCAGACGGGTCTCCATTGATAAAGCGGTTATTCCGTTCGATCTCGCGAAGGGAGTCTGAGGAACAGCTCACCGGATCGCCGATCAGACAAAAGTTCATATAATACTGATCGTTCTGTGTGAGCGCGGGCTCAGCGGGCGTCGTGCTGCCACCAAAGAGGATGTTCGGTTCCAGGCTGGCGTTGAAGGCCGAAACCCGCGTGCCATCGGCACGAATGACTTCGCCGAAGATAAGGACCTCTTCAGGCCCGGTGCCTGACGGGAACAAAACCCCATCTCCAGTCGATGGCACATTGAACACAAGGCCCGCCCCCTCGACACCATTTCCTGTGTTCAACTGAACCACCGACCCGGGGGCCACCATCTGCAACTGATCCGTCGCAATAAACACATGGTCGTCGACGCCACCCATCAAACTGATCGGCACGGATGCGAGACCCAAGAGCGACAAGGAATCCGATTCAAATACCTCCAGGAAACGTTCCGTCCCGATCACAATATTTTCTGCCGATTCAAGACGTACGGTACCTAGACGTCCTGTGCTGGTATCAAGCCCCAACTCCCCGGACACAAGAATGAGGTCCGGCCGGCGGTCCAGCGTGGATGTCTGATAGCCCAGTTGTAACGACGACAGGCCGGTAACGGTCCCTGCAGCAATGATGCGCGACGACTGATCTGTCCCAATCATCATCGTATCGAGACCGGATGTTGAGAATTGAGCATCCAGCAGCAAGACATCGTTGGCGCCTGCATCAATGTCGAACCGACCGACGGAGATTTTGGTGAGCTCTGACTCATCGATAATCAGACCTGCAGGCCGCCTGACCGTCACACCATCCGTTGTACCGCTGCCCCCTAGCACAATTGTCTGTCCGGTTCGGCCTGTCTCCAACATAAACTGATCGCCGGCGGAAATTGATCCGGAGAGGTCAAGATCGGAGACAGTGAGGGTAACGTCGGACAACGCGCCAATCCGATTGAGGAGCGCAGTGCCGTTCGCCGCATCCAACACAAGCGTGCCACCGATGGCATTGACAGACCCAGTGACCGACACATTGCCTGACACCGCCTGCAAAAACGCGCTGCCATGCGCAGTTGCTGTGCCCGTAACCGCGACAGAGCCGCCAATGAGACTTATGTCTCCTGCCGCGACAAGATCATTCACCGAAATGGGACCGTTGGGTGCACTTGCAATTATGTCCCCGAGCGTCGCGGTGAGGCTGCCCGTCGAGGAAATGCCGCCGGTGAGCGCGGTAAGCAGCATGTCCGTCGCCGCGGTAACAGCCCCGACCAAGGAGATTGACCCGGCCTCGATCTCCAGATTGCTCGCGGATGAAATATCCCCTGCACTGGCCGTCAACATCGCTGTGGTCGTCGCATCCACCTTGCCGGCGAGATCAATGTCCTGCGCCGCCATGGTGACGGTCGTGCCTGCCGTTGTAGCGCCCACATCGATATTGCCGGAGTTGGCTGTAATGCCGATGGCCCCCGTCGTCGCCGTCACCGCATCAAGGGTCGCGTCAGATGAGGTCGCTGTGATCGTGGCAGAGGTGCCGCCAAGCACCGGACCGGAGACGGTGACCGCCGAGCCTTCAATCTCCAGAGCGCCGGTCGAAGACACGTCCCCCGTGCTGGCGGTGAGCATCGCCGTGGTGGTCGCATCCACCTTGCCCGCGAGATCGATATCCTGCGCCGCCAGGGTGATGGTGCTGCCCGCTGTCGTGGCGCCCACATCCAGGTTCCCACTATTGGCCGTGATCCCGATAGCCCCGGTCGTCGCCGTCACCGCATCCAGCGTGGCGTCGCCGCTCGTGGCCGTGATCGTGGCAGAGGTGCCGCCGAGGATGGGACCCGAGACCGTCACCGCCGAACCTTCAATTTCCAGCGCGCCGGTGGACGACACGTCCCCCGTGCTGGCGGTGAGCATCGCTGTCGTCGTCGCATCCACCTTGCCGGCGAGATCAATGTCCTGCGCCGCCATGGTGATGGTGCTGCCCGCGGTGGTGGCGCCAACGTCCAGTTTCCCACTATTGGCGGTAATGCCAATCGCCCCGGTGGTGGCGGTCACCGCATCCAGCGTCGCATCACCTGAGGTCGCCGTGATGGTGGCAGAGGTGCCGCCGAGGATGGGGCCGGAGACCGTGACCGCAGAGCCTTCAATCTCTAGCGCCCCTGTCGACGAGACGTCCCCGGTAGTGGCCGTCAGCATCGCCGTGGTGGTCGCATCCACCTTGCCCGTGAGATCAATGTCCTGC
Source organism: Parvibaculaceae bacterium (assembly GCA_965276845.1). GTDB lineage: Bacteria > Pseudomonadota > Alphaproteobacteria > Parvibaculales > Parvibaculaceae > Mf105b01. The sequence goes on from OZ255699.1 coordinate 2,937,013, forward strand.
GCCGCCAGGGTGATGGTGCTGCCCGCCGTCGTGGCGCCAACGTCCAGGTTCCCACTATTGGCTGTAATGCCGATAGCACCCGTCGTCGCCGTCACCGCATCAAGGGTCGCGTCACCCGAGGTCGCCGTGATCGTGGCAGAGGTGCCGGCAAGCGCCGGACCGGAGACCGTGACCGCAGAGCCCTCAATCTCCAAAGCGCCTGTCGAGGACACATTCCCCGTCGTGGCGGTGAGCATCGCCGTGGTCGTCGCGTCGACCTTGCCCGCCAGGTCAATGTCCTGGGCCGCCAGGGTGATCGTTGACCCAGCGGTCGTGGCGCGCACATCGATATTGCCGGTGGTCGCGGTGATCCCGATGGCCCCCGTCGTCGCTGTCACGGCATCGAGGGTCGCATCACCCGAGGTCGCTGTGATCGTGGCAGAGGTCCCGCCCACAATCGGCCCCGACACGGTCACCGCCGATCCCTCTATCTCCAGCGCGCCGGTGGACGAGACATTCCCCGTCGTGGCCGTCAGCATCACCGTGGTCGTCGCATCCACCTTGCCCGCCAGGTCAATGTCCTGGGCGGCCATGGTGATGGTGGTGCCTGCCGTGGTCGCCCCAACATCGATATTGCCGGAGTTGGCTGTAATGCCGATGGCGCCGGTGGTCGCCGTCACCGCATCAAGGGTCGCGTCACCCGAGGTCGCCGTGATCGTGGCAGAGGTGCCGGCAAGCGCCGGACCGGAGACCGTGACCGCCGAACCTTCAATTTCCAGCGCGCCCGTCGCCGACACATTCCCCGTCGTGGCTGTGAGCATCGCCGTGGTGGTGGCATCCACCTTGCCCGCGAGATCAATGTCCTGCGCCGACAGGGTGATCGTGGTGCCTGCCGTGGTGGCGCCAACATCGATATTGCCGGAGTTGGCTGTAATGCCGATGGCGCCGGTGGTCGCCGTCACAGCATCAAGGGTCGCGTCACCTGAGGTCGCCGTGATGGTGGCAGAGGTGCCGCCAAGGATCGGACCCGACACGGTCACCGCCGATCCCTCAATCTCCAGAGCACCTGTCGAGGACACATTGCCCGTCGTGGCGGTGAGCATCGCCGTGGTGGTCGCATCCACCTTGCCCGCGAGATCAATGTCTTGGGCGGCCATGGTGATGGTGGTGCCTGCCGTGGTCGCCCCAACATCGATATTGCCGGAGTTGGCTGTGATCCCGATGGCGCCGGTGGTCGCCGTCACGGCATCCAGCGTGGCGTCAGTTGCCGTCGCGGTGATCGTGGCACCCGTCCCACCCACAATCGGCCCCGAGACCGTCACCGCAGAGCCCTCAATCTCCAGAGCCCCCGTCGAGGACACATTCCCAGTCGTGGCGGTGAGCATCGCCGTGGTGGTCGCATCCACCTTACCCGCCAGGTTGATATCCTGAGCCGCCATGGTGATGGTGCTACCCGCCGTCGTGGCGCCCACATCGATATTGCCGGTGTTCGCCGTGATCCCGATGGCCCCCGTCGTCGCCGTCACGGCATCGAGGGTCGCATCACCTGAGGTCGCTGTGATCGTCGCAGACGTCCCACCGAGGATCGGACCCGAGACCGTCACCGCCGAACCTTCAATTTCCAGGACCCCTGTCGACGACACATTGCCCGTCGTGGCGGTGAGCATCGCCGTGGTGGTCGCATCCACCTTGCCCGCGAGATCAATGTCCTGCGCCGCCATGGTGATGGTGCTGCCCGCGGTGGTGGCGCCAACGTCCAGGTTCCCGCTATTGGCGGTAATGCCAATCGCCCCGGTGGTGGCGGTCACCGCATCCAGCGTCGCATCACCTGAGGTCGCCGTGATGGTGGCAGAGGTGCCGCCGAGGATGGGGCCGGAGACGGTCACCGCCGAGCCTTCAATCTCCACACTGGTGGTGGACGACACGTCCCCAGTGCTGGCGGTGAGCATCGCCGTGGTGGTCGCATCCACCTTGCCGGCGAGATCAATGTCTTGGGCGGCCATGGTGATGGTGGTGCCTGCCGTGGTCGCCCCAACATCGATATTGCCGGTGTTCGCGGTGATCCCGATAGCCCCCGTCGTCGCCGTCACGGCATCGAGGGTCGCGTCACTGCTCGTCGCGGTGATCGTCGCAGACGTCCCACCGAGGATCGGACCCGAGACCGTCACCGCAGAGCCTTCAATCTCCAGAGCGCCGGTCGAAGACACGTCCCCCGTGCTGGCGGTGAGCATCGCCGTGGTGGTGGCATCCACCTTGCCCGCGAGATCGATATCCTGCGCCGCCAGGGTGATGGTGCTGCCCGCTGTCGTGGCGCCCACATCCAGGTTCCCACTATTGGCCGTGATCCCGATAGCCCCCGTCGTCGCCGTCACGGCATCCAGCGTGGCGTCACCGCTCGTGGCCGTGATCGTGGCAGAGGTGCCGGCAAGGATCGGACCCGACACGGTTACCGCAGAGCCCTCAATCTCCAGAGCCCCCGTCGCCGATACATTCCCCGTGCTGGCCGTCAGCATTGCCGTGGTGGTCGCATCCACCTTGCCCGCCAGGTCGATATCCTGCGCCGCCAGGGTGATGGTCGAGCCCGCCGTCGTGGCGCCCACATCGATATTGCCGGTGTTCGCGGTGATCCCGATGGCCCCCGTCGTCGCCGTTACGGCATCCAGCGTGGCGTCACCGCTCGTGGCCGTGATCGTGGCAGAGGTGCCGGCAAGGATCGGACCCGACACGGTCACCGCAGAGCCCTCAATCTCCAGAGCCCCCGTCGCCGATACATTCCCCGTGCTGGCCGTCAGCATTGCCGTGGTGGTCGCATCCACCTTGCCCGCCAGGTCGATATCCTGCGCCGCCAGGGTGATGGTCGAGCCCGCCGTCGTGGCGCCCACATCGATATTGCCGGTGTTCGCGGTGATCCCGATGGCCCCCGTCGTCGCCGTTACGGCATCCAGCGTGGCGTCACCGCTCGTGGCCGTGATCGTGGCAGAGGTGCCGGCAAGGATCGGACCCGACACGGTCACCGCAGAGCCCTCAATCTCCAGAGCCCCCGTCGCCGATACATTCCCCGTGCTGGCCGTCAGCATTGCCGTGGTGGTGGCATCCACCTTACCCGCCAAGTCGATATCCTGGCCGGAGACCGTTATCGTCGTCCCGGCAGTGAGGGCGGCAATATCGACATCGCCAGAAGCCGCTGTCACGCTGATGTCGCCGGAGGAAACGATCGCATCGTTGACGGTCGCATCTCCCGTCACCGCCACAATGGAGCCGGAGCCTACGTCAATATCCTGCGCGCTGGCTGCAATAGAGACCGAGCTGCCTTGTACCGTCAAAGCGCTTGTTGCGGTGATGCCGAGGTCAGTGGTCCTGATTGTTTCAGTACCTGTTGCGCCAACGGCACCAGCGGTAAGATTGGCACCGCCAAGCAGCATGACCGATCCGGAGCCGGTCCCAACATTCGTCGCTTCGACCACTCCGTCAATGTTCAAAAAGGCACCGCCGCCACTCGACGCCGCTGAGATGATGATATTGCTTCCTGTTGAGGAACCGGTGGTGGTCTGAGTAACCGGCACAGTCTCTGCTGGCGCCATTGCGTTGTCGACGCCCGTATCAATGATGAAATCAGTGACCAGCAGTTCCTGATAAACGGCCCCAGCCCCCGCCGGCGTGCGGTCCGCTTGCGCAAAGCTCAAACGGAAGGCCTTTGCACCCCCCAAAAGCACATCACCGTTATCGGAAGTAAGCGATGCAGAGTTGGTCACTACCGGCGCCACAAGGGCAATTAAGCCCTGTGCCTCAAGATCGGCGGCGTTTGTAACGGATCCGGTCCCGTCCTCGGTAAAGGTGAACGTTCCGGTAGTCGGGTCGGTCAACATGAACGTTGCTGTGTCAATGTCGCTCGTCGTCGCCAGCAACCCGCCCACATCCACAACGGCACCAGACCCAAACGCGATGCCTGCCGGGTCGAGGATCCAGACATGGCCTGTACTTGTGAGCGTCCCGTTAATGGTCGTCGGCGTCATCAGACCACCGGTAACCTTGTTGACCGCAATCGCAGAGCTTGACGGCTGGATGAAATTCACAAGGTCATTGGCATCGATGTTAAAATCGTCCCACGTGATGACCATCTTGTCGGAGTTTTGCTGGACCGTGACATCAAACCCGCCACCGGCATTGGCAACCGAGCCGATCGACGCCCCCGCGCCGCCGCCGGCAGCAATCATCCCGTTGGAAGGCTCCGCCTGGGCACCAAAGATCATCCATACCAGCGCGGAAACGCTGAGCAGGCCACCGGAGACCAGCCGCCGAACGGCCGGACGGCAGAAGGGATCAGAGGTCCGGGTCGTCACCTAACCCTCCGATGAATGCCGCAGCGTCATCCCAGATCCGAACCGCGTCGGCCGTGATGTTGAACAAAACACGCGCGCCGGGACGCGACTCGCCAAGACCGCGCGGTTGATCAAGCGGCTGCGCATAGATGATATCGGCCCGCACCAGGCTATTGAAGAGCAGTCGCACGCCACCGCCCGCAGACGCCAGGGTGCGCGACGGCGTGCCGGTTGTGTCTTCGTTCCAATACCGGCCGATGTCGTAGAAGGCGACCAGCTCGGCGCCGATCTGATCGTTCCAGAACGTCTGTTCGAAACCACTGAGGGTAATCGCAGCCGCGATGGCACTGTCGCCGGCCGCAGCACCCGGGTCATACCCACGGCCCACCGTATAGTTCCCGAAGGAGAACTCCTCGATAGCCATAAGCGGGTCATTCGCCCATTGTCCGCGAAGGTCAATCTCCGCTTTCACGCCCCAGAGTTCCGGCGTCTGCGTTAGAAGCTCGCCTGAGACAACCCGGGTGAACGGGTCTGCCTCCGACCGCGCCAGGTTGGCATCGCCCCTGGCACTTGCGTGGAACCAGCGGACCCCCTGACGGAGCTCGACATTCCCGATAAAGCTCCAATCGTCGACCGTGAAGTCGCCGTCGAGACCGGCATAGAGCGTGCGCGTTTCATCTTTGCTCAGCGGAACCGCGCCTTGAAAGAGCTCGCCTTTCAGATTTGCCGCCTCAAAACCGACATACCCTGACAGGGATTCTTCGCGCCGGAGATAGATCGGATGGGTCGCTTCGATGCCCGCTGTGAGGCTTTCTGAGGTTGAGCCCAGCGTCGCCACGGCCCCTTCAGGTTCAGCCTCTGCGTAAGAAGCCCAGACCCGCGCCGCCAGCCCACTTGAGGTCAATCCGCGCGAATAGGCGGCCTGGCCGCTCACCTGTTCCCCGGACTCCCAGGTGTTGAAGGCCGCAAGCTCCAACTCATCACCCAATGGGGCCCAACCTGGGAGGTGCGCAAACAGGGTGGTGCCTTCACGTCCAAGGCTTTTCGATCCGAAGTTCTGAACGTTGACAAGGACCCGCGGCCCCCGTCGTTCCGCATCCGCAATAAGGCGCATCGCGCCTGGCCCCTGTTTGCCGCGGGCGATTGAGACGCGGGCCTCCAGACCTGGCACCTCATTCAGAAGCGCGACAGTGCGCTCGACATCCTCGAGCGCGAGCGGCCCTTTGCCATCTAGCGCAGATAAACGAGCCTCTGTTTGTGCCTTGGCAGTCGCAGATGAGCCCAAGACCGAAACGCCCTCAACCCATCCCTCAATGACCTGAAACCGGACCCGCCCGTTCACGATTTCCTGGGGCGGCAGAACGACGCGAACGTAAGGGTACCCAGCATCGCGAAAGACGCCCTCCATCTCGGTCCCAAGGGCCCGAAGGTCTTCGAGAGAAACCGGCCGATTGAGATAGGGCTCTGCGGTGGCCTCAAGCGTTGCATCATCAATCGCGGAGGGTCCTGGCAGGGCACTCAAGCGCTCAAACAAAATGCCGCTAAATTCAATGTTCGCCGCACCGTTGCTTGTCTCAACGGGGCGTGTCGACGCTGGTGCTGCCACTTGCCCCGAAGTGGGTGCAAAAGTGCTGCAACCAGCCACAACCAGCGAGATAAACAATAGTGCGATACTCCGCACAGCCGCCCCCACATTCCACATCCATTGACGCCGGATGGTTGGAAAACCGCAGGTCTACGCGTCGACCTGAAGCGCAAACTCTACAAAAGATTCCCAGCGGGAGTCGGACCAAAGTTAACTTTTGGTTAATCAATGGGAGTCTGAGCTTTTTCCCACACACATGCTCTGGAGAGCCGGGGACGGCGCCCTTTTGCACCGAGTCTCACTCAAGGACGCCACCATCACGTAAAGAGACCGGTTGCTCCCATCAAATCGGACAGAACAACAAGGGTCACACAAGTGAGGTGGTTAAGTATCTTTACGGCGCGCGCCAACTCCTGGTCAGTCAAGTCATTTCTGACGCGTGGTCTTCCGGCCACAAATTCGTTCATCACGGCCCTGTTATTGAGGAATAATTCGCATAAGTGAACGTTTTCCGCGTGTGCTGCGTACAATATGTCAAAGAGGATTGCCGTGATGCGGCATCCCTGTCCCAAGTAAGGCCGCTACCCCCATGACCTCCCTCAAAGTGGTACCCATAACCACGGCACTTTTTCTGTCAGCGTGCACGTTGGGGCCGGATTACGAGCGGTCGGGATCCCTGGTCTCTATCCTGGGCCTGCAGGAGACCGCTACGGACCCGGAGCGGTTTGACGCTGCGTCCAATCTTCCCGCCACCGCCGCAGAAAACATCTCGCATTGGTGGGAACGACTAGGCGATCCAGACCTGGCGCCGCTGGTCGCGGAGATGCTTTCGAACAATAAAGACCTATCGGTCTCACTAGCCCGCGTGCAACAGGCTCAAGCAAGCCTCGAAAACATCGCTGGGACCCGCTTGCCCAGCCTTGATCTTGCCCCCAGCGCCACAAGATCGTTCACGACCACGCCAGCGGGTGACAGGGTCTACACGAACAGCTTTTCCGTCGGTACCACGCTCTCCTGGCAGACCGACCTGTTTGGCCGCTTGCGGCGAAGCGAACGGGCGCAGGCAGCAAACCTCGCAGCCGCCGAGGCGGACTGGCAGGGCCTGATCCACACCCAGATCGCAACCTTGGTGCGCACCCGGGTGGCTTTGGCCACGTTGGAAAGACGGCTCGCGGCGACACAAGCGATCGCAGAAAGCCGTCTGGCGACATTGAATTCGGTCGAGCGGCGGTATCGCGCGGGTCTCGAGAGTACAAATGCGGTGGACCTTCATGGCGCCCGCGAGAACTACACATCGGCCCTCGCGGACATTCCCTCGCTGGAAAACGACATTGCGGCGACCACCACCAGCCTGCAGGTGCTGCTGGGTCGCATACCGGGAAAAACGCCGTTTAACACGGATGCATTGACCAATGTGCCACCGCCACAGGATGTGCCGGTCGGTGTCCCCGCTGCTCTTCTTGATCGACGGCCGGACCTCAGAGCGGCCGAGTTCAGACTGGAAGCAGCGACCGAGAATGTCGGTGTTGCGATCGCAGACCTCTATCCCAACCTCACCCTCACCGGCACACTGAGCTCAACGGATCCGTCGGTCGGCAATCTGTTTGACGTGACAAGCCTCGCGGGCTCCCTGGTCGGCCAAATTGCCCAGCCTCTGTTTGATGGAGGTGCCAGGCAAGCCACCGTGAGACAGCGAGAGGCACAAATGGCTGAACAGGCGGCTGTCTATGCAGGCAATATTCTGACAGCGATCAAAGAAGTCGAAGACGCGCTTGTGGCTGAACGCAAGTCCGCATCGCGCCTTGTCCAGTTGGAAGCCACTCTGCGTGAAGTCCGCCTGGCGGAAGCGAGCTCTTTTGACCGGTTCCGGCGCGGGATCGGGTCATACGAACGTCTGTTGGAGACCCAGCGCCGCCTTCAGACAGCGGAACAAACGCTCTTGATCGAACAACAAAACAAGTGGAACGCGAGGATTGATCTTCTGCTGGCTCTCGGCGGTGATTGGTTGGATACATCCCCCGCGCAGACATCCATGAACACACGCTCGCTTGAACCAAGTGCACGAGAAAGTGGGACCTATGAAACGCATTCTTGATCTGATTACAGGGCGTTTTTCCAACGGTCCAGCCGATCCGCACGTACGCGCAGAGCATACAGGTCGCCTTCAATTGATCCTGGTCGTCTCCTTCTTCCTGTTCTCGGTCATTGTCTCAAGCTTCCTGTCGGGTACGGATCGCACGCCCAAGCTCAAAGACGACGAAGAATTCGCCCCGCTCGTAAGCTCAACCATTGTGGAGCCGAGCCGGCAGCGTATTGAAATCACCGGCAGCGGCGCGGTGAGCAGCCAGGTCGACGTCCAAGTTGTCCCACAGGTGCAGGGCCGGGTGGACTGGGTGAGCGCCGTCATGCGGCCGGGCGGCGCTTTCCTGAAAGATGAAGTCCTCTTTCGCATCGAAGCACAAGACTTCGAGCTCGAAGTCGAACGCCGACGCGCAGAAGTCGCCAGTGCCAGAACCAATCTGCAGCTGGAAGAGGCCGAAGGCCTGGCTGCCACCCGAGAGTGGGAAGAAATAACACCCGGAGAACCGGTACCTGCTCTGGTGGCGCGCAAACCACAAATCAGAGACCGGCGCGCAGCCCTCGCATCCGCGCAGGCGCAGCTCGCAAGCGCTCAGCTCGATCTAGACCGCACCAACTTCTCTTTGCCTTTCAATGGGCGGATCGTTTCTAGCAATGTCGAACTCGGGCAATTCATGGCCGCCGGACAATCTTACGGCACCGTCTATTCCCTCGACGGCCTGGAGGTTGAAGTCCCGCTCGCCGACAGAGACCTGAAATGGCTCCAACCCCTGGAGGGAATTGAAGCGATCATCACAACCTCCTACCTGGGGCTAGACCGGGTAATCCGCGCGAAAGCCACACGGGTGTCCGCACAATTGGACGCCCAGACACGGTTTGCGTCGGTCATTGTGTCTCTCGGAGAAAACGCGGAAAGCGAGGAAGCGATCCCGCTCGTCCCCGGCGTGTTCGTGACCGTGACATTTCTTGGTCCTGAATTGGACAACCTTGTCGCCATACCCACAGCAGCCGTGCAGGAGAACGGACGGGTCTGGACAATCGTCGCAGACCGGCTGAGAGCTGTGCGACCGGAGATTGTGCAGACAGGCCTTTCGACAACCCTTGTCAGAGGACTGCCGTCAGGGACAGAGATCTTGTTGAGCAACGTGCCGGGTGCTGTGGAAAACATGGCCGTACGCACGGAGACAGAAACCTCTGCTACTGAAACCATCAACACGGTTGAGGCGCGTTAGCATGGCGGCAGACATTCCAAGCGCATATGAAAACCCTGGGGCCGCGCGACCGCGCGGCATCATTCCATGGTTCGTGAACAACCATGTTGCTGCCAACCTCCTGATGATCTTCCTGCTCGCTGCTGGTCTACTGGCGGTTTCGAACATGCGCGCGGAAGTTTTTCCGCAGGTAGATCTGAGAACCATCACCGTGTCGGTGGCCTACCCAGGCGCAACCCCCAACGAAGTTGAGGATGGCATCACCCGGCGGGTGGAAGAAGCCATTTCCGGGATTGAAGGCATCGACAGGGTGCGCTCGACCGCCTCTGAAGGTGTCGGCACCATCACCGCGGAGCTGGACGATTTCATCGACGCCAGCACGGTGCTCGACGACATCAAGGACGAAGTCGACCGGCTGTCGGACTTCCCACCGGAAGATGCAGAAGAACCGTCCATCTCCAAATCAAGCCGCACGTCAGGCGTCATGTCCCTGGTCGTCTACGGCCAAGGCGGCGAGCGGGCCATTCGCGAAAATGCGGAGCGGATCAGGGATGACCTCCTGCAGGTCAACGGTCTGTCACTGGTATCCTTGAGCGGTGTGCGCGGCTATGAAATCGCCATTGAGGTGAGCGAAAACACGCTACGCAGGTATGGTCTGACGCTAAGAGAAATCGCGACCGCGGTCTCCAATTCCTCCCTCGACCTGCCGGCCGGGTCTATCAAGACCGATGCAGGCGAAATCCTCCTCAGAACGGCGGGCCGGCGCTTTACCGGCCGCGAATTCGAAGACGTTGTGATCCGGTCTAACATTGATGGATCGCTTCTCAGGCTCGGCGACATCGCAACCGTCATTGACGGTTTCGTCGAAGACGAACTGGAAAGCCTCTTCAATGGCCAGCCCGCTGCCAAGATCGACATTTCCAGGACCGGCGATCAGGACGCGCTTGAAATCGAAGAGAAAGTGAAGGCCTATCTCCAGACGCTGACCCTCCCGGCGGGGCTGGAAATCGATATCTCCGAGAGCCAAACAGATATCCTGCGTGACCGGATCAGCCTGCTTGTGCGCAACGCCCTGCTTGGCTTCGCGCTGGTGTTTCTGTCACTCGTGCTGTTTCTCGATCTGAAGCTTGCCTTTTGGACCAGCCTCGGCATTCCGATTTCCTTCCTGGGTGGGCTGATGATTGCATCCATGTTTGGCGTCACCATTTCCATGGTGTCTCTCTTTGCCCTGATCGTGGTGCTGGGGATCGTCGTGGATGACGCCATCGTCGTGGGCGAAAACATTTTCGCGGCGCAGGAAGGGGGCCTCAAAGACCATAATGCGGCGCTCGCCGGCGTGGTGGGCATTGCCGCCCCCGTCACTGTGGGCGTCACCACCACCATGGCCGCTTTTGCGCCGCTCCTCTTCGCGACAGGCGTTCTGGGTCAGATCATGGCACCGGTACCGCTCATTGTGATTGCGGTATTGCTCGTGTCCCTCTTCGAAGTTTTCTTCATCCTGCCGGCGCACCTTTCTTATTCGACCAAGTGGAGCCGCGGCATCCTTCAACGCATTCAGAATCGTGCAGGCAGCGCTCTGCTCTCTTTCACTGAACGGTTCGTCCGCCCTGCCGTTGCCACCTGTGTGCGGTTTAAATATGCGACCTTCGCGGGCAGCATCGGGCTTCTGCTCATCATGTTTGGGCTTTTCCAGGGCGGCTATGCGCGCTTCATTTTCTTCCCGCATCTGGAAGGCGACCGGGTCGCCGCCTCCCTCACCATGCCGGAGGGCACGCCCTTCGAAACAACACGGGCCGCCACCCAACAGATCATCGAGGCAGCGGAGCGTATTCGCCGAGAAGTGGATGCCACCACACCGGACGGCACGCCCAGTATTCTCGCCAGAACCTCAGTCACCGTTGGTCAGCAATCTTTCTCTGGCGGTCCCGGCGGGGGCAGCAGCTCCAACGGCTCTCACATCTCCCGCGTTATCCTGGAACTGCCATTAGGCGACGCCCGCGTGCTGTCAGCACGAGCTTTGGAACAGCGCTGGCGCAAGGAGATCGGCGAGATCCCGGGAGCGGAATATCTGGGGATACAGAGCTCGCTCTTTGCAAACGACCCGCCGGTTGAGATCCAGCTACGCCACGCCAATGAGGAGACCGTTCTCCTGGCAACCGACCGACTGAAACGCGAGCTCGCCGCCATCAGCGGCGTCGCGGAGGTTCAGGACAATCTGGATGTCGGCAAACGACAGCTGGATTTTCAGCTGACACCGGCAGGTTTGGCTGCGGGCCTCACAACAAATGACCTTGCCCGCCAGGTGCGTCAGTCCTTCTATGGTGAGGAGATCGAACGCCTGCAGCGTGGCCGGGATGAAATCAAAGTACTCGTGAAGTACCCCCTCGCAGAACGCCAATCCTTGTCGGAAATATACGACATGCGCATTCGCCTTGCGGATGGGTCCGAAGCGCCATTGCTCACAGTGGCACAGCTCAACGAAACGCGCGGCTATTCCTCCATTCAGCGGGTGGACGGACGTCGCATCGCCTCGGTCACGGCAGAAGTTGATGAACAGGAGACCACACCCAACGATGTCATCGCTCTGATTGAAGCGGACATCATGCCGCGTATGATGAGAGACATCCCCGGACTGTCCTATTCAAAAGAAGGCGATGCGCGCAGCCAGTCAGAGGATTTGGCAGCGCTCGGACAAGGCCTGCTGATTGCGCTCGGGATCATCTTCGTCATGTTGGCGGTACAGTTGCGCAGCTACATTCAGCCGCTGGTTATTCTCACCGCTGTCCCGTTTGGGTTTCTGGGCGCAATCTTGGGCCACATGATTATGGGACACGGTCTCTCATTCGTGTCCATCTTCGGCATGGTGGCACTGTCCGGCGTGGTGGTGAACGACAGCATCGTGCTGGTCGACTATTACAACAAGCTGATTGAAAAAGGCGTCGAGGAAAGCCAGGCCGTCGTCGATGCTGCCGTCCGCCGGTTCCGCCCGATCCTGCTCACCACCACCACCACAGCGCTAGGCCTGCTGCCCATGCTACTGGAGACCAGCGTCCAAGCTCAGTTCCTGATCCCCATGGCGATCAGTCTCGCGTTTGGCATCATCGTCGCCAGCGTGATGATCATCCTACTGGTCCCATCCTTGACCATGATCGTCGAAGAATGGCGGGTGAGGCAGTAATCCCAGCGCGTTACTTGGGCGTCACCCGGAGAACCTTACCGCCTGCACCATCCGTCAGAAGATAGAGGGATCCATCAGGCGCCATCTGAACGGCCCGGATACGGCTTTCAAGTTCTGCAAAGAGGATCTCCTCGCCGACTATCTTACCACCTTCCCGGTCGATGCGACGCACATCACCCGGCACCAATCCACCGATAAGGAAGTCACCTTGCCACGCTGGGAAAAGGTCGCCGGTATAAAGTTCGAGGTTGGCGGGAGCGATCGACGGCACCCAATATTTCAGAGGTTGTTCCATGCCTTCCATCTCGGTGAAAGGCGAGACGCGCGCACCCGTATAATCCAAACCATATCCGATCACCGGCCACCCATAGTTCTTGCCAGCTTCGATGAGATTGATTTCGTCTCCACCCTGCGGGCCGTGCTCATTCATGTAGACGGTGCCGTCATCCATGATGTAGAGGCCCTGCGGGCTACGATGGCCGTAAGAGAAGATTTCAGGCTTAACACCTTCCTGACCGACAAAGGGATTGTCGGAAGGTACGGTTCCGTCATCGTTTATCCGCACAATGCTGCCGAGCGTGTTTGACAGAACCTGCGCCTGTTCGCGGTAGTTAAAGCCATCTCCGGTTGTGAGGAACAAGGTTCCGTCGGGCGCAAAGGCGATCCGGCCGCCATAATGCACCGGCGTGTCTTTCAGCGGGGTCACATCATAGATGACTTCCAGATCGCTCAAGGACGTGCCGTCAAAGGTCGCGCGCGCAACCCGAGTAGTGTTCGCGCTGGGCTCCCCTGCCGCATAGGAAAGATAGAGCAGCTTATTGTCCGCGTAATTCGGATGCGGCACCACATCGAACAAGCCGCCCTGACTTGCCCGATAGACTTCCGGCACACCCGCAATCGGCGTCGGGTCAAGCGCGCCGTCGCGGATCGCCCGCAGCTGGCCGTCAAGTTCAGTTACAAGAATGGTGCCGTCATCCAGAAAAGCGGCATTCCACGGAAACCCCAATCCTTCCGCGACGGTTTCTATCTCGTAGGAGGCTGACGCATCTGCGAGAGCAACACCGCCACCAACAGGAACCAACGCGGCCAATGTTGCCAGCCCTGTTATCGCCAAGGAATGCAGGCGCGAATGTCTTTTCATGGCGGGTCCCCCTCTCATCATGAACAAGCTTGTTCTTTACGTTATCTGATCATGTGGCCATACTCCCCCAAAGATCAATAGACGATGGGGGAGAGTTCATGAGCTATGTGCGCCCAATTGGCAGTTTTTTTGCGGCAGTCATTGTTGCAATCATTTTGGGGTCAATCGCTTCCACCCATTTCGTCTTGGCCGCACTGAGCGACCTGGGCATCGAGATCCCCTTCGACGACCGGCTTTCCATGACCTTACAGGACATTGTGGGCATCGCACCGCTTTATGGTGCAGTCATCGGGGCGGGTTTGCTCGTCGCATTCGTCGCCGCAGTATTCGTCTCAAAGCTGGCGCCCAGCCTCCGGTGGCTCGTTTATCTGGTTGCCGGTGGCACCGCCGTTGGCGTGACGCTGGCTACATTGCAGACCGTTTTCGGCGGTATCATGCCCATCTCCGGCGCCCGATCCACGGCGGGTTTCCTCTCTCAGATCGCGGTTGGCGCCATTGCGGGCTATGTGTTTGCAAGACTGACAGGCAATACCGAACCAGCCTGACCGAAACAAGAAACGGCGGCCCCAATATGAGGCCGCCGCTCCCAAACAATCATGCTCTAAGACCGGTCTTACTGGGCCGAGAGATATCCGTTGCTCTCAAGATAGCGGATGATCTGGTCAGCGGCTTCCTCCGCAGACAGTTCGGCCGTCTTGATTTCAATCTCCGCTGCTTCCGGCACTTCATAGTCTGAATCGATGCCCGTGAAGTTCGTGATTTCACCCGCGCGGGCCTTCTTGTAAAGGCCTTTCGGGTCACGTTCTTCGCAAAGCTCCAGAGGCGTGTTCACGAAAATCTCGATGAACTCATACTCCTCCACCAGCTGGCGTGCCAAACGGCGCTCACTGATAAAGGGTGAGATGAACGACACGAGGACAATCAGTCCCGCATCCACCATCAGCTTGGAGGCTTCGCCGACACGCCGGATGTTTTCGACGCGGTCCACATCCGTGAAGCCCAGGTCTTTATTGAGACCGTGGCGGACATTGTCGCCATCGAGCGTATAGGTATGACGTCCACGATCATAAAGCTTCTGCTCCACCAGATTGGCGATGGTTGATTTGCCCGAACCGCTGAGGCCGGTGAACCAGAGCACGGCTGGCTTCTGGTGCTTCTGCTCAGCACGGGTCGCCTTGTCGACCTTCAGCTCCTGCCACACCACGTTTTGAGCGCGGCGAAGCGAGAAGTCGAGCATGCCCACACCAACGGTTTCGTTGGTACGTCGGTCGATCAGGATGAAGCTGCCAGTGTCCCTGTTATCTGAATAGGGATCGTAAGCGATTGTTTGATCAAGACTGATGTTACAGACGCCGACTTCATTGAGCTCCAGCGTCTTACCTGCCTGCTGCTCAAGCGTGTTGACGTTCACCTTGTGCTTCAGCTCGGAAACAGAGGCTGAGACAAGCTTGTTGTGAATCTTCATGTAGTACTGCCGACCAGGCAGCATTTCCTCTTCACGCATCCAAAGCAGATGCGCGGCGAACTGATCGGAAATGAGCGCCGGTGTCTGCCCGCCGCAAATCACATCGCCGCGACTGACATCAACTTCATCTTCCAGCGTGAGTGTCACCGATTGACCGCTCTGCGCTTCGTCAAGGTCGCCTGTCGATGTCACGATCCGCGCAACGCGGCTCCGCGATGCCGCAGGCATGACGATAATCTCATCGCCGACTTTGACGGTGCCGCCTGCGATTGTGCCGCTAAATCCTCGGAAATCGAGATTGGGCCGGTTCACCCACTGCACGGGGAAGCGGAAGGCCTGATCAGCCGTTTCGGCATCAACCTCAATATCTTCCAATTCCTGAAGAAGAGCCGGTCCGTGGTACCAGGGCGTGTCTTCCGGCGTCGGCACGGTCACGTTAGTGCCTTTAAGGGCCGAGACAGGAATGCACTTGATCGAGGCGAATTTCAGCTGGCCTGCAAATTCCCGATAAGCCGCTTCGATCTCCTTGAACGTGTCTTCCGAGTAGTCAACAAGGTCCATCTTGTTGATTGCAACGATAACGTGGCGGATGCCGAGCAGTGACGCGATGTACGAGTGGCGCCGCGTTTGGGTGAGGATGCCTTTGCGCGCGTCAACCAGAATGATCGCCACATCTGCCGTCGACGCGCCGGTCGCCATGTTACGCGTATACTGCTCATGGCCGGGCGTATCCGCCACGATGAACTTGCGCTTGTCAGTCGAGAAAAAGCGATAGGCAACATCGATCGTGATGCCCTGCTCACGCTCCGCCGCAAGGCCGTCGACAAGAAGGGCGAAATCGAAGTCATCACCCTGCGTGCCGAGCTTCTTACTGTCTGCTTCCAGTGCCGCAAGTTGATCTTCAAAGATCAGCTTTGAATCATAGAGGAGACGGCCGATGAGCGTGCTCTTCCCGTCGTCAACGCTGCCGCAGGTGAGGAAACGCAGAAAGCTCTTGTTTTCCTGCGCGTCGAGATAGGCCTCGATATCCGTTTCAATGAGAGCCGATTGATGTGCCATCAGAAATAGCCCTCCTGTTTTTTCTTCTCCATGGACGCTGCCGCGTCATGATCAATCATCCGCCCCTGTCGTTCAGATGAGGTGGTGAGCAGCATTTCCTGAATAATCTCTGGCAGTGTCGCCGCTTCGGATTCGACGGCACCCGTCAGCGGATAACAGCCAAGCGTCCGGAACCGAACAGACTTCATCTCGGGCACTTCGCCCTCCGCAAGCTTCATCCGATCATCGTCGACCATGATCAACTGACCATCACGTTCCACGACAGGGCGTTTCGCTGAATAGTAAAGCGGGACAATGTCGATCTGTTCTTTGTGGATGTACTGCCAGATGTCGAGCTCGGTCCAATTCGAAATCGGAAAGACCCGCAGGCTTTCGCCCGGATGCATGCGTGTATTGTAGAGGCTCCAAAGCTCGGGCCGCTGGTTCTTGGGATCCCACCGATGCTGCTCAGACCGGAACGAGAAGATGCGCTCTTTCGCGCGGGATTTCTCTTCATCCCGCCGCGCGCCACCAAAGGCCGCGTCGAACTTGTATTTGTCCAGCGCCTGCTTAAGCGCATCGGTCTTCATGATCTGTGTGTGCAGTTGCGAGCCGTGCGAGAACGGGTTGACGCCCTGGGCGACACCCTCCTGATTGGTGTGCACGATGAGATCCAACCCATACTTTTCGGCGAGATTGTCGCGAAACTCGATCATCTCCCGGAATTTCCAGGTCGTGTCCACATGCAGGAGCGGAAACGGCGGCTTGGATGGGTAGAAAGCTTTCATCGCCAGATGCAACATCACCGCTGAGTCTTTACCGATGGAATACAACATCACCGGGTTCTCACATGCCGCGGCAACTTCGCGAATGATGTGAATGCTCTCGGCCTCAAGCCGTTCGAGATGGGTAAGCGCCCGCATAAGTTCAGGTCCTGATCACAAGGGTCTAACGTCAAAAGCACCCGACGAACTCCGTAGGCGCTCTGCTCGTGCCTATATGCGCCGATTTAAATCACACTTCAAGGGCGTAATCTATTTTTATTACCACAAATAATATGTAGATAAAGAAAATCGGCCTCTCCCCTTACAAAATAGGGAGTGAAAGGCTATAGGGCGACGATGGCTCCACCGCTTCTCACCCTCCAAAACGTGCATCTGACCTTTGGCGGCACACCGCTTCTGTCGGGTGCGGACCTGACCGTTGAAACCGGCGCACGTCTGTGTCTGGTTGGCCGCAACGGGTCGGGCAAGTCGACGCTGCTCAAAATCGCTGCCGGTCTGGTGGAACCCGATGACGGGGAACGGTTTCTCCAGCCTGGCGTGACCCTGCGGTACCTACCTCAGGAGCCTGACTTTACGGGCTTTAAATCAACGCAGGAATTCGCCGAAGCGGGACTGACGGACGGCGATACCCATTATCGGGCGCAATACCTGCTGAACGAATTGGGGCTCACCGGCAATGAGGACCCCACCCATCTGTCTGGCGGCGAGACACGGCGCGCGGCGCTGGCGCAGGCTCTGGCGCCGGAACCCAACATTCTCATGCTGGACGAGCCGACCAACCATCTGGATCTCCCCGCGATCGAGTGGCTCGAGAAGGAACTGGGTAGCACACGGTCGGCGCTTATTCTGATCAGCCACGACCGCCGCTTTCTCACCACGCTGTCACGCTCAACGGTTTGGCTTGATCGCGGCACGACCAAACGCTTGGGCAAAGGCTTTGGAGATTTCGAAGCCTGGCGCGACCAACTCCTGGAGGAAGAAGAACGCGACACCCATAAGATGCAGCGCAAGGTGGCCCGTGAAGAACATTGGCTGCGGTATGGCGTCACCGCGCGCCGCAAGCGCAACGTACGCCGGTTGAGTGACCTTCATAAACTGAGAGAAGACGCCGCAAAGGCAAGGACCGACTTCAACCGGGGAACCGCAAAGGTCGACCTGACCGCTCAAGAGAGCCGCCTGTCTGGCAAGCTCGTTTTTGAAGCCGAAAACATCTCAAAAAGCTTTGATGGCAGGTCCATCGTCAAAAACTTCTCAACCCGCGTTCTTCGCGGAGACCGGGTCGGCATTATCGGCCCCAACGGCGCCGGGAAGACGACACTTCTCAGATTGCTGACCGGGAACCTGGAGCCCGACAGCGGAACGGTACGTATCGGAACCAATCTGGAGACGGTGACCCTCGACCAGAAGCGCGAAAGCCTGCCTGCAGGCACCAGCTTGAAGGATGCACTCACCGGCGGCGGCAAGGACATGGTGATGGTGGGTGACACCCAGCGTCACGTCATCTCCTACATGAAGGACTTCCTCTTCTCCCCAGAACAGGCTGGCACACCAATCGATGAATTATCGGGCGGGGAGAAAGGCCGGCTGATGCTCGCTCGGGCGCTCGCCAAACCGTCGAACCTCCTCATTCTGGACGAACCGACAAATGATCTCGATTTGGAGACATTGGACCTTCTGCAGGAAATGATTGCCGCTTATCAGGGCACCGTGCTGCTGGTCTCCCATGATCGCGATTTTCTCGACCGGCTCGTGACCTCCGTCATCAATTCAGAAGGAGATGGTGATTGGCTGGAATATGCCGGCGGCTATTCCGACATGGTGGCCCAGCGGCGGGCGGCTGTCCCTGCGCCTGAGCCAGCCGTAACCAAACCAAAAAAGGCGAGCACCGCTGCGGAAAAACCGGCACGGACTGCCACAAAGCTTTCGTTTAAGGATAAGCACGCCCTGGAGACGCTGCCCCAAGAAATGAGCGAGTTGGAAAAGCGCATTCAGACACTGAAAGACGCCCTGGCAGAGGCAGATTATTTCACGCGCGACCCGGAAGGCTTTCAGAAAACAGCCAGCAATCTCGAAACAGCCGAGGCATCCCTCGCTGCCAAGGAAGAACAATGGCTCGAACTCGAGATGAAACGCGAAGAGCTTGAAGGAAACGGGTAGCGTCTTCCCATGAGACTCGGCAGGACGGTCATCCTGTGAAAGAATGAGCCCAACCAAAATCATGCTCCGGGAGGTCTTATGTCCAGCAACGTCAATCGCCAATTTCGCTTGAAAAGCCGCCCGGTCGGTAAGATCAAAACGACCGACTTTGATCTGGTCGAGGAACCGGTCCCCACACCCGGCCCCGGCGAAGCGGTTATCCGCAATCTTTATCTGAGCCTGGATCCGACCAATCGCATCTGGATGTCGGATATGGATCAATACATGCCACCAGTTGAGATCGGTGCCGTGATGCGGGGCGGCGGTATCGGCAAAGTTGTTGCCTCCAATTCCGACACATACAAAGTCGGCGACACCGTGAGCGGTCTCCTTGGATGGCAGGATTATTATGTGGCCGGTCCCAATGACGAAATTCCTGTCGGCGTGCTGCCTGCTGAGCTGCCTGTCGGCCTGCCGACCATGTTGGGCGCCTGCGGTCTGACCGGTCTCACCGCCTATTTCGGCCTGCTGGAGCTCGGACAGCCCAAAGAGGGAGAGACCGTTCTTGTCTCCGCGGCTGCGGGCGCTGTCGGGTCGGTTGTCGGACAGATCGCAAAACTCAAAGGATGCCGCGCGGTCGGGATCGCGGGTGGACCCGACAAGTGCAAATGGATTGTTGAAGAGCTCGGATTTGATGCCGCTGTCGACTACAAGGCGCCGGACTGGCGCGAGCAGCTCGCCGCTGTAACCCCCGACGGGATCGATGTGAATTTCGAGAATGTCGGCGGGGAGATCATGGAAGCGGTGATGGCACGCATGAACCTGTTCAGCCGCATGCCGCTCTGCGGCATGATTTCCGGCTACAACACCGATGAACCCATGCGGGGCGACTTCTCTCCCATTCTGATGCGCCGGATCAATGTGCGCGGTTTCATCGTGACGGACTTCATGGAAAAATATGCCGAGGCGACCATGGAACTCGCCACATGGGTGGCGACGGGCAAGATCAAAAGCCAGGAGACCATTGTCGACGGGCTTGAAAGCGCACCAACAGCCGTGAACAAATTGTTCGAAGGGGAAAATCTCGGCAAGCTCGTTGTCAAGATCGCCGACGAGTGACGTAGACGGGAAGCGGGGCTGGAAACGGGATAGGTATCATGGGCATTCACATCCAACAAATCACAGGCGCGCTGGGCGCGGAAGTCTCAGGGGTGCAGCTAAACGACCTGTCCAACGAACAGTTCGACAATATCTGCACAGCCTTTGCCGACCATTCGGTCCTGGTGTTCCGGAACCAGGACCTCACCCATGACGAGCATATCGCGTTTGCCCGACGCTTCGGAGACCTGGAAGTCCATCCGATTGTTAACGGCATGGATGAGAGACCGGAGATGATCAAGATGCTGAAGCCCGCGGGCGAGTCCGCGAGCTTTGGCGTCGGCTGGCATACCGACAATTCCTTCTTTGAAGAACCCAGCATGGGCTCCATCGTCTACAGCCACATCGTGCCACCGCACGGAGGAGACACGCTCTTCGCCAATCAATATTTGGCCTATGAGCGCCTCTCCGACGGCATGAAACGGATGCTCGACGGTGTGGGCGCCGTCCACTCCGCCAAATATGCCTATACGTCGGAAACGGCAGAGGAAAAATACGAAGGCAAAACCGCCATCACCTACAAGCGCTCCGACTCGGTCTATGACGAAGTCGTCCACCCGGTGGTGCGTACCCACCCCAATACCGGCCGCAAAGCGCTGTACGTGAACCCCATGTTCACGATCCGGTTCGAAGACATGAGTGAAGAGGAAAGCAAGCCTCTCCTCGATTACCTCTTTGCCCATTGCACAAAACCGGAGTTCAGCTGTCGCGTTCCCTGGGACCCGAAGATGGTGACCATGTGGGACAATCGCTGCGTACAGCACTACGCGGTGGACGATTATGTCGACTATGAGCGGCTCCTCTACCGCGTAACGGTCAACGGCGAAAAGCCCGTCTAACCGATTGCATGACCGAGACCCTTCTTGTCATTGATGGCTACGACCGAGCCGGTCGCGAAAACCTGGGTCGCGCTGGGTGCACGCTGGCGGGCACGCTCTATGAACGGATGATCAAACGCTTCCTGCCGGACGCAAAGGTGACAATCCTGCATCCCGCAGACACCGATGAGGATCTACCGACGGGTACCACGCTTTCAGATTTCGATGCGGCACTCTGGACCGGCTCCAGCCTCACCATCTATCACCAGACACCGGACGTGACGCGACAGGTTGATCTGGCTCGCGCGCTCTTCAAGGCGGGGACCCCCAGCTTCGGCAGTTGCTGGGCGCTACAGATTGCAGCACTCGCGGCGGGCGGCACATGCCGCCTCAACCCCAAGGGGCGCGAGTTTGGGATCGCGCGTAAGATCTCGCTCACCCCCGAGGGCCGCGCCCACCCGCTCTATGCCGGCAAAGCGCCCGTGTTCGATGCCTTCACCAGTCACTTCGATGATGTGGAAAGCTTGCCGTCAGGCAGTGTCCATCTCGCGGGCAACAATATCACGCCCATACAGGCAGCAATTGTCGAGCAGGAGGGAACGTCTTTTTGGGCGGTGCAGTACCACCCGGAATATGATCTGTCGGAGCTGGCGGCACTCACCCGGTTTCGCATGGACGGCCTCGTGGACTCAGGCTATTTCAGCGATCACGATGCCGCGCAGTCTTTCGTCTCGGATCTCGAAGCGCTACACCAGGACTCTGACCGAAAAGACATTGCCTGGAAGCTCGGCATTGATCAGGACGTTATGGATGAAAGCATCCGCACCCTTGAGGTCAGAAACTGGGTCGAGAGTGTACTGCGTAAGGTGTCGTAAACTTAATCGTGAATGCGAAGAATGACGGACTGACTGGCGCTCGCCATGAGCTCGCCATTTTCCGCGAACAGATGCATGCGCCCATGGGCAAAGCCGTTGTGGACCCCATGAATGCGAATATCGCACAGCACCCAGTCCGTCTCGACAACACGCCGAACCCGGATCGTATTGTCCAGACTATTGCCGCCCGCATTGCGTCCGATCGCATTGCCGATGGCCGAGGGCACAAAGTCCGCCATCACCGCAAGTGAGCTCGTGGTGGTGGGCAGGTCTTCCCGCATCCGTGCCCAAAGAACCACATGGCCGTCTTCACTCAAGCCACCCTTCTTGCGCTCTTCGCCATATCGTCCCTTGACGACGCGCACATCAATCCGCCCATGAAGGTCCGGTCGGTCTTCGCGCCAATGATCGACCGGCGCGCAGTCTTCCGGCGGCACCACGTCAGGCTTCACCGCCCACTGCGCTGAATATTCACTTGGGCGCTCGCCGAGCGCTGCATTGACCGTAAAAATCTCCCGGTCGCCGACATGCCCAACCACACGCGCCTGGGTGTTGTATTTGCCAGACACAGGCACCAGCACGTCGAGATCAACAGTTTCTCCCACCCGCGCATAAGAGAGATATTGAGCCGCGGCCCAAACCGTGGATCGCCCTGTCGTCTGCTCAATCGCACGGATCGACGAGGCAAGTCCAACGCCCCCGAACAGGAAGAGCTTGCCGGGAGGGCCAACACTAAGCTTGTCCTCAACGGGCAGATAGTAGCGATGGGGATTATGGGTCGGCTGGAGGTCGAAGAGATGGTCTTGGGAAGGGGGCAAATCCGGCATAAGGCCTCACTCAAACGGGGGGAATTGAGCGATTACCTAACCGTTCCGGCGATAATTTTCAAATTTGGGGCAGCCTTAGCCTTAAGGCTTACTCAGAGACACCGTCCGGAAGCCGATATGGTCCGTACCTAGATCCACTTCCTGGGGATGGCGCGCTGCGGGGCGATACCGCCGGCAATAATTGGGGGCGCAAAGATATGAGCCCCCCTTCATGAGCCCCACCGAAGCATCCGCGGGCGCATAGGGGTCGGCCGTCCATTCCCAGACATTGCCGATCATGTCATAGAGGCCATAGCCGTTCGGCGGATAGCACCCCACCGGCGCCCGCCCGACAAACCCGTCCGCGCCCTCATCATGAAAAGGAAAAAAGCCCTGCCAATTATTGGCGAGATACTCGCCGCCCGGTTCCCGCTCTTCCCCCCAGGCATAGGTCGCGCCATCAAGACCGCCACGGGCCGCATATTCCCACTGCACCTCCGTCGGCAGTGTCCGTCCTTTCCATACCGCATAGGCAAGCGCGTCTTCGTAAGCGATCTGAACGACTGGGAAATTCTCGCGTCCGACAATGGTGCTTCCTGCACCTTCCGGCTGACGCCAGTTCGCTGTCTCTGCGTATGACCAGCGACCTTCAGCATCAGTTTCAGGGATTTGGAACACGGCCGCCCCCGGCGGCACCACGCCTTCGATCCCCGCTTCGGCCACCGTCACATAGCCGGTTGCGTCAACAAACTCCGCGAACTGGGCATTGGTGACCTCGGTCGCATCGATCCAGAAGCTCTCGACCTGCTGACTGCGAACCGGCCCCTCTTCCGGATAGATGCCGCCCGCGCCCATCTGGAATGTGCCCCCCTGGATCAACACCATGCCGGATGTATCCGGCGCAATCTCCTCGGGAGACAGGCAACTTATCGACTGAAGGTCATCACCCGGTGAAGGCCAAAACTGATAAGCGACCGCCCCCAGAAGAAGGGCGCCAAAGGCAACCGCGCTAGTTTTCCCAATAGATGACTTCATCATCTTCTTTAAGCGGTTCCGCCAATGTCTTGTCAACATAGACAGGCGTTGCCACAGATGACGGCCAGATGGGGTCGGCCTGCTCGGCCTGGTGGGCATCAAGAAGGCCCTTCAACTCTGCAAGTTTGGCGGGTTCCGCCTCCACGAGGTTCGTCGTCTCGCTGGGATCTGTCGCAAGGTTGAACAGCCACTGCTTGTCCTGAAGGCCAGACACCTGAAGCTTCCAACCATCCTTAAGGACCGATCTGTATTCGCCAGCGGTCCAGAACAAGGCTTCATGTGGCGCACCTTCACTCTCACCGGTGACATATGGAACGAAGTCGACACCATCCATCACACGGTCCGTGGGCATAACGCCGCCGGCGGCAGCCGCCGCAGTCGCAAACAGATCAATGTGGGAGACTGGCTCATCAAAAACGGTACCCGCAGGAATACGCTTCGGCCACCGCGCCATGAAAGGCACATGCGTGCCGCCTTCAAACAGGGTGATCTTCCAGCCACGATAGGGCGTGTTGAGATCATCGAGGCCCACATACCCGGCGCCACCATTATCGCTTGTAAAGATCACAAGCGTGTTCTCATCCAGACCATTATCTTTCAGTGCCTGCATCACACGCCCGACCGAACGATCCACCGCGCGGGTCATCGCGGTGTAGACGCGCAGCCGGTGATCCTCGATATGAGATAGCGCGTCATAGTCAGACTTGAGCGCCTGCAATGGCGTGTGAATGCCCCAATGGGCGAGATAGAGGAAGAAAGGTTGATTGCGATTGTTCTCAATCACCTTCACCGCTTCGTCCGTGTAATAGTCGGTGATATAGCCGCGTGGTTCGAAGCGCGGACCATCATTGAACGTCGATGCAAACTGCATATTGGGCCACAGAAAGCGGTCGATTGGATCAAAATCCTGATAGGAGTTTACAACATCAGGATGGTCCTCCGGCAGATAAAGACCGCTCGCCATCAGCAGACTGTCGTCAAACCCCTGATCAATCGCACTGCTGCCATTTGACCGACCGAGATGCCATTTACCGATGTGAGCTGTGTAATAGCCCGCTTCTTTCAGCATCTCGGCTACGGTTATCTCCGACGTGGGCATGCCAAGATTATCATAAGACGGAATCTCGACATCCCGCTCAAAAACGAAGTTGGGATGAGGTCTCTCAATCCCACTGTTCTCAGTGACAAAGCCAACCAGAGCCAGCATGCCCGGTGGGGTAGGCGTAAAGTTAAAACCGAACCGCGTGGCATAACGGCCGGTCATGATCATCGCGCGCGACGGTGCACACACGGCGGTACCCGCATACCCATTGGTAAAAGCGACGCCCTCTTTAGCCAGGGCGTCGATGTGCGGTGTCTGCAGGTCCGAGCCCGACGCGCCACCACCGTAAAAGCTGATATCATTGAAACCCATATCATCGGTGACGATGAAGATGATGTTCGGCGGGCGTTCAGACGGCGGTGCCGAGGCCACATCCGGACCCTTTGTCCACACTATATCCTGATTGGGACCGACGGGCGCCACGATGCTCAACAGAACGCCGGGCGCATTGAGTGCAATCTCAACCCGGTAAACCCACCCGACAGCAATCAAAACAAGCAACGCGGCACCCACACCGCCTAGAATTTTTTTCAACATCTCTGATCTCCCGGGATCACACCACTAGCGACGGACAAGTGCGTTAAAGACGCCCGCAACACTCAACAGAACAAAAAACAGCAAGATTCGCGGATCGGTCAGGGGGAGCCCATCTTCAATCGGAAACGCGACCGTCTTTTCAAGAGAGGCAGTTTTGAAATCGTGCCGTCCTGAAAAGGCAGGATTGGTCGTGATCTCCATCATGTCGCGCCGCGAGCGATAGCGCATGGCAGCACCACGGGTCCAGGTCCGCGCATTTTCAATGCCCACCACGTCGAGCGATTGCGCAACCGCTTCCCCAACCATGACCGGATGACACGCACGCCACAAAAGGGCAGGCCACATATATTCCATATATTTCGCCATCACATCATCAGACGTATCGCCGGGCGCGACACCCTCTACCGGGTCAGGCGTATCCTTCATATGCAACGCATTGATCATCAGAAAGTCGTTGCCGGTGTCGGACTCAAGAAATACCCGCATCCGAGCAAGAGTCTGTGCGTCAGCGCCGCGCTCTTCGAACACGGACATATAATGCTCAACTTCTTCTTGGCTGAGCGGCCCACCAAAGCTCGTGTACCAGAAGAAAAAGACCGCATAGAGAAACGCGGGAACAGCCCAGATCAAGACACGCAGGGACATGAGGGAACCTCCCTAAGCAAACAGGTTTTCGCAACCGGTGCCAGCAAGCACATCGTCAACGAACTTCCGGTCTGCCTCGCCGAGCGCAGCATGCTCTTCACGCAGCCACTGAAGACATTTTCCTTGATAGGCAAACGGCTTCTGCACCCAACGCGCGCCGTCGATCTCGGTTTCGACAGTGTCGTCGCCATTCATCAAGGCGGAGGCATTCGCCAGAAGAGCAGGAACGTAATAGTCACCAACCTCCTTGAAGATATCGATCAGCGTTTGCGGGATCGCATCGCGTTTGGTCCAGGCATCGTCATCTGCGTCCAGGCCGCTAAGATCGTCCACCATATCGACCCAAGCATAGACCGCAGGTGCCTTGTCGAGCGTCAACTGCATCGGTGTCGGGTCAAAGGTCGCAAGCTGCGTCAATTGCCCATACATGCCGAAGTCACTGCTGCCGGGCCGCGCCCCGAATAGGAACGACGATGTTTCCAGGTGCGCCCGCATGGCAGCGAGATAGCGCTCATAGCTGGCCTCAATGACCGGCGCGGTTTCATCGTTGGAACCGACGACGTGGAGGCGCGAGATCTGACGGTCGGCAAAAATCTTGCCCAGCTTCAACGCCTCCTCTTCCGCCTGAGGCTTAATGGTCCATCGGGGAAGGATGGACGACGCCTTGTCGATGTCCGCCTGGAAGTGCCAGCGATAGTGGAACATGGGCTTGGTGAGCCATTCGTCCGCATAGTCTTCCAGCAGATAATCGAGGAAGGCGATGGCGGGGTCGGTTGGGATAATCGACCGGCCTTCAAACTCTTTCTCAAAACGCCGGATCAGCGGCGTCGAGTCGACCACCGCTTCCATCTCACCGGAGGCGTTCGGCAAAAAGAAGGTCGGCAACAGAGCGACCTTTGGCGCCGGAAATCCTTCCAGCAGACCGTCGCGATTCAAAAACAAGCGGTACGGCAAATGGCGGTAGCGCATGACCGCCAGCATCTTACGTGTATACGGGGACCCCGGCGCGCCCATCAAAGTGAGCGGCGTTGAATTCGTCATGCAAACCTCCCATTGAGCCGAGCTCGCCTACGCGGCCCGCCACGTTTTCATTGCCAATACCCTAGAAGTTGGCACGGTACGTGTCAATTCTTGTTTGCGTGCAAGCAACCCGCATGAATGCGGGCCTTTTTTAGTTTCGCAGACGAAGCAGCCTTAGGCGGCGCTCATCTTTTCAAGCATTGCGCCCATCGCCGCATGGACCGCGTTCACCGCCTGAAGGGGCCGGATCATGACCTTGAACTCGATGATCTTGCCCTCGTCATTGCAGGTGATGATGTCGACACCGTTGACATATTTGCCGTCCATCTCGGTTTCGAACTCAAGCATTGCCTGATTTCCAGCGAGAATTTCCTTGGTGTATTTGAATTTGCCTGAGTTCTCGGCCGGCTTGTCTTCTCCTGGAACGCCCTGCCCGCCAAGGGTGCCGCCCGCCGCCCGCAAATAGGCCAGTGTCAGGTCTTTGCCCACCTGCGGCGTGAAAACGATCGGCGAGATGAAAACACAGTCATCAGCAATCAGTGCTTCAAGGCCACCCGGCTTCTTGCCGATAATGTATTCGTGCCAATCGGCAATGCATTTCTCAATCATGACAGAGATTCCTTCTCACCAGATCATCAGGTTCTGTTGCAAACAGCCTATATCATCACAGGTGCCAATCACGTACCTCTGTCTGAGCAAAAATGAACAGGTCTGTAGAGCCAACAGGCGGACCGCGCCACCCTCAGACGAAATCCTTCCTCCCCTGGCCCTCCGAACAATTAGGTGAAGTGAGTCATCAGTTTATCAACCTGGTCAGAGAGTGAGCAGGTGTCATTCACCAGACCAAAAATGTACCTGTCCGGTCGCACAATAAGCGCCTTATGGAGCGCCAGATGCAAATCCATCTGAGGCGTCAAACAGGTCCCTTCGCCCAGGACAAGGCGTTTCGCGCCAATCCGGTCCAGGAATTCATTTTGATCATCTCTGAGTTCGGAGGATAGGTCCTCACGCGATACAATGAAAAAGTTCCCGTTCACATGGCGGTCCAACAAAGCCGGCTCAGCCCCATCAAGCCGCACCATCGCTTGTGGTGCCTGATAGCCGGTCAAGCCGTCAGTTGGATCTTCTTCTGAAAGGGCAAGCACCCCACCGTGAAGATGGGGCAGACCACGCGACCCGCCATACATTGCATCATAGGACTCCGGCCAGTTTCCAGTCACTTGAGCCTCCGCACACGCATCAATTAGTTTCCCTGTCTCTACCGCATGATCCACAAGGTCATGCGCATGAGGCCCCCTTTCTCGCTGGTAGGTTTCAAGAATCTCTTCCGGTGCCAGTCCGCGTTTCACCATATCGAGCTTCCACGCAAGATTGGCAGCATCTCGTACACCAGCGACCATACCTTCGCCGAGAAATGGCGGTGTTTGGTGCGCGGCATCACCGGCTAGAAAGATACGACGGTCGCGCCAGTGATCTGC
Source organism: Parvibaculaceae bacterium (assembly GCA_965276845.1). GTDB lineage: Bacteria > Pseudomonadota > Alphaproteobacteria > Parvibaculales > Parvibaculaceae > Mf105b01. The sequence goes on from OZ255699.1 coordinate 2,965,403, forward strand.
ATGGGCTGCATGAAACTGATATCCAGCTGAGCGTTCAATATCGGCATCTTCTGGCCCGACCCAGGGCGCGAGCATTTCCCACACCTTGTCTTCCTGAGCCATCTCCGTCTTGTCTTCGCCCGGAAGCAACTGAAACTCCCAACGCCGCTTTAATCCAACGGTGGGCACATAGGTTGCGCGACGTTTAGGATCACAGATTTGCTGCGTAATTGGCGCAAGACGTGGCACTTCTCGCTTCAGATCGACATCGACGACCACCCAGTCACGATCATAACCGAGAGACTGGAAAGAAAAGCCAAGCGATTTGCGGACCGGACTCGCTGCCCCATCTGCGGCGATCAAATAATCGGCTTCAAGAGTAAATGTCTCTCCGCCATCCACAGGCGAAACATCAACAGTCACGCTGTCATCCGTTTGTTGAGGGGCAGCAGCCTCATGCGAGACCAGAACAGTGACATTTGTCTGCGCCTCAACGCAGTCTCGCAATGTCCGCTCCAGTAGAGGTTGGTAGAACATATTGCTGTGAACCCATCCTGACGGATCCACATAGTCTTCCGCCAAATCAATGCCCTGAATGCGCTCACCCTTCGCGTCAACAAACTCCGCTCCCAGCGCCTTCTGACAACCGGCGTCCACCAGGTCGCCGATCCCAAGCTCATCGAAAACACGCATCGTTTCGCCATCCAGACGAACCGCTCGGGGCAACGGATAAATGTCTGGTAACCGGTCAATAATGGCGACATCCCAACCGCGGAAGGCCAACAAACCCGCCATGGTAGCGCCGACAGGTCCGTATCCGATGATGATGGCGTCAAAACGCTGCGAGGTTCTCAATTTATTTCTCCTAACGATCTAGGTGCTCATCTTGATTTACCGACCATGAATGATAATATCATCAGAATTGACGAAAGTCATATTTATTTGGGGTCGAATAGTGACCTGATGGATGAAAAACGGAGACCGCAATGGACCTCATGGAAATTGAGCAACCGCAGATCAGCCGGGTAGAGCGCAAACGCAAGCAAGCCCGCGCCCGCATCCTCACGGCAGCAGAGAACCTCATGCGGGCTCATGGCTTCGATGCGGTAAAGATTCAGGACATCACCGACGCGGCTGATGTCGGGCACGGCACCTTCTACACCCACTTCAAGACCAAGATGGATGTCCTTGTTCCGATCTTGCGCGCGAAAGCGCGCCAGGTAACCGAACACGTCGATGAGCTCACAAAGGAAATGACCGATCCCGCCTATGTGGTTTCTGTCAGCGTCCGACACATGCTGTTGGCGATTTCCAACGACCCGCTATGGACCTGGTTCCTTGTCAAATCGGAACTGCCGATGGATCAGATCCGTGAAGCAAGTGGAGAGAGCGCAAAGCGCGATATCGAAAAGGGTATCGACACAGGGCGGTTTATCAACCACGACAAGGCGACACTGGAGCCCTTCTTGCTGGGCGCTATTACCGGCGTCATTCGGGGAAGGTTTGACCTAGGCATTGATCATACCATGATCGACAATTGCGCCTTTCTCCTTCTGCTCATGCTGGGCGTGGAAAAAGAAGAGGCGCGCAAACTCTCTTGCACGCCCCTGCCGTCGCTCCCGTCAGAGTGAAGAGCTTTTAGCCTTTGATCTGTACCGGCAGCTGTTCGAAGCCTTTCACGAAGTTTGAAAGAACGCGGACCGGCTGGCCGACCACTTCGATACGGTCAAAGCGTTTCATGATTTCTTCCCACAGCACGCGCAACTGCATCTCTGCCAAACGATTGCCGACGCATCGATGAATGCCAAATCCGAACGATAGATGCTGGCGGGGCCGTTCGCGATCGATAATGAACTGATCAGGGTTTTCGATCACGTCGCCGTCCCGGTTGCCCGACACGTACCACATCACCACCTTGTCGCCCTTTTTGATCTGTTGACCACCAAGCTCTGTGTCTTCAAGAGCAGTGCGCCGCATATGGGCCAAAGGCGTCTGCCAGCGAATGATCTCTGGCACCATCGTTTCGATCAGACTGTGGTCAGCTCGCAGCTTGTCATACTGTTCCGGATGTTCGTTCAGCGCCAACAATCCGCCAGTGATGGAGTTCCGCGTGGTGTCGTTTCCACCCACAATCAGAAGAATGACATTACCGAGATATTCCATCGGCTCCATGTCCCGAGTTGCTTCCCCATGGGCAAGCATGGAGATCAGATCGCCATTGGGCTCTGGCGCGTTGATGCGCTCATTCCATAGCCGCGTGAAATACTCTGCGCATTCCAGGAGGATTTCCCGCCGCTCATCCATCGAGGAAATAAGCGGACCATTCACGTCCGCCGTTGCAACATCAGACCAATAGGTGAGTTTCCGTCGGTCCTCCCAGGGAAAATCAAACAGCGTCGCCAACATTTGTGTGGTGAGCTCGATCGACACACGGTCAACCCAATTGAACGTCTCGTTGATCGGCAAACCGTCCAGAATCTTGCCGGCGCGCTCGCGGATCACACCTTCCAGGATCGCCAGATTGCCTGGCGCCACAATGGGGCTCACCGTCTTGCGCTGCTCATCATGCTTGGGCTGATCCATGGCAATGAACATGGGCAGCTGAAAGTCTGCCATCGGGTCCCGGATCGTGATCCCTCCAAGACCGGACTCTGACGAGTAGATCCCGTGATTGGTATCCACCTTCATGATGTCATTGTATTTCGTGACCGACCAATAAGGGCCATAGTCACTCTCCGCGCAATAATGGACAGGCGCCTCATTCCGCAGACGTTCGAAATAGGGCCAGATCGCGTTCTCTTTAAAGAGACGCGGCTGACTGACATTGACTTTGTCGAGAGGCAGTGTGTACGCGTCTTCCAACGCTTCATCAGACATAACGTTAGCTTCGCTCATCGTGCGGCTCCTCCTTTCGGCGGCGCTCATCACGAGCGACCGGCCGACCCCAGTCATCTGACCATCGCCAGATTGCGCAGTACATATCCTAACAACGCAAAAGGAATTGTGCAGCGGTGAAATATCGCGCCGGCCTGAACAATATCTGCCTGGAACATCGGTCCGCGGCTGGACTAATGGCATGAAGAGTGCCATTAATTGCCGCGCAGGTAGGGAGGACGCCATGCTGGAACCAAGCAAACAAGACAATCCAAACCCGTCTCTGACGGTTGATCCACCGAAACCCGTCCGTGTCCTGATGTCATTCTTGATGAACCGGATGATGGACCCAAAGCGTCTTCAGAAGCAGCGGGATGCGGCGGAAGCCGAGCGTCAGAAGTCGGGCGCCCCTCACCGGGTGGAATATTTCCACCAGCTTGACGATCCCTACAGTCATCTGAGTGCGCAGAAACTGGCGGACCTTGCCGCGGCTTATGACATTGAAATTGTCCCGCGTCTGATCAACGCCACAGGCGGCAGAAACCAACCCTACCCGGAAGATTTGGCAAACTATGCCCGCCGCGATGCCGCCGCGGTCGCGCCTCATTACGGCGTCACTTTCCCGGGCAATGCAGGCACGGTGCCAAGCGAAGACGACCGGCTGCTTGCAGCCCGCATCCTGGCAGCTGCGAGCCCCTCCGATTTTGTTGATCGCATCGCACCTGTTAGTGACCTGCTTTGGGTCGGCGATCATGCGGCACTTCAGGCACTGGCCGATGAGCTCGGTACCGTCACCGAGAAAGAAGCACTCAGCCGTTTGGCTCAGGATTCCGAAATGCTTCAGAAGGAGGGCCACTATTCCGGCGGCACGTTCCGATATGCAGGCGAATGGTTCTGGAGCATTGACCGGCTCTATCATCTGGAAGCACGCCTCCAGGAGAGAGGTGCACACAAGGAAGGGGCTGGTGCCGTCGCGCCGCGTCCGCCGATTGACTGGGGAACCACCAAAGACACCGGCACAATCACCCTGGAAGTGTTCCCCTCCCTTCGCTCGCCCTATACCTCAATCATATTCGACAAAGCCTGTGAGTTGGCCGACGCATCCGGCGTAAAGCTCATCATCCGCCCTGTACTCCCCATGGTGATGCGCGGTGTGCCAGCAACGCAGAATAAAGGCCGCTACATATTCAGCGACACCAAAAGAGAAGCAGAGGCCATGGGTGTCGGCTACGGCCCTGTATACGACCCGATCGGCGAGCCCGTTCGCCGCGGCTATTCGCTTTATCCATGGGCCGCGTCTCAGGGCAAGGGACGTGAATTGTTGAGCGCCTTTCTGGATGCCGCTTTCAGAGAAGCGGTGCGCGTCGATACAAACCGCGGTCTACGTAAAGTCGTTGAGGCAGCCGGGCTCTCCTGGAAAGAGGCCCAACCGCACCTCGGCACGGACGACTGGAAAGCAGAGATTGAAGAAAACCAGCGCGTGATGACCAAAGATATGCAGCTTTGGGGCGTGCCAAGCTTCCGGGTGTCGGGGCCGGGGTCGGAACCCGACTTCACGGCCTGGGGCCAGGACCGTTTATGGCTCGTCGCGGCCGAGATCAAAAAACGGATCGCTGAAAACAGCTAGCGTCACCGCGTACATCGCGCCAGTTCAATTCTATGCTTGTGCTGGACCGCCAGCCCGCTTAAGTGAGCAGCTTGGGCTGGGAGATGCGCGTGAGCGACAAACAAGACAAACGCAAAAAGAGCACTGCTGAGGAGGAGAAGCCGGAACTCGCCTCTCCGCTTCTCGACCTGCGCGAAAGGGCGCCAAGCGCCCTTGCGCCCGCCCCCCAGTCTCTCGGTATCTGGGAATTGGCCTGGCCCACCATCGTGGCCTCCGCGCTGCAAACAATGGTCCGCTGGGCCGACTTCATGATGGTCGGGGACCTGGGCGTCGAAGCCGTGGCCGGCGTGGGTGCCGCCGGGCAGATCTATTGGATGATCCAGACCCTGGTGATGGCTTTGTCCACGGGCCTTGTTGCGATCCTCGCGCGCGCCATCGGTGGCGGCGACCGCCAGGAAGCGGACCAGGCGCTCCGCCAGTCGATTGTGATGGGCGCCGTCTTTGGCTTTGTCTCCTGGTTCATCGTGCTGCCTTTTCTCGGGCCTATCATTGGCATCATGGGCGTCACCGACGGCGTCATCGCCTATGGCAGCGACTACCTCTTTTGGCTGCTGGTTGGAAATGTGCCGTTCGTTCTGGGCTTCATATTCGCGGCGGCGCTGCGCGCCGCGGGCGATGCCCGCATGCCCCTCTACATCGGGATCCTCGCCAACCTGCTGAACCTGTTTCTGAACTGGGTCCTGATCTACGGCAATCTCGGGGCGCCGGCCTTGGGCGTTGCCGGCGCCGGCATGGCCTCCGCCATTGCGATGTTCGTGCAGCTGGCTGTCTATTGGATCATGTGGTCCCGCGGTCTCCTGATCCTGAAACCACTTCTGAAGGGCTTCCGGTTTGACTGGGGCATGAGCCGCCGGATCCTGCATATCGGCTATCCGGCATCCATTGAAGGCATGGTCTTCCAAATCGGCATCTTGAGCTTCATGGCGCTGATGAGCGTCTATGGGACCGCAGAATTCACGGCCTATCAGATCGGTGTTCAGATCCTTTCGATCTCCTTCTTGCCTGGTAATGGGTTTTCGATCGCCGCCTCCACCCTTGTGGGTCAGCACCTTGGCGCGAAAGATCCCGATGCGGCCATGCGCTCAGGATGGCGGTCTCTCGGACTTGCCATGTTGTTTATGGGCGCACTGGGCGCTGCTCTCATCGCCATGGCGCCGACACTCGCGGGATGGTTCATCGACGACGCGGAGGTCATCGCGCTTACCGTCGACTTCATCTGGATATTGGGAATTGCGCAGCCATTGATGGCCATTGAGTTCGTGATTGGCGGCGCGCTCCGCGGCGCGGGCGATACACGCTTCCCGCTCTTTGCGATCTTCACCGGTCTTTTCATCTTCCGCGTGTTTCCAGCGATCCTCATCGCCCTTTATTGGGGCGGCTCGATCCAGCTTGTCTGGTCTGTGCTGCTTTTGGACTATCTGGTGAAGGGCTTGTTGCTCGCCGAACGGTTCCGGCGCGGCTACTGGAAAACCATCAAGGTCTGATCACCCACCGGTGAGGATGCCCGCCTCCTGCATGGCGGCGATCTCCGCGTCATCCAATCCGGCTTCCCGCGCGATCTCCGAGGAGTGTTGTCCGTGCGCAGGACAAGGGCCCTCCAGATGCGTTTGCACGCCGCCAAACTGGAGCGGCGGTTCCGCCACACGCACCTCACCCAATGAAGGATGGTCCTGAAGACCCAAGGCCCCTACCGCGGCAACCTGTTCATGGGCCACCACATCGTCTGGAAACAGACAGGCGGCACAGGGCACATCACAGGCTTTCAGCTTTGCCAACGCATCTTCTGTTGAGAGATGAGAAAAGGCGCCGTCCAGTTCTTTCAGAAGAAGCGCAACATTGGCGCTCCGCGCAAAGATGGAGTTGAACCGGTCATCCTCCAGAATATCCGGTCGATCAATGATCGAGGCAACACCCTTCCAATGATCATCTGTGGCTGCCGCAATGGAAATATATCCATCAGCCGTCTCCGCAACACGGTAGTAGTCAGCCATCGGCGCAAAGTCGGTCACGTCATCCGCCAAGAGAGTCTGGCGCATCATCCCGTCCGGCCAGAGAAAAAACAGACAGGCCTGCAGCATCGACAGATCAATATGCTGACCCTCGCCGGTTGTGGAACGAACCAGCAAGGCCGCCGTGATGCCTTGAGCGATCGTGTAGGCGGTGATTTTGTCACCCACCAGGGTCTTCATGAATTGAGGCACATCCCCTTCCGACTGCACGCCCGTATAGCCGGTCAGAGCCTGGATCACATGGTCATAAGCCGGGTCATGGGCCATGGCCCCCTCCTTGCCAAAGCCTGTGATCGCCGCATAGATGAGTTTGGGATTGGCGGCCCTCAGTTTTTCGCTGCCAAGGTTCAAGCGCCGCATGACGCCGTCACGGTAATTGTGGACGAGCACGTCCGCATCCACAGCCAGCCGCTGCAGCAGGTCCTGGCCTTTCGGGTCTTTCAGATTGACCGCAAGTGCGCGCTTACCCCGGTTACAATTGGCAAAGAGAGCTGAGATGCCATTCTTCTGGCTGCCAATAAACCGCATAGGATCACCGATCCCGACAGGTTCCACTTTGATCACTTCGGCGCCTTGCGCCGCCAACATCATGGAGGACAGCGAGGCTGTCACCATGGTCGACAATTCGATAATACGAATACCGGCTAAAGGCTGCTGCGCCGTCGCTTGCTGTGTCATTGCGTCCTCCCGTTTCCAAAAGGATAGGAAGTTCGGCGGTTCGCGCGCAAGCGCTGCTCTATGAGAAAGGGTCGCGCAAATCTGAACACCGTCCGCTATAGCATCTCTATCAGATCGCGTGACCGGTTCTGTCTTAAGGCGTGGCCGCCTTTTCGCGGATGTGAGCCGTGAAAGTCGGCTTGCCGCCGGACGTCACTTTCGTGATCGTAGCTTCCACCGGAAACTCGGTACCGTCTTTACGAAGACCGACGACGGTACCGCGTTCGTTCATGAAACGGGAGGCCTGTTTTGATTTGGCAAACTCTTCTATGTCGTGGCCATGCTTCGATCGGAACCGCTCCGGCAGCAGAATATTGAGCGACTGTCCCATCACCTCTTCTGCCGAATGGCCAAACATTTTCTCAGCGGTCAGATTGAAGAAGGTGATGTGTTGCGCCGCATCGACTGAGATGATCGCATCTGCGGCTACCGCCAAAATACGCGACATCAAAAGATGCTTCTCTTTCGTGCGGACCATCTCATCACGCCGCGCCGAGTGATCCCGGACCGAAATGATGAAGCGCTTATCCCCGTCGAACGTGGCTTCCGAGACGCGGACATCCACCGGCATTTCCAGCCCGTCTTTGGTGCGGCCAGTCAGGTCGAGGTAGCGGGACTGGTTCTGCAACCCTTCACCTGCCCACCGCGCGAGCCACTTCATCGGGTCAGCGCGTTGTCCCGGTTGGCGCGGCACCAGTTTCAGGATTTCTTCGCCTTCCAGCTCTGCAGCTTTGTACCCAAGCAGTTCTTCGAGGGCGCCATTCACATATACGATCCGGCCTTCCGGCGTGGACACCACAATCGCTTCCGGAAGCGAGGCAACCAAGGTCTCATAAAACGCGCCATCCATCACAACCACCTCACCTTCTAAGGACCTGCACTCCCTGAAATTCATCAGGCAATGCGTGTGCCCGCAGACTTACGCCCGCGAGCACATCGCTTCTTATTCAGCTGCTGCCATATTGGCTTCAGAGTCTGGGTTTCCACCCTCCATGGCTTCCAGCACGCTCAGGTCTTCGCTGATTGGAATGCCTGCTTCTTCGTACATTGGACGTGTCCGTTCAGTCACGAGACCGACACGAGCAATGGCGGGCATCATCAGGTCTTCCAGTGCATGGATTTGGCCAGGAGGCAGAGCTTGCGTAATGCCTTGTTCCTCGGCCTCTTCCATACCTTTGAAGAAGTCGTCCTGGTCGATGTTGCAATTGTCCAGCACCATAAGGAAGCCCGGATCAGCACGCGAGGCAAGCGATCCGCCCTGCATTTGTGCAGAGGCCAACACGTTCACTGCATCAAACGCGAACTGTGCACACTCTTCGCGGTCATCCTCATGCATCTTCGCGAAGACCGGGCCCAGATAAATGTGGCCGAAGGATACGTGCCGCGACTCATCGCGCATCACATTGAAAGTGAGCTTCTTCAAAAGCGGGCAGTTGGTCGTGCGATACATATTGTTGAAGGCACCAAGAGCGAGGCTCTCAACAATCATGTTCATGCCGATCATGACTTTCTCATGCCGGTCCGACTTCAGCGTCGAGTCAATGAGCAGCTTGAGCCAAGGCGACATGGGATAGGTCATGGCGATCTTGTCGCAATATTTCGCATAGACCTCGACATGGCGGGCTTCGTCCATGGTCTGCGTCGCCGCATAAAGCTTCGCGCCCGCATCCGGCACAGAGTGGGTGACGCACGCGGCCGTCATCAGCGCGCCCTGTTCGCCGTGCAAAAACTGCGACAGCAATTGGGCCGTCGAGTGCGCCGTAAAGGTCTCCTGCTGCGATTTCGAGAGCTTCTGGAAAAACGGGATCTTGTGATAGACGCTCGAGCGATCGGCGATCAGCGGATTGGATGGATCGACTTCATGATCCCAAGGAAGCAACTCGTCAGAGTCCCACTGGTTCTGTTTCGCGCGCTTATAAAGATCTTCCACCTTGTCTTCACCAAACTCATAGGCAAATGACCAGGCGATATCCATCGGGTTTTTGTAGATGTCGTCGGGATTCATCGCGACCTTCCAGTCGCCCTTCTCGACAACTTTGGAATTACTGGCTGCAGTCATTCTTTCCTCCTACGCGCTTTGGGCGCCTGTTGATCTCGCTACCACCCGGCCGACAGGTGAATAATGACGCCAGCGTCATCTTTTTGTTTTGACGTGAGTCAAATGGGGGCATTTTCTTTTTGGGAAGCAGCTCAATATTGGCGCTCGGGAAGCAGAACCGTCATGCCTTCAAGTTCGTCAGACACTTTGATCTGACAGCTCAGACGGCTGGTCTCATTCACATCGAACGCAAAGTCGAGCATGTCTTTCTCAAGCTCGTCGATAGGCCCAACTTTCTCGGCCCATTCTTCAGGGATATAGCAATGGCAGGTGGCGCAAGCGCATGCCCCGCCACAATCGCCATCAATGCCCGGCACGGTGTATTTGATGGCCCCTTCCATGAGGCTCAGACCGTTGGTGACATCCACCTCATGTTCGGTTCCGCCAAACTCCACAAACTTGATTTTTGTCATGCAACCACCGCTCCTGAGGCTCGCTGAAGGGCCGGAAATAAGGCCTTCCATCACGTGAATGGCAGCACCCTAACGTGACGCCTGCGTCATTTTCTTTGATGTGCGTCAACCACCTCGCAAACTGATCCAATGTTGCTATTGACAACATTAGATCGGAGAGCTACATATGTAGGCATCGACAACATGGACACCCACATGACCTACCATCATGGCAATCTGAGACAGGCCCTGCTGGACAGAGCGGCGGAAGTGATCGCTGATCAGGGAATCGAAGCGCTGAGCTTGCGTGGTCTGGCGCGTGATGTCGGTGTTTCACACGCAGCGCCGGCCAGGCATTTCCGTGACAGGAAAGCCCTGCTAAGCAGCCTTGCGACAGAAGGCTATTCCCGCTTCAGCGCTTATGTGACCCAGGCTGCGGAACAAGCGGGCAGCGATCCCGTCGCCCGGTACAACGCCATGGGCCGCTCGGTCATTCGGTTCGCCCTCACCCATCCCGCCTATTTTGCGACCTTCAGCCATCCGGACGTGACGCAGGCGGCTGATGAAGACCTGATCAAGAGCCACCGCGAGTATATGGAAATCGTGCTCCTGGCCGCAGCGGACGCCCAAGCCGCAGGCTGGCACCCAGACATGGATCCCTTGGCGCTGATGGCATTCTCATCAGCAGCCGCAACGGGAGCAGCGCAGATGCTGTCCAACAAACGAGGGAGCGACATGTTCAAAGGTCGCGACCTCAACGAACTTGCCGAACAGATCATCAATCTTGTGGTACCGCCCAGCTCCGACCTGTGTGCGGACCAAAGTGCCTCAAACACTTAAGAACAAGAGGCCGAGGAGGAAACATGCAACTCTTGAAAGCAATCTATCCCTGGGGGCCGTTCCTCTTTGGAATTGGATTTCTCGCACCACTCATTGCCGCCATCATGACGAACCTCGGGGTTGCAGCACCGCTTGGGCTCACCGAGATTCAAGTCGGCCTGATTGTGGGCGGCGGCTGGGGTCTTGTCGCTAAATTCGGAGGACGGTGGATATGAGCGTCGCAGAAGCATTGGGTCCCGCCGAGCTGGACAAGGACGAAGAGCGTCGCCTCTATCGCGAAGAGATGGCGATCGCCAAAAAGTATATCGGCCCCTTCCCGGTTGTGATGGCGCTATGGGGTTTCACAAATCTCGCATGTTGGTTTGCCCTTTGGCCTCTAGTGATCTTTGACGTCATTCCCCTTTGGGCGGGCTTCATCATCGCCACCGCAAATGTGGCGCTCTGCTATCTCCCTTCCCACGAAGCGCAACACTCCAACTACGCCAATCCCGGCACACCGCTGCGCTGGTTGAATGAGCTGATCGGCTATCTGTCGACAATCCCGCTGGTGCTCCCCTTCAAGATCGCCCGCTACACACACATGCTACATCACAAGCACACAAACGATCCAAAGCTCGACCCGGATTACGAAGTGATCGCACCGACCTGGCAGCAGGCGGTTCTTAAAACCATTCGCCGCATGCAGCCTGGTTTCCCAAACTCCTATGGCGAAGTCTTGTCGGCGAATGCAGATGATCCGGCAGCGAAACGCGCTGGCCTTGAAGGCATGTTTCAAACCCTCAGCTACTGGGGCATCCTCTGTGCGCTGGCCTGGAGCGGGTATGCGTTGGAGGCAGCCTTCCTGTGGTGGATCCCCCGCATGTTGGGAACCATCTACATCTCCTTGTTCCTCAGCTGGTGGCCCCACCATCCCATGAAAGAAATGGGGCGGTATCGCAACACGCGGTCCTTTAGCCACAGGTTCGGCAATCTAGTCGCCTTCGGCATGGAAGATCACATCATCCACCATTTGCACCCGGGCATGCCGCTCAACCGCAACAAGGCCGCTTTTCGTGAGCTCCGTCCAATTCTCGAAGCCCGCGGCTGCCGCCTTGAGGATCATCCCCACTAGAAAACTCTGACCAACTGATCCGCATCAAGGCAACGCTTTAGCTTTCTGACCACTGTTCTACACTACGCGCATAGGGCGGCCGAACACGGCCGCCTCTTGCCCATCATCGGCAACCAAAGCCAGGGCAGGAATTTTTCGCAAAGGTGGTCATCATGCTGGGTGCAAGCGTCACACTGATCGAAGTGTTTGGGATCAAAATCCGGGTCAATATCAGTTGGGCCTTCATCGCCGTCTTAATGGCCTGGGGCTTGGCCGAGGGGTATTTCCCAACCCTGCAGGAAGAACTCCCGCAGTCCACCTATTGGTGGATGAGCATTGTCGCCGTCCTCGGCCTCTTTGCCTCCATTCTATTGCATGAGCTTGCCCACTCGCTGGTCGCCCGCGCCTATGGCATGGAGATCACCGGCATCACGCTGTGGTTGCTGGGCGGCATCGCCGAGCTGAAAGGCGAACCGCCTTCGCCAAAAGTTGAACTTCTGATGGCGATTGCTGGGCCCGCCATGAGCGTCTTCCTGGGCACACTGTTCTGGTTGAGCTCCGGCGCCTTGGAGGCGTTCGTGCCCGTCGCCACCGTCTTGAGCTATCTGGGCCTCCTCAATCTCATACTCGCCGCCTTCAACATGGTACCTGCGTTCCCCCTCGACGGCGGGCGGGTCGCCCGCGCCATCATATGGATGCGCACCGGGGATTATCTCACAGCGACAAAGACCGCTGCCCGTATGGGATCTGTCTTTGGCTTAGGCCTCATCGCCGTCGGACTGATGGGCTTATTCACCGGGGCAGGTCTCGCCAGCCTCTGGTGGGTGGTGCTCGGCATGTTTGTGCGCTTTGCCGCCGACAGCTCAAACTTCCAGGCACAGACGAAGAATGTCTTGGCTGAGAAACCCGTGCGCGAGTTTATGACGCCTAACCCGGTCACCGTTTCCGCAGACATCACCATCACCGAGCTGGTCGAGAAATACATCTACCATTATGACTTTGAATATTTCCCGGTTGTGGATGGAGGCCGCGTTGTTGGCAGTGTCAGTCTGCAACAGGTGCGCACCATTCCCCTGGAGCGCCACGGAGCCACGCGTGTCCGTGACATTCTGAAACCGATAAGCGCAGCGACAGTCGTCAGCCCACACGACCTCGCAGCGTCGGTCATGAACCGGATGCAGGAGACCGGCGCGAGCCTGCTGATGGTCATGGACCGCGAGGACCTGGTGGGCGTGATCGCCATCAAGGACCTGCTCCGCATCGTTTCCATTCGATCCGCCCTCGAACAAACCGACTGAGGCGCACATGCCGAAAACCAGGGCTACCCGGCGTCAAATCGATCCCCATTCTGAAAATATGACTTTTTGTCAGTTTTTTGTTCACAGACGCCCGGTGAGTCTCTAAAATTTCTCCATCGATATTGGAGAACAGCGGCGCTTGGCCGCGTCACAACGGACCTGATCTGGGGAGAGTCGCCATGAGCGAGCAAGCAATGAACGACGTGATCGATTTCGATCCCGATGCCCTGCGCAACAAGTACCGCGAGGAGCGCGACAAACGCATCCGCGCAGACGGCAACGAACAATATGTCGAGATTAAAGGCCAGTATGCCCACTATCTCGACGACCCCTACATTGAAGAACGCATCGAACGCGGGCCACTGACGGACGAGGTCGACGTGGTTGTCGTCGGCGGCGGCTTTGGCGGTCTGCTCGCAGGCGCACGCCTCCGCGAAGCCGGTGTTAAAGACCTGCGCATGATCGAAAAAGGCGGCGAGTTCGGCGGTACCTGGTACTGGAACCGCTATCCGGGCGCAGCCTGCGACATTGAGTCCTATGTCTACCTGCCGCTCCTGGAAGAAACAGGCTTCATGCCGGTCGAGAAATATACCCGTGCGCCTGAGATACTCGAGCATTCAAAGCGGATCGCAGAAAAGTACGACCTCTACAACAACGCCGCCCTCCAGACGGAAGTCGAAGAAGTCCGCTGGGACGAGGACCTGTCGCGCTGGATCATCAAGACCAATCGCGGCGACGCCATGAAGGCGAAATTCGTCATCATGTCCAACGGGCCGCTGCATCGACCAAAGCTGCCGGGTATCCCCGGCGTTGAAACATTCAAAGGCCACACCTTCCACACCAGCCGCTGGGACTACGACTATACAGGCGGAAGCCCGGCGGGCGGCCTCACAAAGCTCAAGGGCAAACGCGTGGGCATTATCGGGACCGGCGCCACCGCGGTTCAATGCGTGCCGCACCTCGCCGAAGGCGCTGACGAGCTTTACGTCTTCCAGCGCACACCGTCGTCGATTGATGTGCGCAACAATCACGAGACCGATTGGGAATGGGCGAAGAGCCTGGAGCCCGGCTGGCACAAGCACCGTATGGAAAACTTCAACATTCTCGTGTCCGGCGGCTTCGCCTCGGAAGACCTCGTGAATGATGGCTGGACCGAAATCATCCGGAACCTGCTCTTCATCGCAAGCCAGGGCGACAATAAGAACCTCTCGCCGGAGAAGCTCGCCGAGATCGCCGAACTGGCGGACTTCAAAAAGATGGAACAGGTTCGCGCCCGCGTCGACGACGTTATCAAGGATCCGGAGCTCGCCGAAAAGCTGAAGCCCTGGTACCGCCAGTTCTGCAAACGCCCTTGCTTCCATGATGAATATCTGGACGCGTTCAACAAGCCGAACGTGCATCTGATCGACACCAACGGTCAGGGCGTAGACAAGATCACCGAGACGTCCATCATCGCCAATGGCGAGGAATATGAAGTCGATTGCCTGATCTATGCGACAGGCTTCGAAGTCGGCACCGACTATACCCGCCGGTCCGGCTATGAACTCTATGGCCGCGGCGGCAAGTCTCTGACAGAGACTTGGGCCGATGGCATCGAGTCCCTTTACGGCATGAATGTGCGCGGCTTCCCGAACGTCTTCATCATGGGCGGCGCCCAGGCGGGCTTCACGGCCAACTACCCCCACCTGCTCGAAGAGCAGAGCAACCACATTGCCTGGGTGATCAAGGAAGCGGAAAAGCGCCAGGCCTCCACTGTCGAACCTTCGGAAGAAGGCCAGGCCGCCTGGGTCGATCAGGTACTGGAGAAAGCGGTCATGCGCCTCAAGTTCCTCGAGGAATGCACGCCCGGCTACTATAACAATGAGGGCAAAGCGTCAGAGCGCGCCGCCCAAAACGCCCCCTATGGCGGCGGGTCCGTCGAGTATTTCGAGATCCTCGACAAATGGCGGAGTGCAGGCGAGATGGAAGGCCTGGAACTCAACTAAGCCTCACCTCACCCGACAAACACAAAGGGCGTCTCTTCCGAGACGCCCTTTTTTGTTTCTATCGAAGAGGCTGAAGCCTAACCGGCACCGTGGACGTTTCTCTCCGAGTAGGATAAATAACTGAATAGAACAAATGGGTTGGAGGACCGCCGTGGCACAGAAAAAGGCAGGAGATCCGGTTCAGAAAGTCATCGCATCGCTGGAAGAACGGGTCAACGAACTGGGCAAGGCTGTCTTCGGTTCGGAGAATTTCGGAAAGGTCATGAACACGGCCGTGACCACCCAGGCGCGGGTGGAAAAACGATTTGCCGACCGTATGGCCAAAAACCTGCACTTCTATAACATGCCAACCCAAGACGATATCGTCCTGCTCGCCGAACAGTGCGGACGGATTGAGGAGCGAATGGTCGCGATCGAGGCCATGCTGCATGAATTGCTGGGCAAGACGTCAGCCGGAGCTCCAAAAGGTCCGGCGCGGACCAAAAAACCGAAATCGGCAACAGGTCCAAAAGCAGCGGCAAAGAAATGATCGTCTGAGCGGGAGGGCTTTTGTTGGCAAAGACGACGTCAGAAGAAAAATCCACTGGGGAACGTATCCGACAACTGGTTGATCGGACCATTCAGCGCAACATAAACGGCGCCTCCTATTTCTTGTCCGACGATCCGCCCGTCGGGCAAACCCGCAGGGACATTATCCATAAACGCGGAACCTTGCAGCTCTTCCATTATCATCCCCTCAGCGATGAAGTGTACAAGACCCCGGTCCTGATCATCACGCCGACGTCCAACCGCTCATATGCGCTCGACATGATGCCGGGCGTGAGTCTGGTGGAGTTTCTGCTCAAGGCTGGGTATGACGTATTCCTGATGGACTGGCAGCCGCCGCGGCCGGAAGAGAAGAACCTGACGCTGCAGGATTATTCACAGACATTCATCCAGGAATGCCTCGACATCGTGGCGCGAGAAACCGGCGAACAGGAAACAAGCCTCATTGGATATTGTATGGGGGGCGTGCTCGCCACGATCTTCACCGCGTCGATGAAGGGCGCAGGCGTCCGCAATCTGGTGTGTTTCACAACGCCGATCGATTTCCAAGAAATGGGCATGTTCACCAAGGTGACGGACAAGAAGCATTTCGACGTCGACAGGATGGTCGATTTGATTGGAAACGTCCCGCCGAATTTCGTGTTCCAGGGATTTCAAATGACGGCGCCCGCGGGTCAGCCGGTTGCGCAGATCAACCTGTGGCGGAATATGTGGGACAGCGACTTCGTCGAGAATTTCCGTAAGTACGATCGCTGGAGCAATGACATGTTACCGCTGGCCGGTGAGTATTTCCGCGAGACCGTGAAAGAGCTTTTCTGGGAAAACGGACTGTACACTGGAAAGCTTAGGGTCGGTGGCAAGTCTGCAAATCTTGAGAACATCACGGTGCCAATATTCCACGCCTGCGCGCAACATGATTCACTCGTTCTGCCGGCGGCGAGCGCGCCGCTCGTCAAGCTGGTCGGGTCTGAAGACAAGACCGATATCGTCCTGAAGGGCGGCCATGTCAGCCTGGTCTGCGGCGCCAATGCCGTTGGTCGAATGTGGCCGGCACTGGATGACTGGCTTTCTGAGAGGTCTGCATGACAAAACCTGAATATCCGAAAACGCTTTCGCTCGGCTCTGAGCAAATTCTGCTGCGCTTGCCTGCGGTGACTGATGTTGAAAAGGTGCACAGCTTTGCCTGCGCGCTGCCGGATCACGATTTGCTTTATTTACGCAGAGATATCTCCAAACGCCCCGTCGTCGACGCCTGGTTCGAGAGCATAAAAGAGGGCGACAGCTTAGCCCTGCTAGCCGAACGGGACGGAGAATTGATCGGCATGACAGGCATGATGCTCGATCGCAAATCCTGGTCTCCGCATGTCGGGGAAATTCGTGTCCTGCTCGGGCCGGGTGCCCGCGGAAAAGGACTTGGGCGAGTCATGATCCAAGAGAGCTTTTTGCAGTCGATCAATGCCGGCGTTGAAAAGATCATCGCGCAGATGACCCTGGATCAATCTGCGGCACGGGCTGTTTTCGAAGAGATGGGGTTTGAGCAAGAAGCCCTGCTGAAGGAGCATGTCCGCGACCGCAATGGTGAGGATCACGACATCGTCATCATGTCTTGCAACGTGGAGAGCGCGGCTGCTCGGCTCACAGCACACCGCTAGTCTCCGCGCCATTGGGTGAGCAGGTTCAAACTACCAGTGAGTCTTTACTGCTGACGCTCATAAAATCTGCAGCGCCCTTAAAGAGGCTGCAAGCGCACCGGCACATTGGCAATGCCGCGAATGAAATTGTTCGGCAGCCGTTCAACCGGGCCCACCACTTCCACCTTGCGGAAGCGTTTCATGATCTCTTCCCAGAGGATGGTGAGCTGCATTTCCGCGAGCCGGTTCCCCATGCAGCGATGCACACCGAAGCCGAAGGAGACATGCCGTCGGGCATTGGGCCGGTCAATGATCAACCGGTCGGCATCTTCAAAGACCTTTTCATCGCGATTGGCCGACAGGTACCACATGATGACCTTGTCGCCTTTGCGAATGCTCTTGCCGCCAAGCTCGATATCTTCAAGCGCCGTGCGCCGCATATGAATAACCGGCGTCTGCCAGCGGATCATCTCTGACACCATATTGGGGATGAGACTCGGATCGCCCTGGAGTTTCTCATATTCCTCCGGATACTGATTAAGAGCAACAAGACCGCCGCTGATGCTATTGCGGGTCGTGTCATTGCCACCCACGATCAGCAACAGAATATTTCCCAGCATGGTGATCGGGTCGTCTTCAATATTCTTGGTCGCCTCCCCATGCGCCAGCATGGAGATGAGGTCGAACTTGGGCTCCGCCGCAGCGCGTTCCTGCCACAGCCCCATGAAAACACCGGCACACTCCATCAAGGCGTCATGGCGTGCCTTCATGTCGATCTCTTCGCCAGTGGTTTCCGGCACGGCGGTGGTGATGTCAGACCAGCGGATGAGATCACGGCGGTTCTCGTAAGGAAAATCAAACAGCGTCGCCAGCATCCGTGCTGTGAGCTCGACGGAAACCTCCTCTACCCAGTTGAAGGTTTCGCCCACAGGCAGATGATCGAGAATGTCCGCCGCGCGAGATCGGATGAGCGGCTCAAGGTTGGCGAGGTTCGGTGGCGCCACCGTGGGCGACACGGTTCGCCGCTGCTCTCCATGCCGCGGTTCATCCATTGAGATGAAGGACGCGCCGGTGGCTACCTGCTGCTCATCACTCGTGTCCGCATCCACAATGGCAATGCCGCCAACTTCGGAGGAGAAGACGTGATGATTGGTGTCCACCGCCATCACCAGATCATGGGAGGTCACCGACCAGAACGCGCCATTCTGGCTGTCCGCCAGGTAATGGACCGGGTCTTCCCGGCGCAGGCGCTCAAACCAGGGCCCCCACGTGTCATCGCGGAAGAGATGCGGCTGCGAGACATCAATCTTGTTGAGTGGCGTCTCTGCGACCGACGATGCTTCATTTGATGCGAGCACGGTTCCCATGCCTTTTCTCCTTCAAATCGCCCAAAACTCGAACGGCTCTCAGGGCCTCATGCCCCTCACCGCGCCAAATTAGGTAACAAATGTATATTTAATTGAAGAAAGGTGTCAATTGTGTAATAACTGGTCCAAGGTCAGGCAGGGAGCGACAATTGACCACCGGCATCATCGGCAGCAGCAACGTGAGGGCCACGGCGGCAAAAGCGGTCGATCGACGCGTCCTGCGCTCACGGCAGAAGCTCTGCGATGCCTTGCTCGCCGAGCTGCGAGACGGGCAAAAGCTGGAAGACCTGTCTGTGTCCACAATCGCTGCCCGCGCAGACCTCACCCGGAAAACCTTCTATGCGCATTTCCACTCCCCGGACGATGTGGTCCGGCAGATCGCCGCGAACCTGTTTCAGCGCGCGGTCGGCGAAGTAGAAGACGATGCGCTGACTCTGCCCGTCGCCGAAAGCCGTGTTGGGGTATCCATTCTTTCGCACCTCGCCGACGATATGGAGACCATTGCGCTGCTCGCCACCCAATGTCCGAGCGCTGTTTTCCTGGAGCCCGCAGGTGAAGCCATCGCCCAGCTGCTGGACCGCATCGTGAGTGCGAACGAAGTTGCGCCACTGGACGCGCACGTCCATGAATATGTGGCACAGATCATCGGCGGCGCGTTTCGCGGCGCCATTATCGTCTGGGCCGAGCGCGGTTTTAGGGAAACACCGGAAGCCGCAGCCAAAATTCTGATGACCCTGCTCGGCCCAGGGACAGACGATCTGTTGCGAGGGCGATCTTAAACGCTTCCCGCTGAAGCATTCTGCCGAGCGCAACTATTTCAAAAAAGGCAGTCAGACAGAGGCGGCGGATATAGGCGAAATCAAACTGGCGGAGAGAGAGGGATTCGAACCCTCGGTACTGTTGCCAGCACAACGGTTTTCGAGACCGCCCCGTTCAACCACTCCGGCACCTCTCCGCGCAGAGACTGCGCAAGCAATCTCTAGTTGTGGCGGCGGAATGTAGCAGAAGCCGCGCCTGACACAAGGCACAGGAGCGCTCAAACCACTCAAAATCCAACCAGTTTTCGCCAATGAGGACTGAACCCTTGATTTAAGTGTATATACATCTATATTGACATCATGGAGAAATGCAGAGGGTTCCGACATGCGTTTAGACGATCACCCAACGGTTCAAAAAGTGAAAGCCGCAGGCCATACGAAAAGCGCGGAGGAACCCCTCGACGCCACCTGGCTGAAGGATCTCTGCAAAAAAGCAGGCGCGGATGATGTCGGCCTGATCTCCATCGACCGCCCCGACATTGCGGACCAGAAGATGGATATCCTGTCCATCCTGCCGGAAACCCAGACGATCATCAGCATCGTCTCCCGCATGAACCGGGACGCCGTGCGAACAGCCACCCGCTCCATTGCCAACCACGAGTTTCACGAGACCTACCAGTCCGTCAACGAAGCCGGACGCAACATTGTCAAAGAGCTGGAAGCCCTGGGCATTCCGGCGATCAACACCGTCGCCGCCTTCCCTATGGAGGTGCAGAACTTTCCTGGAAAGAACTGGCCGATATCTCATAAGCCCATCGCCGAAGCGGCAGGCATGGGCAAAATCGGATTTCATCGCAACGTGATTCATCCCAAGTTTGGCAACTTCGTTCTTCTCGACACGATTTTGATTGGGCGCAAGGTCACCGAAGACAGCAAGCCGCTCGACTATTCGCCCTGTGTAGAATGCAAACTGTGCGTTGCTGCCTGCCCGGTGGAAGCGATCGGCCCTGACGGCAGTTTTAATTTTTCAGCCTGCTACTCCCACAATTACAGGGAATTCCTTGGCGGCTTTCTCGACTGGACCGAACAGGTCGCCGACGCGAAAGACAAGCACGACTACCGTGAGCGCGTGGAACCTGGAGAAGTCGTCTCCATGTGGCAGAGCCTGTCGTTCAAACCAAGCTATAAGGCGGCCTATTGCATTTCCGTCTGCCCCGCCGGCGAAGATGTCATCAGCCCCTATCTGGAGGATCGCGTGAGCTTCGCAGACCGTCATGTAAAGCCCTTGCAGGAAACATCTGAAACGATTTATGTGCTCCCCAATTCAGATGCAGAAAGCCTGGTCCCATCGCGCTTTCCAGCAAAGTCGGTAAAGCAAGTGCGCTGGAACGTGGGTGCGAACGACATTTTCAGCTACCTCTTCAACATCACGCTGACCTTTCAGCGGCGGAAAGCCGGACGGTTGAGCGCCACCTATCACCTGCGCGTCAACGGCGACATGCCCGTCGAGGCTACGATTGTGATTGCCAATCGACGGATCGAGGTTGAATTCGGATTGACCGGCGACCCTGACCTCATCATTGAAACATCCACCGAGACCTGGATGGGCGCCTTTGAGGCTGGATTCGATCTGGAACAAGCCGTTGCCAACGGAGACATGAAACTGGACGGACCGACCGACCTGTTCCATCGTCTCGCGAACTGCTTTCCAACCTATGGCGACATCAACTGAGGCGAGCATCATGACGACACCCCAGAGCAAAGCAACGAAGCAATCCCTCCATGTCGGCTCATCCTGCGCCTGCTTTGCCGTGCGCAAAATGACGCGCGCGGTGACGCAGCTCTACGACCACCATCTAGCCGAAGCTGGCTTGAGGATTACCCAATTCACCTTGATGAATGCCATATCGGGTTTTCACAAAGTGCCGGTCTATGTCCTAGCGGAAGAGTTGGTGATGGATCGCACGACCCTCACCCGAAATCTCAAACCCTTGATCAAAGCCGGGTTGGTCGACAGCACCCCAGACAAAAAAGATGCGCGAGTGCGGAACCTCTCGCTCACGCCAGAAGGTGCCGAACGCTTGCAGGCGGCAACACCTTATTGGGAAAAAGCGCAGGCGGAATTCGTAGAAAGAGTGGGCGCATCTTCTTGGGCGAAAGTGTCTCAAGGAATTTCCCTCATCGACCGCGCGTTGAGCGCCGGTCTTCGCCCTTCCGACAGGATAGCCACCACCCGCTAGACAAAAGCCTATTGGCAGCGCTCTCTTCTTCGCATTAGGTTGATCACATGCAACGCGAAGAACATAAGCCGCTGCTGCGTGCGCGTGCCTGGGCCATCCATCTGTTCACAGCCTCCGGTGTCATTCCCGGTCTCCTGGCCATAGAGGCCACCTTTGCCGGCGATGGCCGCATGGCGCTGCTTTGGCTGGGGGTCGCTCTGGTCATAGACGGGCTCGACGGGCCGCTCGCACGACGATTCAAAGTCACGACATACACGCCGCGCTTCGACGGGGCTGTTCTGGACCTGGTCATCGACTACCTGACCTACACGGCCATACCAGCTCTCATGATCTGGCAACTCAACCTCGTGCCGGATGGGTGGGGCTTGCCCGCCGCCTGTTTCGTGATGATCACCGCGCTCTATTGTTTCGGCAATAGAGACATGAAAACCAAGGACAATTACTTCGAAGGCTTCCCGGCGACCTGGAACCTCGTTGTGCTGTGTTTCTTTCTTGTCGACAGCGGGCAGGTCACAAACCTTTTGGTGATCGCGCTGCTCGGCGCACTCACCTTTACGCGCCTCAAGTTCATTCACCCGTTCAGGGTTGTGCGCCTCCGACTGATCACGGTTTTCATGACAGCAACCTGGGGCATCAGCAGCATCTGGCTGCTCATTGCAAAAACTGACACGCCCCTTCTTGAAAGCGAACCAGGCGCCTATGCCGCATGGATCTTTTCGTCTCTTTACTTTGTGGGCTTTGGCGCCGTCAGGTCGTTCCAGCAGGGCACCGACGGCGGAAACGCCTGACGGGCGTTTGCTGACTAAGGCGCACCGCCAGGTCCAGGCGGTGGCCCCGGGACCGGCAGGACACCTCGATCAGTCAACAAGTCTCTGAGACGCGCCCGGGCCGCCGGCGGTAGCGTGCTGGGGTCGAAGCCACCATGCTCAATTGCCTCGCGCAGTCGAAGCAACCCTGCAACCGCCGCCAGTTCAAGGTGGGCGCCCACAAGCTGTGCGGGATCAATGCCCACTTCCTCTAAACGCTGGAGCATGGTCTCAAATTGCGGCAGGTGCGACGGATCGAAATCGCCCTCTGCGAGAAGATCGCCAATGGCCCCATGATGCTCCAGGAAGAGCGCAAACCGTTCAGCGTCAAATTGGCGAATGCCACCGGCGGCCGCATCGACACCGCCCAATTCCATGAGAGCCGACAATTGATCAGCCGTGAGGGGGCGCGAGGCATCCAAAAGCCCCCTCGGCATCCCTTGGGTCTCAATCAATGCCCTTACCTGCTCAATATCGGGAAGAGTGGTCGGATCAATTGTAAGCGGATCAAACTCACGTGCCTCAAGCTGGTTTCGCAAGAGATCTGGAATCTCACCGGCTTTGAGCGCATCAGAGCCCAGCGCCCATGGAATGTTCCGCATAAGGCCGGGTATCTGCATGAGCGGCTGCGGACTGACAGACATCTCGCCCTCAAGCCATCGCCCTTTGAACAGCGTTGCCGGCATGCCCTCTTCAGCGAAGCGAGGTGGTAAGCCTTCGGGCAGGGTCCAGTTATGCCCAGCCACATATCGCAGACCTGCGAGATTAGACGCGACAAAGCCCTGCACCAGCAAATCAGACATACGCCCGCCAAAGGGTTCTCTGGGTGCCTTCACGAAGTCGGTCACCTGGAAGCCACGGGCCTCGACAACACCGCGCAGCAGGACCGCGTCACCGGCTTCAATCGTGCGCCCGTTAATGAGCGGCCGCTCAAAGGTCAATCCACCGAGCGCCAGCGCGTCCCCGTCCGTCGGCAAAGCGACCCCGCGGACAAACCCAGCGCGTGACGGTGAGACTGCGTCGATCCGGGTTGCAAGGACCTGCTCGTCCGGGCCGCGCAATCCGCTGACGCGCACCCATTCATCCTTGAGCGGCAATCGATCGCTCTCGGCGACTTCAATCGTCTGTCCGAGCACCGTGATCGTGCGCGCCTCTTCATCAACATCACTCACGGGACCCATAGCAGCATGCTGCACTTCAACCAGATGGGCCTGGTAACGCTCGCCCATGGGACGCGCCTCGACAGCAACCACCTGTCCGACAGCGAAGTCGTCCGGCGTGCCAGCGATGCCGTCCACGGTAACCGGGGTCGCATCTTGATAATCAATATGCACACCGTTTACGACAATACTGCCAAACGCCGTGATCACACCGAAAATGCCGGTGCCGCCGACACCCTCGTCGCCGCCAATATTGGCCACGGTGTCGCTTGTCGAAAAGCCGGTACCGCCAACGCCTTCATCGAGGTCGCGATCCGGATCGTCTGTATAGCCCGTGCCCCCGACGCCAGACTCAGCACCTGATGAGGCGGAAGGCGCCATCGCCAGCGGCCCCATTCCAGCGCACCCTGCAACCAGGCATGCGGCAATCAGAAAGGTCAGAATACGGATCATACTCTGCCCTCCCGTTCATCGTTCTGTGGCTCATCCTCTTCAGAATAAAAATAGACACCAAAGGTCATGCGATGACGGCCATCACCACTTTCCCGGTCATGTGTTGCGAGGTCCAACGCCTGTTTGTTGGCTTCTCGAACCGCTTCGGTACCTAAGTCCCGCGCGAGAAGCCGCAGCTTCTCGATTGAGGCATCCGTCAGGCCCCAATAGAAGGTCGCCCTGTCAATAAAACGCGGATCCTTGCCATCGAGATTGTGAAGGCCCGCAGAAACATGGTCGCGCAGGTTCCGACCGAAAAAATGAAGCGCTTCCGCCTCGGCTTCCGGCGTGGCGAACGCTTCGGTGTTCAGTTCGACAAGGCCGTCATCCCGTCTGAGGACCACATTCAACCGTAGCCAATCATCCAAAACAGCGCGAGACCGGACGTCTTGGCTCACCTCGCCGACTAACTCTTCAAAACTCGGGCGACCATCAGACCGTTTTTCAAACAAAGGCAGCGGGCTACCGTCCTCCCCCGCAAAGGGCGCGCGTCCCATCCAAATCCCGATGAGCTTCGATCCCATCGACGCGGCGCTCGGTGGCTGCGGCGAGTCTTCTGTTTTTTCCAACAGGCGTTTGACGTCTTTCCTGTGCACACCACTCATCACGCTGATGGCGCTTTGGGTCACACGCCCGGCCTTGGCGGCCTCCAAACGCGCAGCGTCGACATAGAGCGCCTTCAGCTCCTCCACGATCTGCGGCAGCTGCACGCCCCTGCGCACCAAACCGCGGACGAGCGGGCGCAATACCGTGCGCACAGCTCTCAGAAAGGGTCCGGATGGCCCGTCTTTTTCCAGGTTTTCCGCCATATTTCGAAGATAGCCGAAAATATGTGGGAAAACTACCCACATTTTCCTTGACGTGGGAAATATTCCCACATATTCTGATCCCGTTGCTGACGAACAGCAGCACCTGGTGAGCACTAGGCCCCTGTCGGCACAGTTTCCTTCTGGCCGGTCAGCATCCTCACCCCTTGGGTCTATGTTTTATTAGGTTGGGCCGGAGGAGTCGCAAGCACCTCCGGCCTACTACTTTTCCAGCCTCAAATCTTGGCTTCTAAGCCCGAAGGTTGCCTGATTGAGACCGCTCGAGGATTTGGTCGTAATGCGCCCCGAGATCCGGCGCGAATGCCTCATGGACGCGGCATTTGTCAAAGTGCGCCATCGCCCGCGGGAACCGATCTCTCAGACTTTCATCGAAGAGCGGTGTCAGCCCCGCTTCTTCAACCACTGCCCGGCTGTAATGTGAGAGAGCAAATTCAACCATCTCAGCCGCAAAGCAGACATCCGCCAGGGACACATCCTCACCAACCAAAAACTTTCGCCCATCAAGCGCGTTCTCGATGCCATTGAGGTAAGTGTCTACGGCTTTCTCCGTCGCCTCATAAAGCTCAGGCGTCAGAGATTTGCTTGGAAGAGCCAGGAGATACTTCTGGGTGTCGCGGGCAAAGACCAGGCTCACATCCAGAAAACTATCGATACGAGACGCTTCATACGCGTCCCGTCCATAGATCGGGTGGTCGTTTTTGGACAGCCGCGCGACCGCCCGACCAATGCTGTTGGACTCAAATATCCCGATCTTCCCATCGGGACTGAACGCGGCCGGCACCGTGCCAAAGGGATGCGCTTCAAGAAACGCGTCCGTCTTGTGCAGCACGCCAGCGAAGCCCGTGCGGGCTTCTCTCATCGTTGGCGAGCCCGGCGCTTTATCTGCGTCGGTCAACGGTCGCGCATCGGCATCCCACAACCAGTCGGCGAGTTCCCGAGGTTTAGCGCCCCGGACGTCAAGCTCCACATCACACAAACGCGCCGTGACGGTCGCCTTGTAGATCCGCGGATTGGGCAAATAGGAGAAAAGTCGAAGATCGGCCATGGCGCTTTCCCTGGAACATTAGTTCGAAAAAGGAACTTGGGTAGAGGAGGCCGGATATCAACCCAGATGTCAATTTTTAGGCCTTGCGGCGTCCGCCACTTTTTATATAATCACCATTATGCCAAAAAAAGTCGACCATCGGGAACGGCGTCAGGCCTTTGCCCAGGCTGCCATCAAAATCATCGGGACACGCGGGCTCGATGCCGTGCGGCTGGTGGACGTGGCACGGGAGGCCGGTGTGACCACCGGGAGCCTCACACATTATTTCAACGACAAAGACCAGTTGATCGCTGCAGCGCTGGAAGAAGTGATCGCCCGGGCCCACCGCCAGGCGAACAAGGTCGCAGGCAGCAGCATCCTCGACGTCACATCCGCGTTTTTGCCACTAGATGAGGAAGACCAGCTGGCAGCGCGGGTCTGGCTTGCCTTTTTTGCCCAGGCGCTCTCAAGCGAGACGCTCGCCCAGATACACCGGCAATATTACGACGAGTTTCAATCAAGCCTGGTGCAACACCTGGCGGAAAACAGCAATACCCCTGAAGACCAACTCACCATACTGGCGGACGCCATCATCGCCATTGTCGACGGCATTCTGGTGCGAGCGACCCTCGACCCGGATGGCTGGCCCGCCCGCAAACAATTGGACCACCTGACCCTGATGCTTCGCGCATTGTTAGGTGACACAATCAAACTGGAGGAACATTCATGACCGGACCGAAAGTCGAAACACTCCCCGCGACCGCCACCAAAGACGAGATCATGGCGGTCATCAACCGTGACGGCGCGGTGATCCTGAAAGACGTCCTGAGCGCCGAGCAGGTGGCGAAACTCAACGCCGAGATCGGCCCCTATGTGGAGGCGACCGAGGAAGGCAGAGACGACTTTACAGGCCGTCATACCACCCGCACGGGCGCCCTCGTCGCCCGCTCAGCCATGTGCCGGGAGATGGTGATGAATGAGGCCATCCGCGGCGCGGTCGCGGACTTCCTGCTCCCCAACTGCGAGGCTTACCAGCTTCACCTCACCCAGGTGATCCGCATCAAACCGGGGCAGCCAGAGCAGGCTATCCACCGGGATCGCTGGGCCTGGGGCAAGTACCTTCAGGGCATTGAACCTCAGCTCAACACCATCTGGGCAGCGACCGACTTCACCAAGGAAAATGGCGCGACGCAGGTTGTCCCAGGCTCCATCGACTGGCCCGATGACCGCGTGCCGCAGCCGGAGGAAATCGGCTATGCGGAAATGTCCGCTGGCTCTGTCTTGATCTATACGGGCTCTGTATTCCATGGCGGCGGGGCGAACAAATCCAATGGCGACCGGGCCGGCATCAACATCACCTATACGCTCGGCTGGCTCCGCCAGGAGGAAAACCAGTATCTCTCCTGCCCGCCGGAGATCGCCAAGGACTTCGATCCGGAGCTGCAGGCACTCCTGGGATATGCCATGGGGTCTTATGCGCTCGGCTATTACACACCGCCGCTCCCGGCCGGCGAAGGGCCGGAAGTTGTGCCCCCTGAGTTTGCCTTAGGCGTAAAGAGTTCGGGCTCGGCCTTTGGATCGGCGGAACTTCTGGAGGCCGTGTCGAACAGCGGCCCGGCTCAGAAGCAGGCATAAGGGCCAAATGCTTGAAAAACCGGTCAAAACGGCGCTTATTTGCGCCCGAATCCGGTTGACACCCCTCGCGCCACGGCTATAGTGCGCGCCACTCGCAGCGGTCTCTCCCAATCTGTCAGGATTGCCGGAGGCCGCTGGTTTTTGTTTTGCATGGAATTTCAAGATGTTCGCAGTAGTCCGCACAGGCGGTAAGCAATATCGGGTCGCAAAAGACGACGTTATCAAGGTCGAGAAACTCGACGGCGCTGCCGGCGACAAAGTCGACCTGACGGACGTTTTGATGGTTGGCGGCGAAGGTACTGACACGAAAGTGGGTGCTCCTCTGATCAGCGGCGCATCAGTGAAAGCTGAAATCGTCGAGCAGGGCCGGTCGCGCAAGATCACCGTCTTCAAAAAGAAGCGTCGCCATAACTACCGCCGCACAGCCGGCCACCGTCAGCATGAGACTCTGCTGAAAATCACGGACATCGCTGCCGGATAACCTCGGCGCGGTCCCTAAGGAGTTAGAGAAAAATGGCTCATAAAAAAGCAGGCGGTTCATCCCGTAACGGTCGCGACAGTGAAGGCCGCCGTCTTGGCGTCAAGAAGTCTGGTGGCCAGAGCGTGATCCCAGGCAACATCATCATTCGCCAGCGCGGCACCAAATGGCACCCGGGCGAGAATGTTGGCATGGGCAAGGACCACACGATTTACGCAACTGTTGAAGGCACGGTGAATTTCCGCACCCGCGCTGGCGGCCGCACCTATGTGTCCGTCCTTTCGTCGGACGTCCCGGCAGCGAAAGCAGCAGACTAAATAGCAGGTGCCTTCGTCGCCTGCGGGTGGCGGACAGACCTGAAGATTTCGAGAGAGAGATGGTTCGCCATCTCTCTCTTTTTTTGATCTCCCTCTCACGAAACCTGAAACGCGACACCTGGGTGGATCTGATGATTGCAGAAACATTGAACCTTGCAGGCGACAGATTGAGGCTGAGACCTTTCACGCTGGACGATGCACCTCGGGTGCAGCAACTGGCAGACAATTGGAAAGTGGCCTCCATGGTCGCGCGCATGCCCTATCCCTATTCCGTTGGCGCCGCAGAAGAGTGGATCAACGGCCACGCAGAAAGGCGTTCATCCGGCGACGACTGGCCATTCGCCATCGAAACCAATGGCGAGCTTGTCGGCGCTGTTGGGGTCTCCCGCGATGAGAGCGGCCCTATGGAACTTGGCTACTGGATCGGCGAGCCCTATTGGGGCCAGGGCATCGCCTCGGAGGCTGCCAGGATACTGGTCGAATTTGCGTTCGACATATTGGGTGAGCAATGCCTGACCGCTGGGTACTTCAAGGAAAACCCCGCCTCAGGTCGTGTACTGACGAAACTTGGATTTCAGCCGATCGGTGAGGAAACACGCTTCTGTCTCGCGCGGGGAGAAGAGGTAGACTGCATAGAGCTGGAACTGACGGCGAAAGAGGCGAGGCGATGACAACAATTTTGACCACGGACCGTCTGCGCCTGCGCACCTTCGAGCCCGATGACGCGGCCCTTGTCACAGAATATGTCGGCGACTGGGATGTGTGTTCCAAACTCACCCGTGTCCCCTATCCCTATACGCAGGAGATGGCGGAGACCTGGATCGAAAGCCAGGACGCCTCTCCCGACATTGTTTGTGCCATTGAGGTCGATGGCGCGTTTGCCGGATGTGTGGCCCAGGAACTGGAGTTCGGCTATTGGCTCGGCAAACCTTATTGGGGCAAAGGCATCATGACCGAGGCAGCCCGCGCACTGGTCTCCTACCTCTTTGACGAAGAAGCCATGCACGACCTGGGCGCCTCTTACTTTAAGGACAATCCCGCGTCGGGCGTGGTTCTGGAACGATGCGGTTTCACGATTTCGGGCGAAAGCAGGGTTTTCTGCCTCGCGCGTGACGAAGAGGTCGAGCGTTACGACGTCACAACCAACCGCCATGTCTGGGAAGAGATCCGCCATGCCTGGTGAAACCATAATTGGCGATATTGTACGACATCGCTTGACCAAAACCCGCTGGCAGGCTCAAAAGAGACCGTTATGAAGTTCCTGGACCAGGCAAAAATCTATGTGCGCTCAGGCGATGGCGGCGCTGGCTCGATCAGCTTCCGACGGGAGAAGTATGTCCAGTTCGGCGGCCCGAATGGCGGCGACGGCGGCCGCGGCGGTCATGTCATTGTCGAATGCGTTGAGGGCCTCAATACCCTGATCGACTATCGCTACCGTCAACACTTCAAAGGCAAAACCGGCACCCATGGTATGGGCCGGGACCGGTCTGGCCCCAATGGCGAAGACGTCATCCTGAAGGTGCCCGTCGGGACGCAGGTATTTGAAGAAGACAATGAAACACTGATCGCCGATATGACAGAGGTGGGGCAGCGCATCATCCTTCTGCACGGCGGCAATGGCGGCTTCGGCAATGCCCACTTTAAGAGCGCCACCAACCAGGCACCCCGGCATGCAAACCCTGGCCAGGAAGGCAAGGAGATGTGGGTGTGGCTGCGGCTGAAACTGATCGCGGACGCGGGGCTCGTCGGCCTGCCCAATGCCGGAAAGAGCACGTTCCTCGCGGCGGTCTCGCGCGCAAAGCCTAAGATCGCCGACTATCCCTTCACCACCCTCAATCCCAATCTTGGAGTTGTTGATCTCGACGGCGACAGCTTTGTCCTGGCAGATATTCCCGGCCTCATCGAAGGCGCCCACGAAGGTGCAGGTCTCGGCGATCGGTTCCTGGGCCATGTAGAGCGTACCAACATCCTTCTTCATCTCGTAGATGGTACAGAGGAAGACGTGGTCGGTGCCTACCACACCATCAGAGGGGAGCTGGAAGCCTATGGACATGGGCTCGGCGACAAGCCGGTCGTCTTGGCCCTCAATAAGTGTGACGCTCTCACGGACGATGTGGTCGCAGAACGCAAAGCAGCGCTAGAAGAGGCATCGGGCGAGGAGGTGATGATCCTTTCCGGCGTGTCCGGGGATGGCGTGCGTACGGTCCTCCATCAACTGCTCAAAGAAATCAATCTGCATCGCAAGAAAGAGGCGCAACCAGAAGAAGATGAGGTCTCCACCTCCACCGGGTGGCAACCATGACCTCTCGCCTTGATCATGCGAAACGCGTTGTCGTCAAAATCGGCTCATCGCTCCTGGTAGAAGATGAGACCGGAAAGCTTGACCGTGTTTGGCTTGATGCCCTGATGGACGACATCGCGGCTATGCGAGCAAACGGACAAGACGTCGTCATCGTCTCCTCCGGCGCTATAGCACTGGGGCGGCATGCACTGGACTTGCCTGCCGGGTCTTTGAAACTGGAAGAAAGCCAGGCCGCAGCCGCCGCCGGGCAGATCCATTTGGCCCACGCCTTTCAAGCATCACTCGCAGACCGCGGCCTGTCGACGGCGCAGGTTCTTGTCACCCTGGACGACACGGAACAGCGCCGCCGCTACCTGAACGCGCGCTCCACCGTCACAACACTTCTGAAGCTTGGTGCCGTCCCCGTCATCAATGAAAACGATACCGTTGCGACCGCAGAAATTCGTTATGGGGACAATGATCGGCTGGCCGCCCGCGTGGCCTCCATGATCAGTGCCGATTGTCTGGTGCTTCTGTCGGACATTGACGGGCTCTACTCCGCACCACCTGGAACACCTGCCGCAAAACACATTCCCGAAGTGTCGCATATCACCGCCGACATTGAAGCCATGGCCGGGGACGCGGGCTCTGATCTGTCACGCGGCGGCATGAAGACCAAAATCACCGCCGCGCAGATCGCGACGCAAGCGGGATGTCATATGGTCATCACCAACGGCCGAACCGCCCATCCGCTAAAAGCCCTGTCGGAAGGCGCACGGTGCACATGGTTTGACGCGCACTCTGACCCCAACACGGAACGCAAGCGATGGATCGCAGCCGCACTTCAGGCCTCGGGCGCGCTCCTGGTTGACGCCGGCGCCGCCAAAGCGCTCGGCGAAGGCAGGTCGCTATTACCCGCTGGCATTGTGGGCATCGAAGGCACATTCGACAGAGGCGACGCGGTGCTCGTGAAAAACGGTAGCGGCGAAGAGCTTGCGCGAGGGCTCACCGCCTATTCCAGCGCCGATGCCAAGGAAATCGCCGGACATAACAGCAGTGAAATCGAAGCCCTTCTGGGCTATCGTGGACGATCTGAGATGATCCACCGAGACGATCTCGTCCTCAAGAAGACACTCAGAACCGAAGAAAGGGACAAGGCATGAGCATCGCCGACCTGAACGCAGCGAATGACGACATTGAAGCCATCATGGCGGATATCGGCGCCCGCGCCCGCGCCGCCGCGAAGACGCTCGCCACCATCCCGACCAAACAAAAAGACGCAGCCCTTTTGGCAAGCGCCATGCTCGTACGCGCCAATGCCGGCGACATTCTGGACGCCAACGCCAAGGACATGGAAGTCGGTCGTGCAAAAGGCTTGTCGGGTGCCTTGATGGATCGCCTTATGCTGGACGATGCGAGGATCGAAGCCATTGCCAAAGGCATCGAAGAGGTGGCGGCTTTGAAAGACCCTGTCGGCGACGTGATGGCGGATTGGGATCAGCCCAGTGGTCTCAACATTTCCCGTGTCCGCGTGCCCCTTGGTGTGATCGGTGTCGTTTATGAAAGCCGTCCAAATGTCACGGCGGATGCGGCAGTGCTCTGCCTGAAAGCGGGCAACGCGGCCATTCTGCGCGGCGGATCCGAGAGCTTTCACTCAAGCCGCGCCATTTTTGCCTGTCTGGAAGAAGGCATGGCAGCCGCCAACCTGCCCGACGGTGCCGTTCAGATTGTGCCCACAACAGACCGTGCAGCTGTCGGCGAAATGCTGAAGGGCCTGGACGGCAATCTTGACCTCATCATTCCCCGTGGCGGGCGCTCGCTGGTGGAGCGGGTCCAGAACGAAGCCCGGGTGCCCGTCTTCGCGCATCTTGACGGTCTGTGTCACGTCTACGTGGACCGGGATGCCGATCTCGCCATGGCGCAGGAAATCGTCGTGAACGCCAAAATGCGTCGCACCGCCATTTGCGGCGCGGCGGAAACGGTCCTGGTCGACAAGGGCGCCGCAGATAGGAATTTAGGGCCTATCGTTGCAAGCCTGATTGACGCGGGCTGTGAAGTCCGTGGAGACGATGCCACACAAGCCGCCGATGCGCGTGTAAAACCGGCAACAAATCAGGACTACGAAACGGAATATTTGGACGCGATCATCTCTATTGCCGTCGTCGATGATGTGAACGACGCCATGCGCCACATCAGCGAGTATGGATCAGACCACACCGATTGTATCGTGACGCAGAATGAAGAGACAGCCGTCAAGTTCCTCAACGAAGTCGACAGTGCCATCGTGCTGCACAATGCCTCGACCCAATATGCAGACGGTGGCGAGTTTGGCATGGGGGCGGAAATTGGTATTGCCACCGGTAAGTTCCATGCGCGCGGACCCGTTGGACTGGAGCAGCTGACCAGCTTCAAATACCAGGTACGCGGCAGCGGCCAGACCCGTCCATAAAGCGCGCCCCGTGAACCTGCCGCTTGCAACATCACCGGGGCTGAAGGTGGGGCTTCTGGGTGGCTCGTTTAATCCCGCTCACGAAGGACACAGGCTTGTGTCCCTGATGGCGCTCCGCCATTTGCAGCTGGACCAGATTTGGTGGCTGGTGTCGCCGCAAAACCCGCTCAAAACCACGAGCGACATGGCCCCGCTTGGCGATCGCATGGAGGGCGCAGAGCACATGGCGGCTCACCCGCGTATTGCCGTCACGGATATTGAGAGCCACCTCGGCACCCGATTCACCGTTGATACGATCAAAGCTCTAAGAGAACGCTACCGGTCAGTTCAGTTCGTCTGGTTGATGGGCGCGGACAATATGATCCAGCTGCCGCACTGGGCGAAATGGCGGACCCTTGTGGAGAGCGTGCCCATGGCCATCTACCCGCGTCCCGGCTTCAACCTCAAAGCCCGGCTGTCGCTGGCAGCAACAGCCTACCGACCTGCCTGGGTGGACCCCTCGGATGCCGCTTTGCTGCCGCGACTCGAAGCCCCCGCGCTCTGCTTCCTGGAAGGTCCTCAGAATCCAATTTCTGCGACCGAGCTCCGCCAGAAGGCCTGACACCCCGTGGCCCGAGCGCCCATAACCCATTGATTTTTATGAATTTTTCGGGACCCTCTTCCTGCGCGCGCGGTTTCATTGAATTGTCGTCGGCAAGCGGTCATATTTCTCATGAGGGCCGTAGACTGCGTCCCTCGCAGGGGCCAGAAAGCCGCTGCTGTCATCATGCATAGGGACCCCGAAATGGGGACAAGGAGTTATCCCTGAGCGCACAAAACCTGGACACAAATGTCCATTCTCAGCCAGCGGGCCGCACGGCCGCTCCGACGGCTGATGAAAAGCCAATCCACTCCCAATCAAACGCGATGCTCGATCTTGTTCTGACTTGTCTGGATGATGACAAGGCAGAAGACATCGTGCCGATCAGCCTTGAGGGAAAATCTGCGATTGCCGACCACATGGTCGTCGCAACCGGACGCTCCCAGCGGCATGTCAGCGCGTTGGCGGATCACCTGACACGGCGCATGAAAGAAGAAGGCTTCGGCAGCGCGCGCGTTGAAGGTTTGGCACAAGCTGATTGGGTCCTGATCGACGGTGGAGATGTGATCGTTCACATTTTCCGGCCAGAGGTCCGCGAGTTCTACAAGCTGGAAAAGATGTGGTCAGCCGACGTAGCGGCTGAGCGGATCGCCATCAGCTAGACCGCGATGCGGGTGGAGATAATTGCCGTGGGCCGGATGAAGCCGGGCCCGGAGAAGGATCTATTCGACAATTTTGCAAAGCGGTTTGACGGTCAAGGCAAGACACAGGGTCTCGGCCCCCTGTCACTGACCGAAGTCGAAGAAAAGAAGAATCTCGACCGCGCAGAACTTGCGGCGCGCGAAGGAGAAAAGATCCTCAACGCCCTCCCCAAAGGCGCCAAACTCATCGTGCTCGACGAACGGGGACGCGCCCTAACGAGCAAAGAGTTTTCCGAGAAGCTGAGCCAGTGGCGCGACGAAGGAGCCCCCGCGTGCGCATTCGTGATCGGTGGCGCCGGCGGCCTGAGCGAGAAGGTCAGAAACAGTGCTGATTTTAAGCTCTCATTCGGGAACCAAACATGGCCACATATGATGACGCGAGCTATGTTGTCTGAACAATTGTATCGGGCAGCAACCATACTCGCAGGCCATCCCTACCACCGTGAGGGATAGAAATGGTGCGGTCTCTGGACAGGCTATTTCACGCTCAGTAGGGTCGCCTCCTTCCGGCAGGACAGGAACGATTCTCAATCTAACCTCCCGGCCTTAGTATCTGCGTATAGACCAACAGACCTCAGGAGAGACTCATAGATGGCGCGCGCGACAAGCACAGAACCCGTCGTCCTTGCCATTATTGACGGCTGGGGAAACCGCGCGGACACCGATGGCAACGTCATCGCCAACGCAAAAACACCGATCTTTGACCGCCTGGCGGCGCGCGGCATACGCACAATGCTGGCGGCAAGCGGTGAAGCTGTAGGCCTTGCACCTGACCAACCCGGAAATGTTGAAGCCGGTCACCGCGCCATTGGCGCCGGCCGAACGGAGCGACAGTTTGCGGTACGTGTGAATGCCGCCTTTGCGGGAGACGGGCCGGAACCGATTGCTGATAATCGAGAGCTTCAGGATCTGATCCTGAAAGCCCGCAGTGTCGGCGGCGCCATTCATCTCGTCGGTCTGATCTCACCCGCAGGCGTGGAAGGACACCAATATCATTTGGCGGTCCTTGCGGCCCTCATGAGCCATGAAGGGGTTCAAGTCTGGATCCACGCGATCCTCGACGGGGAAGATACAAACGCCCAGAGCGGCGCAGACTGCCTTGGTGAGTTTTTGCATGACATTGAAGGAGCTGATAATGCACAGCTTGCGTCGGTCATGGGACGCCGCTACGCCTTCGACCGCCTGCAACGAGAAGGAAAAACTGGCCTGGCGCTGAAAGCCATGGCGGAAGCGGGCGCCGTCTCCGTCGACTATGCGGTGCCTTATGTCGCCGAGTGCTACGAAAAAGGCTTGTGCGATGCGGACATCCCGCCCGCGATCCTCACCGGCTACGGCGGATTGCGCCAGGACGACGCTCTCCTGCTTGCGCTGCTCCGCGCCGATGGCGCAGCACCGCTCATGGAGGCATTGGCAGCAAGTCCCGATGCATCAAGTAGGATCGCGTCACCCGTTGAACTATCAGCCATTTGCAGCCTGACGCCGCTCGCCTACCCTTTGCGCGACCAGATCCAGTCTTTATTTGACGAGCCCCGGTTGAACGGCACACTGAGCGAAGCCTTGGCAACGGCAGGTAAAAAGCAGCTCTATCTGTGTGATGAGACGTCCCCCTATGCGCTCGGCACCTATCAACTGGGGGGCCGTCCGGCGCCGTTTGAAGGCGAAACGCACCTGGCACTGCCGAGCCAAAAACGTCTGCAGTTTGAGAAGAAACCGGAGCTTGCCGCCCTTGATCTCGCCAACGAGACCGTCAGCGCTGTAAAGGCCGGAACCGCCGACGCGATCATTGTGCATTTTCCGAATGTGGGTCTCGCGGCCCGCACTGGTGATCCGGCGTTGGTAAAAAAAGCCGCTGAGATCGTGGACAAAGCGCTCGGCAAAATCACCGCCATTCTGGAAAAGCGCGGCGGTACCTTGATGATCACCGCATCCCATGGCAACGCGGAGGACATGCGTTTGGACGAGGCTGGAAAAGCCAACGCCTGCAACACCCGCGCGGCAGTGCCGCTTGTCATCGATGGACCACCCGCAATAATGACCGACGCGGCACTGAAACCGGGCCGTCTGGAGGATGTCGCGCCGACGCTTCTCTCACTTCTGAATGCATCGGTGCCTCAGGAAATGACGGGCACCACACGTCTCGTTTCAGATCAGGCAGAGGCCCATGAGGCGGTCTAACACGCCCACTCACCTGGCAACCGTGACGCTGATCGGCGCCCTTCTCTCTCTGACCACGCCAGCACTAGCAACCGAAACAGATCCATCGCGATTGCAGGAGCTGGAAACCGAGATCGAGGACAGGGTGGAGCGCCGCCAACAGCTGGAGGCGGAGGCCAACGCCCTGGCCGAAGAAGTTCAAAAAATCAGGCAGCAGCTGATCGATGCTGCAGCACGTGTTCAGGCGCGCGAGCGGGATGTGACAGACTCCGAGACCAGGCTCGCAGGCCTGACAGCGGCGCAAGCCGTTCTGCTGGCGCAATTGGAGACGCGCCGCGCCGAACTCACAGACACGCTCGCCGCCCTGCAACGCCTCGATCGTAACCCGCCGCCGGCACTCGCGGTCAGACCGGACGATGCGGTGTCGGCGATGCGCAGCGCCCTGCTGCTCTCCACCATCGTGCCCAAGCTGGAATCTGAAGCCCGCGAGATCAGAGACCGCCTGGAAGAGCTTGAGAAAGTGAAAGCAGACCTGGTGGCCGAGCAAGAGACCTTTGACCAGGCCTCCCTTGACCTCTCCGGCGAGCGTCAGACGCTGAACGAGCTGCTGGAAGCAAAAGTCGCCGCTGAGGCCGCCACCCGGGCGCTAGCAGAGGAAGAAGCTGCAGCTCTCGCCACACTTTCTCGTGAGGCCAAGGATCTGAAAGACCTGATTGCCCGGCTGGAAGCACGGGCAGCGCGCAGAACACCGCCGCCGCGCCCCGCCTTCACGGAGCTCCCAACCCCGCCTGCGACAGACCCCGCGCCGGCAGAACGCCAGGTCGCCGCTGTAGCGCCTATGACCGCTACAGGGCACCTTTTCTCTGCCTCCCGTGGCCTCATTCGCCCGCCGGTGGAAGGGGTCGCCCTGGGGCGCTATGGCATGGACGATGGGATCGGCGGAACCGTGCAAGGGTTAACGCTCGAAACCCGGCCCGATGCCCCGGTTACAGCGCCATTTGACGGTAGAATCGCCTTTGCGGGCCCCTTCCGACGCTATGGGCAACTCTTGATCCTGGAGGTCGGCGAGGGGTACCATCTGCTCCTTGCGGGCATGTCCCGAATCGACGGGGTTGTTGGCCAAAACGTGCTGGCAGGTGAACCCATCGGTGCCATGGGAGCATCCCGCTCTGACGCATCTTCGGACGCTGGTAGCGACAAGCCGGCGCTCTACATTGAGTTGAGGCGAAACGGCACGCCCGTCGACCCAAGACCCTGGTTTGTCGCAAGTGATAGGAAGGCCCGAGGCTGATGAATAGGTCCGTGATTGCGAGTTTTGCTATTGGCACCGTCGTAGCTGGCGTAACAATGTTTGCGCTCCAGCCATTGTCCGATCAAACGGCGGCCAACGCAGCAAATTCAGAAACCTATCGTCAGCTCAATCTGTTCGGCGATGTCTTTGAACGCGTGCGCGCCGACTATGTCGAACCGACAGAAGACTCGGAACTGATCGACAATGCGATCAATGGCATGCTCCATTCGCTGGACCCGCATTCGAGCTACCTGAACCCGAAGAGCTTTCGGGACATGCAGGTTCAAACGCGCGGCGAGTTTGGCGGCCTGGGGATTGAGGTCACCATGGAAAACGGCCTGATCAAGGTCGTGACGCCCATCGACGACACCCCCGCACAGAAAGCGGGCCTGCTGCCGAACGATCTCATTACGCATTTGGATGATGCGCCTATTCTGGGTCTCACCCTTGGCGAGTCCGTAGAGAAGATGCGCGGACCGGTCGACACCACCATCACCCTTACTGTTGTGCGGGAAGGTGTTGACGAACCCTTCGACGTCAAAGTAACCCGTGACATCATTACCATTCGCTCGGTGCGCTTCCAGCGCGAAGAGGATATCGGCTATATCCGGATTACAAGTTTCAACGAGCAGACATCCACGGGTCTGGATGACGCTGTTGAAGAATTGTCCGAATTGATCGGCGAAGACCGGATCAAAGGCTACGTCCTCGATTTACGAAACAATCCAGGCGGTCTGCTGGATCAGGCCATCGCCGTTTCAGATGCCTTCCTGGACAAGGGCGAGATTGTATCAACCCGAGGGCGCCGCACGGAGGAAACGCAGCGCTACAATGCCCGCGGCGGCGACATGGTCGATGGCAAACCGATTATCATCCTGATCAATGGGGGGTCCGCCAGCGCATCTGAAATTGTGGCCGGCGCGCTTCAGGACCATCAACGCGCCACAGTCCTCGGCACCCGGTCCTTTGGCAAAGGCTCTGTGCAAACGATTATCCCGCTTGGATCAGACGGCGCCATCCGCCTGACGACAGCGCGCTACTTCACGCCGAGCGGAACATCCATTCAGGCAACGGGTATTGAGCCTGACATTGAAGTGCACCAGGAAGTGGAAGACGAACGGCAGCGCCGGGTCACAGGCGAAGCAGCACTCCCAGGACACCTGGAAGCCGAAAATGGCAAAGAGGAGTCTGCCGGCTCTCCGTCATTTGTGCCGGCGGATCGGGCGGATGACCTGCAGCTGCAATATGCGTTGGATCTTCTGAATGGTGTTCGCACCTACGAGGTCAAAGCAAACACGGACGGCCAAAGCGGAACAGTCGCTAACTAAACGGATACCAAGGCTGCGATAGGGTGACGGAGCGGCAGAACACGCAACGTGATGCCGCGAGGGTTTGGAGAGACTTGAGGCACGAGGCCCTGCCTTAGGTTTTAGAAGCGGATAACGGCCCATAAGGACCGGAGTGAATGGCAAGCAGTTCTACTGCCAGCACCGAGAAACGGCGGCTCTTGCCCAACATGCCGACAAATCGCGTGAGCCCACTTGCGGTCGGCGCCTTTCTCGTTGCGCTCTCCTATGGCGCGGTCATTCTGTGGCTCTGGGCCACGGGCAATCCGAGCTATATCGGCCCGCTGAAAATCATTGAACTGACCAAGGAACCCGCGGTTCCGGCGCCTGATATCCTGAGATCCGGCACCGCGGACGATCCCATTGCGCCCTCGCCGATGGAAGATACCAGTGTTTCCTTGCCGCCACCGCTGTCGCTAAACCCTGCGCCAGAAGCGCCCGCTGAAGCTCCGCAGGAGGTGTCACCGCGCACGCCGGAGAGACCAACAACAACCGTTAAAGCACTGCCCGCGGCGCCCCTGCCCGGATTGATCGCCAATGGCCCCCACGGTCCTTTGCCTGTTATCGGATCATCCGGACAACGCGCATCCACCGCTTATGCGCGCCCCTCGGGACTGACGGCAAGCAATGTTCGCCTTCCACGCGTTGCATTGGTGGTGGGGGGGCTGGGTATTTCAGAGCGCGCCACACGAAATGCCATCGAAAAACTGCCCCCTGAAGTGACGCTGTCCTTCGCCCCCTATGGACGCAATCTGCAAAGCTGGATCGATCAGGCGCGTGCGGCAGGCCATGAAGTCCTGCTGGAGCTGCCTATGGAGCCATATGACTATCCGGCCAATGACCCCGGGCCGTACACCCTGCTAACGTCGCTGAGCGCCGGGGATAATCTGGATAGGCTCTCCTGGCTCATGAGCCGCTTCACAGGCTATGTCGGCGTCACCTCCTATCAGGGTGCTAAATTCACCGCCGACAGGACCGCGATGGAACCCATCCTGGAAGCACTTGAAAGCCGCGGCGTGATGTATGTCGACCCCGGCACGAGCCGCCGCAGCACCGCCACGGAATTGGCGCAAGAACTGGGCCTTCCTTGGGCTCAAGGCAACCGCTCGGTGGATCCGACCCGCAATGCACGTGCCATTGATGAAGCGCTCATTGCCCTGCAACAACAAGCCGGGCAAAACGGCGTTGTTGTCGGCCTCGGCACAGCCTTCCCGGTGACCATTGAGCGCATCCAGAAATGGACGGAAAGCCTTGAACAGGACGACATTGTCCTGATACCCGTGAGCGCCGCCGCGATCGACGGCTAACGCCACCACGTTTCAGGAAAGTCTATGTCCGATAAAACGCCCGACCTCCCCTACCGCCGCTGCGTCGGCATCATGCTGGTGAACGACCTGGGCAAAGTCTGGATCGGCGACAGGATCGGCTATTCCGACGACAGCCACGATACGGCCTGGCAGATGCCGCAGGGCGGTATCGATAAAGGCGAGGAGCCGGCGACCGCAGCATTGCGCGAACTTGCCGAAGAAGCCGGAACAGACAAGGCGGAGATTCTCCGGGAATCCGAGCATTGGTATAAGTACGATCTGCCCAAGGAGATTGTCGGGAAAGCACTGAAAGGCAAATATCGCGGCCAGACTCAACGCTGGTTCTTGCTCCGCTTTACCGGAAAGGACGGGGACATCGATATTGCCGCCGATGACCATCAGGAATTCTCAAGATGGAGATGGGCGGACATCGATGAGCTGGACACGCTTATTGTGCCCTTTAAGCGTGAGGTCTACTCCCAAGTCGTGGCCGAATTCCGAGATAGCGTAGAGGCGTTGGCGAAAACCTAAGCCGCCAGAGCCTGCGCCTTGCGGGTGCGTCGCTGCCAGACTTTCCAGACGATCGGCTCAAGCATGCGCATGAAGCGACCATGGGGCGCAATCCCAACGGCTTTCGCGATCATGGAGACAAGCCGGTTCGTATGGGTCCGCTTGTAAAGGACCAGGGCACGGGCTTCATAAGCGGCCGCATACTTCTCCCGTTCATATGTTGCGCCATCGCCGGGCTGGGTGTTCGCGGCAAAATAGGCTGACGCTAGCTCATCATCATCCGCCTCATTCACCCGCAATAAGGCGACTTTCGCTTTTTC
This sequence comes from Parvibaculaceae bacterium, assembly GCA_965276845.1. Taxonomy (GTDB): domain Bacteria; phylum Pseudomonadota; class Alphaproteobacteria; order Parvibaculales; family Parvibaculaceae; genus Mf105b01. The sequence continues at coordinate 3,006,571 of OZ255699.1, forward strand.
GAAGAGGGAGGGTTGTTCATCAATCTCGTTGAGCGTGTCGTAGAACAGCTTGTAGTGGCGAAACTCATCGGCAGCAATGTGCTGAGCGATCTGTTTCATGACCGGCTCGTCGGTGGATTCCTTGATGGCCGTATAGAAGGACGATGTGCCGCTCTCCACCACGCAGCGCGCCACCATTTCACCTGCCCGCGAGCCACGCACGCTCTCGGTCGCATCCACCGGTATCTGGTAGATCTCCTGAAAGCGTTTGAACGCAGCGTCGAAGGAGAAACTGGGATCCGCGAGCTCAGCCCACCGGGCCAGCGCAGCACCGTGTTGCTCTTCCTCACGGCCCCACTGCTGGATGGTCTCCTGGACATTCGGCAGGTCTGAAAACACATTGGTGAGATAGGTCACATAGTCGCCGGCATTATATTCAACCATCGCCGCCGCTTTGACGGCAGCCAAGAGGTCCGGGTCCACCTTTGAAGCGTCAAACTGGTCCCACGCAATATCGTCCAGCGTCCAATGTTCACTCATGCCACTTCCCATCATCCTAAGCTTGGTGCAGGCCTTACCGAGATAGTATAGCGCGCTCGCGCAAAAGCACGAACTCCACCGAAAAGGCCAAGAAAAAGGCGGCACCCGAGAGTACCGCCTCAAACACTGTGGTCTTTAGGTGAGTTTAGAGCGCGGAGCGCAACTCCTGAAGCTGGTCCAGATGCGCCTGCGCCTTCGATTTCGCTTCGTCACTCGACGCATCCTGCACATCTTCCGTCGCGTCCTTGATCCGTTGATCAAGGGCTGCGGCGTCCAACTCGGACAGGGGCACGGCTTCTTCAGCAAGAACGGTAAGGCCGGCAGGCGTTACCTCAGCAAAGCCACCGCGCACAAAAATGCGCATGTCCTGGCCGTCGGTGCCGCTCACGTCCAGCACGCCGACACGCAGTGTCGACATGACCGGTGCATGGCCCGCCAGCACACCAAAATCACCTTCGGTGCCGGGGACGATGACCATGTCAGCTTCCGTCGACATCAAAAGACGCTCAGGAGCCACAAGATCGAATTTCAGCTTGTCAGCCATCAGGCAAACCTCTGTTTAAACGCCGAAGACTATGCAGCTTCCGCAGCCAGCGTTTCCGCTTTCTTCATTGCATCTTCGATCGTGCCGACCATGTAGAAGGCAGCTTCCGGCAGGTGGTCATATTCACCATCGCAGAGACCTTTAAAGCCTTTGATCGTGTCTTTCACGTCAACCAGCACGCCAGGGCTGCCGGTAAACACTTCCGCCACAAAGAACGGCTGGCTGAGGAAACGCTCAATCTTACGCGCGCGGGCCACAACAAGCTTGTCTTCTTCAGAAAGCTCATCCATGCCGAGAATGGCGATGATGTCCTGAAGCGACTTGTACTTCTGCAGGATCTCCTGAACGCGACGCGCTGTTTCGTAATGCTCTTCACCAACAACACGTGGCTCGAGAATACGGCTGGTTGAGTCGAGCGGGTCCACAGCAGGGTAAATACCCTTCTCGGAGATCGCACGGTTCAACACGGTCGTTGCATCCAAGTGAGAGAAGGACGTCGCAGGTGCCGGGTCGGTCAGGTCATCGGCAGGAACATAAATCGCCTGCACGGACGTCACCGAACCCTTGGTTGTCGTTGTAATACGCTCTTGCAGCGTTCCCATGTCGGTTGCAAGCGTCGGCTGATAGCCCACTGCGGATGGGATACGACCGAGAAGCGCGGACACTTCTGAACCAGCCTGCGTAAAGCGGAAGATGTTATCCACAAAGAACAGCACGTCCTGGCCTTCATCACGGAAGTGCTCAGCAACGGTGAGACCCGTCAGAGCCACACGAGCACGGGCCCCGGGAGGCTCGTTCATCTGACCGAACACGAGGGCGCATTTGGAGCCTTCGCCACCGCCCTCTTTGTTCACGCCGGATTCGATCATTTCGTAGTAGAGGTCGTTCCCTTCGCGGGTCCGCTCACCAACACCAGCAAACACAGAGTAACCACCGTGCGCCTTCGCGATGTTGTTGATCAGTTCCTGAATAAGAACGGTCTTACCAACGCCCGCACCGCCGAAGAGGCCAATCTTACCGCCCTTCGCGTAAGGTGCGAGGAGGTCCACAACCTTAATGCCGGTGACCAGCATTTCAGCTTCGGTGGACTGCTCAGAAAATTCTGGGGCTTCCTGGTGAATGGCGCGCTTTGCAGCGGTGACGACCGGGCCTTTTTCATCAACCGGCTCGCCGATCACGTTCATGATCCGCCCAAGCGTTTCGTCGCCGACAGGCACTTCAATCGCAGCGCCCGTGTCAGTCACGTCCTGGCCGCGTACCAGACCTTCTGTCGCATCCATCGCAATGGTGCGAACCGTGTTCTGGCCCAGATGCTGCGCCACTTCCAGAACCAGGCGATTGTCGCCATTCTTGGTTTCAAGCGCGTTCAAAATAGCCGGCAGGTGTTCGTCAAACTCGACGTCAACAACAGCACCAATAACCTGGGTAACTCGTCCGACAACGTTGGTCATATGTCTTTCCTCGGATCGGTTGCAGCCTCAACAGGAGGCTTGCGTCCAACAAAATATTTTAGAGCGCCTCAGCACCCGAAATAATCTCAATCAGTTCTTTCGTAATCTGAGCCTGGCGGGAGCGGTTATAGGTGATCGTAAGTTGATCGATCATCTCGCCCGCATTCCGCGTCGCATTGTCCATAGCGGACATCCGCGCACCCTGCTCAGAAGCAGAATTTTCAAGCAGTCCCCGGAAGATCTGAACCGCAATGTTCCGCGGCAGCAGTTCCTTCAGGATGTCAGCCTCTTCAGGCTCATATTCGTAGGCAGCACCGCCCAGATCGACGCTTTCATCTTCCGCACCTTCAGTCGCTTCGATCCGCGCTGGGATCAGCTGAAGCGCTGTCGGGATCTGTGCAACAACGCTCTCAAACTCAGCATAGAAGAGCGTGCAGACATCAAATTCGCCCGCCTCAAACAGAGACAGGACCTGACCGGCAATCGCATCTGCGTTCGAAAATGCAATCTGCTTCACTTCAGACAGGTCGACAAAATCGACAAACAGGTCACTGTAAAGACGTTTGAGCTGGTCACGACCCTTTTTGCCAACCGGCAAAATCTTGACCGTCTTGCCCTGGTTTTGAAGGCGGATGATCTCCTCGCGCGCAAGACGCACGATGGAAGAGTTGAAGCCACCGCAAAGACCGCGCTCTGACGTCGCAACAATCAGAAGATGCGTATCGTCTTTGCCGGTGCCGACCATCAGTTCAGGGGCACCGTCTCGACCTTCCATGCCGGCAGAGAGGTTCGCCAACACACCGCTCATCCGAGCAGCATAGGGGCGCGCGGCTTCTGCTGCTTCCTGCGCCCGGCGCAGTTTCGCGGCAGCCACCATCTGCATGGCACGCGTGATCTTCTGCGTGTTTTTCACGCTGGAGATCCGGTTTCTTAGTTCCTTAAGGCTGGCCATATCGCCATCAGTCCTACTTGGTCAGAACAATGCTCAGGCAAACGCCTTGGTGAAGCCCTCGACAACCTCTTTGAGGCTCGCTTCCGTCGCATCAGAAAGCGCGAGCTCCTGACGGATCGTGTCGAGAAGATCAGCGTTCTTGTCACGCACTGTGCGCAGAAGCTCTTCTTCGTAGCGGCCTACATCAGCGGTTGGGATATCATCGAGATACCCGTTCACACCGGCATAAATCACCACAACCTGCTCTTCCACTTTCAGCGGTGAGAACTGACCCTGCTTCAGGAGCTCCGTCAGACGCTCACCACGATTGAGAAGACGCTGCGTGGTCACATCAAGGTCAGAACCGAACTGGGCGAACGCCGCCATTTCACGGTACTGCGCAAGCTCACCCTTAATCTTACCGGCAACCTGCTTCATCGCTTTCACCTGAGCGGAGGAACCAACACGGCTCACCGACAGACCCACGTTCACCGCAGGGCGGATACCCTGATAGAAGAGGTCAGTTTCCAGGAAGATCTGACCGTCGGTGATCGAGATCACGTTGGTCGGGATGTAGGCGGACACGTCGTTCGCCTGGGTTTCAATGATCGGCAGCGCCGTCAGTGAGCCAGAACCATTGTCTTCGTTGAGCTTCGCAGCCCGTTCGAGCAGACGTGAGTGAAGGTAGAAAACGTCCCCAGGATAGGCTTCACGCCCAGGAGGACGACGAAGCAGCAGAGACATCTGGCGATAGGCAACAGCCTGCTTGGACAGGTCATCGTAAACCGCCAGAGCGTGCATGCCGTTATCGCGGAAATATTCGCCAATCGCACAACCAGCAAACGGTGCCAGGAACTGAAGCGGAGCAGGCTCGGACGCCGTTGCCGCAACAACCACTGAATATTCAAGGGCGCCGTTTTCTTCCAGCGTCTTCACGATCTGTGCAACCGTTGAGCGCTTCTGACCCACCGCGATGTATACGCAGTAAAGCTTCTTGCTCTCGTCATCGCCATCGTTGAGAGGCTTCTGATTGAGCATGGCGTCAATCGCCACCGCTGTCTTACCGGTTTGGCGGTCACCAATGATGAGCTCACGCTGGCCACGGCCGATCGGGATCAGGGCGTCAATGGCTTTCAGGCCGGTCTGCATAGGCTCGTGCACCGACTTACGCGGGATGATGCCCGGTGCCTTCACGTCCACGCGACGGCGCTCAACGCCTTCGATGGGGCCCTTGCCGTCAATCGGATTGCCGAGCGGGTCAACAACGCGGCCGAGCAGACCCTTGCCCACAGGCACGTCCACGATGGCGCCGGTCCGCTTAACGGTGTCGCCTTCTTTAATGTCGCGGTCCGTACCGAAAATCACGGCACCGACATTGTCGTTTTCCAGGTTCAGCGCCATGCCCCGAATTCCACCTGGGAATTCAACCATCTCACCGGCCTGCACGTTATCGAGACCGTAAATACGGGCGATACCGTCACCGACGGACAGCACCTGTCCGATTTCCGAGACCTCAGCTTCGTCACCGAAACCTTTGATCTGTTCCTTAAGGATTGCAGAAATTTCCGCGGCCTGAATGTCCATCAGCCAGCCTCTTTCATCGCAAATTTGAGGTTATTGAGTTTGGTGCGCAGCGAGGAGTCGATCATCCGGCTTCCCACTTTGACAACGAGACCGCCAAGCAGCTCCTTGTCCACCCGTGTTTCGATTTGTACGTCACGACCCATGGCGGCATTAAGCGCTTCTTTCAGCGCCGCAACCTGAGGATCCGCCAGCGGATGAGCGCTGGTGACATCAGCAGAAATTTCACCGCGCGAGCGCGCCAGAAGCTGGCCGAACGTGCGGATCATGTCCTGAAGAGCAAAGATTCGGCGGTTGGCAATCACCACGCCGATAAAATTCTGGGTCAATGTCTGAGCGCCAGCCTTGGTCAGAATGGCTGACATGGCGGCGGCCTGTTCTTCGGTGGAGAAGACGGGGCTTCTTACAAGCCGTTTCAGGTCGTCAGACGTATCGATCAGACCATTCAGACCTTTGAGGTCTGCAGCGACCGTATCAAGGGCGCCTGCCTGGTCTGCCAGCTCAAAGAGAGCCGTTGCATAGCGACCGGCAACGCCGGTGGCGAGAGAGTTATCAGCTGACACGTGTGTGCTCGCAACGCTTGGTCTAGGACGGCTACCCGAGATTCCCGATGAGGCCGGGACGAAACAGGTAACCTCCTGAAAACATTGAAGTTATGGCGACAGAAGAACAGCCCACAAAGTGACCGCCCCCGAAGCCGCGCGTGTGGTACCACGCAGGCATAGCAGGTGCAATGCCCCACCAAGAAATTGCGCCAGAAAATCGCGCAGGTGCGGCAATTCGACGTCATTTTTGTCGCACTTTTGCCCGTAGACGGACCATTGACCGCGAGTCTTCAGGAACCAATCAATTAAAGGAAAGAATAGGGATCCACATCCACTGAAACCCGGACCGCATTGGGGACTTTGACCCGCGAGAGCCACTCGGCCACATAGTCCTGAATGGGCACGTTTCGGGTGCTTTTGACCAGGAATCGCACCCGGTGGCGGCCACGGAGCAATGCCAGAGGCGCCGGCGCCGGTCCAAAGACGCTGATTCCCTCTTGGGGCCCATGGGATCGGGCGAGTTCCCGCGAGACACCATGAACCTGTTGCGGGTTGGGCCCTGACACCACAATCCCCACCAGACGCCCATAAGGAGGGTAGCCGGTCCGCTCCCGCATGGCGGCCTCCCGTTCCAGGAATCGGTCTCTTTCGCCTTCAATAAGCGCCTGCATGACCGGGTGCTCGGGCATATAGGTCTGGAGATAGACGCGCCCCGGACGATCAGCCCGCCCGGCACGCCCCGCCACCTGGTGCAGCAGCTGGAAGGTGCGCTCACCGGCGCGAAGGTCCCCATTTTCCAGACCCAGGTCCGCATCCACCACGCCGACAACGGTGAGCAGCGGAAAATTGTGGCCCTTGGCGACGATCTGGGTCCCCACAATCACATCGACTTCGTGCTCAGTGATCTGCCGAATGGCTTCGGCGTGCGCCGCAGGCCCCCGCAGACTGTCGGAGGACAAGAGCGCCAGCCGTGCCTGCGGGAACTTCTGAACCACTTCCTCGGCAATCCTCTCCACCCCTGGCCCACAGGCAATGAGTGAATCCTCATCGCCACAGGACGGGCAGGCCCGCGGCACCGGCGCCGAAAACCCGCAATGGTGACAGGTCAGTTCCTTTCGGAACCGGTGCTCTACCAACCAGCTGTCGCATTCCGGGCAGCCAATCCGATGGCCGCAGGTCCGGCAGAGCGTGAGCGGCGCATAGCCCCGCCTGTTGAGGAACAGCATGGACTGCTCCCCCTTCGCTAAAGCCTCTCCCATCTCTCGAAGCAAGGGGGGTGAAATCCATTCGCCCTTCTCCGGCGGATGCGCCCGCATATCAATCGCCCCAACGGCCGGCATTACGGCGGGCCCGTGCCGTTCGGGCAGGACCAGATGATCGTATTTTCCGGACCAGACATTCGCCATGGTCTCAAGAGAAGGCGTCGCGGATGCCAGCACAACCGGAAAGCCGCCGAGCGAGCCCCGCACCACACTCATGTCCCGCGCATTGTAAGAGACGCCATCTTCCTGCTTGAACGCACTCTCATGCTCTTCGTCCACGACGATGAGGCCAAGGTCCTGATAAGGAAGGAACAGAGCCGAGCGCGCGCCGACCACCGCCCTGGCGGATCCGTCGGCCACGGCGCGCCACACGCGTTTGCGTTCCTTGGACGAGAGGTCCGAATGCCACTCCGCGGGACGGCACCCGAAGCGCTGCTCAAACCGCTGCAAAAATTGGCCTGTGAGCGCGATCTCAGGGAGCAGGATCAGCGCTTGCCGTCCTTTTGCCAATGTCGCGGCCACGGCCTCAAAATAGACTTCCGTCTTGCCCGAACCCGTGACGCCATCCAGCAGCTGGGCGGAGAACCCGCCCTGCTCTATGCGCGCGGTCAGTTGATCTGCCGCGAACTGCTGATCGTCAGAAAGGTCGGCACTCGCGCGGTCGAGATCGGGTGCCTCAAAGGGCGCGTCTGCGGGAAGCTCCACCGCCTCAAATGTGCCTGCATCAATAAGCCCCCGCACCACTGCGGTGGACACGCCGGCCTCGTCCGCGAGCTCACGGGGCGTTCGCGCGAAGCCATCTTCCGCGAGCGCCAGAACTTTTTCGCGGCCGGGTGTCATGCGCGCAGGCGATGGGCCGCCCAGCCGATAAACCGTGCGCACCCCTGCAGGCTCCAATGCACCCGGCACCCGCACCGCCAAACGCAACACTGCGCCAGGGGGTGACAAGGTATAGACGGCGATCCAATCAACGAACTGGCGCAGCGCATGGGTCATGGGCGGCGCATCAAGTTTGTCGATAATTGCCTTCAGCCGGTTATGACCAACTTCACCACTGCCCTCGCCCCACACAACACCGAGTACTTCCCGTGGCCCCAAAGGCACAGTTACAAAATCACCTGCACCGACGCTAACCGTGTCCGGCACCGTATAATCATACGGTCCGGGAATCCCAAGCGGCAGCAGAACAGAGACAACGCGCTGCTTCTGGGGCGCATCATCCTTAAAAAGATCTGTGTCTGAAAATTCGCTCGGCATGTATCAACCTTAACCCTTCAACAAGGGTCGGCGCAGTAACTCTCTTTCTCTCCTTGGCAAATTCGCCAAGGCGGTGGACAATGCCGCCCAAACAATGAGAAGCCCAACACTTGGGCAAGGGGAACAGAGGCCACACCACGACATGAAGTTTTTTATCGATACGGCGGACATTGATGAGATTCGCGACCTCGCGAGTACAGGTCTGCTTGATGGCGTCACCACCAACCCGTCGCTTGTCGCCAAAACAGGCCGCGACTTTATTGAAGTGGTGAAAGAAATTTGCGCGACCATCGACGGTCCGGTGAGCGCGGAGGTCACCGCGCTTGATGCAGACGGCATGGTCAAGGAAGGCAAGACACTTGCAGCATTGGCGGACAATGTCGTGGTCAAACTGCCTCTCACATGGGACGGGCTTAAAGCCTGCAGCGCGCTAGCCGCAGAGGGTATCAAAACCAACGTCACACTCTGCTTCTCCGCCACGCAGGCTCTGCTCGCCGCCAAGGCGGGCGCGACCTACATCTCGCCCTTTGTTGGCCGTCTCGATGACATCCACATAGACGGGATGGAACTCATCGAGGACATCCGCGCGATCTATGACAATTACGACAACCTGGAAACAGAAATTCTGGTCGCGTCCATTCGCAATCCAAATCACGTGAAAGATGCCGCCTTGATCGGCGCGGACGTGGTCACCGTTCCACCGGCGGTCCTCCGTACTTTGGTCGCACATCCGCTGACCGACAAAGGCCTTGCAGCCTTCCTGGCGGATTGGGAGAAAACCGGGCAGAAGATCTCGGGCTAAAAGAACAATAGGAACCCTCAACGAATGTCGAGTCCCATCGATCCAAGCCAACAACGTACCGCGTCGCAACCGCCTGACGGCACGCTCACTGCTGAGGCGGTAAAGCAATACCTGCTGGCAAACCCCGACTTCATATTGGACGATTTTGACCTCATCGCCGCGATGAGTACGCCGAAACAGACGTCTGGCAACAATGTTCTCGATTTACAGTCCGTGATGATCGAGCGCCTGCAACGCCAGGTCGGGCAGCTGAGGGACATTCAGGCCGAGCTTATCGACGCGGCGTCCATCAACGCACTGACCCGCGACCGTGTGCTGGTTGCCGTTCTGAAACTTATGGATGCAAAAAGCTTTGAGGAGCTTATTGCTTTCATTACGGAGCCATCCGGCCTTGCGGCTGCGCTGGATCTCGACACGGTTGCCTTGGCAGTTGAGAGCAAAGCGGACGCCCCTGGCTTGGGTGTCAGGGGATTGCGCATTCTGGAAGCTAATGGCGTCGATGCGCTCATAGGATCGGGGGAGCCCTACCGCCTGAGCGCGGAGATCAACTCCAACCCGGGTCTTTATGGTGGCGCTGCACCACATGTCAGATCCGAGGCCCTTGTGCGCCTGACCTTCTCCAAGTCCACACCACCTGGACTTCTGGCCCTGGGCTCTGCCCACCCGGAACAATTTCACCCGAGCCAGGCAGCAGACCTGCTTGAGTTCATGGGCCGCGTTGTTGAACGCGCGGTGCGCCTATGGCTGGATCTGCCGAGAGGCCAGTAAAGGGCCGGCTCACCGGCCCACCCAACGAAGTTGCCGCGCTCATTGCGGGCGCCCCCTCTTCAGCCGAGGCCGTGGCAAGCTACCTGACATTTCTCACAAGCGAGAAGCGGGCAAGCCCCAAGACCATTGAAAACTACGCGCGCGATCTCCTGCGCTTCTTCGAGTTCCTTTTTGATCACCAGGAAGGAGATGCGAGCGTCGAGGATCTGGACCGCCTCACGGTTGGTGACTTTCGCGCCTTCCTGGCGCACAGACGCCGTGAGGGCTTGAGTGCCAAGAGCATCGCCCGCACGCTCTCAACCCTGCGCGGTTTCTTTGGGCATCTCGAACGGGAAGGACTTGCCGCAAACCACGCGCTCAAACGATTGAAGACACCCAAAATTCCCCACAGCATTCCTAAACCGGTGAGCGAGGGGGGCGCCCTGGGTCTCATTGAAGATGCGGGCCAAATATCGGCCGAGCCCTGGGTCGCGGCGCGCGACCTGAGCATCGTCACCCTGCTTTATGCCTGCGGCCTGCGAATTGCCGAAGCGCTGTCCCTCAATCAGGGCGACGCGCCCTTGGGCGAAACGCTCCGCATTGTGGGGAAAGGCAACAAGGAACGCATCGTGCCTGTTCTGCCCGCGGCGCGCGAAGCGGTTGAGCAATACCGCACACTCTGCCCCCATCCCCTCGACGCGGACGATCCGCTCTTTGTAGGGGTGCGCGGCAAACGGCTGAACCCCCGGGAGGTACAGAAGCTTATGGCGATATTACGGGCGCGCCTCGGCCTGCCCGACACCGCAACACCTCATGCGCTGAGACACTCTTTTGCGACACATCTTCTGAGTGCCGGCGGTGATCTAAGGTCCATTCAGGAACTGCTCGGCCACGCGAGCCTGTCATCGACGCAGGTCTATACAGAAGTCGACGCCGATCGCCTCAGAGACATTTACGACAAAGCACACCCGGCCCAAAAAGGATCGCGGGCCGACTGAAAGCGAAAACCCGCAATCACATGTGGAGCGGGCGTCCATCAACGGCGAGGGCGGCTTCTTTCATCGCTTCTGAGAGCGTCGGGTGGGCATGACAGGTGCGCGCAATATCTTCCGCCGCACCACCAAACTCCATGATCGTCACCGCTTCATGGATCATCTCACCGGCCTGAGTGCCGATAATATGAACGCCCAGAACCTTATCCGTCTTCTTGTCGGCGAGGATCTTCACAAAGCCGTCGGTCTGCTGGTTGGCTTTCGCGCGGCCATTTGCCGTGAAGGGGAATTTCCCGGCCCGATATTCGATGCCGGCTTCCTTGAGGTCCTCTTCCGTCTTGCCGACGCTGGCGACTTCCGGCTGCGTATACACCACGCCCGGAATGACATCATAGTTCATGTGCGGTGATTGGCCGGCGAGCCGCTCTGCCAACACCACGCCTTCTTCCATCGCCTTGTGCGCAAGCATGGGCCCGACCACCGCATCCCCGATCGCATAGACGCCGTCCACATTGGTTTTGAGATGCGCATCAACCTGGATCCGCCCGCGCTCATCAACAGCGACTCCGGCCTGCTCCAGTCCCAAGCCTTCCGTGTAAGCAACACGGCCGATGCAGACCAAAACAACGTCAGCGTCGAGCACCTCCGTGTCGCCGCCCTTTGCCGGCTCCACGGAGACTTTGAGGCCCTTGCCACTCTTCTCGACACCCGTAACTTTCGAGCCAAGCTTGAAGGCAAATTTCTGCTTCTTGAGCACGCGTTGGAAGGTCTTAGAGACTTCCCCGTCCATACCCGGCAGGATTGCAGGCAGGAATTCAACCACGGTAACTTCCGAGCCCAGTCGGTTCCAGACAGACCCGAGCTCCAGGCCGATCACGCCGCCGCCAACGACGAGGAGTTTTCCCGGCACCTTCTCAAGCTCAAGCGCGCCGGTGGACGAGACGATCTGTCTTTCATCGACTTCAATACCCGGTAGGTGTGCCACGTCCGAGCCGGTCGCCAACACGATGTCGGAGGCTTTCAAGGTCCGCGCGCCGCCTTCGGTCAGCGCAACTTCGACTTCACCGGCGCCTTTCAGCGTTCCCGTGCCTTTGACCCATTCAATTTTGTTTTTCTTGAACAGGAACTCGATACCTTGGGTGTTCCCATCGATCGCCTGCTGCTTGAAGCCGTGCATGGCTTTGAGATCGAGCTTCGGCTTGCCCACCTTGATGCCCATCTTTTCAAAATGGTCGGTCTCGGCAAAAAGCTCTGAGGCGTGCAGCAGCGCTTTGGAGGGAATGCAGCCGACATTCAGACAGGTACCGCCAAGTGCATCACGTTTTTCAACGCAGGCGACGCTCATCCCCAACTGAGAGGCGCGGATCGCACATTCATAGCCGCCGGGGCCAGCACCAATAACAATAAGATCGAACGTGTCGGACATGGGAGAAGCCTACCTTCGCATTAAGCAGCACATGAGGCAGGCATCACGTCCAAGAAACACCTGCCATCAGAGTCTTTAGAGATCGAGAAGCAACCGCTGTGGATCCTCGAGACATTCCTTCACCCGCACAAGGAAGGTCACGGCTTCTTTACCGTCGACAATGCGGTGATCATAGGAGAGCGCTAGATACATCATCGGGCGCACCTGGATCTCGCCATTCACAACCATCGGCCGCTCTTGGATCTTGTGCATGCCAAGAATGCCGGACTGCGGTGCATTGAGGATCGGCGTCGACATCAATGACCCATACACGCCACCATTGGAGATGGTGAACGTGCCGCCCTGCATGTCATCAATCTTGAGACTTCCGTCTCGGGCCGCCTGACCATAGGCATTGATCGCTTTCTCAATACCCGCGAGCGAGAGGTCCTGCGCATCTTTCAGAACGGGGACAACGAGCCCTTTGTCTGTACCGACCGCTACACCGATATTGTAATAGTTCTTGTAAACGAGCTCATCACCATCGATCTCGGCATTCACCGCCGGAATGTCTCTGAGCGCGGTGATACAGGCTTTGACGAAGAAGCTCATAAAGCCAAGGCGCACACCGTGCTTCTTCTCGAACAATTCTTTGTACTGCGACCGGGCCGCCATCACCGCGCCAAGATCAACCTCGTTGAACGTGGTGAGCATGGCCGCCGTGTTCTGCGCGTCTTTCAAGCGTGTCGCGATGGTCTTGCGCAGGCGCGTCATCCGCACCCGCTCTTCGCGCGCACCCTGATCAGCTGCAGGAACGCTGGCGGGTTTCGCAGCAGCAGGCACTGCGATGGGGGCAGCTGGTGCGGCCGGCGCGGGAGCCGCAGCGCCCTTGGCCTCCAGAACAGCCAGGACATCGCCTTTCACAATGCGACCATCTTTGCCGCTGCCGGAAATGGTCGAGGGATCAAGACCGTTCTCATCAATGAGCTTTTTCACCGCAGGCGACAGCGTCTGATCGCCGCTCTCTGCAGCTGCAACAGGCTCGGGAGCTGGGGCGGGCTCAGGCTCCGCCGCCGGCGCAGGCTCTGCTTTGACTTCCTCTTTCGCCTCGGCTGGTTTGGCTTTCACCACCGCGCCATCGCCGTCGCCAATCATGCCGAGAAGCGCGTCCACTTCGACAGTCTCGCCCGTCTCAACTGTGATTTCCGCCAGCACGCCGGCAGCAGGAGAGGGAAGCTCAATCGTGACCTTATCCGTTTCCAGTTCAACAAGAGGCTCGTCGACCGCGACCGTGTCGCCAGCCTGTTTGAACCATTGGATCACCTCTGCCTCTGTGACGGATTCACCGAGCGTGGGGACGCGAATTTCAGTGCTCATAATTTCCTGCCATTCTCTCTCAGTCAGTCGACGATCAATGCTTCGGATAGAAGCTGGTTCAATTCTTGGAGGTGCTTGCTCATAAGACCTGTCGCCGGAGATGCGGCGGCGGGACGACCTGCATAGGCCGCTCGGCGTTTGCGTGCACCGACATGGGACAAGACCCATTCAATATTGGGTTCAACGAAGAACCAGGCGCCCATATTTTTGGGTTCTTCCTGACACCACACAAACTCTGCGTTCTCGAAACGGCCAAGCTCTTTGATCAGCGCCCGTGCAGGGAACGGATAAAGCTGCTCGACGCGCAGGAGGTAGACATCGTCAATGCCATGCTCTTCGCGTTTCTCATAAAGGTCGTAATAAACCTTGCCAGTACACAGAACGACGCGGCGGATCTTCTTGTCGTCCACCAGTTTGATCTTCTGATCCGGCAACAACTCAGCGTCATCCCAGAGCAATCTGTGGAAGGAGCTATCAGGACCAAACTCTTTCAAGGTCGAGACCGCCCGCTTGTGCCGCAGCAACGACTTGGGCGTCATGATGATCAGAGGCTTGCGGAAATTCCGATGCATCTGGCGGCGCAGAATGTGGAAATAGTTTGCAGGCGTCGTGCAGTTGGCGACCTGCATATTGTCTTCTGCGCAGAGTTGGAGATAGCGCTCCAGACGGGCCGACGAGTGTTCAGGTCCCTGACCTTCATAGCCGTGCGGCAGAAGCATCACCAGCCCGCACATGCGCAGCCATTTGCGCTCACCGCTGGAGATGAACTGGTCGATGACGACCTGTGCCCCATTGGCAAAGTCACCGAATTGCGCCTCCCAAAGCACAAGGGAGTTCGGCTCAGCGAGGCTGTAGCCATACTCAAATCCGAGCACCGCATTTTCCGACAGCATTGAGTTGATGACTTCGAACTGCGCGTCGCCCGTCGTCAGACTGTTGAGCGGAATATAGCGATCCTCATTCACCTGGTCGTTGAGGACTGAGTGGCGTTGAACAAATGTCCCGCGCTCAGAATCCTGGCCGACCAGCCGGACGCCGGTTCCTTCATTCAACAGCGACCCGAATGCCAGATGCTCGGCCATGCCCCAATCGATGCCAGCACCGGACTCAATCATCTTTCGACGATTCTTGAGCAAGCGCTGAAGCGTCTTGTGCGCATTAAAGTCGTCCGGCACGGTGGTGATTTTCTCGCCAATGTCGACCAGCGTGTCCAACGCGACAGCGGTGTCGCCTCGCCGCGCATCACCCTGGGCCTGGGTCAATCCTGACCATTTGCCGTCAAGCCAATCGGCTTTGTTGGGGCGGAAGCCTTTGGCGGCGGCGAGATCGCCGTCCAACTGGGCTCTAAAGCTCGTGATGCGTTCATCGACATCCGCCTGAGTGACCAGGCCTTCGTCGACCAGGCGCTTGGCGTAGATCTCCAGCGCCGTCGGCTGCTTGCCGATCTTTTGATACATCAGTGGTTGCGTCAGCGACGGATCGTCACCTTCATTGTGACCAAACCGGCGATAGCAGAACATATCGATCACAACCGGCTTGCCGAACTTCTGGCGGAACTCAACCGCCACCTTCGCCGCGTGCACCACCGCTTCCGGATCATCCCCGTTCACGTGGAAGATCGGCGCACCCACCATTTTCGCCATGTCCGACGGGTAGGGCGATGAGCGCGAGTAGTGCGGCGCCGTGGTAAAGCCGATCTGATTGTTCACAATGAAGTGGATCGATCCACCGGTGCGATGCCCTTTGAGGCCCGACAGGCCGAGACATTCAGCAACGACACCTTGGCCGGCAAAAGCCGCGTCGCCATGCAGAAGCAGCGGGATCACCGATCCGCGTTCACGGTCATGCAGCTGATCCTGTTTCGCCCGGGATTTGCCCAGAACGACAGGATCAACAATCTCCAGATGAGACGGGTTGGCGGTGAGCGACAGGTGCACTTTATTGCCATCAAACTCGCGGTCAGACGAGGCGCCAAGGTGATATTTCACATCGCCCGAGCCATCCACATCTTCCGGGTTCGCTGAACCACCATAAAACTCGTGAAAGATTGCCTGATAGGGCTTGCCCATCACATTGGTCAGCACGTTGAGACGACCCCGGTGAGGCATGCCCACCACAATCTCTTTGGCGCCAAGCGCGCCGCCCCGTTTAATGATCTGCTCCAGCGCCGGGATCGTTGCCTCAGCCCCATCAAGGCCGAAACGTTTCGTGCCCGTATATTTCACCGCCAGGAATTTCTCGAAGCCCTCCGCGTGAATGAGTTTGTCGAGGATGGCGAGGCGTCCTTCGCGGGTAAAGCTAATCTCCTTGTCGCGACCCTCGATCCGCTCCTGGATCCACGCTTTCTCCTCCGGATCGGAGACATGCATGAATTCAACCGCGAAGGTGCCGCAATAGGTCCGGCGAAGAATGTCGAGCATCTCCCGGATCGTCGCCGTCTCGAGACCCAGCACATAGTCGAGAAAAATTGGTCGATCGAGATCTTCGGGGCCAAAGCCGTAGCTCTCGGGATTCAATTCCGGGTGCAGGCTCGCTGGCCGCAGATCCAACGGGTCAAGGTCCGCGTCGAGGTGGCCACGTATACGGTAAGCGCGGATCATCATGATCGCGCGGACGGAATCGAGCGTGGACGCCCGAATGTCCTCCTCTGAAGCTTCCGGAGACCGCGCCTGCAATTTGGTGCGGATTACTTTTTCATCCGCTGCTGGCCAATTACCATCAAGAGCGCTGACCATCTCGCCATTGGCGTGCATGGGCCAGTCTTGGCGTTCCCAGGAGGCGCCTTCCGCTTCCCTCAACACATCGGCTGTATCGTCCCCCAGCGAGGAAAAGAAGGTCCGCCATTCCGCGTCCACAGATTGGGGATCGTTCTGAAACCGGGCGTAGAGTTCTTCAACAAAGGGGGCGTTGGTACCAAACAGGAACGAAGTCCGTTCAAGCTGTTCGTTTGAACTGCTTTTGCTCATTATGGCTGGTGCGAGTCCTCCCCGCACTCCTCTCAAACCCTCGCCGAGGACCTCAGAATGAAGATTTCCGGGCGAGATCGTATGGTTAATTTCCTGAGTGTGCCACGCAGG
This sequence comes from Parvibaculaceae bacterium, assembly GCA_965276845.1. Classification (GTDB taxonomy): domain Bacteria; phylum Pseudomonadota; class Alphaproteobacteria; order Parvibaculales; family Parvibaculaceae; genus Mf105b01. The sequence continues at coordinate 3,023,061 of OZ255699.1, forward strand.
TCGTTAACTAGCCATTTAAAATCGCGAGACAGAAACACAAGCCTCACGCGAGAAAAAGTGAAGAGCCGGACGCGCATTTAGAGCTGATTAACCCTTAAGCACATCCGCCAATGTTGTTCCCAAAGCGGCCGGGGACGGCGAAACAGTGATGCCGGCGGAGCGCATGGCTTCCATCTTGTCTTCAGCCCCTCCTTTGCCGCCAGCAATGATCGCGCCCGCATGACCCATCCGGCGCCCAGGAGGTGCCGTAACACCTGCAATAAAGCCGACCACCGGCTTCTTCACCTTGGACGCTTTCAGGAATTCCGCCGCTTCTTCCTCAGCTGAGCCGCCAATCTCACCAATCATGATGATGGACTCGGTCTGATCGTCGCCCAGGAACATGTCGAGACAGTCGATAAAGTTCGTCCCGTTGACCGGGTCACCACCAATACCGATACAGGTGGACTGCCCCATGCCAGTCGCCGTGGTTTGGGCCACGGCTTCATAGGTCAGCGTGCCCGACCGCGACACAATACCCACAGAGCCAGCCTGGTGAATATGACCGGGCATGATCCCGATCTTGCAGGCGCCAGGTGTGATCACGCCCGGGCAGTTGGGGCCAACAAGGCGGGTCTTCGAGCCGCTGAGCGCGCGCTTCACTTTCACCATATCCAGGACGGGAATGCCCTCTGTGATACAGACGGCAAGCTCAATGCCCGCATCAATCGCTTCCAAAATGGCATCTGCGGCAAACGGAGGCGGCACGTAAATAGCCGACGCCGTCGCACCGGTCTGGTCTACCGCTTCGGCGACGGTGTTGAACACGGGAAGATCGAGGTGCGTAGAACCGCCTTTACCCGGGCTCACACCACCAACCATTTTCGTGCCATAAGCAATCGCGCCTTCGGAGTGGAATGTCCCCTGATTGCCGGTAAAGCCCTGACAGATCACTTTGGTGTTTGCATCAACGAGAACAGCCATTACTTGGCCTCCTTCACGGCTTTAACGATTTTGTCTGCCGCGGCGGCAAGATCATTGGCAGAGATGATCGGCAGGCCGGACTTGGCCATGATCTCTTTTCCCTGCTCCACATTGGTGCCTTCCAGGCGCACCACCAGAGGCACGTCGAGCTTCACCTCTTTGGCGGCGGCGACAACGCCTTCCGCAACAACGTCACAGCGCATGATGCCGCCGAAAATGTTCACCAGAATCCCTTCGACATTCGGGTCTGACAGGATGATCTTGAAAGCAGCCGTGACCTTCTCTGTCGTGGCGCCACCGCCGACATCGAGGAAGTTGGCAGGCTCAGACCCATAGAGCTTGATAATGTCCATGGTCGCCATGGCAAGGCCAGCGCCGTTCACCATGCAGCCGATCGTGCCGTCGAGCGTCACATAGTTCAGGTCATATTTCGACGCTTCGATCTCATGCGCATCTTCTTCGTCAAGATCGCGCAGCTCCATAACGTCCTTATGCCGATAGAGAGCGTTGTCATCGAAGTTCATCTTCGCATCGAGACAGATCACATCGCCGGAGCCCGTCACCACCAGAGGATTGATCTCCAGGAGGCTCATGTCTTCACCGATAAAGGCATCGTAGAGTTTGGAGATGAGGGCGACAGCCTGTTTTGCCGTATCGCCGGACAAGCCCAGCGCATAAGCAACCTTGCGTCCATGGAAGCCAGAAATGCCGCTGGCCGGATCGATGTCGAATGTGAGAATCTTCTCAGGCGTGCTGGCGGCAACCTCTTCGATGTCCATGCCGCCTTCGGTCGAGGCAATAAAGGAGACACGCGAATTAGCCCGGTCGACCAACGCGGAGAGATAGAGCTCTGAAGCAATATCCGATCCGTCTTCGATATAGATGCGGCCGACTTTTTTGCCTTCCGGCCCGGTTTGGTGGGTAACCAGGGTCATCCCCAACATGCGCTCGGCTTCTTGGGCGACCTCGTCGATAGATTTGACGACTTTAACGCCACCGCCTTTGCCGCGACCACCGGCGTGAATCTGCGCTTTGACGACCCAGACAGGACCGCCCAGCTCCTCAGCTGCTTTCACAGCCTCCTCAACGCTAAACGCGGGTTTCCCCTTCGGAACGGGCACGCCATATTTCGCGAGCACCGATTTGGCTTGATATTCATGGATGTTCATGGGCAACCACCGGCTGGATCGGCGCAGAACTGCACCGGGAATGGTGAGAAAAAGACGGGCCGTTTATAGCACCCAAGGTCTGCATATCAACCAGCAAGAAGCCCGATTTGACCCTTTATTCGCCCCAGGAACGGTCTGTCACCTCTGACGCGACGGCAGTCAATATTGATTTCACGAGATCGGCAGACTGCTCAATGGTCAGCCGCTGGATACCGCGAAGATGGCGCCAGCTTTCCCAGCTCGTGATCAGCTCCACCTTTGCGACAACAGAAGCGGTGCTTCCATAGCAATGCGGATCGAGCAATTCCGTCAGCTGCGCCCGGTACTCCGCCGAGCGGACAGCGCGCTGCGCTGAGACAGAGGGCAAAAACTGGCCGGCCGCGTCGCCCATTTGTTTGAAATCGGCAGCGGCTTCATGGTACTGGGCCCTCAAATCAACCAGTTCGTGCAGCATATCGACGAGAGAGCCCGGCTTGGGCAGTGCGTCCTCAAGCTCCTTGAACAATTCGCGCGCAATTTTCCGGATCTCGATGGCCACGTCGTCCATCGATGGAAAATGAGCTTTAATCTCGTCTGCAGTAAGACCGGTCTCGCTCACCAAGCTGTCCAGTGTCGGAATGACCCGGTCTCTGGCAGCCAAAGAGATTGCGGCGTCCCGGATCCTCTCCCGAACCGCATGCTCGAACCGTTCCTTTTCAGGATTTGTCGACATCCCCACCCTCTGCAAGCAGCGGAACATATAGAGTTTTCGCAGTCAATCCCCGAAGCCGTGACCTGCTGACGAGCGAAGGTTCCGCCCAGCCACGCAAAAAGGTTATGGGAACCGCACCACCTGCTGCACCAGATTACCAATAATGCTTCTGGTCTGGTCTTCACTCAATCTCTGAATGTTGCGCATGTGCCGCCAAAACTCCCAGCTAACAAGCGCCTCCACTTTCGCCGCCATCTCTCCGGTTCTCTTTCCAAAATGCGGTTGCAGCATGTCGTGAATGCGCGCACGAAACTTGCCGTCCCGTACAGCCCGCTTTTCCCGGAGACTCGGGAACATATGTTCAGAGACCTCACCATACGTTTTTACGAACGCTGTATCTTCGTAGAGATCGATCCTTATTCGGACCAACTCTTTGAGCATATCCGGCAAGTCGCCCGCTTCCGGAAACGCCTCATAACGGGGTTCCAGATTGGCGTCCAGCACGTTCGTAATGTCGACAGCCAGGTCTTCAATCGTGGGATACATTTCGTTGATCAACGAAACCGAAAGCCCGGTTTTTTCCGAAAGGTTTTGAGCGTCCGGAATCTTGCGCTCGTCATGCATGAGCCTGAAGACTGCTCTTCTGACCTTTTCTCGCGCTTCTTCGCTGTCGCCTTCAGCACCGCTAGGTTCACCGCTCATGACACCTGCATCCAACCAACTATCTATGTCGCTAACGATAATTCGACCGGCGCGCTTGGGAAGGGGTGACATGCGTTTCACTTACAAAAAAGTAGGCAAAAGTGGATCACTCAAAGGTGAACTATTTAGTTCATGTAATAGGATGGCTTAGAGCCCGTCAATCTCTATCTCATCGGAACCTGCCGGAAGGCGCACCCGCATCCCATCAAAGCCAAGCGCGACACCCTCCGACCTGACATCTGACACGCCGCGCATAAAGATGTCCTCCATCACACCGATCGGCATGGGCGGCACAATGTGATTGTAGATAAGGAGCGCGGCATCAGCTTCATTGGCAATCTCCGCTGCATCCACTGGTGAGGTGTGCACTTCAGAAGCGTCTGTGAGGATTTTCGCCTGCTCAGGTCGCCCCGCACTGTCGAGGACATCAATGAACATATTGATGTTGATCATGCCCATGACCTCATGAACCATGACATCGGCATCGGACCCAAAACGCACCATGTTTTCATCTCTCACAGTATCTCCGGAGAACACGACGGTGCGGTCCTTAAACTCGATCCGGTAGCCATAGGCATTCTCCAATGGCACATGATCGACCTTGAACGCGGTGATCTTCAAATCGCCTTCATCAATGACTGTGACGGTTTCATCCCTACTCGCAACCACAAAGGAACTTGAATTGATGGGCTGGGCTTCAGGCGCAAAGATTTCTACGCCGTGGTGGTCAATCCGAGATTTGCTGTCGACCGCAAACGCATCAAAGGTGCCACTTGCAAGACCTTCAACCCCCGGCGGACCATAAAGGGTAAGAGGCTCTTTGCGTCCTCCAGCCCATGTGTTGAGCCCAAGATCGCCAAGGCCTGAAATATGGTCCGAGTGCAGATGCGTATAGAGCACGCCTTCAATATCACCCATCGGAACCCGCAGCTGCTGCAGTCTTTGTGGCCCACCTGACCCGCTATCGACCAGGAACACCCGACCGCCGGCCGCAACCAGCGTACACGGACCTGCCCGATCCGGGTCGGGAAACGGCCCCCCTGTGCCGCAAAAGATAAGGGTCATCGAGTCGGGGTCAGAAAGATCGACCGGTTCAGCCGTGATCACCGACGTCACGGCCCGCGCCAGAAACGCGTCTTGAACAGCGGGAACTCTGAGTCCAATCACAACCAGCGTCACAAGACCAACAACAACACCTAGACCGATCAGCAAAAAGCGTTTCATTGCCCAACTCCCTCTCTACAGGACCATCAAGATATTGACACTAATAGTGTCAACTTCAAGAAAAATCGTTGGGCACAAAAAAACGGGGCCCAAAAGGCCCCGTTTTCAAACCGAGATAGACTCTGGTCTATTTTTTCTTACGGCCTTTGGCAGGGGCCAGCTTGGCAACAGCCGGATTGATCTTCTTACATGCGTCGACGAGACCTTTCACAGCGCCAACCGACTTGTCGAACTGCTTCTTTTCAGTCGCGTTGAGTTTGATCTCCACGATGCGCTCAATGCCACCAGCACCGATCACCGTCGGCACACCGACATACATATCTTTCAGGCCGAATTCGCCATTGAGGTGCGCTGCGCACGGGAGAACACGCTTCTGGTCCTTCAGATAGCTTTCGGCCATCGCAATCGCAGACGCGGCCGGCGCGTAATAGGCAGAACCGGTTTTCAGAAGACCGACGATTTCAGCACCGCCATCACGGGTGCGCTGAATGATCTCGGCCAGTTTCTCTTTTGTCGTCCAGCCCATCTTGACGAGGTCAGGAAGGGGGATACCTGCGACCGTCGAGTAACGCGCAAGCGGGACCATCGTGTCGCCATGGCCGCCCAGAACGAACGCATTGACGTCTTTCACGGAGACGTCGAACTCTTCCGAGAGGAAATACTGGAAGCGGGCGGAGTCAAGCACACCCGCCATGCCGACAACCTTGTTTGCCGGCAGGCCTGAGAATTGGCGGAGCGCCCAGACCATCGCATCAAGCGGGTTTGTGATACAGATTACAAAAGCGTTGGGCGCGTGTTTGCCGATGCCCTCGCCCACCTGCTGCATCACCTTCAGATTGATTTCCAGAAGATCGTCACGGCTCATGCCAGGCTTACGCGGCACGCCGGCCGTCACGATCACCACATCTGCACCCTTAATGTCCTTGTAAGAACTGGTGCCTTTCAGTGCGGCGTCAAAACCATCCACCGGAGAGCTTTCGGCCAAGTCCAGAGCCTTGCCCTGAGGGATGCCGTCAACAATGTCAAAAATGACGACATCGCCAAGCTCCTTGAGTCCGGCCAGGTGGGCCAAAGTTCCGCCGATCTGGCCACCGCCGATAAGAGCGATTTTTTTGCGTGCCATAGTTGATGCCTCCGGGATATCGCATGGGCAGGCACTGCGTGAAGCGCCGCCTTTTAGAGTTAAGAAAACGAGTTGTTAGCGTGCCTAGTAGCGTGAATCTCGCGCCGGGGCAATAATCAGCAGGACGAAACAGGGCTGCCATCTGCATCAATGAAATTTCTGCATCAAAAGCGCAGCTGTTTTGAGGCTTTTTAGCGTTAATCAAAACCTAATTGTGGGTTTGACTCCCCCCTATCGAAAGCGCAAGCTATTGGGGTCCGGAAATGCCGGAAGCGGATTGATCATCAGAGCCGAAAACGGCCAATGAAGGGTCCGACATAAGGGGTTTGAGTAACCGCTTTGAACAGGATGCGGAGTAGCAGCTGAACACACGGCCAGCGGGGAACAGAGGCGCCCGTATTGGTTCAGCAGCATGAGTAAGTGGGGTAGGCAGCAATGCCAAAGGGGTTAAACAAGCAGAGTGGTGAAACGGCGTCGTGCCCGCTCATCGAGGACCAAATGGTCCAACATTCAACATCCAAAAAGTCACGGATGCGCAAGTCTGGGATCGCAGCAACAGTTGCGGCGGGGCTCATGCTTTCCGGGTGCGCATCACCGATCATCGGCGCGCTGACAATTGGCGAAGTGGCATCGATTGCCGGTCTCGTATCGACCTTTATGTCGGGGCAGGACCTGACCGAACATGCGCTGTCCGCAGCGACCGGCCAGGATTGCAGAATCCTCGAAGCAATACTTCGCCCTGAGCGCGAATTCTGCGTCGACCATACCGACGCGGCGACAGAAGGGGACTTCGAAGGCGTGCTGGCGCTCTTTGACGACAACCAGACATCCACAACACAAATCGCCTCTGCGGAAGCGGAAGCCGACCTGATCGCGTTGGGTTTTGCGCCCATCGACCGCGGCATTGCACGCGACAGCTTCGCATTGGAAACGGCCAAGGCAGTGCCGGCGGAGCGGAAACGTCAGCCGGTCTCGTTCGGGATGCTTCAGGCATCGTTTGGACAGTCCTGGTCTTATGAGTTGACCACCCGCAGAGAGGAAACGCAGGTTGCGCAGTCCGGTGTCACCCGCCAGCTTGCGAGCGCAGAGCCAAAGCCGCTTCCGAGCACTCGGTCAGACGGGGCCGTCATCGTGCCGGAACCGGTCGCCAACTGAGCACGTCAACGGATAGAAATTAAAAGGGCGGCTCGGCCGCCCTTTTTTGTGCCTAGTTGATGGATGTTCCCGCCGCACGCTCACGTACCACCTCGACGATCAGAGGGATATACCGCTCGGACATCCCGATCTGGGGATGATTGGCGCTTTCTACGAAATAGTACCGTCCATCAGAAGAGAGTTCCGACAGCTCGGTCTGCATGTCACGCCAACTGGGCAGCATGTCGTCGGGCCAATCACCTGCAACAAAGACGTCGAGCGGCAGGTCCCCCAAGCCGGCCTGCAGAACTTCCCGCCCGGCGACAGCCGAGCGCGCCCAACCGCGCGCCTCTTCTGCCGTGCCGCGCATATGGGAGATCGAATTCAAGAGGGCCAATGACCGATCATAGTCAGCACCTTCCAGGCCATCGATGGCCGGGGCGAAAAGATCGAAAGCACGCGGGAGACCCAAGAGGTTCAGCAAGGGCGCCATTTGAAATCCATTCAAAAGATCCCGAAACCCCTGCTGGGCGTCAGGGGGAAAACGTGCCGCCATATCTTCATGGCTTGAGTCCAAAAGGACCAGAGCGCGCACGCGGGCGGGATTGTCTTTCGCAAAAACACGCGCGACAACAGCGCCGTAGGAATGCCCGATCAGGATAACCGGTCCTTCAATCGACGCACCATCGAGCAAACGGGCCAGGCGGGAGCTGGCCAGGGCGGCATCACGAGGCGCACCACTGTCCTCACTCCAGCCCAATCCATCCCGGTCGTAGGAGCAGACCCTGAAATCAGGTTCCAAGGCGCGCGAGAGAGGACGCCAGCTCGCCGCGGGGTTGCCCATGCCCGAAGACAGCAAGACTGTCTGATTTCCCTCGCCACGACACACCATGTGGAGAGAGACATCGCCGACATCGTAGAAATCGCCAGGAGCTGGATAAAGCGACCCCGCTCGCATCTCGCCCACACGCTGATACACCATGCCACCGATCACCAGCGAAAGCATCAGCGCCACAAACCCATAGGCGGATAGGCGCACCAAACGCCAGGGTCCTGCTGCTGTCCCTTGCACGTTCATCGTTCGCTCGCTCATGTCGCTCTCCCATACTGCCTGTATGAAGCCGAGGTGAGCGTGCATCAAATCTGCCGAGATGAGGGAGCCAATTGACTTATTTCGGTTAGAACCGCGAATGCCCGATGAAGCTATGAGGTGTGGGCGTCCAGATATTCTGCGCTCTGCATTTCCATCAAACGGGAGACCGTGCGCTCAAATTCAAAACTGCCGTCGCCACTGCGATATAATTCCTGTGGCTCCACAGCAGCGGACGCCACCAGACGCACTTTCCGCTCATAAAGCGCGTCGATGAGTGTCACAAAGCGTTTGGCTTCGTTACGATTGGCAGCGCTGAGTTCAGGGATGTGGTCGATAAAAACCGTACTGAAACAGTCAGCGATTTTCAGATAGTCCGCCGCTCCCAAAGGCTTGGCGCACAGATCGGCGAAACCGAACCGTGCAATGTCGTGAACAGCTTGCGGAACTTCGACAGCGCGGCCCTTAACCGAAAGGGTTCGCGGCTTTGGTTTAACATTGTTGGTGAGGCTGTCGAAACACGCATCCATTTTGCGGTCCGCCCCCATATCAAGCGGCGCGTAATAAACCGGCATGCCGTTCATTCGGTCCAGCCGATAGTCCGTGTCGCTGTCGAGCGGCACCACCTCCATCGCCTCCTCGACAAGTTCAATGAAGGGCAGGAACCGGTGACGGTTGAGCCCGCCTTCATAGAGGCCGGAGGGTGCTCTGTTGGAGGTGGCAACCACCACCACCCCAAGCTCAAACAGGTGGGTGAACAGCCGCCCGAGAATGGACGCGTCCGCAATGTCATGCACCTGAAACTCATCAAAGCAAAGCAGCGTCGCTTCCCGGGCAATCTGGGACGCCACAGGCAAAATCGGATCATCCCCTTTCGCCTTGCCTGCCTTTTCCTTCTTCCTCCACGCGAAGATACGCTCATGGGTTTCCGCCATGAACTCGTGAAAATGAACTCGGCGCTTCTGGGCGACCGGCGCCGTCTCGAAGAACATGTCCATCAACATGGATTTGCCGCGGCCCACATCTCCCCAGAGATAGATACCTTCCGGCGGACTGACCGGTCGCCCCAGCCCGAAGAAACGAAGCCGCCCGGTTTTCATGCCCGGTCGCCAATCCATGAGCGCATCATGCAAACGCTGCAAATGGCGCACGGCGCGTTCCTGCGCCGGATCATGGGCGATGTCCCCTCCGTCGGTCAGCGCGCGATATTTCTGAACCGGGCCATCTGTCATCTGGAAAGAAAATCCGAAATAGGAACATCTAAGGAACACAGTGCTTTTCCCCACCCGCTTACTGGCAGAGCAAATGCTGTGACCTCTCTCTTATCTCGCACCGCGCGGTTTGAACAGGCATCAAAACAATATCACGCGGAGAATTGAGGCGCGGGGACCGACCCGGCGCTGGCCCCAATATCCCGACATTGATCAACCGAGCAAGGTCATAAGGTCCCCATAAGGCGGATCATCACCGGCAAATGTGAAGCTGCCCTGGTCTCTGATTTCTTTGGCAGCTTTTATAAACCCACCAAGAGCGGCAACCGCAAGGGCGCTGCCGGTGCTGATCCGCTTAACACCTGCAGCGCCCAGCTGATCCACGGTCAGCGTGTGCCCGGGCAAGCCGGCAAGCACATTCACAGGACGGTCAACCGACCTCACAAGTTCTGTAATTTCATTGATATCCGTGAGGCCCGGGGCATAGAGCACGTTCGCGCCAGCCTCCTGATAGGCTTGCAGGCGCTCAATGACTGAACCCAGACTCCTGTCACCCACCAGATAGTTTTCCGCACGCGCTGTCAGAACAAATGAGACACCGCCGCTGTGGGCCGCTTCAGCCGCCGCCTCGATGCGCGCTGTCGCAAGATCGAGCGGATAGAGCGCACGGTCAGGGGTCATGTCCTCAATCGAGCCACCAGCAAGACCCGCGGCAAGGCCCAGCCTGATAGTTTCCGCTACATCGGCCGGTGCATCACCCCATCCATTTTCCAGATCCGCATTGACCGGCAATGATGTGGCCTCAACGATGTCGGCAATATGCGCCAGCATGGTGTCGCGCCCGACCCGGTTGTCGAGCGTGCCCATGGAATAGGCATAACCGGCACTTGAGGAGGCCAGCGCTTCAAACCCCAACCCCTCAAGAAGACGCGCCGTCCCGCGATCATAAGGATTGGGCATAACCAGCGGCCGATCCTGTTCATGAAGCGCTTTAAAACGCTCTGCTTTTTCTTTCTGGCTCATGACACCTACCTCTGTTGCTGTCTCAACGCGGATATAGGATCAGCCGACATTACACGCTCGCCATTTTCGGACGCTTATGTCGCCGCCGGTGTAAGAAATTTCTTCAGCACGTCACGCTGTGTTTCCGTTTCCACGGGAAGGCCGAAATACCGGTCGAGCAGATCAACCAGGTCGTCTATGTCGGTGATCTCACGCACGCTCTGCTCCTCGCCTTTGCGGCGCTCAACGAATGTGTTGTTAAAGATCATCCGTCGCGCGTCGGCAGAAGGCCGCTCCACAATCAGATTGTTTGTGAAGAGCGACTCCGGATGGGTCGACGTGTACCAGCTCGACAAAACGTAATCGACCGGTGCCTGAGGGGTCAGAGTAAACTCACAGACGCTCGCCCATCGCTCACCCAGGTCTGCCTGTATTGTGTAGTTCTGACCCTGTTTGATGATGCGGTGATCTTCGTGGCGCGTCTGTTGAACGAGATCAGGCTCCAGCTTCAGAACACCGGTCAGCCGAATGCCGCCGAAGCCCCCATCATAGATGTAGGCCCCATCCTCGAAGTCGACCCGGATAAGCATGTGCGTGAGGGGCGAGGGCGCATCTTCCTCCAGCATCCACCGCACCCGTCCGATGAGGCCTGTCGCCTGAAATCCCAGCTGTTGCAGAACAGCAAGCGCCAGGCCGTTTTGCTCAAAGCAATAGCCGCCACGGCACGCACCCACGATCTTTTTCTGCAAGGTCTCCAGATCAAGCTCGACGCCCTGCCCGAAGAGAATGCTGAGGTTCTCAAACGGAATGGCGGTGGCATGGGCAAACTGGATCGCGGTCAGATTTTCGAGCGTCGGTTCGCGGGAACCCTCATAGCCAATGCGGGCGAAATAGGCATCAAGATCGATTTGCGGCTCGGACATGTAACATCACCAAAAAGAAAGGAGTGCCCTTATGTAGGAGCACTCCCTTCCAACACCTAGAGCCAATTCGACACGTCGACGGCTCTTTGATCCTCAACGACCTATTTCATCGTGGGAATGACAAAGCTGGAGCCTTCTTTCACGCCGGTTGGCCAGCGGGACGTCACCGTCTTCACCTTGGTGTAGAACTTCACGCCCTCTGTGCCGTGCTGGTTCGTATCGCCAAAGGCAGAGCGCTTCCAGCCGCCAAAGGAGTGATAGGCGAGCGGGACCGGGATCGGCACATTAATGCCGACCATGCCCACATTCACGTTGGACGCAAAACTCCGCGCCGCATCCCCATCACGGGTAAAGATCGCAACCCCGTTGCCATACTGATGTTCGCTTGGAAGCTTGGCCGCTTCTTCGAACGTCTCAGCGCGCACAACGGAGAGGACGGGTCCGAAGATTTCTTCCTTCCAGATGTCCATGTCCGGCGTCACATTGTCAAAAAGCGAGCCGCCGATGAAGAAACCGCCTTCATAGCCTTGCAGTTCAAAGCCGCGGCCGTCGACCAGCAGGTCCGCCCCCTGCTCCACACCGCGGTCAATCCAGCCCGCAACCTTGTCACGCTGCTCGGCGGTGACCATCGGACCATAATCTGCATCCGCATCCGTTGAGAGACCCACCTTCAGGCTTTCAACGCGCGGGATGAGTTTTTCGACGAGCCTATCGCCGGTCTCCTTGCCGACAGGGACAGCGACGGACAGCGCCATGCACCGTTCGCCAGCGGAGCCATAGCCGGCACCTATAAGGTCATCCACGACCCGATCAAGGTCGGCATCCGGCATGATGATGGCGTGGTTCTTGGCGCCGCCCATTGCCTGCACCCGTTTGCCGTGGGCCGCCCCGGTTGCGTAAATATATTCGGCAATTGCCGACGACCCGACAAAGCTGATTGCTTCCACCCGAGGATCAGTGAGCAGCGTGTCGACCGCTTCTTTATCCCCATTCACGACATTGAGCACACCGGCCGGCGCACCCGCTTCCATCATCAGCTCTGCCAGACGGAGTGGCACACTCGGGTCTTTCTCCGACGGCTTGCAGACAAATGTATTGCCGCACGCAATCGCAATGCCGAACATCCACATCGGGATCATGGCCGGGAAGTTGAACGGCGTGATGCCCGCACACGCGCCCAAAGGCTGGCGCATGGAATACATGTCAATGTCAGGACCGGCGCCTTCCGTGAACTCGCCTTTCTGCAGATGCGGGATGCCGCAGGCAAACTCAATCACCTCGAGCCCACGTTGAATGTCGCCCTTACTGTCGGCGATCACCTTGCCATGTTCGGAGGAGAGCATCTCCGCCAGCTCATCCATATTGTCTTCGAGCAGGCGTTTGAAATCGAACATTACCCGGGCGCGCCGCTGCGGGTTTGTTGCCGCCCAACCTGGGAACGCGGCGGCGGCGGCTGCAATGCCTGCGCGCACTTCGTCCGCGCTCGCCAGCGGTGTCTGGGCGGTCACCTCGCCCGTGTTCGGATTGAAGACGCCGAGCGACCGGCCGCTTGTGCCAGCGACTTTGGCCCCGTTGATAAAGTGATGCAGCTCCTTGGCCATATTATTTACGACAGCCCGTTGCCGGGTGCGTCTCCCTTGTTCAACCCTGCTCCCTAATCACCCTCAGTCCATAGCGCCCGCCAAGCTTTGCTGCAAGGGTCAGCGGCCCCAAACAACCTCTAAGAGCAGGCAGATGATGAAGATATTCGCCAGATTTTGTGCAGCAATCAGGGACGCCGAAGCAGCCACCCCATAATAAACGTCGCGGCTACCGCGCCTGCGAGCTGCGCGGCAATAAAGAGCGCCGCATTGTCCGGATGGATACCGGAAAATGTATCGGTAAAGGTCCGAGCGATCGTAACGGCGGGATTGGCAAACGAGGTGGATGAGGTGAACCAATAGCCTGCGGTGATAAACAGCCCCACCGCATAAGGGACCGCCTGGGGCGCGGCTTTGAGGCATCCAAGGATGGTGGCCACCAGGCCGAAGGTCGCCACGATCTCGCCCGCCCATTGCCCCATGCCCGTACGCACATTTGAGGAGCTTTGGATAAGCGACTGATCAAACATGAGATGCGCAATTGCCGCACCGGCGACGGCCGCCACAATCTGTACACCGACATAGACACCACCCTGACCCCATCCGATCTCGCGGCGGAGCGCAAAGGCAAGCGTCACCGCCGGATTGAAGTGGGCGCCGGAGATGGGGCCGAAGATCAGAATGAGGACCGCGAGGATCGCGCCGGTGGCAATCGTGTTGCCCAGGAGAGCAATCGCCGTGTTTCCACCCGCGAGGCTCTCTCCCATGATGCCCGAGCCCACAACGGTGGCGAGCAAAAAAAAGGTTCCCAGCGCCTCAGCCACAAGGCGGCGTCCAAAATGATTTTCTTGCATGGAAGAGTTAAGCGCTTTCGTTCTTCTGGTCGGCTGAACTCTCGCCGATCTTGTCGAGCTCACGCTGAAGCGCCAGCTCATCCAGGCTGGACAGCGGCAGGTTGACGAAGATGTCGATCCGAGCCCGGATCTGACGGAATACATCGAGAAACAAAGCCCGCTTCTCAACGTCGGGGCCTTCAAACGCCGCAGGGTCTTCAAACGGCCAGTGGGCACTCATGGGCTGGCCTGGCCAGATGGGACACACCTCTCCGGCGGCATTGTCACACACCGTGAAAACGAAATTCATGGTTGGCGCGCCATCAACGGCAAACTCGTCCCACGATTTCGACCGAAGGCCATCCACAGAGACCTTCGCTGTCTTCAATGTATCAAGAGCGAACTCATTGGGGGCACCCGTAGGCTGGCTGCCGGCCGAATAGCCCCGGAACGGGATACCTGGGATCGAATTGAGGTAGGCCTCTGCGAGCAGGCTGCGGGCTGAGTTTCCAGTGCATAGAAAAAGAACGTTATAGATCGTGGAATGGCCCGACATGATGCCTCCCTTGGGGAACTGATAAATTTCCGCAGACGGTTTCATGGATATTTGACGTTCCCGTGACACTTACATGCAGCAGCCGCCGAGCTTCGGCGTTTCATCTGCCGCAACAGCCGGGCCGGTTCCCCGCTCTTCCGTTTGGTGGTGGGTATGAAACGCTTCCCACATCACCCCGTCCGGGTCGGCCGTCCAGCTTTTTTCTGATTTGTGATAACAGCAGGTGGTCACACCTTCCGGCAGATAAGGACCTTCCGCTTGCTTCAGCTGGTCGAACAATGGCTCAAGCTCCGCTTCGCTTTCGACCTGAATGCCCGCATGATTGAAACCGGTCTGACCCGTCGAGGCCTCCAGCACAAAGTTTACCCGCGGATCGTCGAGCATCCATTTGGCGTAATCGTCTTTTCGGGTGGTGGGCCTCTGCCCGAAGAGCGTTGAATAAAAGACGACGGATTTCTCCAGGTCAGCCACTGCAAAGCTCACATGTAGTCGTTTCATGTTTCTGCCTCTTCCAATGCGGGCGCACAGGCACCCTGACAACAATCTTCCAATAGGTAATCGGCGAGCGCGCGCATGCGCCCAAGGTTGGCGGTGTAGATGATGGAGCGACCGTCACGGCGCGCAGAGACGAGCCCTGCCCGCGTGAGCTCTTTCAGGTGAAAGGAGAGTGTGGGCGCGGCAACGCCCAATTGCGCCGCCAGACCGCCAGCGGGCAGACCCGCCTCTTCTGCATTTGGCGAATGAGCCTGCACAAGTGCCCGAAAGATTTCCAACCGGGTTTCTTGAGCGAGCGCACCCAAGGCCTCTATCGCATGATTCATTTCCATATTTTGATAATTATAGAAATATAAGGGGAAATCAAGACCCCATCTCGAAAAGACGGAAATCTTCAGAAAAAGGCCTGGTTTTCGCCAATGAGCGGAGCCTCTCCAGCGTCGAGCGCCTAAGGGTTGTAGCCGGCAGGCGACCGACCAGAGTCGGGTCGGCATACAAAAAACCCTCCCTTGCAATTGCAGGAGAGGGTTTTTCAATTGGTTTCAGAGGGTGAGGCCTAGCCTTCCCACCCAATTAGGTCTTCAAACTTGTCGACCACCTCGCCGAAGGTGGCGACGGTGTTGATGAAATTCACATCGGAGATCCCTCCTTCCAGCGTCACCCACTGTTCGATCACCGGATCGTTTTCATCATCAATATAGGCCTGGCTGAAGCGCTCGCCGGCGTTGAAGTCGTTGATCGCCTTGTAGCTTGGCCGATTGTCCATGGACCAGCCGACATAGAGCTGCAGGAATTCACACGCTTTGCCGGTTCGGCCGCATTCATAGAAATAAATGACAGCAGTCGAGTCCGCGAGCTTGAAGTTCAGAATTGGCAAATCTTCATAGTCCGTATCCGCGATATGCGCGTCTTCATATCCGTTATCCTGGAGCATCTCCAAAATATCGTTGGGCTCGATCGTCCCAATATATTCCGCTGCATTCGCAGGTGCGGCCGCGACACCCATTGTTCCGAGAGTGAGGACGGCTGCCCCCAAAAGGCGTTTTATCTGGTTCACGTGAGCCTGCTCCTATGTTGCGTACCCCATCCGCACCGAGTCTACTCCACCCAAGTCCTCATGCAAGCTAAGGGTATGTTTTTCGCGGAGAATGGTGGTTTTTCACGCCATTTGGCAGCCTCCGGTTACGTCCGGCGTTCTCAATCAGATAGAGGCGGCAACGACGACATCAATCGAGCATTGCCCGTTGACGTCGTCTGCTGAGCGGCGTTTGGGAAAAGCTAGACGTAGGACGCGTCCAATCCATCGCCGTGTGCCGCGAGCCATTCCAGCGCAACCTGGTTCTCGACCAAGGCGACATCCCATACGTCCATCATGAAGTCGATCTTGGTACCGACGAACTGCCAATACCCGAGCGCATTGACGTAGAGCGGGTCGATACCTGCACGGTGATAGCTCCCCCAGACCTCGCCGACGATCAGGTCCGGCTCGTACACCCGCGTTCCCACAATGTCATGTCGGCGCTCATCAAACTTGCTGTCAAAGCCTGCAACGGACTTTGCAAATCCATCGATCACGCTTTGTTTTCCACGCACACGACACGCAAACGGCACGCCAACCACACGATACTCCACATCATCCGCCAGGTAAGGCTCTAGCCTCTGCCAGTCGTTGTCGTCACAGGCATTGTTGAAAGCGTCCAGAAACGAACGCCAGATTGTTAACTGTTCCATTTTCACTCCATTCATAGGTTAGGTTTTTAATATGGTGATCACCATAGTACAGATATATGTAGACCAGTCTCTATACAAGTGCTACAAGCGATGAATGCCCAGAAAATCTGACGCCAAACAGAAATTGATCGAAACCGCTGCAGCCCTGTTTCAATCACAAGGCTTTAACGGAACGGGCTTAACGCAAATTTTGGAGGAGAGCGGGGCCCCGAAGGGCTCTTTCTACTATCACTTCCCTGATGGCAAAGACCAACTAGCGGAAGCGGCAGCGAGACATTCGAGCCTTGAAATCGAAGAGATGATCGACGAAGCCTTTGGTGCAGCAAGGAGCTTTCCAAAAGGCATGGGGAACCTGGCGAGGCTCATCGGCGAGTGGTTTAAAGACTCAGACTATTCAGAGGGCTGCCCCATCGCGTCCATCCTGTTGGAGACAACGCCACAGTCCGACGATTTAAGGCTTGTCTGCGAAGAGCTGTTTCAGTCCTGGATCACGGCCATTCGGGACCATGGGGAGAGACTCGGATACAGAGCGGATGCGGGCGCAAGCGCGGAGCTGCTGTTCATGTCCCTGGAGGGGGCTTGGCTACTAGCGCGAGCGCGTCAAAGCACACAACCGTTTGACCGCGTTGCCAAGCTCTTTGAAGCCCAGAAGAACTAGACTCGGCCAACCTGTTCCGCACCCAGAAACCAAACAAAAAGCCGCTGCCCAAATCAGGACAGCGGCTCTTGAAACTTGGAGTGCGAAACGATCAGACGCGGCGCTCGACCATCATCTTCTTGATTTCGGCAATCGCCTTCGCCGGGCTGAGCCCCTTCGGACAGGCCTTTGCGCAGTTCATGATCGTGTGGCAGCGATAGAGGCGGAACGGGTCTTCCAGATTGTCCAGACGTTCGCCGGTTGCCTCATCGCGGCTGTCAATGAGCCAGCGATAGGCCTGCAGGAGAACAGCAGGGCCCAGATACCGGTCACCGTTCCACCAGTAAGACGGGCAGGATGTGGAACAACAGGCGCAGAGAATACATTCATAAAGACCGTCGAGCTTCTCGCGATCGTCCGTCGACTGTTTCCACTCTTTTTCCGGCTGCACGGTGGTGGTCTGAAGCCAGGGCTCGATCGACGCGTGCTGCGCATAGAAGTTCGTGAGATCCGGCACCAGATCCTTCACCACATCCATATGCGGCAGCGGATAGATCTTCACATCGCCCTTCACCTCATCAATGCCCTTGGTGCAGGCAAGCGTGTTGGTGCCGTCGATATTCATGGCGCACGACCCACAAATGCCTTCGCGGCAGGACCGGCGGAAGGTAAGCGTTGGGTCGATTTCGTTTTTGATCTTGATGAGCGCGTCGAGCACCATCGGCCCACAAGTCGACATGTCGACTTCATACGTGTCGATCCGAGGATTGTCCGGCGTGTCCGGGTCGTAGCGATAGACCTTAAAGGCGCGCTTGTCTTTACGCTTTACGTCCTTGCCCGCTTTGAATGTCTTACCTTTACCGGGCTTGGAGCCTTGAGGCAGTGCTAGTTCAACCATGTCTCTCTCCTCGCCGCCTTAATACACGCGTTCTTTGGGCTGGATGTAATCGACTTCGTTCGTCATCGTGTAGGTGTGCACCGGACGATAGGTGAGCGTCACCTTCCGAGCATCGTCGATCCAGGACAGCGTGTGCTTCATCCAGTTCTCGTCATCCCGTTCCGAGAAGTCTTCCCGTGCGTGACCGCCCCGGCTTTCCTTACGCGCTTCCGCCCCGTTCATGGTGGCCCGCGCCTGGATGATGAGATTGTCGAACTCAAGGGTCTCGATGAGATCAGAGTTCCAGATGAGCGAGCGATCCGTGACGCCAATGTCGTCAATGCCGCCATGCACCTCATCCATGAGCTTCACGCCTTCTTCCAGAACGTCGCCGGTCCGGTAGACCGCGCAATTGTTCTGCATGACACGCTGCATGCGGCCGCGCAGTTCCGCGGTCGCCGTGCTGCCGCTTGCATTGCGGAAACGATCCAGACGCTCAATCGAGTTCTGACCCGCATCCTTCGGCAGCGGCTTGGTGGGCCCGCCAGGCGTGAGCTTCTCACCCGCGCGAAGACCGGCCGCCCGGCCGAACACCACGAGGTCAATGAGAGAGTTGGAGCCCAGACGGTTCGCCCCGTGAACCGACACACAGGCCGCTTCACCAATCGCCATCAGGCCAGGGACCGTCTTCTCAGGGTCATTTGCGTCGCCCGCAATCACTTCCCCATGATAGTTGGTCGGGATACCGCCCATATTGTAGTGAACCGTCGGGATCACCGGGATCGGCTCTTTGGTGACATCCACGCCGGCAAAGATACGCGCGGACTCGGAAATACCTGGCAGACGGGCGGCCAGGATATCCGGGTCCAGATGATCAAGATGCAGGAAGATATGATCATTCTCTGCACCCACACCGCGGCCTTCACGGATTTCCATGGTCATGGACCGGGACACCACGTCACGAGACGCGAGGTCTTTCGCCGACGGGGCATAGCGCTCCATGAAGCGCTCGCCTTCTGAGTTGACGAGATAGCCGCCTTCGCCGCGCGAGCCTTCTGTGATGAGACAGCCTGACCCGTAAATGCCCGTGGGGTGGAACTGAACGAATTCCATGTCCTGGAGAGGCAAGCCCGCCCGGAGCGCCATCGCGTTGCCATCGCCCGTGCAGGTGTGTGCGGACGTGGCCGAGAAGTAGGCCCGGCCATAGCCGCCGGTCGCGAGGATCGTTTCATTGCTGTGGAAACGATGGAGCGTGCCATCATCCATCTTGAGCGCCACAACGCCAACACAGGCGCCTTCATCATCCATGATGAGGTCGATGGCGAAATATTCGATAAAGAACTCCGCGTCGTAGCGCAGAGACTGGCCGTAAAGGGTGTGCAGGATCGCGTGACCCGTCCGGTCAGCCGCCGCGCAGGTGCGCTGCGCAATGCCCTTGCCATATTCCGTGGTCATGCCGCCGAAGGGGCGCTGATAAATCTTGCCCTCCTCCGTCCGGCTGAACGGCACCCCGAAATGCTCCAGCTCATAGACCGCTTCCGGCGCATTGCGGCAGAGATATTCAATCGCGTCCTGGTCACCCAGCCAGTCCGACCCCTTCACGGTGTCGTACATGTGCCATTTCCAGTCGTCCTGGCCCATATTGCCAAGCGCCGCAGAAATGCCGCCCTGTGCCGCAACCGTGTGCGAGCGGGTGGGGAAGACCTTGGTGATGTTTGCTGTTTTCAGCCCCGCCTGCGCGCAGCCAAGGGTCGCGCGAAGGCCGGCGCCACCGGCGCCCACCACAACCACATCAAATGTGTGATCTGTAAACTCATATGTTGTCGAGGCGCTCATCGCCGTCTCCTACTAGATCAGCCGCCAAAGCCAAGCTTCAGCACTGCGTAGATGCAGGCGAGGCCGACGACTGCCGCGAAAAAATTGTTACCGATGACAGCGAGCAG
The DNA here is from genome assembly GCA_965276845.1 of Parvibaculaceae bacterium. Lineage (GTDB taxonomy): Bacteria > Pseudomonadota > Alphaproteobacteria > Parvibaculales > Parvibaculaceae > Mf105b01. Next base: position 3,042,945 of record OZ255699.1, read on the forward strand.
CTTGGTGCCCTCGCCATGCACGTAGTCCTCAATGATCTCTTTCATGCCGATGCGCATGTGATAGACGCCCGACAAGATGAGAAGCAGGAAGAGGATCGAAACCACCGGCATCGAGAGATAGGCCTGCACCGTTGCATAGTCGGCAGCGACGAGCGCAACGACCGACGCAAGCGCAAAGATCACCAGCGGCACATTGGCCACCGCCGTCAGGCGCTGCAGCCAGAAATGATCCGTGCCGGATTTTGCCGATCCGTGCCCGCGAACACGGGAGAGGGGGGTGCGCATATCAGCCATCTCAGAGCCCCCCTGCCATTGCATAGGCCACCGCCCACACGATCGATGTCAGAATAATTGATCCAGCGAGCGACAGGCGGGCCATCCATTCAACGGTGCCGAGCTCAAACCCTTTGCCCAAATCCCAGATAAAGTGCCGGACACCACCGAGAAGGTGGTGGATCAGCGCCCAGGTGTACCCAAAGAGTACGATCCGCCCAATCCAGGAAGTCGCAACATCCATGAAGAAGCCATAAGCCTCGGGGCCCGTTGCCGCAGCAATCAGCCACCAGGCGAGCAAAAGTGTGCCGAAATAGAGGGCGCCACCGGTGATGCGATGCACGATCGACATCATCATGGTGAGCATGGGCCGGTAGATCCCCAGATGGGGTGACAGCGGCCGGGCGCGCACTGGTGTCTTCACAGACGTTTCTGCCATCAATTCTGTCCTTGATAGATGCCATCCAGACCCTCCACACGGAGGCGGCACCGTTGGGAATATAGATCCAGTGTTTAGCGAACACAGGGGGCCAAGGCAAATAACATGGCCCCGAATGGAGCCGGTTTTTGGCTCTTTTGCAGGGCTTTTGAGAGCGTTTCGCAACAAGACCCCGGCTGACCTAGGGGAACAGGGGCGCTGTGGAGCAGAAGCTTGAATCGGAGCCAAAAAGCAGCAAATCTGGGGACATGAAGCGATCTTTCTGCATCCTGGACCGTAATGGAGCAGTACTCCAGCAGGACAATACGGATCGCCCCTTTCCCCTCTACAGCATTACGAAGACGATCCTTGCAGCCCTCATCCTGGACCTGAAGCTGGATATTCAGCGCCCAGTGAACGACTGGCTGGACCCAGATTGGGTGCCGCGCGGCAATGAGATCAAACTCCATCACCTGCTCACCCACTCATCCGGTTTACGCGATTATGGGCCGCTTGAGACCTATCACGAGGCGGTTGCTGCGGGCGGAAAACCCTGGAGTGACCGGCATTTTGCCGATCAAACGCTCGCAAAGCCGCTCTTGTTTGAGCCGGGCGAAGGCTGGTCCTATTCGAACCCTGGATTTTGGCTCCTGAAGCGCATCTGTGAGCTGGAATGCGAAACAAGCTTCGCAGCTCTAGTGACTGACCGCATTGCTAGGCCTTTTCATGCCCCCTCATTGCAGGTCGCGAGCGGCGTCTTTTCTGACACGCTGCCAACCTATGAGGCCGGCTGGGTCTGGCATGGACTGGTATGCGGTACCGCAAAAGATACAGCTCGGTTTATGCACGCCGCTTCGCTCGCGCAGCTTGGGAAGAGAATGGTCCCTGTTCCGAATGCTGGACCGACCTACCCGCGCGCTGCCTACGGGCTGGGCGTCATGACGGACCTGGATGGCGTCAGCTACGGTCACAATGGCGGTGGCCCTGGCTTCAGCACATCCTGCTTTCACTTCACCAGGACCGGCATCACCATCTGCTGCCTGATGGCCTATGATGGGAATGAAGACGCAGCTTTTGCCGAAGTGCAAAAGCTGGCCAGGCAATTTAGCGCGTTCTAGCCGACACAAGACTTGCGTGCCGACTATTTAGAGTATTACTCTAATGAGACTATGCCAAAGGAAAGCAAAACCTACCTAGCCGGTGTCGCGGCGGCGAAACGCCTGTTCTCGGAGCGGGGTTATGATTCCGTTTCGACCGCGGAGATCCGGGCCGAAGCCGGCATGTCGAACGGCAGCCTTTTTCATCATTTTGAGAATAAAGAAGGCATCGCGGTGGCGGTTTTTGTGAGCCTGGTGCGCACCTATCAGGCGGAAATCGCAGAGAAACTGGGGCCTACCCGCAGAGCGGCAGATGGTATTGAGGCTTTCATTCGGGCCCACAATCTCTGGATCGAACGCGATCCAGAGGGCGCCCGCATCCTATTCAACGGGCACCATCCCAGCTGGAGCGATGAGGCGCTCAAAAAGATCAGAGCCGAGAACCAGGGCTTCGGACAGACATTGATGGACTGGAAGAACAACCTGACCGACAAGGAAAGGCTTCATGGTTGGAGTATTGCTCTAATTTTGGCCACCCTTGTGGGCCCGACCCAGGTCATGTGCCGCGCCTGGCTGTCAGGTCAGTCCAAAATCCCGCCCAGCGAGAACATCGAAAGTCTGGTAAAACTGGCAAAAAAGGCCCTGCTTTCCTAGTCAGACGGCCAAGACCACCTTGCCTGGATTTAGGCTGCGACCGTTAAGCTTGGACTATTGACGAGCCGCCAGCTTGAAAAATGGAGCAATACTCTACTTAGAGACTTCTTGAGCGCAGCGATCAATCAGGGAAGCTAGCGCGACAAGCTCATTATCAGCAACCAAGCCCTCATCTCCGGCGGCAGTCCTAACGGCCTTTTCCAGGCACGCAGTGAGCGGATCTGGTGACGACTCAGCTTCCGTAGCACGTTGCCGCAATCCGACGGAGGTTAGCGTTCCATCGCCCCCGACCTCATATTCATGGGTAACAGCGCTGCAGCAGGCCGCACAGGAGGGCGCATTTGCCAATGCCGAGCCATATCGCTCTTGTGCCGCCGCCCATTGCGCCTCCAAGGAAAGCCCGGCAAAGGGCGCGACCAAAATATCCCAGGGTGTCATGTTCGCCGTGGCCCTCACCTGGCCGTCCACGCCGATGGACGTTCCCGCTAGTCCGCCATTGCAGCGGTCACCAAAGGCATGGACCTTGACGCCGTCCAGTACTTCCCCATCAGAGCTGAGCCGTCCTGAAATCAAAGAACTGAACACCCCGGATCCACCCCAATTGTCGTAAGCCTCAAGCGTGAGCATTCGATCATCGGACAAAGCGGCGACACGGATACCGGAGAACCGGCGCTCAGCATCAGGATCGTCGGAGCGGCCATTTTGGAGTGATACTCTAATCCAATCGCCGTCCGTCTCTATCTTCGCGCCTGGGGGCGCACAATTCTGCAGCTTTACGCGCGCAGGCGCCGCTGCTGCATCAGGCGAAACCGCACTGTCCAAGACAGGCCATAGGCAGGCCGGGTCGACGGACAGGGAGTCTGCTTCCCCAGATGCCTGAAGAGCCGCACTGGAACCATCGCCCGCATGGTCTTCCACAAAATAGGCGCCAAAGCCCAGGAAAAGGCCCGCAATGGCGATAACCGCCAGCAAGCTGCCAATACCCACAAGACGACCCATCAACAACCTCCCAGTCTGCAAGCTATTGTTGGAGTATCACTCCAACTAGCAAGGCATCAGGACCCAATAGTCGAGGTCCAGGATGACGCCGTCATCGTAGCCCTTCTCGACAGGGCCTGGAAAAGAGTCACAAGGCAGATCTTTGGTCGCTATCGTGCGCAAACGAAGGGCCCCGATATCGCTCCGGCCGTCAAGTTCCGCGCTATCCAGCACCTCAGACCAGGCAAATACCGTATCACCGCCAAAACAGGGCGCCACATGCCGCCCTCCGTTGATCGCCGCGATCAAAAACGCATTTCCGAGGCCGTTAAAGGTCAGAGCCCGCGCCATGGAGATCACATGGCCGCCATACATGAGCCGGCGCCCAAAGCGGCCCTGGCCCTCCGTAAACTGGTTGAAATGCACTTTGGCCGTGTTCTGATAGAGGCGCGTCGCCATCATGTGCTCAGCTTCTTCGATGGTCACGCCATCCACATGATCGATCTTTTCGCCAATTTCATAGTCTCCCCACCGATGAGACGAACCAGACAGCTGAGTATCAATATTCGCAAAGCCCTGTGCGTCCGGCAGAACGAAGTGTGCCGGATCCACCACCTTAGGCAGGCTCGGCACGTCTTCTTCCGGTGCCGGTGAGGCCTCGTCGCGTTTCCGCACCATCACCCAGCGCACATAGTCGAGCACATTCTCGCCGCTCTGGTTGGACCCGGTCGAGCGCACATAGACGACGCCAGTTTTGCCATTGGAGTTTTCTTTGAGCCCAATGACTTTGGACACCGTCGTGATGGTATCGCCCGGAAAAACTGGCTTCAGAAACCGACAGTCCGCATAGCCCAGGTTCGCGACCGCATTGAGCGATATGTCCGGCACCGTCTTCCCGAACACAAAATGAAAGGCCAGCATGTCGTCGACCGGCGCTTGGGCATAGCCAATCTGTTGCGCAAACACATCCGACGATTGAAGCGCAAACCGCATCGGGAAGAGGCTGTTATAGACCGCGACATCGCCCGCCGTGACAGTCCGGGGTGTGGCGTGGGTGAGGACCTGGCCGACACTGAAATCCTCAAAGAAATTGCCGGAACCCGTCTTATCGCTCATCGCCGATCCGCCTTTAACTGCTCAACATTGGATGCAGCCTATAGCAGTCTGACGCGTGCCTGTATACGTGCCACCGAACGGTCAGCTAGCCTTGAGGTTCCACAAAATCCTCCGGCGCAAACTGCTGCGCAGCGTCCTCATCAATGTACCGCATGGTCCCATCGGCCCAGATGCCGATCTTTCCAATCGTCGGAAAGCGGGACATATCGGTTGGCGTCCGCTCGCCCCCCATAAGGTAAACCAGATCAGCCGCGCCCGTATTGTAAAGCTGATGGACAGCCCCATCGATCGGGAACCCCACATAGTCCCCTGGCCCCAAAGCGACGCGGGCGCCATCGATCTCCATCTCGCCATTCCCTTCGAGAATGAAGACGAACTCTTCCTGAGCGCTATGCGCGTGAGGGACAAAGCTTTCGCGACCGGGCGGAATGCGCCCGAGGCCCAGCTGGGCGCGCTCCATGCCCACGCGATCGGACAATGGCACGAATGAAATCGCGGAATTGGGGTTGAGCGGATGACTGAAGGAGTAAATCTCCGCCGGCTTCAACTCTGCCGTGCGGATCACATAATCCTCGGCGTTCGGTTTCTTGGTCTCGCTCATGATTTCGCTCCCCGCTACCGATGCGCAGCCGCATCAGAAAGAACGTATCATGAACAACTGGGCTCAGCCAACAGCCTCTAACTCGGCGATCGCATCCGCTATCGAAACAACCCTTTCAGCTATCTCAGCGTGAAGCAGTTCGACCATCTTCCCCTCCACTTTAATGACGCCCTTGCCCGCATTCTCCGGATGCTTGAAGGCCTCAATCACCTGGCGCGAGAAGGCCACTTCTTCAGCGTCGGGAGAAAAGATCGTGTTGCAGGGGCCAACCTGGCTTGGATGAATCAAGGTCTTCCCGTCAAGGCCCAGGTCTCTGCCTTGCTCGCAAACAGCAGCAAACCCAGCCTCGTCTTTGATGTCATTGTAAACGCCATCAAGAAGCGTGATGCCGAAGGCCCGGGCGGCCAGCATGCAAATACCCAGCGACGTCATCATGGGCAAACGATCAGGCGTATGGGCGCAGCGAAGCTCCTTCGCGATATCATTTGTACCCATCACCCAGGTCGTCATCCGCGTCTCCGGCGCCGCTGCCGCAATCGCCTGAGCCTGCAACATGGCCAGGGGCGTCTCCATCATCGCCCAGAGCTGCAGGTCTTTTCCAGCACCTGCTTTGTCGAGGAGCTGAGACGCTGCCGCGACATCTTCAGCTGAACTGATTTTCGGCACGAGAATAGCGTCGGGCCCGGCGGCAACAGCCGCTTCAATGTCAGCTGTCCCCCACTCTGTTGTTAGGCCATTGACCCGAATGATGATCTCCCGCTTGCCATAACCGCCCTGTTTGACGGCATCACACACTTGAGTGCGCGCCTCCGCTTTCGCGTCCGGCGCGACCGCATCTTCCAAATCGAGGATCAGAGCGTCAGCAGGGATCGACCGCGCCTTCTCCAACGCGCGCGCATTCGACCCCGGCATGTAGAGAACAGAACGGCGTGGGCGGGCAGCAGAGGTCATTGATCTTCTCCAGGCAAGGGGTCGCGTTGTGTGGGCGCAGACTAGTGAGCCAGGTCAAATGTGCCAAGCCAGAAACAGATGGAAATAGAACAAATCACATAGACGATGGCCCCTGACGCACCCCGTAAAACTGCCGAAAACTTGGCAAAATTAACAATAGTGAAACCGGTGATATGCCATGCTACAGGCCGGTGGCGATTGATATTCTATGAGGCAGATCATGGATCTCGCATCATCATTCGGCGCCGTCGCATCATCACTTACGGATGGTTTTGTAACGATCAACGCCCAAGGCGCGATCGTGGCGACCAACCCGGCGATGGAGAAGATGTTTGGTTACTCCAAACAGGAGCTTCTCAGCCAGAACATTGCTATCCTCATGCCCAAGGAAGAGGGCGCGAAGCACCAAGCCCACCTTGACGCCTCAACAGTTGGCACTGCCGGACGCGCCTTGCGACCGGACCGGACCCTCAAAGGCCAAAGGAAAGACGGCACCATCTTTCCGATCACCATCACTGTCTTCTCGCTAAACGGCAGTGGCGATGAGAAATTCTTTCTCGGCCTCATCACCGACGAATCCGCTGGCGAAGCACTCAAGGAAGAACGCCATAAGACGGAACTTCTCTATCGCAACATCGACCTCCTCGAAGGTGTGGGTCTCTGGCGATTAAACGTCCTCACAAAGGATCTCGAATGGACCGATCAGGTCTTCGAGATCCATGGCTTGCGACGGGAGGCCTTTGAACTCACCGTTGAGAACGCCATCAACCGATACCACGCCAAAGACAGGGACGCCGTCACCACGTCAATCGAAGCGGCAATCAACAGGGGAGAGGGCTTCGAGTTTCGCAGAAGAGTGGTGCGACCGGATGGGACGGTTCGCCATGTGCGGTCAAATGGGCAGTGTGAGCTGGGGGCAGACGGGAAAACGATTTCTGTTTTTGGCACCTTTGTCGACATCACAAAGGAACAGGAGCTCATCGCACAATTCGAACGGCAGGCGCAATCTCTTCAGGAGCTGTCCAGCGAATTAGAGGCGGCAAAAGAAAAAGCCGAGGCCGCCAGTGAAACAAAGTCCATGTTCCTGGCGAACATGAGTCATGAGGCGAGAACACCCTTGAACGGCGTTCTCGGCATGCTGTCATTGCTTGATTTCTCAGGCCTGGATGACCAACAAAGCGAATGCGTTGATATGGCGAAGCAAGCCACCTATGCCGCGTTGGCACTCATCAACGATCTGTTGGACTTTTCGCAACTCGAAGCGGCAAAACTCTCCATCAACCCCGAGGAATTCGTCCTTGCAGACCTTTTGGCAAGACTGGAAGCCATGTTGGCACCTAAGGCTGAAAAGCAGTCACTCACTCTCACAATCGACAGCGACCTTGGCGACTGCAGGATCACCGGTGACGCGCTGAGAATTCAGCAGATACTGATCAACCTTGGTGATAATGCAATCAAGTTCACCGAAACTGGCAGTGTGAAGATCCATCTCACGCGTTGTGAGACTGCCGACGACCTCATCATTTCCGTGAAAGACACCGGTGAGGGCATGACGCCGGAGCATATCAAGCGCATCTTTGACAGGTTTGAGCAAATCGATCCGTCCAGCACGCGTCGTCATGAAGGGGTCGGCCTGGGCCTTTCCATATGCCGAACGTTGGTAGATCTGATGGACGGCGACATCAGCGTCGAGTCGGAATTGGGCCATGGGACAGAGTTCATTGTCCGTTTGCCCCTGCCCATGTCGCAAATGGAAGACGACGCACAGAAAACATCGCCCAAAGACACGCTGGACGCCCAGGCTGGTCTGAGGATCCTGGCCGCAGAGGACAACCCAATGAACCAGGAGATCCTGAAACGCCTGGCAGACGCGATGGGCTTCGATCTGACCATCGCCAGCAACGGCGCAGAAGCTGTCGACCTGTTCTACCCCGACAAGTTCGATATTGTACTGATGGATATTCACATGCCCATCATGGATGGACTTCAGGCATCTGAAACCATCCGGGCCACAGGCGCCGAGACACCGATCGTCGCTGTCACTGCGGACGTGACAGACGATATGGAGGACCGCTTCGCGCGGGCGGGTATGAACGGGTGCGTCACCAAGCCGTACGAACTAGGGTCACTCATCTCTGAGATCGATCGGGTCGTGCAGGAGACCAACAGGCATGTCATCGACGATCAGGCGCTCAAGCAACAGCAGCCGGCCGAACAATTCGATCTAGCGGCAGGCGCAACGTAATCGTGGTTCCCTCACCCGGGGTCGAGTTGATGACAAAGGTCGCGTCATGCAGACGGGCAAGAGCGACGGTCAGCGGCAGACCGAGACCTGTTCCTTCAGCGGAATAAACCGTCTCGTCCGTCGAAATCTGCCGGAACGGCTCAAGCGCCTTCGACATATCGTCTCTCGCAATGCCAATCCCTGTGTCGCTGACCTGAAGTGCGACACGCCCATCAGGCTCCACGAACGCTGACAAACGGACAATCCCTTTTTCCGGTGTGAACTTGATGGCACTCGAAACAAGATTGAGCACCATCTGACGCATCGCGCGTTTATCAGCGACGACCAGTGGAACGTCTGGGGATACCGATATCTCGAATGAAACCAGTGCTTCCTCCGCACGGTGGCCGATCATCGCTGCACAGGAGTCAAACAGATCGGCGAAGTCCAGATCATCATCATCCAATTCGAAACGGTTCGCCTCGATTTTTGATAGATCCAAAATGTCATTGATCAGGCTCAGCAGATGACGACTGGAATTGTGTATATCCCCTACATACTCCTTGTATTGGTCATTCGCGAGCGGTCCAAAGAGCTCATTGTTGATGATCTCGGAGAAGCCGATAATCGCATTGAGCGGCGTTCTGAGTTCGTGGCTCATATTGGCCAGAAATTCAGACTTCGACGCATTGGCAAGCTCCGCACGATCGCGTGCATCGACCAGTTGGGCGATGGCGGCATCGTTCGCAAGCACCTGTTGAGAGAACTTATCCAGGACTTTGTTATATCGCACCGCGATCTCGCCTGCTTCGGTGAAGTTCTCCACGGGCACATGGTTTGAGAAATCGCCTTTGCGGCTCTGATCTTCCATCATGTTCAAGAGACTGCGCAGTGCAGAGCTCGCGCCATGCTCAGACACATTAAGGCCCTCCCGTTCTGCACGGGCACTCACCCGCAAGGGGAGAAACGCGTCAACAAAGGCAAGGGCTGAAAACGACACACCAAACGCGTAGGCACCGATGGCAGCGACGCCCAGCAGCTGAACGCCAAGCTGTTCGACCCGGTCGACGCCTGCGCCAAAGAAAGAAGGATCTGCGAACAAGCTAACGGCGAGCGTTCCCCAGATACCGGCTGCGAGGTGAACCGGGACGGCACCAACCGCATCATCCACCTTCCAGATTTCAAGCTGCACAGTTGCCGCGAAGCAGACGACACCGCCAATCGCCCCGATCAAAACGGCGTCCGCCACCACGACCATGTTTGCGGAGGCGGTGATCGCAACCAACCCCGCGAGCACCCCATTCAAGACAGCGCTTGGATGCGGCCGGCCATGTTTCATCCACGTCAGCACAATCGCCGCTCCGCCCCCAGCGGCGGCGGCCAGCAGCGTGTTGACGAGGACAATGGGAACGGTGCCATCGAGGGACAGCGTCGACCCGCCATTGAAACCAAACCAACCGATGAATATGAGAAACATGCCGAGCGCGGCCATTGGCATATTGTTGGGTTCGATCTCGCGGCCCTCAGGTCCAAAACGACCGAGGCGGGGCCCAAGCACAAGCACCGCGGCGAGGGCAACCCAACCACCGACCGAATGGACGACGGTGGAGCCAGCAAAGTCAATAAAACCCATCGCTTCAAGCCAGCCCTGAGTGTCCGTATTGAGGAGGCTCGCCCAGGCCCAATGACCGGTGACCGGATAGATGATGGCCGCAAGCAAAACAGAAGCGACAATGAAGCTTCGGAAGGACATGCGCTCCGCGACGGCGCCTGAGAAGATGGTGACCGCCGTACTACAAAAGGCGAGTTGGAAAAAGAAAAAGGCGATCAACCAAATGTCTTCGGCTGTGGGATTGATCCCAATGCTGGGGAAAAACCCGCTCGCACCAATGACGCCATTATCCGAGGCGCCAAACATGATGCCAAAGCCGACGGCCCAGAAGATCAGGCTCGCGATGCAGAAGTCGCTCACATTCTTCAGGGCGACATTGATAGAGTTTTTCGCACGAACCAGACCCGTCTCCAAACAGATGAAGCCCGCCTGCATCAGCAGAACCAACACGGTGCAGATAACTACCCATCCGGCATCAATCGTCAGAGACATACGCAACCCTCAAGCAACACCACAGACCACCACTGGTCCTTGAGACACGGGCAGGATCGTGGCCTTGAAAGCGTTAAAGCCTCGAAAATGAAAATCTCAATTTGCGAAAAATGTTGCAGCGCAAACACAGAAAACGAAAAGGGCCCTGGCGATTTATTGCCAGAGCCCTAACGAATGAAGTGTGTTTAAGCGTTATGCCGCTTTTTTGACCAGACCGCGTTCAAGCAGGAGCTCCGCGATTTGGATCGCGTTAAGAGCGGCGCCTTTTCGGAGATTGTCCGACACGCACCAAAGGCTGAGGCCATTCTCAAGTGTGGGGTCCACCCGAATGCGGCTGACGAAAGTCGCATAGTCCCCCACACAATCAACCGGCGTGATGTAGCCGCCATCTTCCCGCTTGTCGATCACAAGGATGCCCGGCGCTTCACGCAACAGTTCGCGCGCCTGATCATCATCAATTTCGTTTTCGAACTCGATATTGACGGCTTCGGAGTGGCCGACAAACACAGGCACACGCACACAGGTGACCGAGACCTTGATCTTGGGATCCAGGATCTTCTTGGTCTCGACGATCATCTTCCATTCTTCGGTCGTGCCCCCGTCTTCCATGAAATCGCCACCATGGGGAATCACGTTGAACGCGATCTGTGCGGGGTAGACTTCTTTCTCAATCGGATCGTTGACGAAGATCGCCCGCGTCTGATTAAACAGCTCATCCATCGCCGCCTTGCCTGTGCCCGAGACGGACTGATAGGTCGAGACAACCACCCGCTTGATTTTTGCTGCATCATGCAGAGGCTTCAGCGCCACCATCAATTGCATGGTCGAACAGTTCGGGTTGGCGATGATGTTCTTCTTTGAGAAGAGATCGATGTCCTGCGGGTTCACTTCCGGCACGATGAGCGGCACATCCGGATCGGTACGCCACTTGGATGAATTGTCGATCACGACACAGCCTGCGGCCGCGATCTTTGGCGACCATTCACCGGACACAGTCCCACCTGCGGACATCAGACAAATGTCGGTGCCGTTGAAGTCGTAATTCTCCAGCGCCTGACATTTCAAAGTTCGATCGCCAAAGGAGACTTCTTTACCCTGGCTGCGACGCGACGCAACAGCAACCACTTCGGTCGCCGGGAAGTCCCGCTCATCCAGAATGTTCAACAGTTCATGGCCCACATTTCCCGTGGCGCCAACGATGGCTACTTTCAAACCCATCTTACTTCTCCTTGAGCAGTCTCGCTTCTGCACCGAAACGAGGTCTCTTCTTCGGATGACCGCCTGATGCGATCATGTCCGGGCAATCAGGTGGTCGGTTAAATTCTCTAACTGGTCCGTTTGGTGAGCGCAGCAAGAATTGCGTCGCCCATTTCAACGGTCCCCACCTGTTTTTTGCCTGGCTGCATGATGTCGCCCGTGCGATAGCCGTCTGCGAGCACATCTTCGACAGCGCCTTCCAGCAGATCCGCGTCTGCGCCCAGATCAAACGTGTAGCGAAGGGCCATCGCAAAAGAGAGTACCGTCGCAATCGGATTGGCAAGACCCTGGCCCGAAATGTCTGGAGCGGAACCGTGTACCGGTTCGTACATCGCGCACGCTTTACCGTTTTCATCCTTCGCACCAAGCGACGCTGACGGCAGCATGCCGAGCGAGCCCGTGAGCATCGCCGCCACATCCGACAACATGTCGCCAAAGAGATTGTCGGTGACGATCACGTCGAACTGTTTCGGGTTCTTCACCAGCTGCATGCCGCAATTGTCGGCGAGCATGTGCTCAAGCTGCACTTCCGGAAATTCCTCGGCGCCGAGCTTCACCATTTCCTGATACCAGAAAAGGCCGGACTGCATCACGTTCCGCTTCTCAACGGACATGACACGATTGTCGCGCTTCTTCGCAAGGTCAAACGCCACGCGCCCAATGCGCTGGATCTCATGCGTATCATAGACCTGCATATCATAGCCGCGGCGCTCACCGTTCGGCAGATCGTCAATGCCTTTGGGCTCGCCGAAATAGACACCACCGGTGAGCTCCCGCACGATCATGATGTCGAGGCCCTGCACCAGCTCTGTTTTAAGCGACGAAGCTTCCGCCAGCGCCGGGAAGCAAATGGCGGGGCGCAGGTTTGCGAACAGGCCGAGGTCTTTTCTGAGACGTAAGAGACCCGCTTCGGGGCGCACCTCAAAGGGCACATCATCCCATTTCGGCCCGCCGACCGCGCCGAGCATCACCGCGTCGGCCGCCTTGGCTTTCTCCACGGTCTCATCGGTCACAGCGACGCCGTGGGCGTCGTAGCAGGAGCCGCCCACGAGCTCATTCTCAACGACCCCGTCAAACCCCCGGTTCTCGTTGAACCACTGGATGACGCGCTCGACTTCGCCCATCACTTCCGGGCCAATGCCGTCACCGGCAACGATGAGAATATTCCTGCTCATAGCGCAACTAAACCTTTGATATTATTGGCATTCTTCGAGGCGTCCACCCAAAGCAGCTCAGACCCCTGTCAAGCGCGGGTAGCACTTTTCCTCATCAAATGCGGAAATCGAGGGGGTCATAGAGCATTTCCAGGCAAAGGGGAAGCGCTTTGCCGTCTGGAAATGCGTCCAAGAAGGAATTTGAGCGGTTTTCGCCACAGCGTGAAAACCGCTCTGGCCTTTTGGGCGCGCTGTCACCCTTGCGTGCTCAGAATCCAGCCATTGGCGGGTGAATTAGGCGTGAGTTTCTATTTGCTCGCCGGAGGCCTCGGTGGCTTGTCATCGCCCCGGCCAAAAATATAGCCGGCAACTCCGCCTAAGAGCGTCGCGATCACCTCCGTCGGCATGTCGTCGCTCACCACAAGCAGCATCAGGATGGTCGGCAGCAACAGGACGAGCCCCAACCCTTGCAGATTGTAGGGGCCGAGACCCTTCGCCTTGATACGCTCCGCCATGATGGTAAGCCCAAACCAGCCCATCATGAGCGCGAGCGCCGACGCGGCGATGGTTGCGATCAGGTTCGTGTCGAGTTCCATTGCGGCCTCCTATTGCCCGAGGAGGGTTCAGCCTAGCGACACACACCCATTGCTGTCACCCCGGACTACCCCCCTCACCCGCTCGCCGCTAAGGCGGTCTCGCTTCCCTCTCCCCCTATAGGGGGAGAGGGTGTCCGAGTGCCAGCGAGGACGGGTGAGGGGGACTTCAATCCGCGCATAAATTGGACCGGTTGCGTGCTGCCTGCTGGGGAAGATCGACACGGAAAACAAAAATCCCCGGAAGCGGACGCCACCGGGGATCATGTTCAGTGCGAAAGACGCGAGACCTCAGAGCCAGGGTTGCTCGCTTGCCCGCTTGTCTTCAAAGGACGTGATCTTCTCTTCCTTCTGAAGCGTCAGGCCCACATCGTCGAGCCCTTCCAACAGGCAATGCTTGCGGAAGGGATCAATGTCGAACGAGATCGTGCCGCCATCGGGGCCCTTAATCTCCTGGGCTTCCAGATCAACAGAGACGGTCGCGTTCGCACCGCGCTCCGCATCATCCATCAGCTTGTCGACATCGCTTTGCGACAGCTTGATCGGCAGGATGCCGTTCTTGAAGCAGTTATTGTAGAAAATGTCCGCGAAGGACGTCGAGATGATCACCTTGATGCCAAAGTCGGCAATCGCCCAGGGCGCATGTTCGCGGGAAGAGCCGCAGCCGAAATTGTCCCCGGCCACGAGGATTTCCGCGTTCCGATATTGCGGCTTGTTCAGGACAAAGTCCGCGATCTCTTCGCCTTCTTTCGTGTAGCGCATTTCATCAAACAGGTTCTTGCCGAGACCCGTCCGCTTGATGGTCTTCAGGAACTGCTTCGGAATGATCATGTCCGTGTCGACATTCAGGATCGGCAGGGGGGCAGCAACGCCATCTACTTTTGTGAACTTATCCATGCTCGCTCTCCTTAAATCTTACGCACGTCGACAAAGTGACCGGCAATGGCGGCGGCGGCTGCCATTTCTGGCGACACAAGATGCGTGCGCCCGCCGCGGCCCTGACGGCCTTCAAAGTTCCGGTTGGAGGTAGACGCGCACCGCTCGCCCTCCTGCAATTTGTCCGCGTTCATCGCGAGGCACATGGAACAGCCGGGCTCACGCCAGTCGAACCCTGCTTCGATCAGGATTTTGTCGAGACCTTCCTGTTCCGCCTGCTCTTTCACGAGGCCCGAGCCCGGCACCACCATCGCACTGACGTGCGAGGCGACCTTCTTGCCCTTCGCCACACGGGCGACTTCCCGAATGTCTTCGATCCGGCCATTGGTGCAGGACCCGATAAAGGCACGATCAATCTTGATGTCCGTCATCGGTGTATTGGCCTCAAGCCCCATATAGGCGAGCGCCCGTTCAACCGCCGCGCGTTTTGCCTCGTCTTCGATCTTGGACGGATCCGGCACCGCGCCCTCAATAGAGACAACATTCTCCGGGCTTGTGCCCCAAGTAAGCGTCGGCGGCAGGTTGGACGCATCCAAGGTCACCACCTTGTCGTAGGTCGCCCCTTCGTCCGACGGCAGCGTCTTCCAATAGGCGACAGCCGCATCCCAATCAGCGCCCTGCGGGCTCCGCGGACGGCCTTTCAGATATTCAAACGTCTTCTCATCCGGTGCGATAAGGCCTGCGCGCGCACCGCCTTCGATGGACATGTTGCAGACTGTCATGCGGCCTTCCATGGAAAGGTCACGAATGGCCTCGCCCGTATATTCCATCACATAGCCGGTGCCGCCGGCTGTGCCGATCTCACCGATGACCGCAAGAATGATGTCTTTGGCCGTCACGTGCTCCGGCAGCTTGCCGTTCACTTCCACTTTCATGTTTTTGGCTTTGGACTGGATCAATGTCTGGGTCGCGAGCACATGCTCCACTTCCGAGGTGCCGATGCCGTGGGCCAGTGCGCCGAATGCGCCATGGGTCGAGGTATGGCTGTCACCACAGACGATTGTCGTACCGGGCAGCGTGAAGCCCTGCTCAGGTCCCACGATATGCACAACGCCCTGACGGATATCGAGCATCTCCAGATATTCAACGCCAAAGTCTTTCGCGTTCTTTTCCAGCGTCTCGACCTGAATGCGGCTTTCTTCATCCGCGATGCCGTTGGCGCGGCCTTCGGTCGGCACATTGTGGTCGGCAACCGCAAGGGTCTTCTCAGGCGCGCGGACAGTGCGGCCCGACATCCGCAAACCTTCAAAAGCCTGCGGGCTTGTCACTTCATGGACAAGGTGGCGATCAATATAGAGAAGGCAGGTTCCGTCATCCTGAGCATCTACCAGGTGGGCATCCCAGATCTTGTCATACATGGTACGGGGACCGGACATTCTCTCTTCTCCTCATGTCATGTGTTCGTCAGCGTCGAACACATCTCACTTGATCAAATTCAGTTCCTGGGCACGTTACTTGTGCCGAAATAAAAAACGGGCGAAAGGCCTTTTGGCCTTGCCCGCTCTTTTGTGTGCCTTAAAGCCTGGTCTCAGGCAGTGGCTTCTTATTTTGCAGCGGCGGACTTCTTATTATCCTGACGCTCTGCAATACGGGCCGATTTACCACGACGGCCTCGTAGGTAGTAGAGCTTCGCGCGGCGAACCCGCCCGCGACGCACAACCTTAATGCTGTCGACCATTGGGCTGTAGACAGGGAACACACGCTCCACGCCTTCGCCATAGGAAATCTTGCGAACCGTGAAGCTCTCATTCACGCCTTCGCCCGACCGCGAAATGACCACGCCTTCGAACGCCTGAATACGCTCGCGGGTGCCTTCCACCACCTTCACATTCACCTGCACCGTGTCACCCGGATCGAAAACCGGAATGTCTTTGTCCAGGGACGCAATTTGCTCTTTTTCGAGCTCTTGGATGATGTTCATCGCTTCAAACCTTTTTAAGCCGTACGGCGTGTTTTCGAGACGGATTCCCCGAAAGCGCGCGTCAGTACCACATATCAATCTGTTGTGCGACCTTCTTTGTGCATTTTTTGCCACAAATCTGGCCGTCGTTCCTTTGTTAACCTCTCGGACTGCTCCCGGCGCCATGCCGCGACCTTTCCGTGATCTCCAGAGGTGAGAACGGCAGGGATTTCCTTGCCTTCCCAGGTCCCGGGCCGCGTGTAATGCGGATATTCCAGGAGGCCTCCTTCAAAACTCTCATCTTCACCGGAGGCATTCGCCCCCATGACCCCCGGCAGCAGTCGGATAACCGCGTCCAGAAGCGCCAGTGCCGCGGGCTCCCCGCCCGACAGCACAAAATCACCCAGACTCACCTCTTCGAGGTTCCGTCCTTCAATCACCCGCTCGTCTATGCCCTCAAACCGGCCACAGAGAAGCACCACACCGGGTCCGGCTGCCAGCTCCCGCACCCGTTCCTGGGTGAGCGGCGTGCCCCTGGGGCTCAGATAGAGCCGTGGACGGGCATCCCCTGCGGGGCTAGCCGCATCAATGGCGTCACCCAGCACATCCGCTTTCAGCACCATCCCGGCCCCGCCCCCAGACGGGGTATCGTCGACCTGGGCATGCTTGCCCTGGCCAAAGTCCCGGATATTGACCGTCTCCAGGGACCATCGGCCCTCGTCCAGCGCCTTGCCCGCCAAAGAGCACCCCAGAGAGCCCGGAAACATCTCCGGAAAAAGGGTCAGAACACTGGCCGCCCATGGCACCTGAGTATCCGGGTCAGCCATCGGCGCCCTCATCCCCGGCGGTCCCTTGACCGGTCCGGGCATTTTCCCGCGCCCGGGCCTTGGGGCTTCGCCGGCGTTTCCGCCGTTTGGGCTTGGCCTTTTCTTCCTCCGTCTCAAACGTCCCGAACGGCGGGTCAGCGATCAGCTTGCCGCCAGCCACATCCACGCTCGGCACATTCTCCTCCGTGAAGGCCATCATGACGTCACTGCCGCCACCTGCAGGCGCGATCTCCAGAATGTCCCCGGCGCCAAAGTCGAAGACGCCCGAGACCGTTCCCAGAACTTCGCCATCAGCCGCCTCGACGGTGAGCCCGACCAGATCGGCATGGAACCAGCCATCGTCTTCCACCTCGGTCTCGCCGAGATCAGCCCGGGTGACGATGAGTTCCGCGCCCTTCAGCGCTTCGGCAGCATCACGGTTTTTGATCCCCTCAAGCTCAATGGTCACCTGGCCCTTGCCGGCCCCTGTGACCTTGATCGCCCGAGAGACACCGCGAACCATCACGGGCCCATAATCGCCGATCGCGTCCGGCTCCCCGGTGAAGGGCTTGACCCGAAGTCGCCCGCTGACACCGTGAGCGCCGGTGACGACGCCCAAAACAATGGTCATGTCGGCTTCGGCGGCCATGGAAGAAACGCGGAAGAGGGTTTAGCCCTCAGCCGCAGCCTCTTCTGCAGGAGCTTCTTCTGCCGGTGCTTCAGCCGCTGCCTTGGCGTCTTCCGCAGCCTGACGTTCTGCCTCCAGGCGCTCCTGAGCTTTCTGACCGGGCTTACCCTTGTTTGGGTTGTTGCGTGCGGGACGCTTCGCAAGGCCGGCTGCATCCATGAAGCGCAGCACACGATCAGTTGGCTTCGCGCCATTGGCGACCCAGTGCTGAATGCGCTCAACTTCGAGCTTCACACGATCTTCGTGATCTTTTGGAAGCAAGGGATTGTAGCTGCCGACTTTCTCAATAAAGCGGCCATCGCGCGGGGAACGAATGTCAGCGACAACGATCCGATAATACGGACGCTTCTTGCTGCCACCCCGGGCCAGTCTGATCTTCAATGCCATCTTATATCTCCTTCAAGATAGGCGGACGCGGCTCTCTAGCCGCGAATTGCTTTGTGATTACGAATAACTTCCTCAATGAGGAAATTGAGAAACTTTTCTGCGAACGCCGGGTCCAGATCCGCGTCCTCTGCAAGCTTGCGCAGGCGCGTGATCTGTCTTTCTTCGCGCGCAGGATCTGCGGGCGGCAAATCATGTTCCGCTTTCAGCTCGCCAACCGCTTGCGTGCATTTGAAGCGCTCCGCCAACATGTGAATAAGGGCGGCATCGATATTGTCGATGCTGGAGCGAAGTTTCCCAAGCACCTCGGTTGCGCGTGCGCTGTCGTCGACCTGACTCATTTCTTCTTGCCCTTCTTTCCGCCCCGACCGGAAGGAAGACCCGGAAGCCCGCCTGGCGCACCACCCAAGCCTGGGAGTCCGGGAACACCCCCTGCGATGGACCCCGTCGGCAATCCAGGCATACCGCCGGGCCGATCGCCCAACAGGCGTTGTATTTCAGCTGGATCTGTCGGCATGTCCGCTGGCAGATCGGCCGGCATCTCCGGCATGCCACCGCCCAGCAGGCCGCCCAAGCCTTTCATCCCGCCCTTCGCCATCTTCTTCATCATGTCCGCCATCTGACGGTGCATCTTGAGAAGACGGTTGATCTCCTGAACGGTCGTCCCCGACCCCGCAGCAACGCGTTTCTTGCGGCTGGCATTCAGGATCTTCGGATTGCGGCGTTCCGCTTTGGTCATGGACGAGATGATCGCGCTCTGGCGTTTGATGACGCTGTCATCAAGCTCCGCTGCATTCATCTGTTTCTTCATCTTGCCCATGCCCGGCAACATGCCCAGCACCCCGGCCATACCGCCCATGCGGCCCATCTGTTTCAGCTGCTCTGCGAGATCATCCAGGTCGAACTGACCCTTCTTCATCTTCGCCGCCATCTTGTTCGCTTTTTCAGCGTCGATGGTCTCAGCCGCTTTTTCGACCAGGCTGACAACGTCGCCCATACCAAGGATACGGCCCGCAACCCGGTCCGGCGCGAAATCTTCTAACTCATCGAGTTTTTCACCCGTGCCGAGCAGTTTGATCGGAACACCTGTAACGGCACGCATCGACAGAGCGGCACCGCCACGGCCATCACCATCGGTTCGGGTGAGCACGATCCCGGTGAGACCAATGCGCTCATGGAACTGTTCCGCCACATTGACGGCGTCCTGGCCGGTCAGGCTGTCAGCGACCAGCAGCGTCTCATGCGGTTCGGAAACGGCGCGTACATCGGCCATCTCCGCCATCAGCGCTTCGTCCACATGCAAACGGCCCGCGGTATCGAGCATGATCACGTCGAAGCCGCCAAGCTTCGCGGCCTGCACGGCACGCTTGGTAATGTCGACCGGTTGCTGGCCTTCGATAATGGGGAGCGTCGCGATCTCTGTTTGCTCGCCCAGAACCTTCAACTGTTCCTGGGCGGCAGGACGGCGCACATCGAGTGACGCCATCAAAACCTTCTTCTTCTCATTGGCGGTGAGACGCTTGGCGATCTTCGCCGTGGACGTTGTCTTACCAGACCCCTGCAGGCCCACCATCATGATGACCACCGGTGCGGCAGCGGCCAGCGAGATGGGCGCAGGTTCCGTGCCCAGCGTTTCCACCATCGCGTCATGGACGATTTTGACCACCTGCTGGCCTGGCGTCACAGACCGCAGAACTTCCTGACCGACCGCGCGTTCCCGCACCTTGTCGATAAAGCTCTTGGCCACCGGGAGTGCAACATCGGCTTCCAGAAGCGCGCGGCGAACTTCGCGCAGCGCTTCGTCCACGTCTTTTGGTCCGAGGGCACCCTTGCCTCTCAGACTGTCAAAAACGGACCCCAGCCGATCTGTTAAATTCTCAAACATCGCACCCTTTATCGGCAGATTTCCGCCGGAAAATGGCAAAGCACAAAAACACCTGTGAGCGAACCCTCGCCGACAGGTGGTGATCCCGGCCTCTCGCGAGAGACCTCGTCAGGACCGAAGCATACAAAACAGCTCCGAAAGAGCGCGCAAACTAGGCAGAAAGGCGGTTTCTGTCAAACTCTGCGCAGAAAACAGCGTTAGCGGTCATTAACCCCGTTTCCTAACAAGCCGTTAACAGGCTGGGGATAACGTGCCCCCATGATTGATGCACTCGGCACAGCAACCCAGGGCGCGCACAACGCCCTCCAGAGCTTCGACCAGGCGGCGACCCAAATCGCCAAAGCCGGCGCTAACGCTGTGGAACAGGTGACCAATAACAGCTCCACGCCGCCGGCCCGCAATGACGGCATCGTCAAAGCCGTCGTCCAGATGAGCCAGGCCGAAACCAATTACGCCGCCAACGCGAAGGTTATCGAAACCGTCGACAGACTAATCGGCGAAACCCTCGATATTTTGGCGTGACTTAGGCCCCAGCCTCGTCCAGGCATTCAATCAGCAGCTTAAGCTGTGCCATTCCGAAGAGACGCATATTCTGAAAACGATCCGCCAGGCCCGTCTCAATGAGCTTTGCCCTCGACACTGGCCCCGAAACCGCGACAACCGCTGTTCCGGGTGGGGGGCCATAGGGTGAGCCGGTAGGGCCTGCCGCGCCCATCTCACTCGTCGCCCAGTCGGAGCCCATTTGAGTTCTAAAACCATCGGCCAGGGCTTGAGCAAACTCGGGCGTGAGGGGGTCCAGACCTTCGAGGTTCAAGGTTGATTGGTCCCGCAAAACACGGCCTGCCTCTCGCGTATAGATGACGTTAGCGCCAAGAAAGAAAGCCGACGCCCCAGGCTGGGCAATCAGTGACGCGGAAACGAGCCCGCCAACGGAACTTTCGCTCACCGCGATTTTCTCGCCCCTCGATTTTAATCGATCTGCGGCCTCTTTTGCGAATGGCAATAAAGCTTCCATGTTTCGATCCCTTCACGACACGTTTACCGGAGCGGGAGCACATTATCAAAATGCCGGTCGCATGACTCACAACTCGTCGATATTGTAGATTTGCAATCGGAGGAAATATGCGCGTTCTTCAACTTGTCAAGACAAGCCATGGCGCTCGTTGGGCGTTGGAGCAGGTTCAAGAACTATGCAAAATGGGCGTGGAAGTTCATGTGGCACTTCCAAACCTGGCGGGCGGCTTTGCCAACGCCTGGGCCGAAAGTGGCGCCAAGATCCATATCGTAGATATTGAGTTCCCAGCGCGAGAACCCTGGCGTCTTCCGTCAGTGATCTCAGCTTTCCGAAATCTTGTGGAAGGTGTACAGCCGGATCTGATCCACAGCCATTTCGTGAGCACCACGTTGACAATGCGCACAGCCCTCAGAGGCGACCGATCCATAAAGCGCATATTCCAAGTGCCGGGTCCGCTTCATCTAGAGAACGCGATCTTTCGCAACTGGGAACTTGCTGTCAGCAACAGTCAGGACCATTGGATCGCGTCCAGTACCTTCATCGAAAACCTGTATCACAATGCAGGCGTATCGCGAGACCGCGTTTTTCTGAGCTACTACGGAAACTATCTCAGCGACGAAATATCTTCGGCGCGGACGGAGATGCGGAGGCTGTTCGGCATTTCAGAAGAGCAGCGCGTTGTGGGCAGCATCAGCTACATGTATCCGCCCAAGTATTATCTAGGGCAGCTTCGCGGATTGAAGCGCCACGAGGTCTTAATCAAGGCGTTTTCTCATCTCGGAAAACTTCGCAATGACGTGACTGGCTTGTTGGTCGGCGGACAATGGGGCGGCGGGAAATCGTATGAGCGCCGGTTGCGCAGACGAGCACAGGCGGTGGCATCGATGCGAGTTGAAATGCCTGGAGCCATTCCACCGCAAAACTCACAGAACGCTTGGCCTCTATTCGATCTGGTTGTGCATATCCCGAGCACAGAAAACTGCGGCGGCGTCGTTGAACCATTGGCATCCGGTGTTCCGGTTCTAACCAACCGGGTTGGCGGACTTCCAGAAGTCGTCATTAACGGAGTGAGCGGCGTTTCAATCAGCGAAGACTCGCCGAAGAATGTCGCCGTCGCAATAAACCGTGCACTGAACGACCTGCCGAAGCTGGACAAGATGGCGAGGAACGGCCAAAGCCTTGTCAAAACAATGTTCGACGTGCGTCGGACAGCTGCTGAGGTGCACGGCATCTACGAACACATCTTGCGCGGGGGGCAACGGCCTGCATCCTTCGACAGCAAAGGCTTCTTGGAACAGAAGGACCAAAAGACCACGGCCAACGTGGTGCAGCTAAAGAACCCCAGACCTTAAGTCAAAAAGCCGCCGCGCTGATGCCCAGCCGTCGACGTGCCGCGAGATACATGGCCGCCGCCGGCAAGGCCGTTGTGAGAGCCGTCGCCACCGATGCTCCGACCATCCCAAATGGGGGAATAAGCAGAGCGTTGAGGATTAGGTTGGCGCCAACGCTGAAAAGCAAAATCCGAGCAGCCGCAGCCTCACCCGAGGTCATCGTCAATAAGATCGCTGCGGGACCGAAACAAGCCGCGAGTGTCTGCCCGCCGACCAAAACGAGGAGGGGAACATACGCGCTCACAAACTGGTCGCCGAAAACACTCAAGATTACCTGCCCCAACACAGCGAAAAGAACGCCCATCGGCAATAGGGTGGCGAGGGAAAACCGGGCCATCAGCTTCACAATGCGCGCCAACGCGTCGGTGTCATTGTTCGCATGAAAGCTTGCTATCATTGGGGCGCCGATAGATCCGAGCGCAATGATCGCAAAAATAGAAACAGCGGAGAGACGACTGGCGACAGAATAGAGACCCGACTGATCGGTCGTCGTCAGCACACCAAGCATGACAATGTCTGTTTGTGTCAGAACAAGGCTCGCGCCGGAGACAAGCAGCAGTTGGGTCGATACTTTCCGCCAAGCCGCTGGGTCTCTTTCTGCTTTCGCAGAATACACCGCACCTGGAAGACTTTGTTTCAACCAGAAGCCGCCCAACACCACCCCTACTGCAGCCGACGCAGCGGTGATCGCCATCGCGTCAGCGCCATCGAGAGAAACGCCGGCAATGAACAAAAGCGCCACGGCCAACAAGACGCCATAGGGACGAATGACAAGGTCGGGTATCTGCGCACGAACAATCCAGAGGCGTCCTCGCAAGGCATACTGGTTCATGTGCGAAAGTGAAATAAGCACCAAACACAGGACACCCCAATACGCCGTTTCACGGAGATCCGCGGCGATAGCGTCCCCTACCGAGACAAGCAACACGAGACCGAAGAAGGCAATTCCAACAGAAACGATCCCAACACGGCTCATCATCCAGACGATTGCGCCCTTGAGCAGACCCCACTCTTTTTGGGCAGAATAGGCCGAGACAAAACGAAGAATGCCGCTATCCATACCCTGACGTGCAGCCATGCTGAGGAGCAGAACCAGCGACAGGACAAACGCATAATGACCGAAAGCCTCAACGCCCAACACACGCGCCAGCACGGCATTCATGATCAGGAAGCCGACAAGACCCGAGCCCTTCAGGGCGACATCGCGCGCGCCGTTAACCAGAAGCTTCCGAGATTGTGGGTCTCGCGCCAAAAACCGGTCTGACATCTCGGCCAATAGTGATCTTGATCGACTCATGCGAACCTTAGGGAAAGCCAAGTGAAATCAGCAAAACAGCGGTTTTTCCGGTTGCCCTGCCCGCCTTCATATCACTTCAAGACCGCAAAAGCCCAGATCGCGCCGGCCTTCGCTTCCCAGACACCCTCGATTTACTGGCATTTCTGGGCCAAAAAGGCCATATAACGCCCATTATGACTGACGCGAACGCCATACCCTTCCGGAAAATGAACGGACTCGGCAATGATTTTGTCGTGGTGGACGTGCGCGCGCATCCCGTCGAATTTTCCGATGACGTGGTCCGCGCCATCGCAAACCGCGAAACCGGCATTGGCTGTGATCAGTTCATTCTGATCGAGCACCCGCGATCCGGCGGTGATTGCTTTATGGGCATTCGCAATGCGGACGGTGACGAAGTTGAAGCCTGCGGCAACGCCGCGCGCTGCGTTACAGCCCTAATGCTCGAAGAAACCGGGAAGGCGGAGGTCACGGTCGAAACCATTGGCGCAATCACCAAAGGCTGGCGCGCGGACAATGGCGACATCACGGTCGATATGGGCGCGCCTAAGCTCGCTTGGGATCAAATCCCCCTGGCCGAAGAAATCCGGGACACAAGAGGCATTGAACTTCAGATCGGACCCATCGACGCGCCGATCCTGCATACGCCGGCCGCGGTGAACATGGGCAACCCCCATGCGATCTTCTTTGTCGACAATATCGAAGCGATCGACTTGAGCCAGGTCGGCCCATTGCTGGAAAACCATCCCATGTTTCCTGAGCGGGCGAACATCTCCCTCGCCCGTGTGACCGACCGCGACCATATGGATCTGAAAGTCTGGGAAAGAGGCGTCGGCCTCACCCAAGCCTGCGGCACGGCAGCTTGTGCCGCCGCAGTTGCGGGTGCCCGGAAGCGCCTGACTGAGCGGACGGCTGCTGTGACGCTTCCAGGGGGCGATCTTCAGCTCGAGTGGCGCGAGAGCGATGACCATGTATTGATGACCGGTCCCGCGACTTTCGACTATGAGAGTGTCCTGGACGCCCGCTTTTTTGAGGCAGCGTGATGTCGACCCCGTCGCGCAAGGCAACAACAAGGCAGGACGTCGACATCGTGACCTTCGGCTGTCGCCTGAACAGCTACGAGTCCGAGGTCATGAAGGCCCATGCGGCCAAGGCCGGCCTCGACAATGCGATCATCTTCAACACCTGCGCTGTCACCAATGAAGCCGTGCGCCAGGCGCGCCAGGCGATCCGCAAAGCGCGCCGCGACAATGACGGCGCCCGCATCATTGTGACGGGGTGTGCCGCGCAGATTGATCCAGCAAAGTTCGGTGACATGGACGAAGTCGACCTTGTCATCGGCAATGAAGAAAAGACCGACGCCGCCGCGTTTGCGCGTCTGGCCGTTGAAGGCATCGGTTCTGAACGGATCCGCGTCAACGATATTATGTCGGTGAAAGAAACCGCGGGGCATCTGGTTGAAGGCTTTGAAGGGCGCGCCCGCGCCTTTGTCCAGGTGCAAAACGGCTGCGACCATCGCTGCACCTTTTGCATCATCCCCTATGGACGCGGCAATTCACGTTCCGTCCCGGCAGGCGAGGTCGTTACCCAGGTGCGCGCCCTGGTCGAGAATGGCTATAGCGAAGTGGTCATCACAGGGGTCGACATCACTTCTTACGGGTCGGATCTGCCCGGCAATCCCACGCTTGGCAATCTATGTGCACGCATTCTAAAGCTCGTGCCGGATCTGAAGCGTCTGCGTCTCTCCTCCATCGACAGCATTGAGGCCGATCCGGAACTCATGCGCCTTATCGCTGACGAAGAACGGCTCATGCCGCATCTCCATCTGTCGCTACAGGCGGGGGACAACATGGTGCTGAAGCGCATGAAGCGACGCCATGCCCGTGAAGATGCGATCGCCTTCTGCCGCGAAGCAAAACGTCTGCGCCCGGAAATCGTTTTCGGTGCGGACATCATTGCCGGTTTTCCAACCGAAACCGATGAGATGTTCGAGAATTCACTGCGCCTCGTCGAAGAATGCGACCTCACCTGGCTGCACGTCTTTCCCTACTCGGCCCGGCCCGGCACACCCGCCGCGCGCATGCCGCAGGTCGAAGGCGGTCTTATCAAGGAGCGCGCCAAGCAATTGCGCGCCGCAGGCACGGCACGAGCCGAAGCATTTTTGAGCAGCCGGGTCGGGCAGACCGAAAATGTCCTGATGGAAACCGCAACGCGGGGGCGCACCGAACAATTTGCGGAGATCGTGATGGCGGCAACCGCAGAGCCGGGCGCAATCATAAAAACAAGAGTCACAGACACGGCTGACGGACAGCTGACTGGCGAGGCATGCGCGTGAGCGAAACCGAAGACAACAAGACGGAAGCCCCGGAGAAAAAATCTCTCTTCAAACGAATGAAAGAGGGGCTCACACGCTCGACCCGCGCCATGTCGGACGGCGTGACCGGCATCTTCACAAAGCGAAAGCTGGACGGCGAAACGCTGCAAGACCTGGAAGACCTTCTCGTCACATCAGATCTCGGTCTCGATGTCGCGGTGGAAATCACCGAAGCCGTCGCCAAAGACCGCTACGACAAGGAAGTGTCGCCGGAGGAAGTGCGTACCATTCTGGCCGACGAGGTCGCCCGCGTGCTGAAACCGGTCGAATATCCTTTCCGAGTGGACGCAGCGAAAAAACCTTTCATCACTCTGATCGTCGGCGTCAATGGCGCGGGCAAAACCACCACCATCGGCAAGATCGCCTCAAAGACCAAGGCGGAAGGCAAGTCGGTCATGCTGGCAGCGGGCGACACATTCCGCGCCGCGGCGATTGAACAGCTCACCGTTTGGGGCGAGCGGGTTGGCGCACCTGTTGTCACGACAAAGGTCGGGGGCGATGCCGCGGGACTGGCTTTTGAAGCGGTGGAGCGCGCACAAAAGGAAGGCACCGACCTCTTGATGATCGACACGGCCGGGCGCCTGCAGAACAAGAGCGATCTCATGGCCGAGCTTGAGAAGGTCATTCGTGTTATTCGAAAGCTCGACGACACCGCACCCCACGCCACCCTGCTGGTACTCGACGCCACAACCGGTCAGAACGCCCTTAACCAGGTTGAGGTCTTTACCAAGACCGCAGGGGTCACGGGCCTCGTGATGACAAAGCTCGACGGCACCGCGCGCGGCGGCATTTTGGTCGCAATCGCGCGGAAATACGGACTGCCCGTGCATATGATCGGTGTGGGAGAAGGAATTGACGATCTACAGGACTTTTCGGCCGACGCCTTTGCAAAAGCCCTGACAGGGGCCTGATCCGACCGATCTTCCCGCGCGTAAACAGAAAAAGCACCCGAATAGAACTGGGCAAACAGCGAGTAACATGACGGATATAGCGGAAAAGACAGACGAAGCGGCTGCTCAGGCACCAAAGAGTCAGGGCGGACAAGGAATGAGCGGCCAGCAATGGGTCCGGATGAGTCTCGAGCTCGCGCCGCTCATTGTTTTCTTTCTGCTGAATTCTCAATCCGGCGCTTTTTTCGGTAACCCGCCCGAGCAAAATATCTTCTACGCGACCGGCGGCTTTATGATCGCCACGGCGATTTCGCTGACCGCGACCTATGCCCTGCATAAAACCATTCCCATGATGCCGCTGGTGACCGGCGCATTCGTGCTGGTCTTCGGTGGGCTCACGGTCCTGTTGCAAGATGAGCAATTCATCAAGATTAAGCCGACCATTACAAACATCCTGTTTGCAACCGGCCTGCTGGGCGGGTTGGCGTTTGGCAAACCAACGATGAAGTACCTATTCGATGGTGCCTTCAAGCTCGATGAAATGGGTTGGCGAAAGCTGACCTTTCGCTGGGGCACCTTTTTCATCTTTCTCGCGATTGTAAACGAGATTGTCTGGCGGAACTTTTCAACCGACTTCTGGGTCAGCTTCAAAGTGTTCGGGATCATGCCGATCACAGCCGTCTTTGCTATGTTCCAGGTGAAGGTGGTGTCTGACCATCAGCTGGTGAAGCCGGAAGAAGACACCAGAGACGCTTGAAGATTTAAAGCCACTTCGCAGATGCACCGTGCGGATGCGCTATTGCAAGGTCTTGCGTCGCGCCACCAGGCCAGACATTCAGCTGAAGACGGGGCGGGTCTTTGACCTCAATGGGCTCCAACCGGAGCCAGGCAATGGGGCTCGTCTCAGTTGCTCTATCACCAGCCTGTCTGATAGTTTGCTCAATATCTGAACGCATCTCTTCCGGCATGTATTGCCACATGATCGTGTGGGCGATGACCCTGACGGCATTGGGTGCAGGACCTTCCAGAGCCTCCCGCACAAATGCATCTGCGCTCTGGTGCACCACCTGCGTGCCGAGCTCCCCGGCAATCACAACCGCACCCCGAAGCCGCGCGAGACGGTCTGGCTGGTCGGGCCAGATGTAGGATTCCAATCGCCGTTGGTTTTCCCGCGAGCCAATATCTACCGGCGCGATATCGCATCCTGCCCGGTGCTCAACGCTAAGCGGCGCGTCAAGAGGCGGCACACCGCCATGCCAATCGGGCGCAAGCGAGACCAGCGATGTCTTGTCTCCCCAGGTGTTATCGCCAAAGGAATAGAAGAACCGATCAAAGCCAAGGTTCAAACCGGCACTGGCCCCTATCTCATAAACATGAAGTGGAAGCCCGGTTTGGTCGGCAATCGATAGATAACCGCCAATCATGATGCCGGATCGCCCGACCTCGTTCGTTTGAGGTGGCCCCGTCAAATAGGCTTCATAATGGGACCAGTTCTGTTTGATGTCCGCGACCAACAGCTTACGCAACGCATCGTCACTCTGGTCACTTTGTCCCGCGGCGTAATAAAGCTCACCCAACGCACTCTTCGGATCATCCAGCGCCCTGCGATGAAAGGCGCCAGCAACCCGCAGGGCCAATGCCGCCGCAACAGGTTCCTCTGAGAAACCATCGAGCAAATCGCTCACAACGCCGCCAGCCTCTATGTCTTGCGCCAAGACTCTGAGCACCCAGGCTGTAAATGGCGATCCCAACTGATTACAGAAGCCCGCCTGAAGATTAAACGCATCGACAGCCTGAGCCTGACTTATCATGCGCCCTTCACTCCGCCGGGCATCTGATTGCCAAGCTCACCTTCAGGATTGGTAAAGGGAACGATGGTGTCCTGCCCTAGCACGGAACGGTATTGGGTAAGGGCCCAATACACGCTTGGAAAGGCAAGCTCGTCCCACGGAATTTCATCCCAGGTAAAGAGACCCACGTCCAGGCTTTCCGCACCAGCGGAAAACTCCCGCGTGGGGAGTTCCGCCCGATACATTAATTGCACCTGAGAAATGCGCGGAATGTTATAGACCGCAAGCAGGTCCTTAATCTCTATCTTTGCATTGGCTTCTTCAAGCGCCTCTCGGCGCGCACCGTCTTCCGTGGTTTCCCCTTCTTCCATGAACCCGGCCGGCAAGGTCCAGAACCCCAGACGCGGTTGTATCGCTCTGCGGCACAAAAGAAACGCATCGCCATGGGTGACAACCGACCCGACAACAATCTTTGGATTTACATAATTGATGAAACCACATGTGTCGCATACGGCCCTCGGGAAATTATCCCCATCAGGAATTCGATGACTGAAACCAGTTGGGGGCGGCATGCCGGGTTTTGCGCTGCCCTTTTTTTCATCGTTGCTGCCCATAATGCCTTCACCCACCTCATCCGCTTACGGATTGATCAAATTAGGGCGACAATTTGACGCCCTCAGACAATTTCAAACTAATTTAACACAAGAAATTGAACGCCACCGTCACCATCTGCATAACAATACTTGGCGCAACAAACCAAATATGCGATCTACTGCGCCAACAGAATAATCAATGAGTTCCAAAGGAGTTACAATGGCGACTCGCAAGTCGAAAGGCTTCGACCTGGATGGTTCCCTCAGCCACCTGCTTCGTCGAACACAACAATTTGCTTATGACCAATTCGCTCAAGCCGTGAGCGACAGCGGTCTGACCCCCCGACAGTTTGTGGTTCTCGTTGCCGTTGGCGATGCAGAGGGCTTAAGCCAAACCGATCTGGTGAACCGCACCGGCATCGATCGCTCCACATTGGCAGATATGGTTGCCCGGATGATCGACCGAGGACTCCTGACGCGCAAACGCACCAAAGAAGACGCTCGTGCAAACTCTGTCCGACTTTCTGCGGCAGGTCGTCGAGCCCTCAAGGCAGCAGAGCCTGGCGCCGAGGCAGCTGAGACCGCGCTCCTGGCGCTCATCCCCAAGACGGTTCAAAAGGACCTGAAAAAGAACTTGGGCCTGCTGGCCGATGCTGTCTCCGACGCGAAGGAAGCGGCACCCGCACCGAAGAAGAAGGTCGTAACGCGCAAGAAAACGGCCAAAAAGAAAACGCCGGCACGAAAGAAAACGGCGCGCCGCAAATAACGGCCACGACAAAGCAATTCAAAAACACCGGTGACCAGGGTCGCCGGTGTTTTACTTTGACGTCGGGCACCGTCGCTAACCTAGATGGTGATATCGAGAAGGGACCCTAGTAAACGGGGCGCTTCATTATCAGTCGTTGCCAGTTTCTCATGCGCAAACGGTGCTTCACGACGTCCGGCACTTACCGAAACAGTGTCGACCGGTTGGAAGGCGACTTTGGCTACATCGTCAGGCGCCTCAGCGCTGGGCGTTTCGGCCGCGTAGGCGCTGCGGCCGCCATCGCGGTTCGCAGCATCCAGCGCTTCCGCACTGATCTCAATTTTGAAGGCTTCTGTTTGTTCCGCAATCCGGCGGACTGGCGTCACACCCTTGGAAGGCGCGGCTTTAGGATCGAGAACAAATCCGGTCGGCGCAGTGGTGCGCGGCGCGACGGTCTTCTGCGCATACGCTTGCGCGGCTATCTGTGCTGCACTGACCACCGGTTTCATTTACGAAGGAGTAACCCTAAAAAATCGCGATTTGGCCCAAACCCTGGGATATTGGCGATTATTAAACAGTTAGGGCTAACAAACGCTTAAAGGTCACCCGCGCTGGCTGGGGACAAATCGTCTGCGCGGGCGCGGTCAATGGCGGGCAATATCTTCTGGACAAGGCTGTCGGGATCGATGGCGCCGACATGTTTGAGAATGATCTTGCCTTCTTTATCCACCACAAAGGTCTCCGGCACCCCATAGACACCCCAGTCGATGGAAACACGACCGTCACGGTCCGCCCCAACACGCTCGAAAGGGTTGCCGAGCGTGGCGAGGAACCGCTGCGCCGCATCGCCACTGTCTTTATAGTTGAGGCCGAAGATTGGCGCCCCACTTTCACGCGCCAGCGCCTCCAGCAGAGGATGTTCCTGGCGACAGGGCACACACCAGGAGGCCCAGACATTCACGACCGTGACCTCACCCTGAAGCAGATCATCCGTCGCAAATCCCGGCACGCCCGTGTCTTCGACGGCCGGAAGGGTGAATTGAGGCACCGGCTTGCCCAACAGCGCCGAGGGGACTTCTGACGGGTCCCCGCCAAAAATCGCTACATAGAAAAGAGCCGCAAGACCGAAAAATCCCGCTACAGGGAGAAGCGTCGAGAGCTTCATGGGCGCTTACGCGCCGCCCGCGCCTCAAGTTCAGCAACCAACCGCTTTTGTTTCCTGAGATCGAACCAGCTTTGAAGAGCCAAGCCCGACATCACAACAGCCGCAATCAGGAAGGAGGACCAGATATAGAGTCCGTACCCGCCCATATGAAAAAACTCCGCCCAACTCTCCATGAGACTTACGCCGCCGCCTGCTGCATCTGAAGCGTGCGCACTTTACGCCGCAGAATTTCCGCGCGCATGCGCACCATCATCACACCGAGGAAGAAGAAGGTGAAACCGAGCGCCACCACAAAAAGCGGCCAAAGGAGCGACGAATGGATCGTCGGGCCATCGAGCCGAAACACGCTGGCGGGCTGATGCAGCGTGTTCCACCAATCAACCGAAAACCGGATGATCGGAAGATTGACGGCCCCCACAATGGCCAGCACCGCAGCCACACGTGCCGCTCGGTTCGGATCTTCGATGGTCGCCCAGAGCGCGATGTAACCGAGATAAATAAAGAACAACACCAGTGTGGAGGTGGTCCGTGCATCCCACACCCAATAGGTGCCCCACATGGGCTTACCCCAGAGGCCACCCGCAACGAGCGCCAAAAAGGTGAATACCGCACCAATGGGCGCCGCGGACTTCGCCGCGACATCCGCCAGAGGATGCCGGAAGATCAGTGCGACAATGCTGGACGCCACCATGATCCCGTACCCGAACTGGGAGAGCCAGGCGGCCGGCACATGAACAAACATGATCCGCACACTGTCGCCCTGCTGATAATCCGGAGGTGCCACAAAGAAGGAGAGATAGAGCCCAATACCAATGCCCGCACCCGCCAGCGCCCAGACATAGGGGAGCACCGTCGCGGAGAAATTCATGAACCGCGTGGGATTGGCATATGTATGAATTGACCAGGCCATATCAGTCTGATGTAGCCCGCGCTGAGCAGGTCAGCAAGTCAACTTCTAAAGCATTTTCAGCGATAGCACCTTCGCTTCGCGGTTCGAAAATGCGCAAATACAATAGGCGAGAGCGCTTTAAGTGGTGCCTTCCAGGCACAACGCGCGCTCGCGGCATGTCGCCGCAGTTTTTCAGATCCCACCGTCTCATTTGACCGCAACCCGCAGGGCGGCAGCCCCGCCAACAGGCCCAACCACAAGTGAAACAAGGCTCACGGCGCCCAGCAGAAGCAGGGATTGTCCGCCTAAATCGCCCGGAACAGCCACTAGGGCCGCCCTGCTGGCGCTCACGCCAAATATCAGGACCGGAACGTAAAACGGCAGGACGAGAAGGGAGATAAGGAGCCCGCCGCGCCGCACACCCACCGCGAGCGCTGCCCCGACCGCGCCCAAAAGAGAAAGGGCGGGTGACCCGATCAGCATGGCCCCCATCAGCGGCAACATGCCGTCGAGCGGCAGATTGAGCATGAGGCCCAGAATCGGTGCAGCGATCACCAGCGGCAATCCGGTCGTCAACCAATGGCTGACCGCTTTGGCCAACACCGTGAGTTCCAACGGTAGCGGCGCCAGGACCAGAAGATCCAACGTGCCGTCTTCCTGGTCGGCCTGAAACAGGCGGTCGAGCGTCAGCAAAGCCGAGAGCAAGAGTGCCACCCACAGCATGCCCGGCGCGATGCGGGTCAAAAGGTTGAGATCAGGACCGATCCCAAAGGGCACAATCGACAGCGCGATCAAAAAGAAGAAGACCGCCATGCCGCCGCCACCGCCAACACGGGCCGCGAGCCGCACATCCCGGCGCACCAAGGCGAGGAAAGCACTCATGCCACCTCCCCCATATAGAGCGTGCGCGCACTCTCAATGCCGAGATCAACATGGGTCGCCGCAACAATCGTGCCGCCTTTTGCAAGATGGGCCCGCATCAGGCCGGCAAGCGCCCCGATGCTCGACCTATCAAGGGAAACTGTGGGTTCGTCCAAGAGCCAAAGCGGCCGATCGATAAGCGCGAGCCGCGACAGGCCCAGCCGCCGCTTTTGCCCCGCAGAGAGCACACCTGCAGGCAGGTGACCAAGATGATCGAGGCTGAAGGTTTCGAGCGCCGCGTTGACGCGTGTGGCGCCAACCCCATAAAGCTCGGCCCAAAAACTCAGATTCTCGAGGACACTGAGCGGGGCTTTTACCGCATCCAGATGCCCTGCATAAAGCGCGACATCTGCGATGGTCTGATCGCCGCTCAAGCCCTCCAGCACGATGTCGCCACCAGAAATCTCCAACAGGCCGCCGAGCTGCCGCAAGAGGCTCGATTTGCCGGAGCCGTTCGGACCCACAAGCGTCAGCATCTCACCGGATGCCACCTGAAAGGACAGATCACGGAAGACTTCGCGCTCACCGCGAACACAGGATAGGTTCGAGACAGTGAGACGGTTCAGCGCCTCAGATATCGTCAAAATTACCGCCTCGTCCTTTACCACCCGCGAACCGGGTTGCCCCTGCAAGCGTCTCTCCGGACGCAAGCACAGACCGCCCCCGGATCGTTTCGCCCGCCATTGCTTGATCGTAAGGCAAGTCCCACTGCTCATAGGCAGACAGCCGATCACTTCGCAGGCAGTTTTGCGGGAACCGTGCGATATCAGCCGCCAGCGCCTCGGCAGCTGCGCGGCCTTCACCCGTGGGCACCACCCGATTGGCGAGCCCGAAACTGAGCGCTTCTTGGGCATCCACAGGTCGCCCGGTGAGGATCAAATCCATCGCCCGCGAGTGGCCAATGAGACGCGGCAGGCGGACAGTGCCACCATCTACCAGCGGAACGCCCCAACGCCGGCAAAAGACCCCCATGATGGCATCTTCTTCGACAACCCGCATGTCACACCACAGAGCAAGCTCCAAGCCGCCGGCTACCGCATACCCCGAGATCGCTCCGATCACGGGTTTGGACAAGACCATCCGGGAGGGCCCCATGGGCCCGTCGTCCGCCAGCCGGTCAAACTGAAGGCCTGTGCCGACAGGCGAAACACTGTTTCCGCTGCCACCCCCCTTGCTCACCGCTTTGAGGTCGGCACCGGCGCAAAATGTTCCGTTTGCCCCGACAAAAACACCGACAGACGCCTCATCGTCCTTTTCAAAGGCGAGAAAGGCCTCGGCCAACGCCTCTGCTGTTGTCCGGTCAACCGCATTTCGAACATCCACGCGATCGATGATGATCGTCGTTACGGGCCCGTTTTTTTCTGTTCTTACAGCCATGTCAAAACCTGTTCGCAATTGCCTCAAAACCAACCTGAAATGCTGCAGGTAAGCCTTGCAAATTTTTGCTCATTATCCGTCATATTGCCCCCTTACGGCCATAGCCTTCCCACATGTTTCTGACTATAGTCCGCCCCGTCGTTTGGCGCGGGCGCGCCATTTGGCGCAGCACCACATTTTTCGAGGAGAGCGGACCCCATGGCCCAGAAACCGGCTAAGAAATCGGCAAAGAAAAAGGCTCCAGCTAAGAAGAAGCCTGCGGCTAAAAAGAAAGCTGCGAAAAAAGCAGCAAAGAAGAAGGCACCAGCTAAGAAGAAGGTTGCCGCGAAGAAGAAGGCTTCTGCCAAGAAGAAATCTCCTGCGAAGAAAAAAGCCGCCAAAAAGAAGGTAGCGAAGAAAAAGGCCTCCAAGAAAAAAGCGCCCGCCCGAAAAAAGACACCGAAGAAAGCGGCCAAAAAGACCGCCCGAAAAGCCACTAAGAAAAAAGTAGCGAAAAAGAAAACCGCCAAAAAGTCTGCGGTAAAGCCGAAGAAAAAAGTCGCCAAGAAAAAAGCGGCAAAAAAAGCGTCCAAAAAGAAAGCGCCGGCTAAGAAGAAGACACCGGTGAAGAAGGCAACGGCGCGCAAAGCAGCGCCCAAAGCAAAGGCACCAGCGAAGAAGGCTCCTGCTAAGAAAGCACCAGCTAAAAAAGCGCCTGCGCGCAAAGCCGCTCCAAAGGCAGCGTCCAAAGCAAATTTAACACCGCTCGGCACCAACAGCTTCGACGCTTATTCGAACCTCAAAGTCGGCACCAAGAATTACGTTTATTACGATCTGAAAAAGGCGGAAGAAAACGGCCTGGACGGTGTTTCAAGCCTGCCCTTCAGCCTGAAAGTGCTGCTGGAAAATCTGCTGCGCTTTGAAGACGGGCGCACCGTCAACAAAGCAGACATTACAGCCGTCAAGGACTGGCTGAAGACACGCAAGTCCACCCGCGAAATCGCTTATCGCCCAGCCCGCGTGCTGATGCAGGACTTCACCGGCGTACCCGCCGTTGTTGACCTGGCTGCCATGCGGAACGCGGTCGCCAAGCTTGGTGGGGATCCGAAACGCATCAATCCTCAGGTGCCTGTCGACCTCGTCATCGACCACTCTGTGATGGTGGACAAGTTCGGCACACCAACAGCGTTCAAAGAAAACGTCGACCTGGAATATGAGCGCAACCAGGAACGTTATGAATTCCTGCGCTGGGGCAGCCAGGCCTTTGACAATTTCCGCGTGGTGCCCCCTGGAACCGGCATCTGCCACCAGGTGAACCTGGAATATCTGGCGCAGGCTGTTTGGACCCGTACCGAAAAAGACGGGGCATCCAAAACCGTCGAAATGGCCTATCCGGACACTTGCGTCGGGACGGACAGCCACACCACCATGATCAACGGCCTCTCGGTCCTTGGTTGGGGCGTCGGCGGCATTGAGGCGGAAGCCGCCATGCTCGGCCAGCCTGTCACCATGCTGATCCCTGAAGTGGTTGGCTTCAAACTCACCGGCAAGCTGAACGAGGGCGTGACCGCAACTGACCTCGTGCTGAAGGTCGTGGAAATGCTCCGCGAGCTCGGCGTGGTCGGCAAGTTCGTCGAATATTTCGGCAACGGTCTGGATCACCTGTCGCTCGAAGATCAGGCAACCATCGCCAACATGGCACCGGAATATGGCGCCACTTGTGGCTTCTTCCCGATCGATGCGGAGACCATCAAATATCTCCGCGCCACCGGTCGCGACAAAGCCCGAGTGGACCTCGTGGAGGCTTACGCAAAAGCTCAAGGCATGTTCCGCGATGCAGACACACCGGACCCGGTCTTCACAGAAACCCTGGAACTGGATCTGGGTACGGTTGTACCGGCTCTTGCTGGACCGAAACGTCCGCAGGACCGGGTCGACCTCACAGGCCTTGCTGAGAGCTTTGCCTCAACCCTTGAAGGGGAATACAGCAAAGCAGCAGAGGCGGACACACGCTTCGATGTGGAGGAGGAAAACTTCACCATCGGCCATGGTGACGTCACCATTGCGGCCATCACATCCTGCACCAACACCTCAAACCCGAGCGTGCTGATTGCAGCGGGCCTTGTGGCGCGGAAAGCCCGTGCCCTCGGCCTTGAAGTGAAGCCATGGGTGAAAACATCTCTCGCCCCTGGTTCCCAGGTCGTGACGGAATATCTGGAAAAAGCAGGCCTCCAGGAAGATCTCGACGCCATGGGCTTCGATCTTGTGGGCTATGGCTGCACCACCTGTATCGGGAACTCCGGTCCACTGCCACCAGCGATTTCGAAATCCATCGCTGACAATGACGTGGTCGTGTCCTCCGTGCTTTCGGGCAACCGGAACTTCGAAGGCCGCGTGAGCCCGGACGTACGCACCAACTACCTGGCCTCACCGCCACTGGTTGTGGCCTACGCGCTTGCGGGCACGGTGACCAAGAACCTCACCAAGGAACCCATTGGTCAGGACAAAAACGGTAAGGACGTCTACCTGAAAGACATCTGGCCCTCTAACAAAGAGATTGCCGACACGGTGCGTACAGCTGTGACGCCGGCCATGTTCCGCAAACGTTACGCGGACGTGTTCAAGGGCGACGACAATTGGCAGGCCATTAAAACAAGCAAGGGCGAAACCTACGGTTGGAACGACGACTCCACCTATGTACAGAACCCGCCTTACTTTGAAGAGCTGTCGGACACACCGGCACCGCTGGAAGACGTCCATGATGCCCGTATCATGGGTCTCTTTGCGGACTCGATCACAACCGACCACATTTCACCGGCCGGTTCGATCAAGGTGGACAGCCCCGCTGGCTCCTACCTCACCCGCAACCAGGTGGGTGTACAGGACTTCAACTCCTACGGCTCGCGCCGCGGAAACCATGAAGTCATGATGCGCGGCACCTTTGCCAATATCCGCATCAAGAACCAGATGCTTCCAGGGACCGAGGGTGGTGTCACTAAGCTCCAGCCGGAAGGCACCGAAATGCCCATCTACGATGCCTGCATGGAATACAAGAAGCGGGGCACCCCGCTGGTTGTCTTCGCCGGTAAAGAATATGGCACCGGCTCCAGCCGCGACTGGGCTGCGAAGGGCACCTTCCTGCTCGGTGTGAAAGCGGTCGTGGCAGAAAGCTTTGAGCGTATCCACCGCTCCAACCTGATCGGCATGGGCGTGGCTCCATTGCAGTTCAAGGATGGGGACAGCTGGGAGAAACTCGGACTCGACGGATCCGAAACCGTGACCATCACGGGTCTGGAAGACATTGGTCCTCGCGATGAGGTAACGGCGGTGATCACCTTCGCCGACGGCTCGACCAAGTCGGTTGATCTCACCTGCCGGATCGATACCCAGGACGAAGTGGACTATTACGCCAATGGCGGCATTCTCCACTATGTGCTGCGCGGTCTCGCTGCCGACTAAGCGGGCACCAAAGTAAGAATAGGGGCGTTCCGGCTTGCTGGAGCGCCCCTTTTTTGCGCCTAAATCACTTCGGTTCGGAAACACCGGACGCAAAAGGTAAACGGCCGTACTCACACTGGCCTCACCGCAAATTTACTCGCGTGGGCACCAGACCCTACCTATGTTGAAGGCATGAAGAACGTCCTCGCCAAATCCGCCCTTATATTGGGCATAAGCCTTAGTGCTTTGACCTCGTTTGCCCAGGCAGGCGAACGCCCTATTGTTGTTGAGCTCTTTACCAGCCAGGGGTGCTCTTCCTGCCCGCCTGCAGACGCCTTCCTGAACGATCTGGCTAAGCGCGAGGACGTGCTGGCTCTCTCCTTGCCCGTGAACATCTGGGACTATCTCGGCTGGCGCGACACGCTTGCAAAACAGGCCTTCACGGACCGGCAGCGGGCTTATGTACAAAACCTGGGCGGCCGTTCGGTCTACACGCCACAAATGGTGATTGATGGGGTCGAAGATGCGGTCGGCTCCCGACAAGGACATGTGAACAGCGCCATCGACCTGCGCCGTGAAACGAAGAACGAAGATGTTTCCATCGACTTCGTGGCAGACGGCGACAGCATTCGGCTTAACGTCGGGGCCCTTGCTACCGAGCAAGAAGCAACGCTCTGGCTGGTGCGCTACGTGAAAGAAACACCTGTCGTCATTGAGCGCGGCGAAAACGCGGGAACAACCATCACCTATTCCAATGTGGTGCGAGAAATGGTGCCTGTCGGCATGTGGAAAGGCGACGCCATCAGCCTCACCCTGCCCAAGAGCGATTTGGTGGGTCAGAGTTATGACGGTTGCGCTGCGATCCTTCAGGTGGGCGGCAACGGCCCGATCCTTGGAGCCGCCCGCCTCAATATGGATACCCTTTAGAGCTCTTTATTAGGGCGCTGTCGGTTCTGAGATCGGCCGCGTGAGCTCACCCATGGTCTGGGTAAGGCGCAGACCGACATTCTGTTCGAGCTTATAGGCCCAGTCCCCAATCCGGCTGTTAATGTCTGCAGCTTCTGCCTCGACCGCGGAATTGTCGGCGCCCTCTTCAAGCCGCGCCGGATTAACAGACGCCACAATCTTCGACCACATGCCGGACCCCGCGCCCGTTATGGTGAGCGTGAGCTTGAGACCGTCAAAGGTTTCAATCACGGCAACGGGCGGGTCATTGAAGATGATGGACTCAACCGGCACCGCGTCCTGAAATTCAAACCCGGCAAAGGCGGTGGCGCTCGCATTCACAATGGGGGCACCCCGCGAAACAAAGCCTTCAGGCACATTCTCGATAATGAAGTTCGGATGCTCCGGCTTGGAACGGGCCAGCACAACCGGTGTCGGGGACCCCTCCCAGAGCGTCACCTGCCGAATGCGCTCTAGTGGCAGGTCGACCACATCTGTGTCGAGCCAGTTCGCGACTTCCTTGTCGAGAGAGATCGCACCACGGGCAAGCCAGGTCTGGTCTTCGCCGTCACGGCGCACATACAGGAAGCCACGGCCCTGCAGGTCGGCGGTGGCATCAACGACCTCACCCGCAAGCAGCCCCGCAATCTCATTGCCGTCCTTGTCCAGCAGTTGCACACGAACCGCCCGCCCCAGTTTTTCCGGTTCCAACAATCCGAGATTGCGATGCCATTCGGGATTGGAGGTGCGTGGTTCAAACGCCTCAAGTTCAGTGAGACCTAGAATCGTTTTACGGACCCGATCGACCCGCGCCGGATACCCTTCACGCTCCAGCACCCGCCAGACACCTTCCCCATCGCGCTCGATGGTGATGGAAGCCGTTCCCTGCATCCCCTGTCCCGTCGTATAGACAAGACGGGTCGCCTGCCCAGCCGTTTCATTAAGGCCCTGAAAAAAGAGCTCCGGCTCAAACCGCACCGATGTGGCTTCGCGTTGGGTGGTGAGAGAAACGGCTGCCGCCACAACAAAGAACAGCGTGACCGCCGCCAACAGCAACAGATTGCGGAGCGGCGCGGGCGTGCGAAGCATGTCCTGAATTTGGCTCATCGGTGCGCTCCTTAAAGTCCTGCGCGGCGTTTCCGCCGCTGCGCGCGAAGAAGCGCCAACACCAAAGCCAGCGCCGCAATCAAAAGCGGAACAAGCGCCACATTCACAAACCGCACTGTTGAGCCTAACTCTTCAATGCCGCGGCGCAGATTGCGTTGCACATCACGAAGCGCGGTCCGGCTTTCGCTGAGCTCAGCTCGGAACCGCCGGATTTCCAGCGCTTCTTCCTCAGAGAGAAACTCCTCCACATTGGCACCCTGCGGCGCCCGGGTCTGGAGTGCGGCGAGCCGTTCCTCCGTCTCCGCAATCTTGGCCTGGAGAGCTTCTTCTTCGGCCAGGAAGGTTGCTTCCGCTTCCCTACGCAGTTCATCCACCACAAGGAAAGGACGGTCGGATCTCTCGCGGGCGCGAAGTGAGATGAGATCATTGGAGCCCATCAGATTGTCGACCGCATTCAGAACAAAGGTGGCATTGTCCGCCATGGGAATGGCTATCCGCTCGCCCAGATAGCTCTGCTCCTGCACCCAGAACCGGTCATCAAAGATTTCCGAGTCGGCAACAATGATGAGATTTGCATCCCCTGTTGAGGCGGCGAGGTAATCCTCGGGATCAGGCGACACGCCCGGTTGCACATCGTCGCTCGGTGGCGGTGGACCGTCCGGGAAAGCGGACTTCAGCGGCCCCGACACACGGGCGGCAATGACATAGGCCTCCTCCGTTGGTTCAAAGGCGCGGAGAAGCGCGTCAGGTGTCGGCCCGGTTTTCACATAGTCCAGATCGAGCAACATGGAGTCCGTTGACGAACTCAGGATGGGCGAGAATGTCGTGGTCGCATCTTCGCGCGGAACCAGATGACCGACCGTGCCAAGATTGAGCCGGTCAATATCTGCCGTCACCACATCGTCGCTGTTGGCGTCATCGGGTCCGAGCGCCATCCAGACCACATAGTCCGTCTGCTGGCGACGCACATTGCCGCCGGCCTGCACACGCTGAGCATTATCTCGGTCACCAATCACCTTTGTCGGATCAAGGTCCACGCCCCAGCTTGCCATCAGCTGATCAAGGCTCGAGGCCTCCGTGTAGCCTTGCACCGGCTGGCCATTCGGGCCAGCGGTGAGGCTTACCTCGGAATGAGGGTCGAGGAAGACCAACGCGCGGCCACCGCGCATCATGAACTGATCAATGGCATAGGTGGTCTGCTCATCCAAAGGCTTCGGATGCGCAATCATCACCACATCGATCGAATTCGGAATGGACTCAAAATCCTGCTCGAGAAACTCCAGAGAAAACCGGTCCAGAAGCTCGTCATAAATGAGGAAGGACTGGCTCTCACCCCGCATGGCGGCCTGCAGGCCGCCTGCCCCTGTATCCAGTGGAATATTGGTGACGATGCCGAGTACCGGCTTTTCGGGACGCTTCAGGTTCTGAACGAGCCGCGCCACATCATATTCCAGATATTCTTCCCGCTCGTCGGTGAAGAATGGAATGGCCTCGAGCCCGTCGACCAGATTGGTCCCCGCAAGACCGAAATAAATGACTTCACCCTCGGTGGTGGGCGCGCCTTTGAGGCCCAAGGACTGCGCCCGGTCTTCTTCCTCAGAGAAAGGTTCCGGATCGATCACCTCAAGCACAAGATTGCCGTCGGCATATGATCGCATCTCTTCCAGAATATCGCGCACGCGGCCCGCATAGTTCCGAATACGCGGATAGTCCGTGGCCAGCGACTCGGAGAAGAAGAAGCGGAGCGTGATCGGCTCTTCTATCTCTTGCAGCATGTTCCGCGTGCCATCCGACAGCGTAAAGAGCGAGCTCTGGGTCAGATCAATCCGGCTGGTGCGGAAGGAAATGTTGGAGAAGAGATTGACCGCGACAAAAAACACCGCGAGCAACACGAGAGTTGCGATGGAAATGGCGCGCCGGGAAATTTGTTGATCCATGACCTAGCCCGCCTTCTTCATGTCGACAACGATGCCGCAGGCCACCAGCCAGACACCAATCAGCGTGACAAAATAGATGATGTCGCGGAGGTCAATCACCCCTTCGACAATCGCCTCGAAATGGGTGAGAAAGCTGAAGGAGGCAATCGTTGTGAGCACTGCCTGTGGCGCCCAGAGAGACACAAAATCGGTCACGATGGGAAGCCCGGACACGGTGAAAAGGAAACAGACCACCACGCTCACAACAAACGCAATCACCTGATTACGCGTCGCAGCCGAGATACAGGACCCGATGGCGAGATATCCCCCTGCCATCAGGAACGATCCCACATAACCAGCCAGGATCACCCCATGATCGGGATCCCCCAGATAAGAAACCGTCAGCCACATGGGGAACGTCAGCGACAACGAGATGCCTGCGAACACCCAGGCCGCAAGGAACTTACCCAGCACGGCAGACCAAAGCGGGATGGGGAGCGACAAAAGCAGTTCGATAGTGCCGACCCGGCGCTCTTCTGCCCACAGCCGCATCGCGATGGCCGGGATGAGAAACAGGTAGAGCCAAGGATGGAACTGGAAGAAACCTTTGAGGTTCGCCTGCCCCGCTTCAAAGTGACCGCCGAGATAGAAGGTGAAGCCACCCACGCAGAACAAGAAGATGATCATGAAGACAAAGGCGAGCGGCGTGGCGAAATATCCCGCCAGTTCCCGCTTAAAGATTGCAAGGGTCTCTCTCATGCGGCATCCCCTTGGCGTTCTTCGGTATCGGGCCGTGTGAGGGACCGGAACACTTCGTCCAACCGGCCCGGCTCACCATAGAGCGTGCGCACATTCCACGACTTTTCCCGCGCCAGATTGCCAACACGATCAATGAGGCTGGTGTCAGTCTCTCCGGCACTTGCGGCAAACAGCGTAAAGGAATGATCGGCGCCCCGCGCGTCTTCTTCAATGGAGGCAACACCTTCCACTGCCTGAAGGACCGGTCGTGCGGCATCTGCATCACCGGCATCAAGCGTCAGCGTCACCGCGTTGTGATAGCGCGACCGCGCGGTAAGCGCGGCGGGCGTTCCGTCAGCCACGATCTTTCCGCGATCAATAATGAGCGC
This sequence comes from Parvibaculaceae bacterium, assembly GCA_965276845.1. Lineage (GTDB taxonomy): Bacteria > Pseudomonadota > Alphaproteobacteria > Parvibaculales > Parvibaculaceae > Mf105b01. The sequence continues at coordinate 3,085,920 of OZ255699.1, forward strand.
ACGGCTGCAGATCGCATCGACCTCTTCCAGGATATGGGTAGAGATGATGATCGCTTTGGTCGGCGCCATCTCTGCAATGAGCTTGCGCACAGCAAATTTCTGGTTGGGGTCGAGACCGTCCGTGGGCTCGTCCATGATGAGCACGGGGGGATCATGGAGGATGGACTGAGCAAGCCCGACCCGACGCCGAAATCCCTTTGAGAGCGTCTCGATGGGCTGTTCCATCACGCCGGAAATCTCCGTCCGGTCGACCGCCCGTGTGATGGCGGCAGTGGCCGCAGGGCCCTTCAGGCCTCTAACGTCGGCAATAAAGCGCAAAAATTGCAGCGGCGTCATGTCCGCATAAGCCGGTGCCCCCTCTGGCAGGTAGCCGATCATGCGTTGAGCGGCGAGCGTATCTGGCCCGACCGCATGACCGCAGACGCTAATCTCTCCAGCCGTCGGCGCAAGGAAGCCGGTCACCATCTTCATGGTCGTGGATTTGCCCGCCCCGTTCGGCCCCAGGAAGCCGAGAACCTCGCCGCGTGCCACAGAGAAGCTGATCCCGTCCACCGCCGTGAAGGGACCGAACTTTTTCACAAGCCCATCAATTTCAATCATCGCTGCAGCAGAACCGCCGCTGGTGGATGAACTCTGGTCGTTTGCCGTAATGACTTTATCTCCCGATCAGATGGGTCTTTAGCGTGTCCAGGTACAGTGGTTTCGGTTCACCGTATGGAAACGCGACATAACAACGCCCACCTTGCCACCCGTTCTTATGCCATTCAGACGGGCGCGGCGACAAGGGGGCACCACGTGAACAATCGGTCATTTTCGTAAACAAGCCAGAGACTTAGAGGAGCTGAGCGGGTCACATAACGGTCGCCTCAGGGCCCTTAGCTTCCGGGGTATCGAATACCGGCCATGATCTCCTGATGCCGCGCGTCGACAACCTGCGCACGCGCCTCGTCATCCGGCATCAGTGCGAAAAAACGGCTGTCGCGGAGCGCTTCGACGCCCCAGCGGCCCACCTCATCGACGGACATGCCCGCTTCCCGCCACCGTTCACCGGCCTCCTCCGGGGCATGGCGCGGACCCCCAAATCGCTTTGGCCGCGCCCGGGCACCGTCCCAGATGCGCGTATTGACCAGTCCCGGGCACAAGGCCGTTACGCTGATGCCGTCAGGCGCGAGCTCGGTCTTCAGACCCTCGGCGATGCCCATCACCGCATATTTGGACGCTGAATATGACGGTGTGCCCGCACCCGGGTGGGTGAGGCTTGCCATGGAGGCGGTCACCCCAATGGCGCGAAAGCCTTTCTGTTCCTTCAGACTGTCGGAAAAGGCACGCACCGTGTCGATGATCCCGTCCACATTCACCTGATACATCCAACGCAAATTTTCGCGCCGCGCGGTGGTGAAGCCCTGCCCAATGCCGAGCCCGGCATTCGCCCAGACGATCTGCATCGGGCCCAACGTGTCCACCGCCTGGGCGGCCATCTGCTGAATAGATGCTTCATCAGAAACGTCGCAGGCCAATCCCACGGACTGTACGCCCAAGGCTTTTGCTTCTTCAGCCACAGCCTCTGCAGCGTCAGCTCTGATATCCGTGACGGCGACATTCGCCCCCGCCTTCGCAAGTTCAAGCGCGAGCGCACGTCCGATGCCGTCACCGCCGCCTGTGATCACAGCATTCTTACCTGCAATGTCCTGCATGCTTCCTCCTATTTTTCAAACAGGTGGTGGCTCAGACCCGGAGCATCAACCCGCCATCAACATTGAGGCCATGGCCGGTCACAAACCCGCCATCCTCTGAGGCAAGAAACAGCGCACCACGCGCGAGGTCGATCGGTTCACCCAGCCGTTTCAAAGGAGACTTCTTAGCCCAGATCTCCGCAATCTTCGGATCCTTGAAATTGACGGTCATGCCCGTGCGAATAGCGCCGGGGAGAATGTAGTTCGCGGTGATGCCATATCGGCCAAGCTCGAGCGCCAGATTGCGGGTGAGGCCCGCGACGCCAGCCTTGGCCGCACTGTAAGCCGCAAGACCATAATCGGTGCCGTCGGCCATCACCGAGGCCACATTGATGATCCGGCCGGCGGCACTTTCTTTCAGATGCGGGATAGCCGCCTTGGAGAGCTTGAAGTGGGGCGTGAGATTGACCGCAAGGTTCTTGTCCCAAAGCTCGTCGGGAAACTCTTCGACAGGTGCCCCGGCGCCAATACCTGCATTATTCATCAGGATGTCGAGCTTTCCGAACCGCTCAACCGCACAGCCGATAATGCGCGCGGCGGCCTCGTTAGCGCTCACATCCTGATCCAACGTCTCGATGTTTGGGTGATCCAGTGAGAACGGCTCCAGGTCGACCGCCAGGACCTTGGCCCCTTCAGCGGCGAACATCTCCGCTGATGCCCGACCGATCCCGCTCGCCGCCCCAGTGACAATTGCCACCCTGTCTTGAAGGCGCATTTTCTTCTCCCCGTTTTATGTCGTTTGCGGGCAGTGTAGCAGACAAGAAAAAAGCACTTTCAGCAAAAGTTGCAGACTTTTGCGCTCGCGAAAGTGCGATGGGAAAAGGAGACTTTCGAGCCAAAAGTTGCAGACTTTTGCGCTCGCGAAAGTGCCCAAGAAAAAAGGGTGAGCCGCTTCTGATCGATCAGAGGAAGCATCACCCTTCAGTCTGTTACCTCACATATTCCCAGAACAAGCAGGGGAAGTATCGAGGAGATCTAAGTGGCCCGACCCCGAATGGTCCGGTGGGGCTGGGGGGCTGAAAGAACCGGAGACTTTCAAGGCCGGGCCTGTAAGGCAACGATTGAAAGGTAGGAGCCCCATGTGTCCGGTCCGCGGCTGAAAAAAGGCAAGATTGTGATTTCTACGCAACACATGAGACCGCAAGCCCGCAGAACGCCTTGTTTTACGGACGCAGCCGCGCGATCATTTGACCAATGGATCGCTCGCCCACACGCCTGAAACCCGCTGGCCGCCAAAGCCCAACCAGCCTTGTCATTGTCGGCAATGGCTATCAGGCGGGCCGCTCGACCCCTCAGACTGAGGTCTCCTGGCATCGGCGGGAGTTGGATGTAATCCTGAATCTCTATGGACGGAAAGTCGCCGCTGGCGACTGGCGCGACTACGCGATTGATGGATTAAGGGACAAGGCTGTCTTTTCGATCTTCCGGCGCTCCAGCGAGATCCCGCTCTACCGGATTGAGAAACATCCGAAGCTCGCGCGGAAGCAGGGCGCCTATCAGGTCATTGCCGCCACCGGCGCCATCCTGAAGCGCGGCCACGACCTCTCCCAGGTCATCCGGGTATTGGACAAAAAGAAGCTGCGCCTGGTGGACTAGAGCGGGCAGGTCTCAGCGCGCGGTCCGGTTGGGCAACACCCATTGCAACAAAAGCGGGGCCGCCATGGTTGTCACCACCGCGGTGATGATCAGCCCGGACACAAAGGGCTGACCGTTCTCAGCGAACAGCCCTGTATCAATCGCAATCGAAATCACCACGAGCTCGACCGCGCCACGCGCACTCATCCCCACGCCGATCGCGGTCGCCTCCCGCCGGCCAAACCCCATCGAGATAGCGGGGAGCCCGGCGCCGAGCAGTTTGCCCGCAAAAGCAATGGCGATCAGGAGAATAACGAGGAGCGGCGCAGTGCCGAGGACAGAGAAATCAATATGAAGTCCGATCGTCGCAAAGAAAATCGGTCCCAAAAAGCCGCCCGTGATGCCTACAACCACGATCCGCATCTCATTATAGGCACGCGCACCAACGCGCTCAGGTTCAAAAAAGAGGCCGGCCATAAAGGCCCCCAAAATCCAGTGAAGGCCCAGGAGATCGGCGAACAGACCATAGGCGAGCGCCACCAACATGAGGGTCGCGAACTCCGCTGCCGCCAGCTGAAGCACTTTCAGTTGGGCAGCGACCCGCGGATAAACATGCACACCGAGAAGCACTGTCACCGCAAAAAAGACCCCAATCTGACCGATGAGCAGCAGGACCTGGTCGAGACCCACCACGCTCCCATCGGAAATCAAACTTGTGAGAATGGCGAGCAGAAAGAGGCCGATCACATCATCAAAGATCGCGGCAGCTACAATGGTCTCCCCCATCGGGCTGGAGAGAAGGCCCTGCTCTTCAAGAATTTTGACAGTGGCGGGAATGGCAGTGATCGAGAGCGCCACCCCGATGAAGAAGCTTTGAGCCACCTTAAGTTCGCCCTCAGGCAGCACCACAAAGCCCAATGCGAACCCGGCCAGGAAAGGGACGATCGCACCCCCGAGCGCCACAAAAAAAGACCCTCTGGACTGACGCCCGATATCTCGGGGTTTGAGGTCGATGCCCGCCTGGAGAACCAGACAGAAGATCCCTGCTTGAGCAATCAGCTCAAGCTCGTCTGACACCAAAAGCCGCCCAATACCGGGGAAGGTGCCGCCGATCAGAAAGAACAGAACAGATAAGAGCACACCGACGCTGATCTCGCCCACCGACGCCGGCAGGGACAGGCGCATGGCTCCCTCGCCCATGATGCGGGTCGCCAGAAGCAGCAGCAAAAGGCCAAACAAGATCTCCATCGCCCAAAAATAGGCACGGAGCGCCGTTCAGGCTTTGACCAAGCGCAAAAGAAAACCCCGGAACCTCAAAGGCCCGGGGTTTTCAAGTCATATATGTCTGAGAGCTACTCGTCGCGCATGATGCCCAGCAGGTTCAGAATGTGAATAAACATCACAATGAAACTGCCGTAGAGAGCAAACGCACCGAAGATAGCTTTCTGGTTGGTGACCACACCCGTGTCGCCACCGCTGTAAATCTCTTTCACCATCTGCGTCTCATAGGCCGTCACGGCGGCGAAGAGCAGAACCACGATGGCAGAGATCACAAAGCTGAAGCCAACGCTCTGGAACAGGAACACATTCGCCAGCATCGCAACGATGAGGCCAATCGACGCCATGAAGAAGAACCGGCCAAAGGCTGAGAGGTCACGCTTGGTCGTGTAGCCATAGAGGCTTGTCGCGCCAAACATCACCGACGTGATCAGGAAGGCCTGCGCAATCATGCCAGGGCCGTTCGGGATGTTCATGAAGGCGTAGATCATCGGAGAGATCAGCAAGCCCCACATGCCCGCATAGGTCCAGTAACAGACATGCGCCATGGTCGTAGACCCGGCATTGGAGAAGATCAGCTTAGGCGCAAACCAGCCAAGGCCAAGAACACCAGCAAACAGAACCCATTTCATGGGTCCAAGGGCGATTGCCTGCATCAGTGCCGGGTTCGCACCCATGAACAGTGTAACGCCCGCTGTGAAGGCGACGCCAAGTGCCATGTAGTTATAGACACGCAACATATATGTGCGCAGACCCTCGTCCAAGTCCGCAGCGCGGGTGGCGACACCAGCGCCCATACGTTGTTGGTCAAATTCAGCCATCGTTCTAATGATCCTTTTGATCGAAAACTCTGGCTTCAAATATGGGCAGTTTGGGCGCCGATTTCAAGCAGAACCGGCGGCCTGGAATGTGACCAAACCTTAACAAAAATAAGGACTTAATCCTTAAAATTGGTCCGGTTACTGTGACCTTAAAACGGGCGCAGCTTTAGCCGACAAAGCGTTCCATGTACCAAGAAGACCGAGGCCGACAGTGATCACGGCAGCGCCCGTGATCGTCAGCGCCAGTGTCGCCGGCAGGAAGGCCCACGGCGCCTGCATGACCTGCGTCACCACAAGCCACGCGGCAATTGAACCAACCGCCGCGGCAACCACAGCGGTCCCGAAGCCCAGCAACGCATACTCCCAGACATAAGCTTTCAGCACCTTGCCCCGGGTGGCGCCCAGCACTTTGAGCACGACGGCATCATAGACGCGCCGCCGGTGGCCCGCCGCCATGGCGCCCGCAAGCACCATGATGCCGGAGGCCAGGGTGACGATGGATGTCGCCCGCACAGCCAAGGCAAAGTCTTCCAGGAGCTTATTCACTGCCTCCAACGCCTCCTTCACCCGCACAATCGTGATGTTGGGGAAGGTTTTCGAGACCTCACGCTGGAGCGCAAGCTCACCCGCCTCATCCATGGCAAGCGTCGCCAGATGGGTATGAGGTGCTGCCGCCAGAGCGGACGGTGAGAAGACAAAGATGAAATTGATACCGACATTGCCCCAGTCAATCTCTCGCGTGTTGGCGACCGTCGCCGTCAGGTTCCGGCCCAAAACGTTGACCGTGATTTCATCACCGATCCCAATCCCGAACCCGCGAGACATTTCCTCGGTGATGGAGATGAGTGGCGGCCCGGCATAGTCCGGCGCCCACCAGTCTCCCTGAATAAGCTCAGACCCAGGGGGGAGGTCCTGCGAATAGGTGATGCCGCGGTCGCCCTGAAGCATCCAGGAGACATCCGGCGGCGCCACAACATTTTCAGCTGCAACGCCCTGGATCGACACAATCCGGCCTCTGAGCATCGGCACACGATTAAGTGCACGCACTCCTTCGGTGCCAGTCACGATTTCTTCGAACCGCTCAACCTGATCTGGACCAATGTCTACAAAGAAGAACGAGGGTGCTCGGTCGGGCAGCTCGCCATTGATCTGATCGGCAATGTTGCCGTCGATCAGAGAGATCGTCACAAGCAGGGTCAGACCGAGGCCGAGAGACAGGACAACACTCGCCGTCGCCGACCCAGGACGATAGAGATTGGACAAGGCGAGACGCAATTCCGGGTTCTGGAACCGCGGTGCCCGGCGCGCCAGCGCCATAAGACCCACGGCGGTGAGACGCAGCCCAACAAAGCTCGCAACCGCGCCGACAATGAACCAGGCGGCAAAGTCCGGCCGGTCCGCGAGACCAATGGCCAGCGCCGCCAGCGCCAACAAGGCGCCTGCCATAACAACCACATAGACAGGGCGCGGCCAGGCTCGCGACGGCGCCACAATATCTCGAAAGAGGCCCGTCGCCGGAATTTCACGCGCCCGGGCAAGCGGCCAGACCGCAAAGGCGAGCGCCGCCAGAATGCCGTAGGCGCCTGCCAGAACGAGCGGAGACACGTAAAGCGCAAACCGCGCCGGAATGGGCAACATGTCTTCAATTGCCCACTGAACAAGAAACGGAGTCACGCCGCCGACCACCAGCCCAATCGCCACGCCCACAAGCGCCAGCGCCATCACCTGAATGAGGTAAACATTGAAAATGAAGCCGCCCGGCGCGCCGATGCATTTGAACGTTGCAATCACATCGCGCTTCGTATCGAGATAGGAGGTGACCGCATTGCCGACACCCACACCACCGACAACCAGAGCCGTCAAACCCACCAGTGTGAGAAAGAGCGCCACCCGCTCCACAAAGCGGCGCACCCCCGGCGCACTGTCCGAGCGATCCTGGATACGCCAGCCCGCATTGGGGAAGCGCTCATTGACCTCTGCAACCCAAGCGGCCACATCCGAGTTAAGGCGCTGGTTCTCCGGCAGCCGTGCGCGGTAATGGTAATTGATGAGCGAACCAAGACGAATAAGGCCTGTCGCCTCCATCGCCTCGTCGGAGAGGAAGAGCCGCGGCCCAAGAGCAAAGCCGCCCGCAACCCGGTCCGGCTCGCGGTCGATCACGGCGCGGATCTCAACGGAGATATCACCTACATCAAGCGTATCGCCGACTTGCGCATTCAAACGATCGAGGAGCGCGGTCTCCACCGCCGTTCCCCAAACGCCGGAACGCGCTTCCAAGGCAGAGGATAGCTCCATCTCCGGTGTCAGCGTCACCCGTCCATAAAGCGGGTAAAGGTCATCGACGCCCTTCAGTTCAACAAGGGTGCGTTCGTCGGTGCGGGGCGCTGCTGCCATGGCCCGCATTTCCGTCGATTTGGAAATGGTCGCGGTCTCGCTGATGAAGGCGAGTTCTTCGGCGCCTGCTTCTCTGTGCACCAGGCGGAAGTCGACATCCCCACCCAGAATGGTTTGACCTTCTTCAGAAAGCCCTTCGACCAAGGCCGACGAAACCGAGCCGACAGCCGCAATCGCCGCCACACCCAGCGTGAGACAGGCGAGGAACACCCGAAAGCCTTTCAGACCTCCGCGAAGCTCTCGGCGTGCGAAGGTCAGCGCGAGGGAAAGTGAAGGCTTCGATGGTGACGCAACACTCATTGGGCGGCCGCTGCTTGGGCGACACGGCGTCCAGGCTCTATCGAGTCGATGAGACCATCTTTCAACCGCACAACGCGATCGCAGGCTTGCGCAAGCTCTGGGTCATGGGTGATCAGCACCATCGTCGTCCCGCGTTTGTCGTGCAGGTCGAACATGAGCTCGATGATCTGGTCGCCGGTTGTGCCGTCGAGATTGCCTGTTGGCTCATCGGCGAGAAGAATTTTCGGGTCACCCGCAACCGCCCGAGCGAGCGCCACCCGCTGCTGCTCCCCACCGGAAAGCTGACCGGGATAGTGGGTCAGGCGATGAGAGAGACCGACATGGGCGAGTTCTTCTTCCGCGCGCTGAAACGCGTCGGCGCGGCCCGCCAGCTCCATCGGGACCGCGACATTTTCCAGCGCCGTCATCGTCGGCACGAGATGAAAAGACTGAAATACAATCCCCACATGATCGCGGCGGAACAGCGCCAAGGCATCCTCGTTCATACCGGCAAAATTCTGGCCAGCAACCGTGACCGTGCCACTCGTCTGCTTCTCCAGACCGGCGAGAACCATCAGCAGGGTACTTTTTCCGGACCCTGACGGCCCAACCAGCCCCACTGCTTCGCCTTTCTCAACCGCGAGGGAAAGACCTCGCAAAATGTTCACTTCTCCAGCAGCACTCGGAAGCGTTAGTTTAAGATCATCGAGACGAATAATGGGATCGTTTGGCGTATCTGACATGGGGAGCGCGGTGGCGTCCTTCTTGATTTGGCGCCCCTTTTCGGGGCGGGAGAGCAGGCGATCAAGCCGATATGGCCTTTTCCTGAGGCCCATACAAGCCTATATGGACTTATATGAGACGCATACAGACTACGTTCGGCATCAAAACATGGATCATCGCGGCGGCAATTAGCCTTGGCGGTTGGTCTGCCCAGGCAGCCGAGGCCCCCAATTCCAGCGCAGATCAGGGAGGAACCTTTGAAATTGTCGCGCTGGGTGACAGCTTGTCCGCGGGCTATCTGCTGCCGCCAGGCGCGGGCTTCCCGGAACAGTTGGGCCGGGCGCTCACAGCCAAAGGCTACGATGTCAACGTGATGAATGCAGGCGTTTCCGGCGATACGAGCACCGGCGGCCTGGCCCGCCTGGATTGGGCTGTTGGACCGGACACGGACGCACTCATTCTGGAGCTCGGCTCAAATGACGCCCTCCGAGGCATTGAGCCAGAAGTGACCCGAGCCAATCTTGACTCGATCATTCAGCAAATGTCCGACCGGGGCATCAAGGTTCTGATCGCCGGCATGCTGGCACCCCCCAATATGGGCGATGATTACGCAGCCGATTTCAACACCATTTTCCCGGACCTGGCTGAGAAGCACGACACGCTCCTCTACCCCTTCTTCCTCGACGGGGTCGCCGCAGAGCGGCATCTCAACCTGCCTGACGGCATTCACCCAACCGAAGAGGGTGTTGCTGTCATTGTCGAGCGCATTCTGCCGACCGTGGAAGAGCTGATCACTGGACCGGCTGAAGAAACCGCCGCGATCAACTGACAAATCCGACTGCGCCATCTATAAAGCCTGACCGACATTTTGGGGGGATCCTATGAAGTACCGTGAGCTTGGCCGTACCGGCCAGGAAGTGAGTGAGATTTGCCTGGGCACCATGACCTGGGGCGAACAAAACACCGAAGCAGAAGGCCATGAGCAGATGGATTATGCCGTCTCCATGGGCATCAACTTTTTCGACACTGCCGAGATGTATGCCGTGCCGCCTCGGCCCGAGACGCAGGGCTCGACGGAACGCATCATCGGAACTTGGTTTCAGAAAAACGGCAACCGCGACAAGATCATTCTGGCAACCAAAGCCGCTGGTCGCGCACCCTTCACCTGGCTGCGCGAAGACGGGTCGAACACCGAACACACAAAAGAGCAATTGAACGAGGCGGTAAACGCCAGCCTGAAGCGCTTGCAGACGGACTATATCGACCTCTATCAACTGCACTGGCCGGACCGTCCGATTTCGCTCTTCGGGGGAAACCCTGGCGGCAGCTATGAGCATATGGGCGACGAGATCAATAAGATCGGCGACATCCTCCAGGCGCTGGACGAAATCGTTAAAAGCGGCAAGGTGCGCTGGGTCGCGCTATCGAACGAGAGCGCCTGGGGAACCATGAAGTTCCTCCACCATGCAGAGATGAACGGATTGCCGCGGGTTCAGTCGATCCAGAACGCGTACAATCTGCTGAACCGGACATTTGAAGTGGGACTGTCCGAAGTTGCGCTACGCGAACAGGTTGGTCTGCTCGCCTACTCGCCCTTGGCGCAAGGCTACCTCACCGGCAAGTATCAAAAAGGTGCGCTGCCGGAAGGCTCCCGCAAAGCACTGTTCAATCGCCTGCAGCGCTATGAAGGCGAAGGTGTTGAAGAAACGATCGACAAATATCTCGCCATCGCAAAGAAATGGGGCATCGACCCATCGCAGATGGCCAACCAGTTTGCGACCACCCGTCCGTTTGTCACGTCCAACATTATCGGCGCGACCACAATGGAACAGCTGAAGCTGGCGGTGACGTCCGTGGATGTCGAATGGTCGGAAGAATTGGAAAAGGAAATCGACGCGGTGCACCACGCGCAGCCCAGCCCTTGCCCATAAGCCTGCCAGATCGGCTTATTTGAATCTTTCATGGAAGGGATTGCGCTGATTGCCAAATCAGCCCACTCTCTTCTGTGTAAGTAGTGATTAGCCAATGGCGAGAGGCCCCACGATGATCCGCCTTTTCACCGCCCTTGAAGTGCCCGCCAGCGCTGCGGAGCGCCTCTGCACCCTTCAATCCGGCTTACGTGGCGCACGCTGGATCAGCCCGGAAAACTTTCACATCACGCTCCGCTTCATCGGTGACGTCTCGGAAGACACAGCCTTCGAGATCGATGAGGCGCTGATGCAGATAGAGGCTGCCCCGTTCGATTTGCAGTTGGACGGGCTGGGCTCCTTTGGCCATTCCAAGCCCCACGCGCTGTGGGCAGGCGTCGCAGAGAGTGAACCCTTGCGCGCGCTGCAGGCGAAGCAGGAAACCGCGATGCAAAAGCTGGGGCTGAAGCCGGAGCCCCGCAAATACACGCCCCATGTCACTGTCGCACGCCTCAACAAGCGTACAACCAACCCTTGTGACGTGATGCAGTACATCGAACACCGTAATCTGTTTTCAACTCTGCCCTTCCCTGTCACCCGCTTTGTGCTTTTCTCCGCCCGCAACAGCAAAGGCGGCGGGCCTTACGTGGTGGAGCGTACCTATGATCTGGAAGAGCAGGTCTTTGCCGCTTAGCGCACACCAGTGAGATAAGCGATTAGCCCATCGCTCGCGGCTTCAATGAGATCAAGCACCTCTTCAAAACCGTCATCCCCGCCATAATAAGGATCGGGAACCGCGTTCAGGCCCAGGTGCGGCGCAAATTCCAGGAACAAACGAATGCGCTCTAGCGCCGACTTTGGCGCCCGCGATTGCAGTGTGCTGAGATTGTCTTGGTCCATCGCGAGGACAAGATCAAACCGTTCATAGTCACCGCTCGCAACCTGCCGCGCCCGAATGGCTGTGAGATCATAGCCCCGCAGCTTACCGGATGCCTGCGCCCGTTCGTCCGGCATGGCACCCACATGCCACGCGCCGGTTCCTGCAGAGTCGATCTCGACATCAAGACCCGCCGCAGCCGCACGCGCCCGAAACACAGCTTCCGCCGTCGGGGATCGGCATATATTTCCAAGGCAGACAAAGAGGACAGATCTCATGTTTTGTCCCGCGTTAGACATCGCTCATCTTGCCTCATCGTTTGCCCCTCTTGTCTGTTGCTCTATATCTAAAGCAGCTTTCCGAATGGCGCTGCAGTTTTCAATTGAGATTCGCGCTACAAGACCCTCTGGACAAGAAAGGGATGGCCATGACAGACACACGCCCCACCAAACTGACCGGCACCGCCCGTCAAAAAGCACTCGCAAGCCTGAAAGGTTGGAAAAAGGTGCGCGGCAAAGAGGCGATTGAGAAAAGCTACGTCTTCAAGGATTTTGCGGAAGCTTTCGGCTGGATGTCACGGATCGCCATCGTGGCCGAAAAAATGGATCACCATCCTGAATGGTTCAACGTCTACAAAACCGTGAATGTGGTGCTCAACACCCATGACGCCGGTGGCATTACGGAGCTCGACATCAAGCTCGCCAAAACCATGGACCGCTTTGCGGGCAAAGCCGGTCGGTAGCGCATATTCCCGAAAAGTGTGATCGGTTTTCGGACAAGAATACGCGCCAAAGTGAATGGGTAAACCCTTTCTCAAGCCTCCCCATTTACCCTGAAAGCCTGGGTAATAAGGGGCTGTGAGTTTATGGACGTTTCGAGCATTGCAGGCGCGGCTGTGGCGCACCAAGCAGCACAAACCCAGACCACGCTTGAAGGTCTTGCGTTGAAGAACGCCGCCAAAGCAGATCAGGAACTCATTTCCGTCATCCAGAAAGTCGCCGCCAGCGCTCCGCCTCCCGGCACCGGCAAAGCCGTAGACATTAGCGTCTGATTGAAAATCTTAGTCAAATCCACGCTGTGCGAGCATCAAACCGGAAACACCTAGACATCTAAACTCGATGGGTAATCCAGCAACCGAGGGATCCCCATGAGTTCAATTGCAGGTGCCGAACTGAATCAGGCTCAAACCCTGGTCTCCATCTCCACCACAGTGCTCAAAAAGTCTTTTGAGTCTGACCAGGAATTTGCGTCTGCGCTCAAAGAAACCGCAGAAAAGGCTCCGCCTGCGGACGGGACGGGCAAGGCCGTCGACGTTACGGCCTAAAAGCCTCGGGTTTATGTAAACAAAAAGTTAAGACATTACATCGTATACTGATCATTCAGCGCACTATCGACTAGGTGAAAGCCATGGACACCATTCGAAGCTCAACTGCACCCAATACTGTTGCGCCAACGCCCAAAGTAGGGACCGTCCGGAAAAAAGCCTACAAGTCCGGTCAAGAGTTCACGGATCAGGTCCGCGAGATTCACGAGGCGGAGGCAGAAACACCACCCCCTCCTCCCGGAACCGGGAAGATGATCGACACAAGCATCTAGACGCAAAAAAGCCCCGGTGTTTCCGCCGGGGCTTTTCTTTGGGTGATGGCTTGCGATCAGCGTGGAGCCATCCGGATCGCGCCATCCAGACGGACGTCTTCGCCGTTCATGTAGCTGTTCTCCACCATGAGCTTGGCGAGCGCTGCATATTCAACAGGATCACCCAGACGTGGCGGATAAGGCACCTGCATGCCGAGCGCCTGCTTCACCTGCTCAGGAGCCGCAGCGAGCAATGGCGTGTTGAAGATACCTGGCAGGATCGTATTGACCCGGATGCCTTCACGGGACAGGTCACGTGCAATCGGGAGCGTCATACCGACAACGCCACCCTTCGACGCTGAGTAAGCAGCCTGACCGATCTGACCATCTTCCGCTGCAACAGATGCTGTGTTGACGATCGCACCGCGCTCGCCGCCATCCAGCGGATCGAGGGTCATCATGCCGGCAGCTGACTTCGCGATACAGCGGAACGTACCAACCAGGTTGATCTGGATGATGAGGTTGAACGCATCGAGCGGGAAGTGAGAAATCTCACCAGTCTCTTTGTTGCGGCTGGCCGTCTTGATCGCATTACCGGTACCGGCGCAGTTGATCAGGATCCGTTCCTGGCCAACAGCGGCACGGGCTTTTTCGAAGCCCGCATCAACGGCGGCTTCGTCGGTCACGTTCACATTGCAGAACACACCGCCAAGCTCTTTGGCGACAGCTTCGCCCTTTTCTTCGTTCATATCGAAGATGGCGATCTTGACGCCTTCGGCTGCCAGCGCGCGTGCCGTCGCTTCACCAAGACCAGACGCACCACCGGTGACGACGGCACTAATTCCAGAATCGAGTTTCATGGGCTATCTCCCTGTTTCGCGCCAGTTTGCCCCGTTCGGGTGCCGCCCCATCTGCGAGAGCGGTCATTTAGCGCAGATCATCAAATTCTGCGGCGGATGTAACAGGTTTTTGCCCGTAAAAGCGAGCCCTGAAGCAGCATTTAACATGCAAATTAGCCCTGACGCAGGGTCGGCCTTGCCTTGCATCTGCCAAAATTTCCACCCATCTTGGGAACATGACTGACCGACAGGGCCAAACCACGTCTGTTCCCGATTTCGGATCGAGGGAAATTCAGCTGCCTGCCGTCATGGCGCGCAATGAAAAACGGGTCCGCTTCAGCTTCTGGAAGAAAATGCTGAAGGTCGGCGGCCGCATTCCGTTCGCTGAAGAGGCCGCCAGCGCCTATTTCTGCGCCATCGACAGGCGGACACCCACACGGGTGCGCGCAACTCTCCTGGCAGCACTCGCCTATTTCGTTCTGCCCACCGACGTGGTGCCCGATTTCATTGCCGCCGTGGGCTTCACCGACGATGCGACAGTGCTTCTGACAGCGCTTGGGATCGTACAAACCCACATCAAGCCACGCCACGCTGAGCGGGCGCGCCGCGCCCTAGGCCTGCCCGATCCTGATCCGAGCGAAGACTAGGCATCAGGTCCCATCCGCGTTTCGGGTTTAGGTTCACTGGCGGCTGTCTCGGCTTTATTGGCCTGCGCCTCGCGCCGAACGATGTAGAGCGACGCACCAACAATCGTGAGTGCGCCAACTACCGTGTAGATGTCCGGAACATCAGCGAAGATGAAAAAGCCCGCCATCGCCGCAAAAATGAGCGACGTATATTCGAACGGCGCCACAGCGGTTGTCTCCCCCACCGCATAGCCGCGAATGAAGCAGTTATGGGCGGACGCCCCGATGACCCCCACAAGCACCAGAAGAAAATATTCAAATGCTGTCGGCGGCACCCAGTTCAAGATGGCGGGAACGACGGCAACGAGTGTTCCGACAAAGCCCGTATAGAACATGAGCGTGACGGGACTGTCATAGCGCGACACGATCTTGACCAGGACCGTCGCAAACGCCACCAAAGCAGCGCCCGCAAGTGCCACCAGGGCTGCCGGTTCGATCTCGCCCGTTGGCCGCAGCATGATGAGCACACCCAGAAATCCCACCACCATCGCCGCGATGCGGCGCCCACCGACAACTTCTTTCAGAAACAGAATGGCAAGCGGCACCAGGAAGAGGCCCCGGGCAAAGTTCAGCGACTGCGCATCCGCGAGCGGCATATGGGCCACCGCATAAAACCCGCAGAACATGGCGAGCGTGCCCACCACACCACGCAAAAGCTGGAGGGGGAGCACATTGGTTTTGATACCCCCCTCGCCAAAACCAGCGCGCATCAATAGCGGTAATATGGCAAGCAGACCGAAAAAAGCCCGCGCGAGGGACACCTGAAACGGATCAAGCCGTTGACCCAGATGCTTGGCAATCGTCTGCATCACGGTGAAGAGAGCCGCCGCCGCCAACAACCACAGGGCCCCCTGCACATTGGGCGCAAGCGCTAAAAAGCGGGCCTGCGTGGCCCGCGCTCTGTTGGGTGCACCCTCTGTCACGAAGCAACTTTCTCATTTTCGCGAAACCAACATGGGCGCGCGATAGACTGCAAATGTAAGGGTCCCAAGGTGATCTAGCAAATTGGTTCCGTGACAACATTCCCGATTAGTCTTGCGGGCGGAGCCTACAGAGCCAACCTTCTGGTCATACGCACAAAGGAGATCATGATGCAGGACGCTCTTAAAAACATGCTGCGCGACGGTATTGTTCTGTCCCCCTTCGGCAAGCTGCTCGGCATGGAACCGGTCAGCCTTGAAGAGGACCATGTGGTTGTCGCCATGCCGTTCAAAAACGACATCACCACCGTCGGCGACATGGTGCATGGCGGCGCCATCGCATCCCTCGTCGATGTTGCGGCGACCGGCGCCTTCTGGGCCTTGAAGGAACCGCCCAAGAACCCGCGCGGCACCACCATCGGGTTTTCGATCAATTATCTGGATGCCGGACGTGCACAAACCCTCACCGCTGACGCACGTGTCATTCGGCGCGGCGGGTCTATCTGCGTCGGGTCTGTCGATGTAACGGACGAAGCAGGCAAGCCGGTGGCCCACGCCACCGTCACCTATAAGCTATCGAAGGATAAGTAGAGCATTTTCAGCAAAAAGTTGCAGACTTTTCCGGTTCGAAAATGCGGCAAAAAACGAAGCCTACTTTGTCCAGCAGCCGCTGGCGTTTGATCGATAGCCCAGTGCCTTATAGGCGGCATCGATCAGAGACTGTCCGCGATCATTGAGGAGAATGCCGACGCCCATGCGGTTCATATTATAGCCGAAGGACATGGCGTTCTCCGGATCGGCAAAACCGATGGACCCGCCCATGCCCACATGGCCGAAAGCGGACTCAGACAGGAGGGCAGACGAGTCCGGCGTGTCCTTGAGCGCGCGATTGTCCATGCTCTTCATGAAACCGAGTGCAAAACGGGATGCGATGAGAAGTGTCGCGTCCTCATGGGTCCCCATGGAAATGCGCCCCATGCGCGCCAGCGTATCCGGACCCATCAGCTTGACACCATTGAGCTCCCCGCCATTGGCCAGCGGCGCATACATGCCCGCAAGACCCCGGCCATTGGTGATGCCATTGGCTGAGCCGATCTCCGCCGCATGTGCTTCTCGGGAATTAAAGTTGAAGCCGCCGCCATTGAGCAGGAACAAGGCGGCAGGCGAGGTCGGGTCAGTCATCACCGCCTGCATGAATTTGCTGAGCGGCGCGTCAGGGTCTGGAAGTGTGGGGATCATTTCAGCGACCCGAGGCTCTACGTTCTCGGGCGTGCCGATCCAGAAATCGAGACCCAAGGGGCCCGCCACTTCATCCGCGAAATATTGCCCCAGACGTTTGCCGGACGCACGATGCACCAGCTCGCCGACCGTCCAGGCAAACGTCACACCATGATACCCATTGCGGGTACCCGGCACCCAGAAGGCTTCTTCGTTCTGCACCAGGTTGACCATGTAGTCATAGTCGTTATAGCCGCCTTCTTTCACCTGAGGCCGCACATGAGGCACGCCAGCAGAATGATCGAGCATCATGGCGACTGTCGTGTCTTCTTTACCGTTACAGGCATATTCAGGCCAATAGTCTGCAACCTTGGCATTCAAATCGAGCTTGCCCTGATCCACAAGCATGTTCGCGCAAAGCGCGGTCGCACCCTTGGTGCAGGAGAAAACGATGGAGACGGTATCTTCTTCCCAGTCGGCGCCGTCACGCTCCTTTTTGCCACCCCAGAGATCGACGACCTTCTCGCCTTCAATGGTGATGGCGACATTGGCGCCGACTTCATCTCGTGATGTGAGATTTTCGACAAAGGCCTCCACCACGCCTGCGAACTTTTTATCGCAGACACCGCTGACTGTTCCGCCCGGCGTGCTTTCGCTGATTTTTGTGAGGCCCATGTCGTTTCTCCCGTTTTTCTATTCAGAGTTCTTATTGTTTAGATGTGTGCAATGACCTTAATCTCAACCACCGCACCCGGGATCGCAAGCTCTGTCGTGCCAACGGCCGTCCAGGCCGGGTAAGGCTCTTTCACATACCGGTCTTTGACACTAATAAATTCCTGAATGTGGGACTGAAGCCCAATATGGAAGGTGGTCATCTCGACAATGTCGTCAAAAGTCGCGCCCGCCTCTTTGAGCATAAGGCCAACGCTTTCAAAGGCGAGCGTGAATTGCTCTTCAAGATTGTCAGGCGACTTGCCGTCGGGACCAATACCAATCTGGCCCGACGCATAAACCCGATTGTCGATCACCGTGGCAGGGGCGAAGTGGAACACATCATAGTTGGTCTTCATTGCCTCCGGGACAATGGTCTTGAAACTACTCATTGGCTTCCTCCACAGAATTGAAACGCCGCAAGAGAAGCGGCTTTAACCGCGACGTGAGAAGCATGTACCCCTCTTCTGAGAGAGACAGGCCATCCCAGCGAAAAATCTCATCTCGCATTTCTTCCTCATCGGTGAACATGAGAGACGCGACATCAAGGTAAATCACATCGTCGCGCGTCGCTGCAAATGCTTCGATAAGACCATTCGCCCTTTTCGCCCCGAACCACCGGGCCGCCCGCATCGGGGCCGGGCGGATAGAGACAAAGATGACAGGCGCCGATACCTCATGCGCGCGCACGGCAGACAGAAAGACTTTAAAGCCTGCCAGCAGCTCCTCCGGCGTGCGCCCCTGCACATCCGCCAGATCTTCGGCGCCGGCAATCACCACAACCGCCCGCGGCTCATAGGGTTTAATGATGCGTGCAGCAAAATAGGTGAGGTGGTCCAGATAGGCCCCGCCAAAGCCGCGGTTCAAAACCGGCAAGGGCGCCATATCTGTTTCCAGCGTGTCCCATAGGCGGACATCCCGCCCACCGACAAAGACGATGCCGCCTTTTGATGGCGGATTGGACACATCAAGCCGCTCGAACTCCGCAATTTCGCCTGCCCAATAGTCCGGGCTGCTGGAGGCCAGCAGCACATAGACCAGGAAGGCAAAAAGGAAGACGAGCAGAACGGCAGCAGCAATACCGAGACGAATGAGTGTCTCCCGCATTACCGCTGCCTCTCTACTGAAGTTCTATCGCTGAACGGTAAGGACAACTTTGCCCTTCACTTTGCGTCCGCCCATATCGGTCAGGGCATCAGCGGCCTGTTCGAGCGGATAGGTTGCTGAGATATGAGGCTTCAGCTGCCCCTTCTTGAACATGTCCATCAGCTCCGCCAGGTTCTCCTGGTGCTCCGCTGGTTCGCGGCCCGTATAGGCGCCCCAGAACACACCGACGATCTGACAGTTCTTAAGGAGAGCCAAATTGAGCGGAATCTTTGGAATGGGACCTGCCGCAAAGCCGATCACCAGGAAGCGGCCTTCCCAAGCGGTTGCCCGAATGGCGGGCTCTGAATAAGACCCACCGACAGGGTCGTAGACCACGTCGGCGCCCTGACCGCCTGTGAGTTCTTTGATCTTGTCAGAAAAAGCTTTCTTTTCTTCGCGGCTCATCTCACCGGAAGGATAGAGAATGGTGTCATCGGCCCCATGGTCGCGGCAGACCTGTAGCTTCTCTTCTGTCGACGCGGCTGCGATGACACGAGCGCCCATCGCTTTGCCAAGCTCAACGGCGGCAAGCCCGACGCCCCCTGCGGCACCCATGACCAGGAGCGTCTCACCTGGCTGAATGTTGGCACGGCGGCGCAGCGCAAAGTGCGATGTGCCATAGGTCATCAAGAAAGCAGATGCTGTGTTGTAGTCCATCTCATCGGGGATCGGCGTGCACTGCGCTTCAGCAACAACGATTTCCTCGACAAAGCCGCCCCAGCCGCAAGACCCGATGACCCGGTCACCTTCTTTGACCTTCGTAACTCCAGGACCAACCTTTGCGACGCGACCGGCAACTTCGCCACCTGGGGCGAAGGGGAGCGGCGGCTTGAACTGGTACTTGTTCTCAATGATCAGCACATCGGGAAAATTCACCGATGCCGCATGAACTTCGATCAGAACCTGTCCCTCGCCGGGCTCCGGCGTGGGGATATCTTCGATGACCAGGCTCTCTGGTGGACCATATTCTTTGCAAAGGACGGCTTTCATGTGACCGGCGCTCCCTGTTCTTATGATTGCGTTGCCGCCATCTTACTCATCGTCCTGCAAATACGGGAGGACGTTTTTCAACAAAAGCGACAGCGAGCCCTCCCAATATTATTAGCCGCCTGTCTTCAAACGAGACAGGGCGTCCCAAAACGAGGCCCGGTCACACCGCAATCGGCCCGATTTGCCGCGAATCCGGGCACATTGGGGGCTCAAAAACTGGCACGCCCTTCGCAAAACACAGATCAGACAGGATCAGGCGCATTTGAGCGATCAGCACCGCTCACACCAACCTGGGAATTGCGCTGAACCGACCGTTGATGATCCTCATAACTGTCGGTTCAAAGCAGGGGATACGGAGGCTTCCAGCAATGGGAGCCTCCGTTTGCTTTACGGAAGTCTCACAGAAACTTGCGCGTTTGCCCGGCTTTGACTAAGCCTTGGAGGTTCCTCAATAACCATCAGGTGACCCCGTGCGCGGCTATTTCGGCATAGGAGCGGAAGAAATCTCCAAGCCCATGAATATGGGCAACATCATCCGTTCGGGGCACGCCTTTGGGGCAAGCTTCGTCTTCACGGTGAACGCTTTCTATTCCGTGAGAGCCGCCAAATCGGATACCTCAAAAACACCGAACCATCTGCCCTATTACGAATGGGAGAGCGTGGGCGACATGGTGTTTCCCAAGGGCTGTCAGCTGGTGGGCATTGAACTGACGGAGGACGCCATCGAGCTGCCGAGCTTCCGCCATCCGCTCAACGCGGCTTATGTGCTTGGGCCCGAGCGCGGCAGTCTGTCCGGCGAGATGGTCGCGGCCTGTGATCACGTTGTAAAAATTCCGACTGCCTTTTGTCTGAACGTGCAAATCGCAGGTGCGATTGTCATGTATGACCGGGTAAAGTCGATGGGCAGTTTTGCAGACCGGGCTCTGATGCCGGGCGCCCCAACGGAAGAGAAACAACCTCACCAACATGGGGGCCGCTTCTTGCGGTCCACCAAACCACGCGACAACAAAAGCGAAAAGGCATGAGCATCTTCGCGAAATCGCTGCTGGTCTTTGGCCTGTTTTGGTCGGGACTTGCAGTTTCAACTCCGGCGGTCGCGAACAGCGCTGAACCTGCCTGGAAGTTCAACCGCACATTCAATGCCTGGTCTCGTTCGCTCGACACCATCGAAACAGAGCTTGCCCAGCCGGCGCAGAGAGCTGAGGACGACGAGAGCATTCGCGAGACCCTGACGCAGATCAGATCAGATGCTGTCGGCGCTCGGGAGGCGGCCAACGAATTTACAGCCACCTCCAGGGATCTCCTGGCCGCCCTCGGCGCGCGCCCTGAGGAAGGAGAGCCGGCGGAAGCACAGGACGTTCAGCAAAAACGCCGCCAATACGAAGCGGAAGTGGCCGACTTCAGAGGCCGTGCAGCCCAGGCCCAGTTGATCATCCGCCGAGTGGACACATTATCCGTTCGCCTGTCGGGCATTGAGCAAGGACAGGCGGTCGCCACACTTCTCACCCGCACGCCAAGTCCACTCGGTTGGGAAAACCTCAAACAAAGCCCGATTGCGGCCTCCGCCTATGTTAGCCGCCTGTCCGGAACACTGGGCGAAGGGCTACAGGTGCCCACCAGCGAAAGTCAGGGACCCCTTCAGCGCCTGACCCCCATCGGCGCGCTGATCTTGGTTCTAGCGCTCTCCCTCTTTGGGCGGCGACGGCTGGTCGGATGGCTTGGACGCGATGAACGCATTCCAGAACCGAGCTACACACGCAGACTATTGGGTGCGAGTACCGAAGCGCTTGCCAATGGTCTGTTGCCAGCTCTGTTTGCGGGATTGGTCTGGCTGATCTTCAATTTCGCGTACACGCTTGATGAAGGGCCCTTCCTTGATCTCGTCAATGGATTTGTCACAGCGCTCCTCATCGCAATCGCGGCCTTGTCGCTGCCGCGTGCGGCCCTCTCACCGTCGCTGCCAAACTGGCGCGTCGTCCCGATCAAACCGAAATACGCACAACACCTCACGCAACGCATCGGCGCGCTGGGCATTCTCTTTGGCGCAGACATATTCGTGAGCTTCACCAGCAGCCTCGAGGACGCTGCGTTCCTGTCGCTCTACAGCGCCATCACGGCAACGCTGGAAGCCGTGCTGATCATTGATCTGCTACGCCCCGCCTTGTGGCGCCCTGACCCTGAGTGGAGCGCAGGCCGCGGTGACGAAGACCAAGCAGCACCCGCTACAAAAACCGTCGACCGTCGCAGGAAACTTGCCTGGCAGGGCCTTCGCATCGCCATCGGTTTCATCGCCCTCTCAGCCGCAATCGCGGCCTGGATTGGCTACACCGCCCTGTCCGTTTACTTGATCGGGAACCTGATTGGCAGCGCGCTGATCGTTGGCGCGCTCTTTCTTGCCCGCGCGCTGTTTGCCGAATGGATTGGCATCCTCATGCGACGGGAACAAACAGCCGAGTGGCTTGCCCTGTCAGAAGACGGCAGCAGCACAGTGGCCTTCTGGCTAGTCAGTTTTATGCAAGTCGCCGTCTATGTAGCAGGCGCCGCTCTGATAGGCGCAATTTGGGGCGTGCCGCTTAACGACATCTGGACGATCACCTACAACTTCCTGACAGGTGTAGATATCGGCGGCGTCACCATCTCCTTCGCCGACATCGTCGAAGCCCTGTTTGTGTTTATCGTCACCCTCATCATCTTCCGCTTGATCAAAAAGCTGCTCCGCGAGACGGTGCTGCCTCAGACACGGCTTGATCCCGGCGCGCAATATTCCATCGCCACGATCTTCGGTTATGTCGGCATCGTGATCGCAGTGTTACTCGGCGCCATGACATTGGGGGTCGAGTTTCAAAGCCTTCTAATCATCGCCGGCGCCTTGTCTGTTGGCATTGGCTTTGGACTTCAGAACATCGCTAATAATTTTATCTCCGGTCTCATTCTGCTTTTTGAAAGACCGATCAAAGTCGGGGACCTGATTGAGATTGGCGATACGTTCGGGCATATCACCCGCATCAACGTGCGCCGCACCGAAGTTGAAACCTTCCAGCGGGCGGAAGTGATGATTCCCAATTCAGAACTGGTGTCCAGCTCTGTCATTAACTGGACCCATTCAGACCGCAAAGCACGCATTGAGATTAATGTCGGCGTTGCTTACGGCTCAGACACAGACCTCGTCCGGAAAACGTTGGAACAGGCCGCCGCCAATGTTGACAAGATCGTGAGCTGGCCAAGTCCCGACGTCCTCTTTCTGGAGTTTGGTGACTCAAGTCTCAATTTCCAGCTGCGATGTTTCACCAGCGACGTGTCCTCTCGCATCACGACATCGTCCAAACTCCGCTTTGAAATCGATCGCCTGTTCCGCGAAGCAGGCATCCAGATTCCTTTCCCGCAACGGGTCATTCATCGCGCTGCAGACGAAAACGACGGGGCATAAGGCCCAAACAGCCTAGCAAAGCCGCTGGCAATGAGCCGCCGGGCCCGGTATGATTCTCCTCAGCCTTACGGCTAGGGGGTCTCTGGCAAGACAGATGGAAAAATGATGCGGTTTTCAGAGCTTACAAAACTATTCCTGACGACGATGGTAGCCGCCTGGTTTGGCATTTCTGCCGCGGCGGCAGAGGAACCAAAACTCTTGGGCAAATACAGAGATTGGGCAGCCTATAGCTATGGCTCGGGCACCAGCCGCATTTGTTATGTCATGTCAGAACCAAAAGAGATGCGGCCACGGGGTGCGAACCGGGGCGATGTTTTCCTGATGGTCACCCACCGTCCCGGTCAAGGCGTCACCAATGAAGTGTCCATGCGCGCCGGCTACCCCTTCTCTGACCGCTCCCGCCCCTTCGCTCAGATCGGGTCGGACAAGTTCCAGATGTTCAGCGGTGTCACCGAGGGCGGCGAGAACCGCTATTGGGCCTGGTTAAAAGACACAAGCGACGAAGACCGCATGGCGACGGCCATGCGCCGCGGCAGTTCTATGACAATCAAGGGCACGTCACAGCGCGGCACGCTGACGACGGATCGCTATTCTTTGTCCGGCGTCACGGCGGCACTCAACAAAATCGACGAAACCTGCCGCTAAAAACGCCAAAATCTGGCATTTTCGAACCCGGTTAACGGCACCTGCCGCCAAAGATGGCGCGCGGGGCCCCGCCCGTGCTATGACGCGCGTCTGTGACATTCCCCTATAGCTCCAACGGAGCAGGCAGAGAGAGCCAGATGGCAACCGTCCTCGACACCACCAACAACAGGCCGCGAGAGGCTCCCGGAGGCAGCGCACCCGTTTCCACCGGGCCCCAGTCGCTCCTTGGCCTGTCGCGTGAGGATCTGGGCGAGAAGCTGCGTGACGCCGGCATTGCGGACAAACAGATCCGCATGCGCGTAGGCCAGATCTGGAACGCACTCTACCATCATGGGGCGCAAGACTTTGAAAACGTCACCACCCTGTCGAAAGACCTGCGCGCCAAGTTCGCGGAACACTTTTCGCTCGCCCGCCCGGAGATTGTCACCGAACAGATTTCCAATGACGGCACCCGCAAATGGCTGATCCGGTTGGCCTCAACAGATCCACGGGCACCCGCGCCGGAAGTGGAAGCGGTGTACATCCCGGAAGAGACCCGCGGGACGCTCTGCATCTCCAGTCAGGTCGGTTGCACGCTCAACTGCACCTTTTGCCACACAGGCACGCAGAAGCTCGTTCGCAATCTGACCGCCGGTGAGATTGTGGCCCAGGTCCTCATCGCCCGCGATGCCTTGGACGAATGGCCGACCCCTCAGGAAGGGCGCAAGATCACCAATGTGGTGCTCATGGGTATGGGCGAGCCGCTTTACAATTTCGACAATGTGAAACAGGCCATGGACATCGTCTCCGACGGCGACGGACTCTCCATCTCCAAACGGCGCATCACACTGTCCACGTCGGGCATCGTTCCGGAGATCGCGCGCGTCGGAAATGAGATGGGCGTCATGCTCGCCATTTCCCTCCATGCGGTGAACAATCCGACCCGCGACAAGCTGGTACCGATCAACAAGAAATATTCGCTGAACGAATTGTTGAAAGCCTGCCGGGAGTTTCCCGGCGTCTCCAATGCACGGCGTATCACCTTTGAATATGTGATGCTGAAGGGCGTGAACGATAGCCTGGCCGATGCACGGGAACTGGTGCGCTTGCTGAAAGGCATCCCCGCAAAGATCAACCTCATCCCCTTCAATGCCTGGCCAGGTGCGCCCTATGAGTGCTCAGACTGGGAACAGATTGAAAAGTTCGCCGACATCGTCAACAGAGCAGGCTATGCGAGCCCCATTCGCACACCGCGCGGACGGGACATTATGGCGGCTTGCGGACAGCTGAAATCCGCCAGCGAAAAGATCAAAGCAAGCCAGTTTTCGGCATAGCCACCTTCCACCACACGGCAGGAAAAACGAGGGCGCCCAGCGCCAAATTGACTCTTCCAAATCCCAAAATCATACAGATTGTATGAAAAGCCAAAGTGCACTAAACTGCGCTTGATTAGCCCTGAGAAAAAAGGATGCCATATGTCGAGCCAGCCCTTCACCGTCAAAGAAATCTGGCGCTATCCAGTGAAATCCATGCAAGGGGAGAAGCTGAGCGAAACCGTTCTCACGGCAGGCGGCGTGCCGCTCGACCGCGGCTGGGCGGTAAGGGATGAAGCAAGCCAGACAATCGTGGGCGCTAAGAAGATTGGCGACTTGCTGAATTGCTCCGCGCGCTATCTCGAGGGCACGAATGCCGGCGCTGTCCCTCATGTTGAGATCACTCTGCCCGACGGCAACACCACCAGGTCCGACGATGAACAAGTGCACAAGACACTCTCAAATTCCTTTGATCAGGAGGTGACCCTGTGGCCGCTTCAGCCTGCGGAGAACAAAGAACACTATCGCACCAAGCAGCCGCCGGAAGACCTGGAAGCCGAAATGCGCACCATGTTCGCGCTGGAACCTGATGAGCCTTTGCCGGACTTCAGTGCCTTTCCGCCGGAGGTGTTGGCTGAGTTGATGGAATTCGCAACACCGGTGGGCACCTATTTTGACGCCTTCCCCCTCGACATTCTGACGGAAGCCTCACTCCGTCATTTGCAGACGCTCACCCCTGACGCCGTGCTCGATGTGCGCCGCTTTCGTCCCAATATTCTGTTAAGCGACAGCGAAAACATCACTGGGCTTGAAGAAACGAAATGGGTCGGGCGCGCTGTGAACATTGGCAATGCAACCGTTGATGCGGTGATGGAATGCCCCCGCTGCATCATGACCACGCGGGCCCAGGGCAATCTGCCCCGCGATGCCTCCATCATGCGCGCCATGGTGGCCCACACGAGCCAGAACCTGTCCATCTATTGCAATATCGCAAAGCCCGGCCGGGTCGCTGAAGGGGACGCTGTAACGCTTGCCTAGCATCGACTCGGTCGCACGCCAAACCCAGTGGCACCCCTGGCACGATCGAATGGCTCCTTAAACATTTCATAGACATCCCCAACTGCCCAAAACATCAGGCGGCACGTCGCTGCTGAGAAGTTAGGGGGTAGTTATGTCTTACGTCTTAGCCGCATTCGGTGTGGCCATCATTGGCGTCGCACTTTTGGTTCTCATTGCTTTTGAGCGCCGAGAGCGAACGCCAATTGCCAAAGCACAAGCTCACGCACCGGGGCAGCTCCTTACGCTGTCCGACGGAAAAACCCATTACAAAGACATCGGCCCGAAAGATGGTGACGTCGTGCTCTTCGTGCCCGGCGCGACCCTCGGGCTTTGGGTATGGGGCGATCACCCCGAGCAGCTGGCAGACGCTGGCTACCGGGTCATCTGCTATGACCTTTTCGGTCGAGGTTATTCCGATCGCCCGCATGCGGAATATGATGCCACGCTCTTTGAGCGGCAGATCACCGACCTCCTTGACGCCTTAAAGGTCCAGGGGCCAATCAATATCGTGGCGCTTGCATTCGGCTGTCCCATTTCCACGACCTATGCACTCAACCATCCAGGCCGCATCAAACGCCTTTGTTTTTTTGGCCCCGATGGATTTGGCGTCACAATGTCATTCGGCGCGCGCCTTCTGCAGACGAAATGGATTGGACGCAGCCTCCTCAATCTCATCGGCAACAAGGTCTTGCTATCACGCCTCGGGGGATATTCCTCCGACCCCAAAGTCATTCAATGGCTGGAGAAGAACTACACACCGGATCTGGATCTCAAAGGGTTTAAGCGGGCGCTGAGCTCTTCAGTGCGCAACATGCCGATCCATGATGCAAGTGGGATCTACAAAGAGCTCGACGCATCGCCGACAGAAGTTGGCGTCTTATGGGGCACCCAGGACGACGTGACGCCCATCCCACCGAACTTCGATCCCGATGACGTTTTTCCGCACTCATCTGTCCGGATTCTCGATGGCGTGGGCCATCTCCCACACATTGATGCCCCAGATGAGACAAAAAAATTCCTGTTCACCTTTCTGCAAGCCAATGAGGCGC
Source organism: Parvibaculaceae bacterium (assembly GCA_965276845.1). Classification (GTDB taxonomy): domain Bacteria; phylum Pseudomonadota; class Alphaproteobacteria; order Parvibaculales; family Parvibaculaceae; genus Mf105b01. The sequence goes on from OZ255699.1 coordinate 3,113,064, forward strand.
TAACACAATGAACCAACTGTCCGACCTTAGACACGATGCTCTCCGCGCAGTCGACGATCTTTCCCCGCTGCTGCTGCAAGTCAGCCATCAGATTCATCAAACACCAGAACTCGCCTTTGAGGAACATCAGTCGGCCAAGCTCCTCGCGGACACAGCAGAGAGCCAAGGCTTGCAGGTAACCCGGGCGGCATATGGCCTGGACACGGCCTTCTCGAGCGAGTTTGGTGGTGAGGGAAAGCCCCAGATTGGCGTCCTCTCAGAATACGACGCGCTGCCGGGGATCGGTCATGCCTGCGGCCATAACATTATCGCCGCCGCCGGGCTTGGCACCACCTTGGCGCTTCATCGCCTTGGGCACCGCCTGCCGGGACGTGTTCGTTACATTGGAACGCCTGCGGAGGAACGCGGCTGTGGCAAAGAACTCCTGGCACAAAACGGCGCCTTTAACGGTCTTGATGCCGCCATGATGATCCATCCCGCCGGGATCGACTCGAAGGCGGTGGGCACCATGTGTATCTCTGAAGTGAGGGTATCGTTCAAAGGCCGCGCGGCCCACGCAGCGGTCAATCCGGATGGTGGCCGCAATGCACTGGACGCGGCGACGCTCGCTTACATGGCCATCGCGCAGCTGAGACAGCACTTGCCGAAGAACGCACAGGTGCACGGCATTATGGAGAAGGGTGGACGGGCACCAAACATCGTGCCGGACAAGTCTGACCTCTCTTACTTCGTTCGCGCGTTGGATGCGAAAACACTCGCCGGTGTAAAAGCCCGCGTCGAAAACTGTTTCAAAGCAGGGGCCCTCGCGACGGACTGCACCGCCGAGATCAACTGGTCCGAGGCGGACTATCTCGACATGAAGGTCAATCACGCACTCGCAGACGCCTATGAAAAAAACGCGACCGATCTAGGACGGAGCTTCATCCCCTATGAAGCACTGCCGCTGGGCGGCACGGACATGGCCAACATCAGCCATAGGATGCCGATCCTTCACCCGCTCATTGCCTGCTCGCCGCCCGAGATTGTGATCCACGATCCCGAGTTTGAGAAATGGGCTGCCTCACCCAGCGGTGACCAAGCCCTCATCGACGGCACCAAAGCAATGCTGATGACGGCGCTTGATTTCCTCTGCGACGAAAGCCTTCGCGACCAGGCATGGAAAGAGTTCAACGCGACAGCAGACAGATCAGCAGAGTCGGTGAGGCTCGCTTTTAACCCTGACGGACTACACGGCGCGGGCGGTTGTGGCTGTGGAGGCTAGCCGCTAAGCCTTCGTCAGAGCATGACTCAGACTTGGTGGGTAAGAGCCCACTGCATCGCCGTCTCCATACGGTCATTTCCCCAGAACAGCTCTTCACCGACGGTAAAACTCGGCGCGCCAAACAGACCAAGTTCCCAGGCGCGGTCCGTCTGAGCTTTCAGGCGCTCCTTGTTTTCAGGCGCATAAGCCTTCTCCGTGACAGCGCTGGGGTCCTGACCCAGGGCGGTCAGGCGATCTGCGATTACGGTATCGTCTGAGATGATCAGCCCATCGACAAAATTGGCTCGGTAGATCGAACGTGCAAAATCGTGTCCCCAGCCTTCCTCCATGCCCAACAACGCGACACGGGCAGCCTTGAGCCCATTCTGCGGAAACAGGTCGGGCTTGTTGAATTCGATCCCGTCCGCGTCGCAAACACGCTTCAGATCGCGCCACATGTAGCGGCCCTTCTGCTGAAACACATTGAAGGGGGAATCCGTAAGCCCCTGCTTGCCGAACACGGGTCCCAGCAGAAACGGGCGCCAGATCACATCGACGCCTGCCGCGGCCGCCACCCTCTCCACCCGCATGGACGCAGGATAGGAATAAGTACTTGCAAACTCGAACCAAAATTCGACTGCGGCCATTTGTCCTCACCCGTTTCTTATCGCGTCCACGCGAACGCTTGTTTCTTATGAGCCGCCACTCTATCAAAAGCGGTTCGTAAACCTAAATCGGGACGTCCATGCCCCCTCTCCGCCAGTTCGCCGAGCACCCGCAGCGCCAGAAGCTGAATGATGAAGTCCACTCGCGACCACCGGCGGACGTGCCGGGTGCGCTCATCTGCTCACATCTGGCATTTGTAACCGGCGAAAACGGCCATGCGGAAGAGAAGGTCTCGCTCAAATCGCTCGCGAGCCTATTTGGCGCCGCCATTCCTGACCATTTCGGCAATCACCTCACCCTTGATCTGGGGCCCTTTCAACTCACTTGGGAACGCCACACCGAATTCTCGACCTACACCTTCTTCGAACACATTGCCGAGGGTGAAAATATTGCGGATCGGTTCGCCCACGCACCCGTGGCCCGTATCCCTGACAGATGGCGCGAGCAAATCAAGGGAGAACTCCTGGTCGCCATCAACCTGATGGTTGTCACCCAACCAGCAGATCAGGTCGATGACCTTCTGGGTACGGTTTTTGGCGAGAACACGCTTGTCGGCGGATCCCTTGCCGGCGGTGGCGCGGCCGCCTGGACCGACCTCACGCTGGATGCCCAAGGCTGTTCGCGAATCCTGGTCGCCAATGAAAGCCTCAAGCCCGGGCGCACAGGACGCCTGGTGCAGCGACTGCTGGAAATCGAAACCTACCGCATGATGGCGTTGATGGCCTTTCCGCTGGCACGTGCCATTGCGCCTGAGATTTCTGAGATGGAGCAGGAACTTGCGACCATCGCCAGCGAAACCACCAACATTACTGGCCTCGAGGACGAACAACGTCAGCTCAGCCAGTTGACCGCGCTCGCCGCACGCATTGAGACTATGACCGCGCGTACCGATTTTCGCTTCTCCGCATCGCGTGCCTATCATGCACTTGTCGAGGAACGCATCGCAGACTTGGACGAATCCAAACTGTCAGGTATCCAGCAGCTGGCAACTTTCATGGAGCGTCGCTTGAGCCCCGCCATGCGCACCTGCGCCTCCGTCGCGAGCCGATTGGACACGCTCTCCCAACATATTGCCCGCGCGTCGGGACTGCTGCGCACCCGTGTCGAAATTGCTGTACAGGAGCAAAATCAGAGCCTGCTCGCGTCCATGGAGTCGCGGGTCCGCATGCAAACACGTCTGCAGGAAACTGTTGAAGGTCTCTCCGCGGTCGCCATTTCCTATTACCTGCTCGGTATCGTGAACTACATGCTTAAAGCGGCAGCGAAGGTGGGCAGTCCCCTCGACCCGACCCTGGCAACAGGCATCGCCGCCCCCTTCGTCATTGGGGCGGTCTATTATGGAGTGCGTCAGGTGCGCAGGCGCCTTACCCGCGCCAAATGAGATAGGTGATGCCGGTGGCGATCAGGGCCAGGAGCGCCAGGGCTGCAAAGGCACCCGCAAAGGCAAGCGCGCCCATCAAAAAGCCGACAAGCGGATAGAGCACCAGCCAGGAACTGTGGGAGAGCGCATATTGTGCCGCGAAGAGTTCCGCACGATCAGCACTGTCTGCCGCCCGCGTGATCACCCGCCCCACAGGCGTCATGGAGAGCGCCGTTCCAAATCCGAGTACCGCCCAGATCAGGACAAACCATTCATAAGATGGTGTCCCGATCGAAAGGGAGAGCGCCAGTGCGACCGTTAGACCGCCCGCCAGCATCGCACGCAGATCTGTGAAAGCGCCAAGCAAACTCGGCAGCACCAGGGCCGCCAGAATTGACCCGGCGCCGAACCCCGCCATCGCATAGGCAACCTGCGCATCCGCTAGCCCCAACCCGTCTTTGACATAAAGGACCGTGGCGACAATGGCAGTTGCGCTCCCGGCAGCGATCGCAAAATAGAGCACAAAGACACCGCGCAATTCGGCATTGGCAAAATAGAGGCGCATGCCGCGGGTGACTTTCTCAAAAGGTCTTTGCGCGGCCGTCACAGCATCGAAGGCCGGTTGGGGCAGACGCCCTGCAAAAAGGAGCAAAGCAGAGACAAGAAATGCGAGGGCGTTCAGCTCAAACAAAAGATCAAAGGCCGCGAAACCCAAAAAGAACGCCGCCAACAAGGGGCTCGCAATATTCTCCAATTCAAAGGCAATCCGATTATACGAGAGTGCCTTGGTGTATTCTTCTTCGTCGAGCAAGACATCGGGGATCGTCGCCTGGAAGATCGGATTGAAGGCGCCTTCTGCCGCAGCAATGATCGCAACCAACACGTAAACCTGCCATGACGCGTCGATCAGCGGGTAGAGCGCAATCAGCCCTGCGCGAAAAAGATCAATGCCCCCCAGCAGCGCCCTGCGCGGGAAACGGTTGGCGTAGGCACCCGCCACCGGCGCCACCAGCATCTTTACCACCATCTTCAAGCCCAGCGCACTCCCGAGCACCAGGCCGGCCTGCGCCGGATCCAGCTCATAGACCAATAGAGCAAGGCCCACGGTCGTGAGTCCCATCCCGATCAAGGCGAGAGCTTGCGCCGCAAAAAGCCGCCGAAACGTGGCATTTCTGATGGGAGAGTGACCAGACATGCCCTTTAGATACCTGATCCGGGCGCTAGAACCCAGATAGACCTCTAAATCGCAAGCGTATGAGCGGTCACAGCGCTTGCGGGGGTCCTTGAATTGCCTATAGTGCGCGAAAATCACGACCCTTAAGCGTGGCCTTAAGGCTGGACCCACAAGCGGGGAAATCATGAGCGACATCAACAAAGTCGTGCTCGCCTATTCAGGCGGCCTCGACACCTCGATCATTCTGAAATGGCTGCAGGACGTCTATCAGTGCGAAGTCGTGACCTTCACGGCTGACCTTGGACAAGGCGAAGAACTTGAGCCTGCGCGCAAGAAAGCCGAGATGCTGGGCATCAAGGAAATCTATATCGAGGATCTGCGCGAAGAATTTGTCCGCGATTATGTGTTCCCCATGTTCCGCGCCAACGCGCTCTATGAAGGCGTCTACCTGCTCGGTACATCCATCGCCCGGCCGCTGATCTCAAAACGTCAGATCGAGATCGCAGCCGAAACCGGCGCCCAGGCTGTCTGTCACGGCGCGACCGGTAAAGGCAACGATCAGGTGCGGTTCGAGCTTGGCTACTATGCGCTCAATCCTGAGATCAAGGTCATCTCGCCCTGGCGGGAATGGGACCTGAACTCGCGGACCAAGCTCATCGATTACGCCGAGAAACATCAGATTCCGATCGCAAAAGACAAGCGCGGCGAAGCCCCTTTCTCCGTAGACGCGAACCTGCTGCATATCTCGGCGGAAGGCAAAGTGCTGGAAGACCCGGCAGAAGAAGCGCCGGAATACATTTACAGCCGGTCGGTGGCGCCGGAAGAGGCGCCCGACCAGCCGACCTATATCGAGATCGGTTTTGAACAAGGCGACGCCGTCTCCATCGATGGTGTGGCCATGAGCCCGGCAACACTCCTTACCAAGCTGAACGAGTATGGCGGGGCCAATGGCATCGGGCGTCTGGACCTCGTGGAAAACCGGTTTGTCGGCATGAAGTCTCGCGGCGTCTATGAAACGCCTGGCGGCACCATTCTGCTCGCCGCCCACAGAGGCATCGAGTCGCTCACCCTCGACCGGGGCGCCGCACACCTGAAAGACGAGCTGATGCCGCGCTACGCGGAACTCATCTATAACGGCTTCTGGTGGAGCCCCGAGCGCGAAATGCTGCAGGCGCTGATCGACAATAGTCAGGAATGCGTCACCGGCTCCGTGCGTATGAAACTCTACAAAGGATCGGCAACGGTGGTTGGCCGCTCTTCCCCCTATTCCTTGTACTCCGAAGAACATGTGACGTTTGAAGAGGACACGGTCTACGACCAGCGTGACGCGCAAGGCTTTATTAAGCTGAACGCCCTACGTCTGCGTCTCCTCCAATCCCGTAACAACCGGATCAAATAATGCGTATTGACGAAATTTCGATTGGCTCCAACCCTCCCTATGACATCAATGTCATCATTGAGGTCCCCCATGGCGGCCAGCCGGTAAAGTATGAACTCGACAAAGCCTCCGGCACTCTTTTCGTTGACCGCTTCATGCACACAGCCATGAACTATCCGTGCAACTATGGGTTCGTGCCCCACACGCTTTCAGATGATGGGGACCCGGTTGACGTCCTTGTGGTGAGCCGCATTCCAGTGGTGCCCGGCGCTGTCATCCGCTCGCGGCCGATCGGCGTTCTTCTCATGGAAGATGAAGCCGGACAGGACGAGAAAATCCTGGCTGTGCCTGTCGATGCGCTGAACCCTTATTACAAGGAAGTCTCGTCCTACCGCGATCTGCCAAAAATCCTACTCGACCGCATCGCACACTTCTTCGATCACTATAAAGATCTGGAAGAAGGCAAGTGGGTGAAGGTCGAACGCTGGGGTTCAGCCGAAGAAGCAATGGACCTCATCCGCAAGGGCATCGAGTCTGCGAAAAAATAGTCGCGTCGAAAACCGATAAAAGAAAAAGCCGGCCGTTATGGGCCGGCTTTTTTGTGCGGCGCGCCCCTCCTTACCCGTCCGCTGAAAGCGCCAGGACCCGGCTGATTTCCGTGAGCGAGCGACCGCTCTCCTCCCGCCATTGATTGAAAGCGTCCTGGGTTGCCCTGAGCGCCTTCTTCGATGTCGGCGCCTTATCGACAACACCCGCCTGTTTCAAAGCCGCCACGACAGACACAGACATGATCCAACTGTCGACGCCGGAGAACCGCAGGAAATATTGAGCTGATCCGCCGGACAGAAAACTTCCCCGCTTCTTGAGCACCTCAAGAAGGTCGATAAAATTTTCAGGCTTTGAATTCGCAAAGAAAGCACCGGCGCTGCCATGTTCCTGCGCCAGTTCCGACACCAACCGGGCATTTGTGATCGTGGCTTTGATCTTGGCACCGTTGCGGACAATCCGTTTGTCAGAGACCAGCCGCTCAAGGTCTTCATCCGCATAGAAGGCAACGCGCTGCGGGACAAAGCCTTCAAAGGCCTCTTCAAATCCCGGCCACTTGGCATCAATCACTTTCCAGGAAAAGCCGGCCTGAAAGACAGCCCGCGTCATGCCAGCCAGCCACCGGTCATCTGGAATCTTTTTCAATGCAGCTTTTGATTTGGGCTTTGAAAGCTGTGACGCAACTTCCTTCTCACCACCGTGGCGTTTGCAGGCCCGTTTGTAAATCGTATCGAATGACTGCATCTGAACCTCCTCCGCGGACTGGCCACTTTAAGGCAAAGACCAGCCCGGCGCTTCCCCCATGACATGTCCGGCAATCTCCTGCACCAAAGGCCCCGCCGACGACGCGTTGGTCAGCACAACAATGCCCGCGCGCCGATCAAGGTCGATCACAAGGAGAGACTGGTAGCCCGGATTTGAACCCCACTGCCAGCCACTAAGGCCGGTTCGACCATCCCGCGTCCCCAACCCCAGACCCCAGCCGATTCCGGAACCGATTGCGGTATTTTCTGCAAGAATGCGATCGCGAAAATCAGCCCCCAACACGTCTCCCTTGATCAAGCCTTCCACAAACAGGCCCAGATCATGAGCGCTTGCCCGGAGCGATGAAGCAGGGTTGATCGCATCGCCGGCGGTCGCGGGCACCGGCGTATTACGCTCCATGAACAGCAGGCTGATGGCAAACACCAGCCCGAACGCAACTGCAACTGCGACCGGATTCGTTTGCTGACCGCCGCGTGACAGCGTGCCGTCTGCGGGGCCCAGGAAGCCCAAAAACGCAAATGCCGTCATCAGTACAAGAACGCCAAGAAAAAACAGAAACAGGTAGATCGCCACATTGGCAAGAATGAAAAGCAATGCCCATCCCCCCAAGAGCAGCCAGAGGAGTCCAAGTGTGCCGACAGTTGAAACGAAGACGGCTGGCGCGAAATCAACCGGCTCAAGTTTCAGGCGATTGAGACCGAAACGCACGACCAGGTATGTGACAAGCGCACTCGCAAGCGCGAAAAGGAGAAGCGGCAAAAACAGCGCGAGCAGCGTCTGGTAAAAGGGAACAAACCCACGCGCAACCGTTGGCACCAATGGCTCTGCAAGACCGAAGCCGGAGGACGCCATTCCCAACGGCTCCAGCACGCGGGCCCGCACGACGCTTTCAAAAGGCTTCTCGTCAACCATCGACATCACATGGCCCATATACATGAAACCGACGCCGGAATAGGAAAAAGCATCGCCAGGGCGCGTCCAACTCTCGTCGCTGCAGCAGCGAATAAAATTCGTGAGGCCGGATGTATGCGTCAGAACATGGCGTAGCGTAATGAGCTCATGATCATCGCCATCGCCAAGCCAGGGCTCTGTGAGTTTAGCGCCGAGCGGCGTATCAAGGTCCAGCATACCGTCCCGAACCATGGAGAGAGCACCGACCGCCGCAACAGGTTTTCCGAGCGATGCTGCTTCGAAAAGTGTGTTGGCGGTGACGGGTTCCGATCCGAATATATCAGCGACGCCATATCCCTGCTCAAAGACGATCTGTCCGTCGGCAATGACAGCGATAGAGAGTGCGCGGACATCCTCCTCCGCCATACGACGGGGTAGATAAAGAGAAAGAGCCTGCGCCATTTCTGCGCGCGGCCAGCTCAGCATGCCTCCCTCCTGCTCACCGGGAAGGGCGGCCTGCGCGGACAGACAACATGCAACCGTCAACAAAACACCGGAGAGAAAGAGTTTCATTCGATGCACGGAGGTCTCCACCTGGTCCCTAAGCTGCCGCCTTAATCGAGGGGCATACGCGGTATTTGAAAATTGAGGCGGAGCGCATCAATGCGCTCGATAATCTCGGGATCAAGTGCCCCCTTATTCGCACCATCCACAAGATCACCAAGCTCTTTGCGGTTCTTTACCCCAAGAATGACACTATCGACGCCTGGCATGGCCAGCGCATAGCGATGTGCCAAGATGGCAGGATCTTCCCCGAGTTCGGATGCCAGGGCCCGGTAGGGCGCCGCCTTGTCATAGTCCGAATGTTCCTCCGGCGCCGCCTCCCGGTCGAGGGCCGCAGTGAGTGCACCAGCCTGAACAGCCCGGATGCCCAATACGCCGACACCATTATTCACCGCCGTGCGGGCAATATTGCGCGGCTCCGGCGGTTCTTCGTACCGGCGCATGCTCCCGGCACTATCCATCAAGTTGGTCACCACCTGCGCCACGGCAGGACGTTTGTCGGCACGCAGCGCATCCATAATTGTCTTAGGCAAGCCAGTCGCGGTGATGCCCCAATCAGCAATCAAACCCTTCTCTTTTAGCTTCGCGAACGCTGGTATGATGGTGCCTTCATAGAGCGACCAGTTGGTTGCAAAGAGATGTTGTACATCCGCGTTTTGCGCATAGGTATAACCATCCGGACAGATATTCGAGTGCAGAAAGAAGAGATCCACACGCTCAATCTTCATTGTCTTTAAGGACCGAACGAGCGAGCGTTCAAACTTTTCATAAACTTCGTCCGCCGGCGGTGAACCGATCTGACACTTGGTGGTAAACCGCGCTTCAGCCGGTGGGGTGCCATCAAACGCTTCCCCAAAAACCGTTTCCGCTTCGCCACGCCCGTACATCGGCGCCGCGTCAAACAAAGTGATCCCGGCATCCGCCGCCGCACGAACGGTCGCAACAGCTTCTTCCCGTGTGGTCTCGCCCCAGATCTGTCCGAGGCCGCCGCCACCCAGGGTGAAAGCGCTCACGGGCCAAAGAGATCCTAGCGTACGGGTTTCCATCGAAAATCCTTTTAAAGATCGTCAGGCGGGGCAATCCCATTTTGCATACAAGCCGCCACCACCGTATTGCGAATGAGACAGGCAACGGTCATCAGTCCGACGCCACCAGGCACAGGCGTAATCGCCGACGCTCTGGAGAGAGCTGCCTGGTAATCCACATCCCCCACCAGGCGCGTTTTGCCCTCGCCCTTGTCTGGTGCCGGTATGCGATTGATACCTACATCGATGACGACCGCGCCTTTCTTGATCCAACTGCCCTCAACCATTTTTGGACGACCGACAGCGGCCACAAGGACGTCAGCCTGGCCGATAATGTCTGGAAGGTTTTCAGTGCGCGAATGAGCGATGGTGACCGTGCAATTCTCGTTGAGGAGCAGCTGCGCAACCGGTTTGCCAACAAGGTTGGAGCGCCCCAGAACCACGGCATGTTTACCCGAAAGCCCGCCTTCGACACTCGCCTTGGCCATGATGAGGCAGCCAAGCGGCGTACAGGATACGAGCCCCGGCAGGCCAGACGACAAGCGTCCGGCGTTCAATGGGTGAAGCCCGTCCACATCTTTTGCCGGGTCAATCGTGTCGATCACTGTCTGCTGCGAAATCTGATCAGGCACAGGAAACTGCACCAGCACGCCGTGCACGTCCTCATCCGCATTGAGCATGCGCACCCGGTCCAACACCTCTTCTTCGGTGGCGTCTTCGGGAAGCCTGTACTCAATGGAGTTCATACCGGCTTCGCGCGTGGCAATGCCTTTATTGCGAACATACACCTCCGATGCGGGGTCATCGCCCACGAGGACCACGGCAAGGCCGGGCGTGATGCCGTGTTCCTGCTGCAGCCAGGAGACGTGGCTCGCCACTTTTTCCCGCAACTGAGTGGAGAAAACCTTGCCTTCTATTCGCGTCGCCTCGGTCATCGTCAACAGATATCCATACCTATGTCATTACTCACGCAGACGGAGCCAGACCGTTCACAAATCTGCACAGTTCGAGGTCCCGTCGGTCCTCAATATTCCTGCTCCTCAGGGCGCCCGATCAGACCCCTGCCCGGACGGCACCAAACAGCTCGATAATGAGATTCTGGAGGAAAATCAGCCCCAAAATGAGCACAACCGGCGAGATATCCACGCCCCCAAGATCTGGCATGATCCGCCGGATGGGCCGCAGAGCAGGCTCCGTCAGGCGGTAGAGGATATCCACCACCGTATAAACGAACCGGTTTTGGGGGTTTACGACATTGAAGGCGATTAGCCAGCTGAATATGGCGCTTGCGACGACGACGTAGATGTAGAGATTGATGACCTGATAAATCAGGATGAGAAGAGATTGCATAAGTCCGCCGCCGTTCAATTTCGCTTGCGCCGATAAGATAACCGGTTTCTAGCATGGTTTTCCAGTTCACAAAGGCTTTGATAGCGCGGCAATCTGCACCGACACCTTGTGAGCGTGAAGCACATATAGGAAGATGTGGCTCGGGGAACAGCTTGCGACCAGCCCAGGGCTGGGGATTGGGGAACATCAATGTCCAACATGGAAATCACCCTCCTGGGGCTGGTAGCGGTGAGCCTCGCGCTTGCCGGCTGGGCGTTGAAATACGGTTTGAAAGAACGCCGCCGACGCAAAGGGCGGCCTCTGTTTGACGGCAATGCATTGCCGGAGGTCAACCCTAAGGATGTCGACGACATATTTTCTGTAAGTGAGACGGGAACCGAGTTGACGGCAGAAGCAATTCTTATCGGCGAGCAAGGATCACAGGCTTCCACCACCATTGATGAAGTCTGGATTTTGGCGGCCCTGGCAAAGAAGTCCAAAACCATCTTTGAGTTTGGCACCTGCACCGGCCGCACAACCTACCTGCTCGCCCGCAACGCCCCGGAAGATGCCCAGGTAGGAACGATCACGCTAACGCCCGATACGGTGGACACCTATCATGCTGAAAGCGACGACCCAGACAATGCGCGCTGGACTCAGATCGCCAAGGAAGAAAGCACCTTCACAAATTTCCACTATTCCGGGACGCCGGTGGAAGGAAAAGTCGAACAGATCTTCGGCGACAGCAAAGAGTTCGACGAAACACCTTGGGCCGGAAAATGCGACCTGGTCTTTATCGATGGCAGCCACGCCTATTCATATGTGAAAAGCGACACTGAGAAAGCCATAAGGATGACAAAGCCAGGCGGTCTTGTGTTTTGGCATGACTATTCGCCACCCTGCGTCGGCGTCTGGAAATACCTGAATGAGCTTGGGCAGACCCAACCCATCAAACACATCAAGGGCACCCGCCTAGCCGTCTTGCGCGTAACCTAACCAGCCGCTGCAGATTAGCCTCGCGCTGCACCAGCAACTTTTCCGGCCACATCAAGAGCAGCGCGCTTGTTTGCCTCGGCAATGGATGCCGCAAGATCGGGTGCAGCGACCGCTCGCGCGACGGTTAGACCGCCAATCAAGGTCGCCAACAACGCCCAGGCACGGTCTTCTCGATCATCACCTTCATCTTTGTCCGTCGAAGCACACAGGCCCTGCGCGATCAGGGAGACGATGGTTCTCATTTTCGTTTCATAGAGCTCGTGTAGTGATGACTCCCGTCGCACCACTTCCGGCGAGAGGGTCGTCATCGCGCAGCCGCATTCAAGATCCGCGCGGTGGGCTGCACCCAAGTAATAGTCGGCGAAGGCCACGACCCATTGGTCGCCATGATCCCGCTGAAAAACAGGAATGGCGTCAATCACCTCATCAAGCCCCTGCTCCAAGGCCGCGACAAAGACCCAGTCCTTGGAACCAAAATGCGCATAGAGCGCGCCTGAGGTGACCCCTGCGGCCTGGGCGATACCGTCAACACCAACGCCCGCATACCCGTGGCGGCGGAAATTGCGTCCCGCCGCATCGAGTATTTTTTGATGCGTTCTCTCCCGTTTTGTCAGTTTTTCGGCCATCCGAGGCTCCAATTCGATTGGTCTGTTCGATTTCTGCTTGAAAATATAACGATCCCTATATAAATGGCAATTATAACGATCGTTATTTTTTAAACCACAGCGCCGGTGGCTACCACAGCCTCACCCACCGCGCGTCAGACACGGAGAACACCATGTTGAAAAATGCCCTGTACGGTTTGGCTTTCGTGGCCACCATTCTGATCACCTCTGCACCCTCGTCCCAGGCCGCTGAGAAGGCCTGCATGGCGATCGGCGGGGTCGGCATCCCCAATTTCTTTCCAGAAGGCGAAGGCCGCCCCATCATCATTTCCGCTGCCCTCACCGGAAGCGTGCAGATGGCAGCGGGCAAGATCGTGGCACAACGAGAAACAGCCACCGGCCTCGAAATGGATATGGAACATTATTTCGGGCGCGAGGATGGCGGTGCTTTTCAGACAAAGGATCTCGGCATCCTGACGGCGGTTCCCGGCAAGCCGGGCCGCTACATGATCGAGATTACCTACGATATTCAAGAGGATGTCACCCGCGGCACGCTGAAAGGTTATTCCGGCCAGTTCAACTCCTATGGATTGGTAGACCTGCGTGACCCAAACAAACTTGTCGGTCTCGTTCGATATAACGGAGAAATCTGTAAGTAAGATCCTACAAGACCTGTGGGCCGATGCCGGTGGCGCAATGCTGCCTACATTGGCCCACACGCCCCTTTGCCGTGCTAAGGTTCTCCCAAGCCTAATCAAGCCGCTTCTTGGAAAAACAAAACGGCGGCACCTAACCATGGGAGTGAAATATGTCCAAAGGACTGCAAATGCTGTCGAAGATCAGCAAGGCAGGAGAGCTTGAGCTCTTCCTCACTGAAGTTGATGTGCCGACCCCCGCAAAGGACCAGGTTGTCATCCGAATGGAAGCGGCTCCAATCAATCCATCGGATATGGGACCAATGTTCGGACCCGCCGCCATCACCAAAGGCCAAGAAACCACAATTGATGGTCAGCCCGCCTTTACCGCTGCCGTGCCGGAGGAACGCCTTGGAATGGTCCGGTCCAGATTGGACATGGCGCTGCCCGTCGGCAATGAGGGAGCCGGAACCGTGATCGCCGCCGGCGACGATGCCGCCGCTCAGGCCCTGATGGGCAAAGTGGTGTCGACGACATCCGGCGCGTCCTATGCTCAGTATGTCTGCATGCCCGCAGCGGCCTGTCTCGTGCACAATGACGGAACGACAGCAATAGAAGCGGCCTCCAGCTTCGTCAATCCGCTGACGGCGCTTGGCATGGTCGAAACAATGAAGCTCGAGGGACATAAAGCGCTTGTGCACACCGCTGCCGCTTCAAACCTAGGTCAGATGTTGAACAAGATCTGCCTCGCCGACGGGGTCGATCTTGTGAACATTGTGCGCAAGCAAGAACAGGTCGACCTTCTGAAATCACTTGGCGCGAAATATGTCTGCGACTCGTCCAAAGACAGCTTCGCCGACGACCTGACGGACGCATTGGAAGCCACAGGCGCAACGATCGCTTTCGACGCTACCGGCGGCGGCACGTTGGCCGATACGATCCTGGCCTCAATGGAGCGTGCTGCCAGCAGAGACGCAAGCGGCCTTAACACCTATGGTTCGTCGACCATGAAGCAGGTCTATCTCTATGGCGGCCTCGATCTGTCGCCAACGGTTCTAAACCGTGGCTACGGTATGTCCTGGAGCGTGGGCGGATGGTTGCTGCCTCTGTTCCTCGGCCGGGTTGGTCCGGAAAAAACAGCGGAGCTGCAAAAGCGAGTTGCTGACGAAATCAAGACGACCTTTGCCAGCGCTTACACAGCCGAACTGTCATTGGAAGAAGCCTTATCGGCGGGCGCCGTCCAGGACTACGTCGCCAAAAGAACCGGCGAGAAATACATCATCCTGCCCAACAAGGGGCACTAAGGAGAGATGGGCAGTCCCCGTCGGCAGGCCTCAGCCCGTGCCGGCGGGCGCTTCCACGCCTAAGCGCACAGTGAAGTCGAGCAGTGCATTGGCGCGCGCCACCTCATCCTGCTCCTTCATATTCAACATAATGGCGTCTTTGATAGGGTGGGGCCAAAGACGGCGCACCTCATCAACCGCCGCCTGCACCTCGGATTGCCCTTCGGATGTGAAGAACAGAGCCGTCTCCCGCCCTAGCGAAGCCGCAGTTGAGAAAAAGGCGCGCACAGGAAGGGCCGGGTAGCCGGTCCATATGGGCGCACCAACAAGCACAAGATCAAAGTCCGAAAAGTCGACCTTGGGGACCTCGATGGGGGGCAGGTTACCGCGAATACTGTCAAAGCCTGCCTTGAGAAATCCAAAGATACCCTGGTGAAAACGCGGACACCTGATCTCCATCAGGTCTGCGTCGAGCGCCCGTCTCAGCGCGCACGCAACCTGCCGGGTGGTGCCGGTCCGCGAGTAGAAAAGGACAAGGACCTTCATGACCGTCAGGCCTCAGGCGCAATCGCCCGTCGGTAGAGATGCCAGGTCGTATGGCCCAGCACTGGCAGCACCACCAGCAATCCGAGGAAGAACGGCACACAGGCGATCAGCACAGTAAGCGTCACGATGACGCCCCACATCAACATCACTCTGGGGCTGGCGACCACGCCTCTGACGCTGGTGATCATCGCAGTCACAACATCCAGGCTTCTATCCATCAAGAGAGGCATTGAAAAAACAGTGATCGAAAAAAGGATCAGGGCGAGCGCGGCACCAACCACATGGCCGATACCAAGGAAGATCCAACCCTCTTGGGTGGTGAGGATAACGGTCAGGAATTCCTGAAGACTCGCAAACGAGACCAGCCCAAGACAGAGTGCGATCAGGAGCCGCACCTGGTACATCCATATCCAGAACACGAAAAGCATGACAAAAGCCATCCAGCCGAGCTCTCGGCGTCGTTGCGCCCACATCGCTGAAAACACCGACGACAGACTTGGCTTTTCATCGCGCTCAAGGGATCGGCTCACCTCATAAATGCCCGCGGCCGCAAAGGGGCCAACAAGTGGGAACCCGATGGCAAACGGGTAGGCAAGCCAGGGCACATCCGAGGCAAACAGGCTCAAGACGATAATGAGCCCAATTCCCGCAAAGATTGCACCAAGCACCATGCCGATGAAAGGCGCCCGCGCAAAATCCGACAGACCAAGCTGTAAACACTCGCGGACATCACGCGCCGTCAACGCATTGACTGATGGCAGGCTCGAAGCCGCTTTTTGAGTTGATGCCTCACTCATATCACCCTCCCCAGTTGATCGAGCGCCGGGCGGTCGCATTCATGGAAGAGAATGATTGTGCGATCGACCCTAGACGTTGGCAAGCATCAAGCGGCACACGGCAAGCCGCATTGTTAGAGATCAATTCTGGGAAGAAAGTTGAAGCTATAGGGCGTTTTATCGAGCCAGCTTCGCAGGGAGGTATTGGGGCTGCAGTTACGCAACCGCCCCAACATTCTTGTGGGACTAAAGGCCGGTGCAAAACACCCGCAAGAGCTAAAGGCTCAGACTACTCAATCGAAACGATGGTAGCCGTACCGGACGCGCCGGTATTGGTTGTATAGGGTCCGCTCTGACCAACTGTTGGTTCAGCGGAAGGACCTTCGAAAGTCGCGCACACTTCAGCGCCGTCTGGGCCAGCACCGCAGATCTTGTTTGCAGCTTCGTCAAACGTGTAAGGACCTGTATCGCCAGTTGCGAGGTTCGTCGATGTGTTTGCTTCAGTATCGAAGGCAAAGGAAATAGCATCGCCCTCAGCAGGCTCAAACTTGATCGTGATGACCTGCGCAAACGCGCTGGTCGTAAAGAAAAGAGCAGCGCTGAGCGCTACAAAAAATTTGGGCATTTAAGTGCCTCCCAGTTCTTGTCAATTTTCGGTCGCGGGCAAGACCCCTCGACCGCTACGTAGGCCCTATTTATAGCGACTTCATTCGTATAAAGACAGTCATCCCAATGCCGGGGTCCAAGGAATTTTTCCTGTCCGTTCAGGCAGTATTCAGGTTCGACATTATCGACGACCAGCAAGCACCTTGCAGATACAGGCCGACCTAGGCAACCACTGCACCCAGAGCAATGCCAGTTGGGTATCACAGCGATTTCAGGCTGCGGCATGTGGCGAAACACGTCCGGAAGACCTATCTTGGGTGCAACAAAATCAACGGGGAGTTCAACACATGATCGATGTATATTTTTGGCCAACGCCAAATGGTCGCAAGATCACCATCATGCTCGAAGAATGCGAGATGCCATACACCATTATCCCGGTGGACATTGGCGGCGGTGATCAGTTCAAGCCGGAATTCTTGAGGATTTGCCCCAACAATCGGATGCCCGCCATTATCGACAAAGACCCTCTGGGCGGCGGCGACCCAATCTCAATTTTTGAATCCGGCGCCATCATGGAATATCTGGCGGAGAAATCTGGCAAGTTTCTGCCGAAAGACCCGGCGGGCAAATATGCTGCACTGCAATGGGTGCATTGGCAGATGGCCAACCTGGGGCCCATGATGGGCAACGCGAACCACTTCAAGAACTACGCGAAAAACATCGTCGACGACGAGAGCAAGCTGGAATATGGACAGCGCCGCTTCATCGGCGAAGTCGACCGGCTTGCCGGGGTCATGGACACACAGCTCTCTATCCATCCCTATCTCGCAGGCGAGGAGTATACCATCGCGGACATGATCAGCTGGCCATGGGCAATGTTTCTCAACCGACTGTCCGCACCCGAGGGGAGCGATGGCGGCTGGGAGGACTATCCAAATGTCAAACGTTGGGTAGACGAGGTCGGATCTCGCGACGCGGTTAAGCGCGGACAAGCCGCAGGCGGGGACCTTGGCAAGCAAGAGCTCACAAAGGAGCAAGAGGAAGCCCGGCGCAAACTTCTGTTCAATCAGACCAACGCGTCAGTGCGCAAAGCCCGGGAAGCCGCTCTCAAGGGGTAAGCGGTCTCAGCTGCCATCTGGCAAAATTGGGAAATGGGAAACGCCGCAGATATTGTCTGCGGCGTTTCTTCAAGGTGATCGGATCCCCCCTGAACCAGGCGAACAGATATCTGGATCAGAAAAGAAAACAGCTCTTAATCGCCGGACCAGGCGACCCGCCAGATCGTTCCGCCCACGTCATCGGCGATCAGCAGATGGCCTTCGTCCGTTAAGACCAGACCCGCCGGGCGCCCCCAGACCCTGGCAGGCGTGTCGCCCTCGGTCCAGAAACCGGCAAGAAATGTTTCATAGGAACCAATGGGCTTCCCATTCTCGAAGGGAACGCGGACCACTTTGTATCCTGTTGGGGCAGCGGCATTCCAAGACCCGTGGAGAGCCACAAAGGCATCCCCCTGATAGGCGCAGGGAAACTGCGCTTTGTCATAGAACACGAGGTCGAGCGCCGCAGAGTGCGCGGCTAACAGCACATCAGGCGCCAGTGTGGCGGCGACAAGGTCCGGCCGGATATCTCCGAATGTGGGATCCGGATTGGGCCCGAGATAAGCATAAGGCCAGCCATAAAATCCAGACTCGGCCACTTCGGTCAGAAAGTCGGGGACAAGCTCGTCGCCCAGACCATCGCGTTCATTGACAACAGTGAAGAGACGGTCTGAACCAGGATAAAACGCCAGGCCGACCGGGTTACGCAGGCCGGACGCGTAAAGCGACTGTTCGCCGCTCGCCAGCTCGAAACGCTGAATGGTGGCGCGTGGTTTCGGCTCCTCGTTGACATTGCCTTCACTGCCAACTGAGACGAAGAAACTCTTCCCGTCAGGTGCGAATTTCAGCATCCGCGTCCAGTGTCCCCCCGCATCGCCCAGCGCCCCAGCGCGGGTGACAGGTCGCCTCCCTTCAGCAGCATCGCGCCCCTCCACACCGCCGAGCCACCAGACCGCGCGTTCATCCGCGATATAGAGATCACCTTCATAGAGCGCGATACCCGAGGGCAGGCGAAAGTCGCGCGCAAAAGCTGTCGCACCATCAACGCGGCCGTCTCCATCACTGTCGATCAGGCGAGTGACTTGTCCAATATTGGGCTCCGTTACCAGCACCGCGCCATCTGGCGCCACCACCATGCCTCGAGGATGTTGCAACCCATCGGCAAAAAGCGTGACCTCAAATCCGTCCGGCACACGAAGCGCCGCGCCCGCGGGACGATCAATCACGACAGGCCGGTTGCCGACTGATTTCGTCGCATAGGGAGGCGGCAGATCGTCGACGCGAATAAAATATTGCGTGCCGATGGCTTCATCCGCACCAATAGAAGCAACGCGCGCCTCCTCTTCAGCCTGTGAGGGACTCAGCAGAAGAAGCATGAAAGTCAATATCGGAACGACACGCGCCGCCGTCGAAAGTCCAAGTTTTCCCATCACATCAAAATGCAAGCGCATCACCGCTGAAACCACCCCGTCACCCAGCAAACTGATTAATCTCTAGCTTGCACCCAGAGCCCAGGTTTAAGCAACACTGCGCGGCAATGGGACTGGGCAACAAGATGCTACATGGGTCATAAAGCCTTGTCGGACAGGGGCCGGCAACCTATTCACCCGTGAACCGCGGCGTCCGTTTCTCAAGAAAGGCGGCGATCGCCTCACTCTGGTCTTTAGAGGTCGCCGCCAAGGCAAACTGGTCCCGATCCATATAGGTCGTCGCGTAATTGAGCGCTTTGGCTGCCATATCAATCGATTGTTTGGTCATCCGAACAGCCACAGGTGGCAGCGCCCCAAAACGCTGCGCCAGATCGATTGCTTCGGCGCGCGCTGTACCGGCGTCGACCAACTTTTCAATCAACCCCCATTCAAGCGCGTCAGGCGCCGCAAGACTTTCACCCAGAATTGTGAAGAGCTTCGCCTTGGCGGGCCCCATGAGATTGACCAGACGCGGATTAGAGTGCCAACTCATATTCATCCCCAAGGGAATTTCGGGCAGCCGGAAGGTCGCAGATGCTCCCGCCACACGAACGTCACAGGCGGCAACCAGCGCCGACCCGCCTCCGATACAAAACCCTTCAACGGCGGCAATGGTCACCTGCTCCAGCCGCTCCCACGCGGCACACATATTGGGCCCGGTCTTGAGCGCGTGACGTCTCTGGAGAAGACCGGAGGGACGCTCCGCAAGAGCCGGGTCTTTCAGGTCCGCCCCCGCCGAAAAAGCCGTGTCGGTCCCAGTCAGAACAATTGCTGAAACCTCGAGGTCGTCTTCGAAACTGTCCGCCACGGCCGTGAGTTCTTTCATAGCGGCAACGGACAAAGCATTGAGACCATCCCCCCGGTCGAATGTCACCACGGCAACACGGCCGTCACGCGCGATGGACGTGAAGTCACCAAACGGTTCTGCCTGACCCAACATTTTTGTCCCCCTCAAAATTGCAGCCCACGCCGCCGCATATGTTCGCTAAACCCTAGACGAGCGTCCGACACGTTGCCAGAACCGCACGCGCATGAAAAAGGGCCCCGGAAATCCGGAGCCCCACTTCAAATGTTCTTAGGCGAGCGCTTAGCTGCTGCTGCCGCCAGCAGCGAGCGCGGCTTCTGCGGTGTTTGGCATAATCTTCACACCCGACTCGCCAAATATCGCGATCTGATCCCCAGTCGAACCGATGACCGCATTGTACCCTTCGCGGTCAGCGCGGCTGATCGTGGTGAACGACTTGCCGAGGTCGTCAGAGTAAGCAACAGCACCATTGAGGCCAGCCAGGACCACCGTGCCGTTGGCAAGCTCGACGCTGCCACCAAATGATTTGGTGACACCGGTCTCAACCTTGGTCCAGGTCGCACCACTATCGACGGAGCGGAAAACATTGCCCCGCATCCCATAGATGAGAACCGATCCGTCGCTGAGTCCAATACCGCCCCAGAAAGACCCTTCATAAGGAGTCTGAAGACGCTCAAAGGTCGCACCCTCATCAGCCGACCTGTAAACCGTTCCGAATTCTGCGGCGACCCAAAGGGAGCCGTCTTTAGCCCGGAAGGAGTCGTTCAGGTGAAAATCATCTTCGCCACCTTCAACAATCGGACGCTGCGCCCAAGTGGCGCCGCCGTCTTTCGTTTCAAGCACAAATCCGAACGCACCCATCGCCAAACCATAAGTCGGGCTGTTGAAGATGACATTCATCAGCGGTGTTTCAGCGTCAAAGTCTTCGTAGATCTCAGCCCAGTTCTCGCCGCCATCTTCTGTCTTTAGGATGACCGCGTCATGTCCGACGGCGTAGCCAACGTCTTTGCTTGGGAAATAGACAGAGGTCAATGTGACCTGCGTCGCCACGCAGGCTGCTTGCGTCCATGTCGCGCCGTCATCATCTGAATAGACAATATGACCGAACTCCCCGACGGCAATCAGCCGACCGTTCGCTTTGGCAACGTCAAGAAGCAGCTTTTCGGCAGCTAGACCCGAAGGCGTTGCTTTGCTCTCTGCGGCTTCGCATGCGGCAGCACCGCCCTCAGCCTGCGCAACCCCCACGGTTCCAACGACCATCGAAAGGCCCAACAGCGTCGCTGACGCGGACCGAAGTGCCCACGGACCGATCTGGCGCGCGGTTGATGTGATCTTTTTTACGTTCATGACCTGTTACTCGCGTTTCCCCGCTAGAAGCCGGTATTTCGGATGTCCGGGACTTATGCCCCTTGTTGTTGCGGACCTTACCCGGTTTGAGACCGGATAGGACCCCTAAATCCCCGAAAATCGGCAAAAAATATGGGCTGGCCCCTTAGAGAGCCAGCCCGTCCATTCTACAGACTAACTCAGCGAACGCCAAGCTGGCGGATCGAGGATGGCGTATATCGGTTAACATCCAACTCATCGGCAAAATAGTTCACCGGTGGCTCTTCGTTCTGCATGGCCAGCGCCAGATACCGGCCAGCCTGCAGATCGTAGACGATCTCAGCGGCAGAACCGCAAAGCGGCACATTATAGCGCTGGATTGAATGCAGCTCCTGATAGCGCCACAACTCGCCACGACCGTCATACATTTCGGACCCGGCAATCTGCCAATTGTCCTCGTTCAGCATCTTAACCCTTCTTGCATAGACATGACGGGTGTCCGGACGAAGGCTGGCTTGGATCTGCCAGACGCGGTGCAACTCGTATCGGATTTTGTCCTGATTGAGGTGCAGCGGTTTGATGAAATCCGCGTAAGGTGACGATTCAGCATCATAGGCGTTGTAGGCGATCAACTTGGTCGTTTTACCCAGGACGGTCCAGTCATAGCGATCAGGTGCACCATTGTACCCATCAAAGGAGTCAGACGTACTCAGGCCGTCTGAGTTCGTCCCTGGATTGTCATAGGCGATGTTTGGAGCGCGCCGGACACGCCGGGTACCCGGGCTATACTGCCACGCTTTGCGTGGATCGAGCGCCCGATTGAGCGTTTCATGCACCAGGATCACGCTGCCGGCAGCACGAGCCGGCGCAATCGTGTTGGCAATATAGTAGATCGAGATATTGTCCAGTTCCTCAGCCGATCCTTTGGTCGGATCTGACCATTGGAGGATCGCCTCATCCTGAACGGTTTGCAGCGTGTATTCGCCCGACCGCGTCACAGCCGCAGCGGTAAACTGCCGAGTTGCTTTGAAGGACCGGAAACGCAACGTGTGGTTCCAAATCACCTCGAGTGCATTGTTGGGAATGGGAAACGGAAATCCCATAATCGCCTGGCTGACGCCAGTACCGGCCTCAGCAAGCTCACCTACTTCGGCGTTACGGCGCGTCGCTTGATAGACCGTATCCGGATAAGCACACGAGCGGCGTGATTGGTACACGTTCATCTTGTAGGACGGATAAGAGGTCAAGAGCGCCTTATATCCATCCGTCAACTGGTCCGAGTACTGACCCATATTCGCCGCAGTGATGGTGTATTTGATTCTGTCACTGGCAAAAGGGTTTTGTAACTTGTCACCAGGCGTATAGGAGACATTGCTTGGGACCGTTGGCAAGCCGCCAGTCCAGGCTGGGATCTCACCACCGCCACCTTTCTCCGCACCCACCGGTGTCAGGTCGGCACCCAGTCGGTTCACCTGGGAAGCCGGCACACTCGCAAAAGCGCTGGTCGCCAAAGCACTGGCGGCAACAAGCGTCACTA
The DNA here is from genome assembly GCA_965276845.1 of Parvibaculaceae bacterium. Lineage (GTDB taxonomy): Bacteria > Pseudomonadota > Alphaproteobacteria > Parvibaculales > Parvibaculaceae > Mf105b01. The sequence continues at coordinate 3,135,683 of OZ255699.1, forward strand.
TTCCTGTTGTCTTTTTCATGGTTCCCTCCACGAGGCTTTTGTCTCGTTGCTACAGGTGTAATGGGAACCCATTCAGCATGTGGATACGCGACACGTCTGCCAGAACGGGCACCATCCTACCTAATGACAAAAGGATAGCCGTTGAAGCGATACCGAGCGATTCAAAGCTCCGCATACGAACAGTTATGTCAGTATGAAAACCCCAGAAAACCGGGAAAAATTCGCGTCCAAATCATTAAAATTTGGTAACCTAAAACGAGAACGGCCAGCCCCATGGGGCTGGCCGTTTGTTTGTTTTGTTTCAGAAGCTAGATCAACGCACACCAAGCTGACGAATGGATGCGGGCGTAAAGTGGTTCGCATCAAGTTCATCAGCATTGTAGTTCGTTGGCGGCTCTTCGTTTTCCATGGTCAGTGCCAGGTAACGACCAGCCTGCAGGTCATAAACGATTTCAGCAGCCTTGTTGCAGAGCGGCACATGGTAGCGCTGCACACCATGCATCTCCTGAACACGCCACAGCTCACCGCGACCGTCATAGTTTTCAGCAGCCGCAAGCGTCCAGCTGTCTTCGTTCATGTGCATCACACGTCGCGCATACACATGACGATTGCCTGGCTTGAGGTTTGCTTCGATGGTCCAAACACGGCGCAGCTCATAGCGAAGCTGATCCTGATTGAGGTGAAGCGGATCGATGAACTCAGAATAGGGTACCTGGAACGACTGATAAGAGTTTTCCGCGATGAATTTCGGAGTCTTACCGACAACGGTCCAGTCATAACGGTCTGGTGCACCGTTATAGCCATCGAAGGAGTCCGATGTGCTCAAGCCATCAGAGTTCGTGCCTGGATTGTCATAGGAGATGTTTGGCGCACGGCGTACGCGACGTGTACCAGGGCTATACTGCCAGGCTTTCCGTGGATCGATTGAACGGTCCAGGGTTTCATGCACCAGGATCACCGACCCGGCGGAACGGGCAGGTGCAACAGTGTTCGCGATGAAGTAGATTGAGATGTTATCGAGCTCTTCAGCAGCTGATTTGCTTGGATCAGACCAACGCAGAATAGCGTCCTGCTGTGAGATCACGTTCGTGTAGTCGCCTGAACGCGTCACCGCAGCATTGGCTGTCTGACGGGTGATCTTATAGTCACGATAGCGCAGCGTGTGGTTCCAGACGATCTCAAGCGCATTGTTTGGGATCGGGAATGGGAAGCCATTGATGGCTTGTCCAACACCGTTACCGCCACCGACAAGCTCGCCGATCTCGGCGTTGTTCTTCGTGGCTGCGTAAACAGACTCTGGGAAAGCACAGGTCCGACGACCCTGATACACATTCATCTTGTACGATGGATAGGTTGACAGGAGCAGCTTGTATCCGTCCGTCAACTGATCAGCATACTGACCCATATTGGCGCCGGTGATGGTGAACTTCACTGCATCGCCCGGGAATGGGTTTGGAATATGCTCTCCTGCCTGCACAGTCACGCCAGATGGAATACTCGACAGCCCACCCGACCAGGCAGGAATATCACCGCTCCCTGCTTTTTCTGACCCCATAGGTGTCAGATCAGCCCCAAGCCGTGCGGCCTGCGAAGCTGGGACCGATGCCATTGCGCTGGTCGCCAAGAGACCAGCGGTCAGGCATGACGCCAGCCCTAGTGTAAGATTCTTCATAGGTTCCCTCCTCAAAATGCCCCCGCATTTTTCTGATGGCGCCAATCTTTCCATTGATGGGGAAACTCCCCTAGATGGGGCACAGATCCACGCCACTGCAAAGACGCTAACATAGTCCGCACGCGAATGGTCCCTAAGGATCGGTCACGAAGCGCCGGAAGAACCGCAGAAAACCTTAGATTCCGTTGGGGAATAGATTAAATCTTCGTAACAAAAAACCCCGGAGCATTTCTGCTCCGGGGCATATCTTGTTCAGAGACCCAAAGGCCTCATGCATGTCGCCAATTAGCGAACGCCGAGCTGACGAATGGATGCCGGCGTATACCGGTTGGCATCAAGCTCATCCGCAAAATAGTTGATCTGCGGCTCTTCATTGGTCATAGCCAAGGAGAGGTAACGTCCAGCTTGAAGGTCATAAACGACCTCCGCAGCAGTTCCGCAAAGCGGAATCTGATATCGCTGCAGCTGATGCAGTTCCTGCACACGCCACAATTCGCCACGCGCGTCATACATGTCGGACGAAGAAATAGCCCAACTGTCTTCATTGATCGTTTTTACACGACGGCCATAAACGTGGCGGTTGCCAGGCTTAAGTGTCGCCTCAATCCGCCAGGTGCGCGCCATTTCATAGCGAACTCTGTCCTGATTGATGTGAAGCGGAGCGATGAAGCTGTCGTAAGGAGTCGCTTCTGCATCGTAATTGTTGAATGCGATGAGCTTCGTCTCTTTGCCGAGCACCGTCCAATTGTAACGGTCAGGCGCACCATTGTAGCCATCGAAAGAATCCGATGTGCTCAGGCCGTCTGAGTTGGTGCCTGGATTGTCATACGCAATGTTTGGCGCACGACGCACCCGGCGCGTACCTGGGCTGTAGGACCAAGCTTTACGTGGATCGATCGAACGGTCCAGCGTCTCATGCACCAGAATCACGTTACCCGCTGACCGAGCAGGAGCAATCGTGTTCGCAATGTAGTAGATCGAGATGTTGCCCAGATCCTCAGCAGCACCTTTGGATGGATCCGACCATTGCAGGATCGCTTCATCCTGAACCGTCTGGAGCGTGTAGTCACCGGAACGCGTTACAGCCGCAGCCGTAAACTGCCGAGTGAGCTTGAAAGAGCGGAACCGAAGCGTGTGGTTCCAGATGATTTCAAGCGCATTGTTCGGGATCGGGAATGGGAAGCCCATAATGGCCTTGCCCACACCGTTACCACCGCCAACAAGTTCACCGACCTGCGCGTTCGAGCGCGTTGCGGCATAGACGTTGTCAGGGTAGGCACAGGAACGACGTGTTGGGAACACATCCATCTTGTAAGACGGATAAGTGCTCAACAGCGCACGATAGCCGTCTGTCAGATACTGGTCGTATTGCCCCATGTTTGCCGCAGTGATCGTGAATTTCGCACTGTCACTTGCAAACGGGTTGGGGAGCTTGTCACCTGGTGTGTAGGAAACACTGCTTGGGACTGCTGGCAGTCCACCTGTCCAGGCAGGAATGTCGCCACTGCCGGCTTTTTCGGCACCCACGGGCGTAAGGTCTGCGCCCAGACGGCTCACTTGAGCGTCGGGGACTTTTGCCATTGCACCTGTCGCAATCGCGCTAGCTGCAAAAAGCGAGACCAAGGCGGTCGTCTTTTTCATGAAAAACCCTCTCTAGTTAAACAGCGGCGTCGCTCTTCCGGCGCTCACCCCAGCTAACATACTTGTAGAATGTCAGAGCAGATGACGCAAAGAAAAGGGCCCGGCAAATGACTGCCAGGCCCTTAAATTTTCGTAATGTCCGGAGCTAGTCGCTCCAACTAATCCTTAGCCGGATATTAGAAAGAGTAGCTCAGGTTGATGGACACGAAGTCCTGGTCGCCTGTGTTGGTGTACTTCTCGTCGCCAAAGTTATTGACGTAGGAGATGCCACCGCGCCACGTGTTCTGGTAGGAACCATTCACTGCAAGGCTGATCCGCTTCCGACCTTCGCGGAAGTTGGACATTGGTGCAGGAGAGTTACCCTTCACATCGTGTGACCAAGCAACCTGCGGGCTCAATGTGATCGGCGTACCGAACGCATTGTTGTACTGGAGAATACCCACCAGAACATAACCGTAAGAGAACTCGGTTGGCCGACAACCCAGTCGGGTGCTCAGAGCCAGGAAGCCCTTGAGCGGCAGGTCCGTACCTGAAGTACAAACGTTACCCCACTGAGACACAGAGAAATCACCCTCCTGTGGAACGTCAGGCACCCACATAGCGCCAAGTTCCGTCAGCAGGATGCCGATGTCAGCACCCAGTGCACCAACAAGCTGGTTAGAGTTCGTGTAGGTCGCAGTCGTACCAATATCGAAGGTCATAACCTCTTCACGAACAAAGCCTGTGTAGTCCTGAGACGTTCCCTGAGCCACGCCGCCACAAGAGGTCGGAGCGCCGGTGAACGTCTGACCTGCATCAACTGCAAATGACACAACGTCAGACCCGAGAATACCGTCAAAGATACATGACGCACCCAAGGTCGCGATTGTGATCTGGTCAGTGTCGAGCTGGAATGGCTGATCATGGCGGTAAGCCACTTCACCCTGAACACCCCAGTCACCAACCGTGGTGTTGAAAGACACACCATAGAGTTGGATGTCTTCAGGATATTCCAGATACAGACCAATTGATGGCAAACCACCAATGGCCGTGCCGTTCACGACAAGCTCAGTACCGTCCGTCAAGAGCCCAGCACCACCGTCAACCTGAGAAAAGGCAAGAGCACAGTTCAGGATCATGTTTTCCAACAGACTGTTGTCGGTAATCCCACCAACAGCAGCCGAGACCGCCGCGCTTGCAAGTGCTTTAGCGTCACCCCCAACAAGGGCTTCAGCTGCCGCAAAGATACCGTATTGGTCCAGAGGAACAACACTGTTCAGATAAGCAAGTTTAGCAGCGTCGAATGCCAGGGTCAGCTCACCAGCGTTGGCAACCGTCGCACCACCATTCATCAGCGCGTCCGTGCCACAAGCAAGAGCACTTGTCCGGCCTGTCGTACCGACATTGGTACCAACAGCAGAATAGCTCCGGTACGACGTGTTGGTGCTGCCATTAACGCCAACGGTCAGACGCTGGCTTACCATTGGCAAGCGCGAGTGATAGTTCATGAAGTAGAACCCAAACTCGGTAGAGTTCAAGTCTTCTGCATACCAACGAAGCGCTGCACCATACTGTCCGCTATCCTTGGCAAAACGGTCTGCCTGACGAATGATGTCCGGCGACCCGCCGTTAAGAGACAGGCGGAAAGCCTCACTCTGACCAATGGGCAGGTCGGTCGCATAGTCGATGAACGGGTTGGTCCCGCCGCAGACATAGTTTGTCTGACCCGCACCGCCCCATGCCGCATCAAACGCACCCGAAAGCGCATCTGGCGTCGAACAGTTCCGGTTCAGGAAACCACCGCCCGTCGTACCGCCGGTTACCCAGGTTGCGGCACCGAGGTTACCGCCTGTGCCACTACCGACACGCGCAACGTCTGAAGTCGAAAACGGCGTACCGGGACGGTCAAGCTTCAGCTCTTCAAACTCAAGCTGATAGAACGCCTCAAGTGAAAGGTCATAAGGCAGACCGAGAGAGGCATAAGCGCCCCAGACCGGCAGCAGACCTTCACGAATCTCAGCGCCAGGACGACGGAACGCCCCAACATCAAACGGGTTCCAGGAGCTGATGCCATTCAGGATGAAGGTCGCTTCACCCCAGTTGACCACCTGCTTACCAAGGCGAACGTTCAGTGGCAGGTCGCCGACATTGAAGTCGCCCGACACATAGAAGTCGAGCAGGTCAATGTCGCGAGCGACGTCCACTTCAGCACCATCGGTGATACCGGAACGCGCATAGGAGCTGTCCTGATCAAGCACACCGTCATAGAAGGAGCTCAGACGGGCAAAGAACTTGTAGTTCTCGTAGTTGGCCTGAATGTCGTTGGTCATTTTCACAACGCCCGACGTCAGATCCCACTCGTCGAAGTTCAAGCGGCCGTCATCACCGTTAATCGAACCGGCAAATGCGTCACTCAGAAAGCCGCCAGCGGCGTTCATAGGCGAAGCGTTGAACGTCACAGCCTGGCCACCACCAAAAGCGGTCACACCCGTAAATCCTGGGGGTGCAGCGGTAACAAAGGCTGTAGAGGTGGTTGGGCCACCATTACCACCAGGCAAGAAAAGCTTGTTGGTCTCAGCTACGCGCATAGACGCACCCACTGAGATGGTTGTGTCTAAAAAGACTTGAACGCCGCCGAAATTATACTCTAGCGCGTTCGCAGTAGTCGATGCAGCTACCAGGCCCACGCCAACGGCGCTGCCTAACAGTGCAGAGCGCACTCTGCTTGTTATCATGGAACGATCCTCCTCGATCCTCGATGCGTTTACACATTGCAGCTGGATCGGGAGGTGGCGTTTGTCCCCTCATAGGCAAACTAGTCCCCCCTGGCCAGTCAGCATCCCTCCCCTACATCCCGCCGGGAATGACCAAGTGAGTCAAGGCATTTAGATAAAATTGTCGCAAGCGAGGTAACGGTTGCGTGACGGGTATGGCAAATATGCCACGCAATTGAGCACCGATAGGTCTAGCGTTAACTTTTTGCTAACAAAATGGGGGCGATTGAGACCCCCAGCACGAAACAACAGAATCACGCGGTGGCTATGGTTAACGTCTTGTTAACAATAGGCTTTTTCTGCACCACAAATGGCGGAAAAGTGGGCCATTTAAGAGGATCTCGACCCTTGTAAAGGCACCCGGCCTGACAGCCCTATTTTTGTGCGAAAACGCCCAACGCTAGACCAGACCGACCGCTTCAAGGCGACGTTAGCCGACGTCAAATACCACCCAGTCGCGCCCGGGCACAAACGAAGGGCATTCAATCCGGGTCCGTAACAGTCGCCGAATTCAGTCAGGCAGCGCTCTGATGGGCCCTGAGCGCCGCGATGGCCTCACTTGGCTCCGCCCGCGTGCGGTAGTCCCGGGCGATATGAGCGAAAGCGATCATGCCATCCTGACCAACCACATAGGTCGCCGGAATAGGTAGTCGCCATCCGTCCTCACCGTGGGCCTCGGGCAGATTGTTCCCAAATGTTTCGTAGAGCGTCGCCAGTTCGGGTGGGAGGGTGAAGACAATGCCGAGAGCCTCTGCAAGACCGTTTTGAGGGTCGGTTAGAACCGGATAGGTCACCGCATTCTTTTCAGCGGTTGTCATGGCGCGATCGGGTGTTTCTGGCGAAATCGCCACCAATTCTGCGCCGAGAGACCGAATGGTCTCTAATTGATCCTGATAGGCTTTCAGCTCCAAATTGCAGTAGGGACACCAACCACCGCGATAGAAATTGATGAGGAGGGGCCCATTTGCCAGCAAAGAAGAGAGACTGACTGTTTCACCCTCTGGCCGCTGAAGCACCGCGTCCGGAAACCGATCACCCACACTCAGCGCTGTGTCCCCAATTCCTTGCGCGTCCAGCTCCTCGGCCGCCTTTTGCATAACCGCCCGCGCCTCCTCAGGGATCCGCTTGGCAGATCCTGCGCTCATCGCTTCAAGTTGTTCCGTCAATGACATGACCGTCTCCCCAGCGCTCCATCTGTCTTGGTTGGTCCATATCTGGGGACGCCCGAGACCATCACCAATCACAAATCGGTGACGCCTGCCGGGCAACGCCTCTTCCCGGTGCAGCAACGAAGTTGCGCGAAGCCGGACTCCATTGTAGCAGGGGCGCATGTTCGCGCCGCTCCTGTCCTATCTGCGTTTCATTCGTGGTCACAAATCTCTTTTGACGTTCGGGCTACTCATGACCTTCGGGTCGAGCTTCGGACAGTCCTTCTTTGTCGGCCTCTATCAAATGCCGCTTCGAGAGCTATACGACTTGTCCGCATCTGCTTTCGGCGGGGCCTTTTCGTTTGTGACCCTCTTGAGCGCTGCCGCCCTGCCCTGGACAGGCCGTGTGATCGACCAGGTTAGGCTCCGAACCTTTTCCACCGCCGTCATCCTGGTGCTCACCCTCGCCGCCCTGATGATCGCCGTCGCCCCTTCGTTTTGGATATTCGTGGTCGGCCTTTTTCTCCTGCGCCACTTCGGCCAAGGGCTTATGTCCCACACGTCATCCACGGCCATGGGACGGTACTTTTCGGCAAACCGCGGCAAGGCCGTCACCATTTCCTCCACCGGCTACAGCCTTGGCGAGGCGGTCTTTCCGGCCATTGCCGTCGCCCTCATCGCGCTGGTCGGGTGGCGCGAAAGCTGGATCATCTATGCAGGCGTGCTGCTCTTTGTTTTGCTGCCGCTGACCTATGGGCTGGTGCGCACCGATCCAGAGCCGGAGAGCGTGCCCGATGAGGCGGAGACACAAAAATTCAGAGACCGCACAGCCAAAAGAGACTGGACCCGGGCCGAGGTTATCCGCGATCCCCGCTTCTATATTCTGATCCCCGCCATGATGGCCCCCGCCTTCATCCTGACGGGCTTTTTTGTGCACCAGGGCTATCTCGCCCAATCAAAGGGCTGGCCGATTGAGCTGGTGGCCGCCGGCTTTTCGGTCTTTGCGATTGTGAAACTGGTGGCCTCGCTGCTCGCCGGTCCTTTTGCCGACCGCTTCGGCTTTAGACCGTTGATCGCGCTCTATATGGTGCCGCTCGCCTTCTCCATGATCGCACTCGGTACCGTGGACGCGACCTATGGTATTTTCCTCTATTTCACGCTGGCGGGGATTTCGACCGGCGGCGCCATGGCGGTTGGCGGACTTCTCTGGCCCGAGCTCTATGGCACCAAACATCTGGGCGCCATTCGCTCCCTCAGCGTATCGCTGATGGTGTTCGCAACCGCCCTGGCACCCGTTACTTTTGGCTGGCTGATTGATGCGGGGCTCGGCGCCAATATGATCGCCCATATCTCGCTGGGATATAGCGTGGTCGCCGTCGCTCTGGTCCTCTTTTTCCTCTGGCGTGAGAGGGCGGAGAACAGATCAGCAGAACGATTATCCGAGAACCCTTGATTTCCAAACCGGTCACGCTAACTCGGTCCGGATGGCTATTGACGAAGATTCAACCGAGACAAACCCAGACATCACCCAAACCGCCCGCACCTTGGTGGCGCAGTATGGGGATGACGCTGCTGTCATCGCGACCTTGCGCGCCGCGGAACTTGCCGCCACCGGAAATGTGGACGGCCTCTTCTTTTGGGATTCCGTGATTGAACTCATTGAGGACATGGCCGAAGGCAAAGCGCCTCAGGACGCCTGACGGCCACTCCTCTTCTCGCCCGACCCCACGCCCCGCATCGATGCCTGTCGTCCGATTGCGGACCCGCAGGCAAATGCCCATATCTGAGCGTCGCATGTCTGCGCCTGGAGGGGCTTCATGAAGGTGGAACACACAATCGAGATTGACGCGCCCGCGGAAACTGTTTGGGCGGTCACAACGGACATCAACAATTGGCCTGACTGGACGCCAACCGTCGAAAAAGCGGAACGTCAGGACGAGGGTCCCTTTCGCCTCGGCAGCTACGCGCGCATGCAACAACCGGGCATGCCGGAAGCCATTTGGTCCGTTACCGCATTCGATGACGGGCGCGGCTTTGTTTGGGAAACCGACACGCGCGGCATTCATTTCAAGGCCACCCATCACACGGTTCCGACAGAAACCGGCTGCACCAACACCCTCGGCCTGGAACTGAAAAGCGTGCTGGCCTTCCTCCTGTGGCCCATTGCCAAGCGCCAGGCACTCAAAACCCTGGAGACAGAAAACCAGGGCCTCAAAGAATTCTGTGAGGCCAAAGCGTCAATCTAAACTCCATCGATCGAAAAAACGCGTTCCGATCGGCGCAGATATTGGTTTAGCCTTTTCTTTCCAGGGCCCGTCAGGCCAGCGGAAACGGAGGATGTCTCATGCGTGATTTCGACCCGGAAGGCACACGGCTGCCCGTCAAGATCGACACCGCCTCGAACGGTGAGTACCTGCCCCAGCCCCTGACGCCGGAAGAAGAGCACGCCAAGGCCCTTGCCTTCGACAAAGTGGCCGACGCCGTGAAGCGCCTGAACACGGACCGCCGCACCTTTCTCAAAAGCAGCATGGGCACCGCCGCCACACTTCTGGCCTTGAATGAAACTGCGGCCGCCACCGGCGCGACGGGCGGCACGTTTAATGTCGCGCTTGATGCCGCCGAAGATTCAGAACTCGCCGATGCGAGCATCAAAGGCGATGAGTTCATCTTCGACATTCAGACCCATTGTGTGGACCCGTCTGGGGCTTGGCGCTCCGGCATGGACGGTCTTTTGTGGACCATCGCCATCAACTTCGTCTTCGAAGAAGGCGCGCGCCAATGCGGCTGGTTCGACTTTGATTGTTTCGATGCGCAGAACATGATCAAGGAGGTTTTCCTCGACAGCGATACGGATGTCGCTGTGCTCTCAGCCCTTTGGGGCGGGCATGAAAACAATCCGACGCCCATCGACTATGCCGCCGAAACGCGGACGCTCGTCAACGAAGTCGACAATCAAAACCGCGGCCTCATCCATGGGGGCGTCTTCCCGAACGAGCCCGGGTGGGAAGACTTTATGGATGAGCTCGCCGAGGTCCACAAAGTCGCTGCCTGGAAACTCTATCCGCAATGGGGCCCCGACGGCGTGGGCTACGACATGGACGATCCCGACCAGGCCGCGCCATTTTATGAGAAGGCGCGCCAGCTCGGCATCACCACCATCTGTTCCCATCGCGGCCTGCCGCTCCCCATGCTGGACCCGGCCTATTCGCACCCGAGCGATATTGCCCGCGCGGCGGCGGCCAATCCGGACCTCACCTTCATCTGCTACCATTCAGGGTTCGAACCCGACTATCCGGAAGGCCCCTACAACCCCGACAATGTCCAAGGCATTGACCGTCTCCTTCGCGCCCATGAAGAAAACGGTTTCCGCCCCAATGAAGGGAACCTCTACGCCGAGATGGGCGGGATTTGGCGCGAACATATGACCCAGCCGGAAGCCGCCGCCCATGCCATGGGCAAGCTCCTGAAGACCTTCGGGCCCGAACGCATTTGCTGGGGCACAGACTCAATCTGGTGGGGCAGCCCGCAGGATCAGATCGAAACCTTCCGCACGTTTGAAATCACGGAAGAGTTTCAGGAACGCTTCGGCTACCCCGCCCTTACCAAGCAAGTGAAGGCGCGCATCTTCGGACTAAACGCGGCGGAGGTGTATGGCGTCGATCCGGAGCCCTTCCTGAAAGAAGCCGCCAATGATCGCGTGCAACAGCTGCGCCGCGATTATGCAGGCTGCACCAACCCAAGCTTCCAGACCTATGGACCGAAAACACGTCGCGACTTCTGGCGTGTCTCAGGCCCGAGCGGCGGCCGCCCGTCTTGAGATTGCTCAGTCGATCTTGAGCTCCACCCACAGCGGTCGATGATCGGACAGGTGATACTTCACATGGGAGTTGAAACGGGACAGAGCCCGTTTCGGCGACATCTCGTCTGAGAGCTTGTCCCAGAGGCCCGAAAAAACCGCCTTGTCAAAATCGAACGCCCCGAAGCCCTTGATCCGGTTTCGGATTGGTCCCGGTGCAAAGGCCATCTGGTCATAGGTCTTGTCATTCCCGAGATTCGACCCGCCAGTTTTCGTTGTGTGGTTCACATAATCGAGCGGCAGAAAACCAAACTTAACGAGCGCACGATAGGTGCTTTCATCCTCCGCCATGCTGGGCAGGTTCATGTCGCCTAAAAGAATGATGTCCTTGTCATAGGTCGCGTCTTTATTCACCCGCCGGTCGGCCCATTTCGCCAGCGCAAAAATCTCCAGCACCCGGCGCGCATACCGTTCGCGTTCCACCCGCTTTTTTGAGTCCTGAAACTTGCCGAAATAGAGATGACAATTGGCCAGCGTGACATCCACTTTGCCCGCCCGAAAGCTGCCCAGAAACGGGTTGCGGTCAAACGGCACAAACTTGTGCGATGGGAAGATGTCGACCTTGTCTTCGCCGTTCTCGCGGTAGCGCACTTTGACGGTGTGCTTGGGATATTCACGCGGCCGAAGGGCGAGCTCGCCAAACAAATTCGTCGGCGTCACTTTTCGTTTGTCGAAGACGAAGGCGAGGCGCTCCGCATTACCGGCCGTGTCCGTCATCACATAATCAAAATGTGGACCCATGAGCTCAACGATCTTTGCGAAGGTCCGGAATTTCTCGTTCACCTCCTGCACCGCGATGAGCTCAAACCGCTTCAGAACATGGGCAATAATTTTGAGCGCACTTGGCGTGCGCTTCTGCACGCCCAGATTGGCAATGTTCCAACTGGCGAGCAGCAACCGACCGGCGCGCCGTTCCGGCACCTTGCGATGTGCGAAATGCGCATCAAGGGCGGCGATTTCAAAAGGTGATTTGAAACGATAAGGAGGGTCGGGCTTGCGAAAAGGAATTGCCATGTGAACCTCATGCGCCGTGGTGCACATCAAATTAGGCAAGTACCGCCTAAAAGTAAAATTGTTGGTTTATTTTTGGGGCATCGTCCACTTTAACGCGCAAAAACAAAGGAGAGTTCTTTGACTTGGCACACCCAGCCTCTATAACGGTTGCATACGTTCTACATTTGATGCGCGCTAAATGAATTTCCGGTTCGCCGGCGAGCTTATCTATCCACTGACAATGTGATCGTTGAAACCGTTTCCGCGCGTGGTGTGCGGGCACGGACCCAGACCTTGTTAGAGGAAGAACAATATGCCCACAGGCACAGTTAAATTTTTCAACACGACCAAAGGCTACGGCTTCATTGAGCCGGAAGATGGCGGCAAAGACGCATTCGTGCACATTTCCGCTGTTGAGCGTGCAGGCCTCTCCACGCTGAACGAAGGCCAGAAGGTTTCTTACGAGCTGGAAGTCGGCCGCAACGGCAAGTCTTCCGCTGAACAGCTTTCGGTTGTCGACTAAACACGTATCTCAGAATGCATAAAGCCGCTGTCATTCGCTGACAGCGGCTTTTTTTGTGTCTGCACCGATGACGCGCCTCAACCGTCCTGGTTCAGCCCGAGCTCTTTCTGTTTCTTCTTGGAAAGCCCGAGCGACACGATGCGATGTGACTCCTTGATATAGGCCTTGAGGTCTTTGTCCGAGAGGCCGGGCTTGTCATAGTTCTGGATCCAGCTCATGCCCCGGGACGCGAGATAAGGCGCGGGCCGGAGACCCGGCTCTTCTTTCAACATCTCAAAAGCAATCTTGGAGACTTTGAACGTGACCGCTGCGCGCCCATCATCCCAGCCGCCAATGGCGAACACCTTGCCACCTACTTTCCAGACATGTGAGCCGCCCCACTGCACCACATAGGTGGTCGCCGGCAGGCTGCCGCAGAACTTATTATATTGCTCGTAGGTCACAACGCGCGCGTGAGGCCCCCGTCAAACACCGATGCCTTCCGCGCGGCGCATGGCACGCTCCGCATCGACAATAAAGTTCCGGTTGAGCGGCACCGCATCTCGCGTCGGCGACAGCAAAAGCTGAAACACCATATTGGAGCCGTGCAGGAAACCGAGTTCGGCAGCACCCAGATAAAACTCCCACATGCGGCAGAAGCGCTCGTCATAAAGCTCTGCAGCCTTTTCCCGGTTCGCCGTAAAGCGTTCCCGCCAGTCGCGGAGCGTGTAGTAATAATGGAGCCGCAACACTTCCATATCATCTACCCAAAGGCCCTGGCGCTCCAGCGCTTCAAAGGTCTCCGACAGCGCCGGCACATAGCCGCCCGGGAAAATATATTTCCGGAAGAAGGGTCCCGTCGTGCCTGGCTGGGTGCTCCGCCCGATGGAATGGATATAGGCGTAGCCGTCGGGCTTCAGAAGGTCGCGGACTTTTCCGAAATAGTCGTCAAAGTGCCCGATGCCCACATGCTCCATCATGCCGACGGAGACCACCCGGTCGAACTGCCCTTCAAACTCGCGATAGTCCTTCTGCACAAATTCAATCCGGTCCCCGACGCCCGCCTCATCCGCTTTCTTGCGCGCAATGGCGATTTGTTCCGGCGAGACATTGAGCGAGGTGACATGGGCGCCTTCTTTCGCGATGCGAATGGCAAAGCCACCCCAGCCGCCGCCAATCTCGCAGACGGTCATGCCCGGCGTGATGCCAAGCTTCGCGGTGGCGCGGGTGAGCTTCGCGGCTTGCGCTTCTTCAAGCGTATCGTTGGGCGAGCGATAGAAGGCGCAGCTATAGTTCAGGTCCTCATCGAGAAAGAGCTCATACATCTCCGTCGAGAGATCGTAATGGGAGCGTGCCTGTTTCTTCGCATTGTCCACATCGTTCGCCTGCTGCCGGCGGCGCATGGCGCGCCAGAGACGCCGCAGCCCGCCCTGCACCTTGTGGCTCGCGAGCGGCCCGCGATTGATGGAAAAGAGAAAGAGGAGGTCATAGCAGCCGGACCCATCTTCAAACGTGAGCCCGCCATCCATATAGGCTTCCGCCGCAATGAGTTCCGGATTGAGGAAGAGCTTCCATTTGAGCGCGCTGTCATGCAGCCGCATGGTGACATGCACGGCCTCGTCCCCCTCACCGGCCCCCTCTCCAACTTGGCCGAACTCATGTTGCGACCCATCCACGTCATAAACGGTGAGGCGCCCCTTCTGCACAAATGTGTTCAGGAGATTGTTTAGTGGCCACAGACTCATACCGCCCTCTTCAGCTTTTCATTTCCTGAGAGAGCATAGAGCATTCATGAGGACGATGAGAGATCAAATTGCGCGAGTTGAACGTCAACAAAAAGGGAGGATTGAGCACACGGTCCATTCGCCTGATCCGCAGCCAGGAGAAGTTCAACCGATCCCCTACAGAGCCTTCAGAACAGCGCGGGCCGTCGCGCGATAGTCGGCTTGTTTGTCGTCGCTCATCTTGTCCCAGGTGCGAAACACCGGCCCAAGGCGTGGATTGGTGCGCAACTTATCTTCATTCCGCACCAGGAAATCCCAATACAAAGAATTGAAAGGACAGGCATCGTCGCCGGTCTTTTGCTTCACGTCATAGCGGCAGCCGCGACAATAGTCCGACATCTTATTGATATAGTTGCCGCTCGCGGCATAGGGCTTCGAGCTCAAGAGCCCCCCATCCGCAAACTGGCTCATGCCAATCACGTTGGGCGCCTCAACCCATTCGTAAGCGTCGAAATAGACCGCCAAGTACCATTCATGCACCTGATGCGGATCAATGCCAGCGAGCATGGCGAAATTGCCCGTCACCATCAGGCGCTGAATGTGATGGGCATAGGCCTCGTCCCGGGTCTGGCCGATGGCCGCCGCCATGCAGGCCATGTCGGTCTCACCGGACCAGTAAAATGCCGGCAGATCGCGGGAGGCATCGAAATAGTTTTCGTCCGTGTACCCCGGCATTTTGAGCCAGTAGATCCCGCGCATATATTCCCGCCAGCCGATGATTTGCCGAATGTACCCCTCAACGGCGTTGAGAGGCGCGTGGCCCTCATAATAGGCCCGCTCCACGCGGCGGCACACCTCCAGAGGATCGAGCAAGCCGACATTGAGGTAGTGCGACAAGAGGGAGTGATAGAGGAAAGGCTCCCCCTCAATCATCGCATCCTGGTAGTCCCCAAAAGAGGGCAGCGCCTGTTCCACAAAACCTGTCAGAGCCGCCAGCGCGTCTTCACGTGTCACGGCGAACAAGAACGGATGCAGTTCCCCGAAATTCTCAGGGAACGTGGTGTCAACCAGCTCCAGAACCTGCTCTGTGATCTCATCGGGCGCAACGCGATGGGGTTGCGGCAGAAACAGATCCCCCTTGGCGGGTTTTCGGTTCTCTGAATCGAAGTTCCATTTGCCGCCTTCCGGCTTGCCGTCCTGCATCAAGAGACCGGTCTTCTTCCGCATCTCCCGATAGAAATATTCCATGCGCAACTGTTTGCGCCCCTCAGCCCAGGTTTGAAACTCCTCGTGGCTCGCGAGAAAGCGCGTGTCTTCCAGACACTCGACCTTGATATCGAGACTATCCGACCAGCTCTCAAATTCCCTCTTCAAACGGTATTCACCTGGCTCCGTCACAACCAAACTGCGCGCACCGTGGCGGGCACATGCCCGGTCAACTTCACCTCTGAGGGAGCCCGCATTCTCCGGGTCATCGAAGCGCGTATAGTCAACGCGCCAGCCTTGTGCCTCGAGGGTGGCCGCGAAGTGGCGCATGGCTGAAAAGATGAACGCGATTTTCTTTTTATGATGCGGAACGTATGTCGCCTCTTCCGCGACTTCGGCCATCAGAACAATATCTGTCTCGGGATCCGCGGCACCAAATGACGAGATATCGAGCGACAACTGATCTCCCAGGATCAAGATGATCCGCGACGCGCCCACGGCAGCACTGGTCTTATTTGCATGACTCGCCACAGACAGCGGCCTTCTCGGGCAGTTGCATCAGAGTGTCTCGTGATGCCAATTAGGTCCACAAACGCGCGGGTCAATGCGGCCGCGGCAACCGATCAATTGAGCACAACAATCGCGGCGTTGAGCGCGGTCGCATAAGCGACCCACGCGAGATACGGCAAGAAAAGAACACTCGACAGGCGGTCGCGGCTCCAGGCCGATCTCACAAAGAGCACGATGACCAGCAGCAGCGCCACGATCACGCCAAGAGCCCAAAGCGGCTGTTGCGCCGCAAAGAAAGCCGGCGACCAGAGGAAGTTCAGCACCAGTTGCGCGCCCCAGAGACCTGTGAGGAACCCACCGTCCTTGCGTTGCCAGACACGCCACCCAACAAAAGCGATCATGACATAGAGCACCGTCCAGACCGGGCCGAACACCCAATTGGGCGGATTGAAGAACGGCTTTTGCAAGTCCGCATACCAGGCACCGGGTGCGGTCAGCGCCCCAATGAGCAGACCCCCGCCAACGACGATAAGAAGAAAGACAAGGAAGGAACCGAGCTTGTTCATGGGCACACCTTCAAGGCGGTCAAGAGACGATCGAAGCTCGATCCTACCCCTTTTCTAGCGTCAGTGCTGACGGAAAGTGACGGACGTCACGACGGGACCGACGGCGCCTCTTGTCGGCCACCGCCGAACCGCACCTTCCAGACCCGATAGGCTTCCAGCACCGCCAGCGGCAGGAAATGGGCCAGCGCACCGCCAAACGTGTTGTGGATCGTGATCCAGTGGAGGAGCGTCATCACCGCCGCCAGATAGACCAGCCGCTGCAAGGTCTGCCAGCCCGGCCCCATCATCTTGACCGACGCCGTATTGGACGTGAGCGCCAAGGGCACAAAGATGAGGAACGCGACCCAGCCTGTCCAGATACCGAGCTTCACCACATCCGCCATCACCGCCGACAGGGTGCCAAGATCGATCACATAATAAAGCGTGTGGAGCGCCGCATAGCCGAAGGCAGCCACGCCTAAGTAACGCCGCCGCGCCATCAGCCAGCGGACCCATGCAGCACCCGGAAACATCATCCGCAACGGTGTGAGCATCATGGCGAGGATCATGAACCGCGCGGCAAACTCGCCCGTCGGATGCAGCAGGCTTTCCAGGTCCCGCCCGGTAAGCGCCCCGCCCACCATGCCCACGGACGGCATCGCGAGCAGGGCCCAGAAGAAGGTAGGGGAGTTGAGAACGTTCTTAAGGCTGTTCATGGCACTCGAGGATAGGCGCGCCGAACGGCCACAGCTACAATAAGTGTGTTTCAGATTGTAACGGCTTGTCCCGCCGGGCCGACGCCGGGGCAAGAGATGATCCGATATGATAGGAAAGGTGGTGCCGCTTGGGTGATTTGAACACCCGACCCCATCATTACGAATGATGTGCTCTACCAACTGAGCTAAAGCGGCTTAACCAGACGAAGGGCCATACTAATGCCCTACTATTTTGGCGTGCCTGCCGCCAACCGTTGCCGCAACAGGCTTTCCGGCAATTCCTTAAACCGAACCGCCGGTCATGTCCACATTGATTACAGGCAAAAACCTGACAAACGCTGAACGGCCCTGGGGCTCGCGTCGGAGCGCCGTTACCCGCCGCAATTAAAGGGCTCAGGCAGCACATCGCCCTCGGCGACAGCCCCCACCTCACCGCACGGGATCATGGGCGGCACGGCTGCCTGAGGAACGGCGGTGACCTGTTCCATAAAGGCCCGCACTTCGGCGGCACTTTCCTCGGGAACTTCCTCCATGGCGATATGCGCGACATTCTCATAGATCACCAGTTTCGCCTGTGGCAGGGCTTCTTTCATGGCATAGGCGCTTGAGACGGGAATGAGCGGGTCATTCTCGCCCCAAATGATAAGCGTGGGCAGCTCGATTGAGGGGATCGCTTCCGCGAGTGCCGCGTCCGCAGCGCCTCGGTCCGCATAGCCCTGGAAGCGGGTACGCGTCGCGCCTCGATTGCCGTCATGAAGCGTCATATCGAAATAGCGATCGATCATGGCCTCCGTCACCAAGGCATCATCCTCAATGGAATGCTTCAGGCCGTCTTCAACGATTGAGCGCGGGGTGATGACAAGCATCAGATGGTTCACCACCGGCGTGGACGCCAAACGGAAGGCCAGCGGAGGCGACGCATTCTCCACATCGCGCGGCATGCCCGACGATGAGACAGGGATTATCCCCAGCAAGTCGTCGCCATGGGTCACCGCATATTGCAGCGTTACGCCGCCGCCCATGGAATTGCCGCCCATGAAAAATGGTTCGAGGTCCAGCGCGGTCACAAGCTCCTTAACAAACGCGACCTGACCGGCACGGCTGTAATCGTCACTCTCATGGGTACCCGTGAGGCCGTGGCCAGGGAGATCAAGGGTGATCACCCGGTAGTCATCCCCAAGCAGCTTCACCCAGGGCTCCCAGGTGTGTAGCGACGCATTGGAACCGTGCACAAGCAGCAAGATCGGACCGTCTTTATTGCCCTCGTCGCGATAATGCGCGGTTGCACCCGACGGCAGCGTCAGAAACTGTGAGGCCGCGCTGGCATATTTCGGCAGCAGCTCCTCGGTGGATTTATCCAGCGCGCCCCACATGAAAAACAGCGCTCCAAACGCCACCAGCACAAGGGCCACCAGCCCGCCCAGAATTCGAACTACCATTTTGCCGTCTCCCCCTTGAGGCCATTCTCATCGAGGCCAGTGTCGTCAATACCGGAACCCTCCGGCCCCGGATCGTCCGGCGCGACGACCACATGCTCGGGCACACCACGCTCTGAAAGCGTATCATGGCCGGGACGCCCGTCCAGCACCTCGGCATGATCCGGCGCAATCTCAGGCGCCACAGGCTCTTTCTCGGTCGATGGAAGGGTCTTTTCCTCAGCCGCGCCAGCGTCAGAAACACCGGACTCCGGTGGTTCAGGGGTCTTGGGCGGCGGTGGCACGAGGGCCGCTCTTGTTCCCTCCCGCTGTGCCGGCACCTGCCAGTTAAGGGCATCAAAGGCCCCCGTCTCAGGCACAACGGCGACCCACACATGAGACTGATACCCTTCCGCAACCCAGCAGGCATCAAGCGGCGCATGAATGGCGCGGGACAGCCAGGCCTGCGCGTCAGGCCCATGGTCCTCGGCACTTTCCAACGCGCCCATCAGTTCGCAGACGCGCTGGCTTGGGTCTCCGGCAAGGAGGGGCTCCAGTGCGGCGCGGGCCGCCTCCAGGTCGAGGGCCGCCAGTGCCGCCCGTGCAAGCGCCATCTGACTTTCGCCAGCACCCGGGTTCCGCGCTGCCAGGCCCTTCACCCGGCGCAATCGATCGAAGGGTTTTTCGTCTTCGATCAGGGTGAGATAGACATCTGCGAGATCCGGATGCGGGTGCGTTGCCCAGGCGCGCTCAATGAGACGGCCCGCCTTGCGCGATTGTCTCGTCTCCGCCAGCAATCGGGCTGCCAAGGCAACGGGTGGGGCGAAGGTGGGCTCGAGCTCAGCCGCCTCGGTTGCGAGCCGCACCGCCTCGGCGCGCTGCGTGTCTTCGACGTCGCCCTTGTCGACGAGGCTCATGGCATGCGCTGTGAGCAAGACCGCGCGTCGGCGACGGGCCACATCACGGGTCAACAGCTTTACTTGTAGCATCTTGTCGAGGGTTGCTGCCGCCTCAACATAGTCACCCGCCGCGGCCTGCGCCGTAAAAGCGGCGTCCGCCGCCCAGGGCGTGTGCGGCCGAAGCGCAAAAGCTTTTTCGGCGTAAGTGCGCTCAGCATTCTTATTGCCGACACGACCAGCCTGAACATAGAGACCACGGAGCCCGAGAAATTCCGTTTCGGAATGCCCGCGCATTTCTTCAAAGAAGCGCGTGGCGCCCGCGCTGTCGCCTTTCATCTGGGCGGCTTGCGCCGCGAGCAGCAGCGTCATGGCCGGCTCGTCCAACAGTTTGTGGGCTTGGGCCGCATAAAGGTCCGCCTCCCGGCTGTCGCCGGCGGCAATGGCCACCATGCCTTTGGAGAGCGCGTCATATCCCTTCTTGCGCTTCCGCGTCTCCAGGAAAGAGGTGAACCCTGCGGGACTATTCATGAAAGTCGCAAACAACCGGTAGCCGAGCACGCCGATGATCGTCGCCAGCGAGATCACCAGAAGCCCCATCACAAAACTGGTGCGGATTTCATAGCCCTGCCAATAGACGGTTACCACACCGGGATGGTCCGCGAGCCAGATCGCAGCGGCGCATAAGAGCGCGATGGCGGTAAACGGAACAAGCACACGCCACATGAAGCTTACTCCTCACCCGCCGCGACATGAGCCAAGACCCGCGCGGACAGCTCCCGCACGAGGAGGTCGGTCGACTGCCTCTGCTGGACAGCCTCAATCCAGGGTGCTGCAACCTCAGCCGCGGGACCCGTGAGCAGTTTTGCTTCCGCAAGTGCGCCGGGCAAATCTTCCTGCGCCAGCCTTGTCTCGACGCGCGCAACAATCGCTTCAACCGTATCGCCTTCGACATCACCGACCCGGCGCACCGTGACGATTGAGAGCGCACTGCCAACAATGCGCTGAAAGAAGGTTTCGCGACCAGCCCGGCGTTCCGCCGTCAGAAGGGGATCCACAAGGTCAGAAAACTCTTGCGTGAGAGAGGCGAAGGACCGAACCCCTTTGGGGGCCACATCAAGCAAAGCGGCAATCGCCGGGTCGTCAGGCGCTAGCGCGGCAATAGCACTAAGCTCAGCATCAAAAGCAGTCCCCGCATCAACCGCTCGAGTGAGATTGGCAAGCGCAATCCCGAGCGCGGCTTCCGCTGTCGGATCGGGTCGCGAAACAGCCTCCTCAAGCGCGGCAACCTGAAGCGTGAGCGCATTGATCTGTTCGGCGGCGGCATTCACACCCTGGGCAATCTGTCCGACACGCTCAGGAAGATCGGCCGGTAGCTGTGCTTCTTTGAGGGCCCGCACATCATCGGAGACCGTCCGAAGCGTATCTGCCAACAGCGCAAGCTCTGACGTCATGCGCTCGGGATCTACTGCCGCCAGCCGGTCTTCGAACCTTGCCGCATCGTCTTGAGTCTGCGCCGCAAGACTTTCCAATGCCTGCAATCGCTCCAGGATGGGCGCCGAGCCAATCTGTGCCGAATGTTGAGCAGCCTGTTCCTCAACAGTGGCAAGGCGCGTGAAGAGGCCGTCTGTGCGGCTCTGGAACAGATCGCCCAGCTCACTCACCCGTGTGTTCAAAGCAGCGACCTGTCCATCGTCGACAGCAGTCGACTGCGGCGCGACATATAGAACACCGAACCCCACAACCGCGGCTCCAATAAGTCCGCCAGCCAAGCCGGCGCCCAACGCCACGGACCGGTTCTTGCCCGTAACATCCACGGCACGCGCGTCGATCATTTTGGGCTCTTCGGAAGTTGTCGTATCGCCGCTGCCCTCTTCCTGCGATGTCGAACCCGATGAGGGGCTACCCGCAGGCTTCTTGGAAGAGGATCCGTCTGTATCTGTCATTACCCGACTGCCTTGTTACTTCTTTGGACCGACTGCCGTCCCACCGTGCGCCAACCTGACTATACGCGAAACGAAGGTGAGAAAGGGAATCTCGCCACCTTGTTTTTTCGAATGCCCAGCTACCCCGCTGGCCCGTCTGCCGGGTCAATCAGCGCAAGCAAATCTGTTTCATTGGGCGCAGACGCAACATGGATTGCCTGCAACCCGATATTCTGAAGAGGAAGAGCCGCATTGGCCGAGAGGCAGTAAGCGCTCAGACCCGACAGATGGTTCGTGAGGTTGGCCCGGCGGCACAAGTCGACAAACGTCTCGGCGGATCGTTTGGAGTAGAGAAGCACGCCGTCGATGGCACCGGTGCGGAGACCTTCAATTGTTTCCGGCGAAAGTCCGTCGGCGGTCTTGGCTTCATAGAGCACCGCCCGTTCGACCCAGAAACCGTCATCGGTGAGCGCACCCTTGAGGTCCCCGGCGACAACGGTTCCGGCAATGTGGAGCAGCGGCCCCCCGTCCGGTTCAAAGGTCTCCTTTACAAGCGCAACAAGCGAGACCACATCGCCTGCCGCTTCGTGAACATGGGCAAAGCCAGACTCGCGGGCCAAAGCCGCCGTCGTCGGTCCCACCGCCACAAGCGGCAGCCTAAGCCATTCGGCGAAATCAGGCCGCGCCTTCATGGCGCGCAATCCGTTCGCGCTCGTGATGAGCAGAGCCTGCACGCCGGTCCGCGTGAGAGGCGTTTCTGGATGGAGTCGGATGGAGAGAAGAGGGTCAACGCTCACTTGGTGGCCGCGCGCCAGAAGCGTTTGCGACAGCGGTTCGGCATCCTTTTGCGGGCGGGTTACCAGAAGGTGCATGAGACTGACCTTTCTGAATTACCAGGTGGCAAAAAATTCAGGACCACCTTTTGCTTTGAGCTCCGTTGCCGCGTCTGCGCCAAGCGCCGCAGACAAGGCCGGCGATCCATCACGTTCGGCGGTATAAACAATCTTACCATCCGGCGTCAGAATTTGTCCTTTGAAACGGATCCGGCCTTTTTCATATACAGCGTTTGCTGCAAGAGGCGTCCGGCACGAGCCATCAAGCGCTGCCAGAAAGCTCCGCTCCGCTGCCATCACAATGGCTGTTTCCACATGATGGATCGGGGCGAGGAGGTGAGCAACATCCTCATCTTCCACGCGTCGTTCGATCCCGACAATGCCCTGCGCCACAGCCGGGATCATCTTGTCGAGCGGGACCGGGTCTGTTGCCACCTCCGGCATGCCCAACCGGTTGAGACCAGCCATCGCAAGCAGGGTCGCAGAGGCAACGCCGTCTTCCAGCTTTTGCAGACGGGTACCAACATTGCCGCGGAACTGGACAATCTCAAGGTCGGGACGCTGCGCCAGCACTTGGGCGGCCCGGCGGAGCGACGACGTACCAAATTTGGCTCCCTGCGGCAGCGTCTCTAATGACCGCGCGATAGGACTTATAAAGGCATCTCTCGGGTCTTCCCGCTCCAGCACGCAATCGATGATCAGGCCCGGTGGCAGTTCCGTCGGCATGTCCTTCATGGAATGGACCGCCAGATCCACGCGGCCGTCATAAAGAGCCTCTTCGATCTCCTTTGTGAACAAGCCTTTGCCACCCACTTCCGACAGGCGCCGCTCCTGCAGGAGGTCGCCGGATGTCTTGATCGGGACAATCTCAAGTGCCCCCTCTTCCAGCCCGTGCGCTTCCGACAGGAGGGAGGCGACGGTCGTCGCCTGCGCAAGTGCAAGGTCGGAGCCCCGAGTACCGATACGAATGGGTCGTTGCATGAAAATGGAACCAGGTGGTAAGCGTTCTTGAGCCTTCTTATACCGGGTTTCATCACAGGCGCGAGCCCTGTTTCTAAGGGCCTGTGCCGATTAGACGCAATGGGCCGGCGCTGACAAAACGGATCGGAAAACTGAAATCGTGACCCCACTCACCGTCATGGGCATTGAGACCAGCTGCGACGAGACAGCCGTGGCGATCGTGCGCCAATGCGAAGACGGCAAACCGGCGCTGCTGGCCAATGAAGTGTTGAGCCAGATAGAAGACCACGCACCCTATGGGGGGGTGGTCCCGGAAATCGCCGCCCGTTCCCATCTGGTCCACTTAGACGGTCTGGTATTACGCGCTCTTGAGACAGCTGGTCTCACCTTCAAGGACCTGAATGGCGTGGCCGCAACTGCCGGGCCGGGTCTCATCGGGGGCGTTATTGTCGGGCTGATGACGGCCAAAGCCATCGCTCTCGTCCATGATCTGCCCTTCATTGGCGTGAACCATCTTGAAGGGCACGCCCTTACGACCAGGCTGACCAATCAGACAGCCTTTCCCTATCTCCTGCTTCTCGTGTCGGGCGGGCACTGCCAGCTCCTCCACGTGAAGGGCCTTGGGGATTATGTGCGTCTCGGCTCGACGATTGATGACGCTGTAGGGGAAGCCTATGACAAGACCGCCAAAATGATGGGGCTGCCCTATCCTGGCGGCCCGGCCCTGGAGGCCATGGCGAAGGGCGGCGACCCCGCCCGGTTCGGCCTGCCGCGCCCCCTTCTGGACCGAAAGAACTGTGACTTTTCGTTCTCCGGGCTGAAGACGGCCGTTCGAAAACACGTGCTTCAACTCAGCAAACAGGGCCAACTCGCAGAGCAAGACAAGACTGACATTGCAGCCTCTTTTCAGGCGGCAGTGGCGGATGTGCTCGACGATCGGGTCGGCCGGGCCATGGCGGAGAGCAAAGACCAGCTGGGAGACAAGCCACGGCTGGTCGTCGCCGGCGGCGTGGCGGCAAACCAGGCACTCAGAGAGCGACTGGCCGCGACATGCGAGACAAACGGCTTCACTTTGGAAGTACCGCCAGTGGGCCTCTGCACCGACAATGGCGCGATGATCGCCTGGGCAGGTCTTGAGCATTTGGCGGCAGGCCACAGGTCTTCGATGGATCTGGAGCCGCGCGCCCGCTGGCCCCTCGATAAATCAGCGACGCGCTGACCAGGCACACGTGCGACAAAAAAAGAGACGCCGGAGGGGGGTCCGGCGTCTCAGGATGCCTTAAGCGGGGGGACGCTTTGGGCAGTATCCAGGTTCCCTAGGGAGGGGAAAGGGGAACCCGGACGAAGGTCGTTAAATCAGGTTGCCTGCCTGCGCGAAGAGCACAACGCCGTAACCTGCGAGAACGACTGTCACAGCAGTTGTGCTGAAACGGTCGAGGAAGTTTGAAAATCCATTGCGGAACATGGGAACACCTATTGCTTTAGTGAGGGATCTAAAGTGCGTGGGATCAGAAGGAATATTGACCAGCGACCTGGATTACGAGCCCAACGCTGTACAACGTCAGTGCGAGGGTGCTGAGCGCAAGAGGACCAAGGGCCAATCTTTGTGCAGCGTATTTCATGGGCTCGTTCCAGTTCACTTAAGTCTCGCGCCCCAAACTACGGGGTTGGTTGAGGGTCCCACCCCAAGAGCGCGTCCATGCAAGCGATATAGGCACGCCTGAATGAAAAACAATGAATGATTTCAAAAATATTCATTGTTCACAAAAAGATCACAATTCGCGTCGGGGCATTGAAGAAAGCGGCGCAGGGCGAACGCGAGCAGAGGTCAAGACTCGCGATCAGCAAAATTCCATAAGAATCATAAGGTTAGGAGCCTAGACGGCAAGTTCGGCGGCCTTTGCCGGGGCCAAGCCCCGCACAATCAGCTGGTAAACCCCTTCCAGTTCCCGCTCCAGTTTTTCGAGGCTCAGGCGGGTAAAAAGCTGCGGATAGGAGAATTTCAGGGTCGCCGCCTGGATCATCTCGGCTGTGAAATCGGGGTCCGAGACATCAAATTCGCCGGCCTCGGCGCCCATTTTGAGAATACGCGCAAGGACATCCCGTTCGCGTTTGAGGCCTTCATTATGGAACTCAGGCCTTTCAGCCGTAATCAGCTGCGCCATTTCCACGATCCGATGGTTCTTCTCCAGCGCGTGGAACGTGGTCTGAAGGTCTTGGAACAAAAAGTCTTTCAGCCGTTCAGCGGCGGTCCGGCCCGGCGTGTCCAGAATAGCGGTCAGCGCATCAGCTGTTTGGATCGACGCCCGCCGACAGATCTCCTCCGCAATATCAAGCTTGCTGGGGAAATACCGATAAAGATTGCCCGAAGACATGTCGCAGTCTCGTGCCAACTCTGCCATTGTCGTCTTCCCATAGCCATAATGGGTGAAACGCTCTTCAGCGGCTTCGATAATTTTTTCGCAGACCTCATCGCTCATACAGCCGAGTGTAGAGTCCTGCGCTGAACAATCAACAGATCGTTCAATATTTCGCACCTGCGAGAACGACAGCGATCCGCAATAAAAACCGGACGAGGGAGCCATGAAGACTATTAGCACACTCGCAGTAATCGGTGGCGGCGCCTGGGGCACGGCGCTAGCGATGGTAGCGCAACGCGCAGGTCGCGAGGTTCAGCTTTGGGTGCACGAGGCCGAGGTCGTCGAAGAAATCAATAAGACCCACGAAAACAAAACCTACCTTCCGGGCATCGCGCTCGATCCGGCGATCAAAGCGACCAACGAGATGGGCGACCTGATTGGCGTCGATGCCTTTCTGCTGGTGCCCCCCGCCCAACATGTTCGCGCCGTGACAGCCCGGCTGCATGATGTATTGCAGAAGGGCGCGCTTGTCGCGGTTTGTGCCAAGGGCATTGAACAAAACTCAGGCAAGCTGATGACTGAAATCATGAAAGAGACACTCCCCGACGCGGTGCCGGCAGTTCTCTCAGGACCGAGCTTTGCCTCAGACGTGGCCCAAGGTCTTCCGGCGGCGGTCACCCTCGCCTGTGCCGAGGAAGACGCCGCCCAAGCCCTTGCAACGGCAATAGGCACGCCGACCTTTCGCCCCTATTGGACCTCGGATGTGATCGGCACGCAGATCGGCGGCGCCATTAAAAACGTGCTCGCCATCGCCTGCGGGATTGTCGATGGCAAACGGTTTGGGGAAAGCGCCCGGGCCGCTCTCACCGCCCGCGGATTTGCGGAAATGGTGCGGCTTGGCAAAAGGCTCGGCGCCAGACCGGAAACCATGACCGGTCTTTCCGGGCTGGGGGATCTGATCCTCACCTGTTCCAGCACCCAGAGCCGGAACATGTCGCTGGGCGTCGCGCTCGGCGAAGGAAAATCCTTGAAAGAGATCATGGGCGACCGGAACTCCGTCGCCGAGGGCGTGCACACCGCTGCGGCCGTCAAAGCGCTGGGCGAAAAGCGACACCTGGAGATGCCGATCTGCGACGCTGTGGCAGACATTGTATCCGGCGTTCAGACCGTCGACGAAGCCATTGCGTCGCTCCTGGCGCGTCCCTTTACGGCCGAAGCATAAGACTATTCAAGAAGCCCGGCGGCCCCTAAGCTCGCCCCCAACCAACACGACCAAGAAGGACCAAACATGCTCTTTTGTATCATCGGTATCGACAAACCAAATGGTCTCGAACTCCGCATGGCCAATCGTGAAGCCCACCTGAACCACTGGGCAGAGACGGGCGCCGTGAAGCTCGGCGGACCGTTCACATCCGACGATGGCGAGCGGTTGGAAGGCTCCATGCTGGTCATCGATGTCGCCGACAGGGAGACCGCACAAAAGCTGGCGGATGAAGACCCATACGTTAAAGCAGGTGTGTTTGAGACTCGCGAACTGCGCGCCTGGAAATGGTTGCTCAAGGAATAGAAGCGGGAGACTGAAATGGCTTATTGGCTTTTCAAATCGGAGCCGAACACATGGGGCTGGGACGATCAGGTCAAACGCGGATCCAAAGGCGAACACTGGGATGGCGTCCGTAACTATCAAGCCAACAACAATATGAAAGCCATGAAGATCGGCGATCTGGGCTTCTTCTATCACTCAGTGGATGAAAAGTCGGTCGTCGGGATCGTACGCGTCATCAAGGAACACTATCCCGATCATACGGATCCGAAGGAACGCTTCGGCATGGTCGACATTGAGGCCGTGGAAGCTTTGCCGAAACCTGTGACCCTGCAGGACGTCAAAGACACACCGGAGCTTAGAGACATGGTGCTGGTCAACAACTCGCGCTTGTCCGTGCAACCCGTCACCGCCGATGAATGGAAGCGGGTGTGCAAGATGGGTGGCCTCAAAAAAGTCCCTACCGCGAAGAAATAACCACCCCAAGTGAACACCTCACCTCCAAGCTACGGCGACGCCCAACGGCGGGAAAAATGGCTGGCGAAAATGCCGCCCGCCGGCACACGCCTATGTGCGCTGGAAGACATCGGCGTCCCCGGCGCAAAAGGCTTCACATTCGGAGAGGGGCGCGAACGCTTCGACATGTTTGTGGTCAGAACCGGCAATGGGTGCGTCGCTTACGTCAATGCCTGTCCCCACGCCTTCACGCCACTCGAGACATTCACCGACAAGTTTCTGACCCGGAAAAAGGATCAGATCCTGTGCACGACCCACGGGGCGCTCTTCAATCTCGAGGATGGCTATTGCACCAGCGGTCCCTGTGCCGGAAAAAGCCTGGTCACCATTCCGATAGAGCTAAGCAATTCAGACATCGTGATCGCCGCACCTGATCCAAGCTAGGCCGCCTCCCGTAAACCTTCCCGCAAAAGGAAAGGAAGGCAGATGCGTCAATTCCGCTTGGCCCTCACGGCGCTCGCCGGTCTGTTTGTCGCTACCGCGATTGCGTCTGCCGAAACCAGGTTAGTGTCCGAAGATCCAAATTCCTATCTTGACACCACGCCCTACATCGATACGCGCCACCCGGAGATTGCGCGCGCGGTGGCTGCACTCACGGCAGGAAAAACAACCGACCAAACAAAGGCGCTCGCGATCTTTCAATTTGTGCGGGACGACATCAAATTCGGATGGACCGGCGATTTTTACGACATGAAAGCGTCAGACGTCCTCGCCGCCAAGCGGGGTTACTGCAATACAAAGTCAACGCTGTTTGTGGCGCTGCTGCGCGCCGCGGGTATTCCAGCGCGCCAGGTCTTTGTGGACATCAATCAATCCATACTCGACGGGTTCATCGACACAGACACGCCATATGTTGATCACAGCTTCACGGAGGTTTGGCTAGCCAACAAGTGGGTGAAGGTAGATGCCTACATTGTGGATGCAGAGCTCGCCGCCGCCGCGCGAGTAAAACTCACCAACGAGGACCGCACCATCGGGTACGGCATTCACCTTGAAGGAACCCAGGAATGGGACGCTGCAAATGACGCGTTCGCCCAGTTTTATCGGAGTGGCGGTGATGCTGGTTTCTCGACCCGTCACTATGGCGTCTACCAAGATGTCGGGAAGTTTTATGCCGCGCACCCGGAAGCCTGGAACAGGATGGGGTTTCTTGTACGGGCAGCGTTTCCACTTCTGATCGGTCCTGCGAATAGCAGGGTCGACAGGCTGCGCGCATCCGGCGGCTAATCAGCTCGCAGTGAAGGCTGCGAAATCCTCGATCAGTCCTTTCGACGAAAGCTCGACGAGTTTTTTCCCGTCCACAGGATTAGCAAGCGACGGGTCTGACCCGATGCGCCCGTCAGGAAACTTCTCTCGGTAGTCTTCCGCGTCCGTGTAGCGCGCGCTCGGCGCGATCTTCGGCGTCATCTCTGCCGTCTTGATCGCGTCCGGATAGGCATACTGCGTCACGGCGACTTCAGAGGGCGTCGCATGCGCACCATGGGATTTGCCATAGGTGTCCATGCAATACTTATAGACCGGCTTATAGTCCCACCAATTCGCAAGCTTGCATTTCACCGGCCCGCGATTGCTGCCGTCGCGCGCAAGGGACCGGTCGGCATAAATCTCCGCAAAGGCCGCCTGAATGGTGGAGACATTCCCGCCGTGCCCGTTGAAAAAATAGATCCGGTCAAAGCCATGACGGGAAAGCGACAGCACCCAGTCATAAATCACCGCAATCATGGTGGATGGCCTGAGTGTCATGGATCCAGGGAATGCCATGTGATGTTGTGCACAGCCCACATTGAACGTCGGCGCCACCAGCATGTCGGCATCCGCCGCCGCGTGCGCCGCAATGACCTCTGGACAAATAGCGTCTGTGCCGATTAAGCCATTGGGGCCATGTTGTTCCGTCGACCCAATGGGAATGACGATGCCTTTGGATCGGGTGAGATAGGCTTCGACTTCCGGCCAGCTGGACGTGTGCAATTGCATGAAACTTCCTTTCGATGGGCCAGTGTCGCGGAGAGTGCCTCACAAAGCCAGTCGGAATTCTATTTCGTGGTCAATCGGCACCCCATCAAGGCCGTGGGTCGGAATTTCAGGCTTGAGCTGCCGGGAGCGCGCCAGCGCCCCATGATGAAGGGCCACCATGTCCCACCCGCGCCGCTGATAGAAACGGATCGCCGGAATATTGTCGTTGGTGGTGATGAGCCACAGATGAGTCTTGCCCTCATCACGGGCGGCTGCCGCCACGGCCTGAAGCAGCGCCGTACCGATCCCTTCTCCTTCGGCAAAACTATCAAGTGTCACAACTTCCGTTGCGTCAGCGTCATGGCGGTACGTAACCAGTCCCACAAGCTCTCCCTGCAGCTCTGCGACAAATCCCGACAGCTCTAGTGGATTCCAAAGCTTTCCACGGGAGACAACCTGCACCGATCCCCAGGCGGTTTTGAGCGCCGTCTCGACCCGCTCGCGATCGCTGGATTCCACTGAACGAATGCGAAAGCTCATGACATTTCTCCTTTGCTCTAATATCAAACGGAGATCTGAGGAGAGTCCAGATGATCCAGCACAATCCTGTACGTGCCAACTGCGCCGATGGCGCCGGCGTCGCGACGGTCTACCTAACTGCGACCGCCAAACTTGGGTTTCTGCCAAGACGCCATGACGGCTGGGATATGTGGCACCATTTTTCCACCCTACCCGCGAGACAAGAAACCTGGATTGTGCGAGCCGACGGGCGGGTCGCCGCTTTTCTGGCAACATCGCCAGACTGGGTCGATCATCTTTATGTACATCCCACAGCACAAAACAGGGGGCTCGGAAGCGCGCTGCTGACCCAGGCCAAACACATCTTGCGCGAAGGGTTTCAACTCTGGACGTTTCAGCAGAACACAGATGCGCAAAGGTTTTATGAGCGTCATGGCCTCATGATCGCGGAACGCACAGACGGAAGACGTAATGAAGAAGGCCTTCCGGATATACGTTATGTATGGCGACCAACACAGGCCCCTGAAGGATAGCGAAGTGACCGAAGAGAAAAACAAAACAAATCCAAAAGGCGCCCTGGAGGGCGTCCGCGTCATTGATCTCACCAGTGTGGTGTTGGGCGCTTATGCCACCGCCATGTTGGGCGACATGGGCGCGGACGTCATCAAAGTGGAAAGTCCGAGCCCCAAAAATGGCCAGGGCGGTGACATCATGCGCTGGGCGGGCGATACACCTTCGGGTGATGCATCGGGCCTGGGACCGATGTTCCTTTCCATCAATCGCAACAAACGCTCTGTGCTGCTTGATCTCAAACAGGGGCAAGCGCGCGACGCACTTTCGAAACTGATTGCGACCGCAGATGTCTTCGCGGCGAACGTGCGATATGACGGATTGAAGCGCTTAGGACTCTCTTACGAAGACGTCAAAGCGATCAAGCCCGATATTGTTTACGTGATCGGCACCGGCTACGGGGAGAGCGGCCCCTATGGTGGCCGCCCGGCCTATGACGATATGATCCAGGCCGCCTCAGGTATCGCCTCTATGATGTCCGAAGTTGACGGGGACCCTCGCCCCCGTTTTTTCCCGACCCTCATCGCCGACAAGACCACCGGCCTCTTCATGACCAATGCCATTCTCGCTGCACTCTTTCATCGCGAGCGTACCGGAGAAGGTCAATTCGTTGAAGTACCAATGATGGAGAGCATGGTGTCGTTTCTCCTCGCCGAGCACCTGTACGGCGAAGTGTATGACCCGCCAACAGGCCCCATAGGATATGTGCGCGTGACAGCGCCAGACCGCAAACCTTACAAAACCGCCAACGGCTATATCGCAATCCTGCCTTACTCCGATCAGCAGTGGCGCGATTTCTTCGCCCTCGGCGGCAAACCGGATCTATTCGAAACCGACGAACGATTCGCGACCTATGAAAACCGGACGCGGAACATTCGCGACCTCTACGCCATGGTCGAACAGGTCTCGGTGCACAAAACAACCGAAGAGTGGGAAGAACTTCTACAGGAGAATGACATCCCACACGCGCGGGTGAATAAGCTCGGCGACCTGCGCCATGACCCCCACCTGGAAGCGGTCGACCTCTTCGAAAAGCGAGACCACCCCCATGAAGGTCCCTACTGGAGCTTGAAGCATCCGATAAAATATCAGGGCAGCCCTGCGAGCGTCCGCCGCGACGCACCGCTACTGGGCGAACACACAGATGAGGTATTAAAAGAAGCAGGTCTATCGGATGAAGAGATCGCCCGGCTGAGCTCCTAAGCCTTGTTGGCCTTCGCCGCCGTGCGAACAGCTTTGTCCCGCATCAGCTCTTCAAACTCAGAGCACTCTATCGGCTTGGACAGAAGGAAGCCCTGCAATTCGTCACATCCGATGGCGGTCATGAAGTCAGCCTGCGCGTCGGTCTCCACGCCTTCAGCGACGATCTTGAGGTCGAGCGATTTCCCAATCGACACGATCTGCCGCGCAAGAATAGCGCTGGTCGCTTCGCCCACATTGGACACGAAGCTTCGGTCAATCTTCAACTCATGCGCCCGGAAGCGATGGAGATAGGAAAGCGATGAATACCCAGTTCCAAAATCATCGATCAAAATGTGAATACCGGCATCGGCGAGCGCCTTGATCTGTGAACTCGCAGACTCCTCATCCGTGATCATGGTCGACTCTGTAACTTCCACCTGAAGACACTCCGGCGGCACATCATATTTCTGCAAGGCGCCCATGACATCTTCAAGAACGCACCCGGCGGCCAGATGCACGGCGGAGATGTTCACAGACATCGGTCCCACATCAAGCCCGGCCGCGCGCCACCGCGCAATGTCTGAAACCACGTGATCGAGTACGATGCGGCCGAGATCGATGACGAGGCCGTTTTCCTCCGCAATGGGAATAAAGGTGGCGGGCGACACAAGCCCTTTCGCTGGATGCTGCCAACGTACGAGCGCTTCGCCCGCGACGGGCTCGCGCGTCTTCGCATCAAAACGTGGCTGGTACACCACAAAGAACTGGCCCGCCTCAACCGCTGTCCGAAGATCACGCTCCATATGCATGCGTTCATGCACCGCACGGGAGAGCTCTTCATCGAACAGGTGAAAACATCCGCGTCCCTCATCCTTCGCACGGTAGAGAGCCAGGTCCGCATGCTGCATCAGAAGCTCTGGGTCGCCCTTGTCCCAGGGATAATGGGCAATGCCGATCGAACAGCCGACATTGGCCACCAGACCGTCAATCTCGAATGGCTCCGAAAGAGAGTCGATAATCTTCTGAGCGAGGACGGTGACGCCGCGGGTCTTGTCCAGATGCCGCGCAATAATCGCAAACTCATCACCGCCAATGCGAGCTACCGTATCCGTGGCGCGCAGAAGGGCATTCAGCCGCTTTGATGCCTCCACCAGAAGCTTATCCCCGATGGAATGACCACGGGTATCGTTCACCATCTTGAAATTGTCGAGATCGAGCAGGAGAAGAGCAAAGCCCTCATCCGTTCGGTTGGACACCGAGATCGCAAACTCCAATTGAGAAAGTAGTTCTGTCCGATTTGCAACGCCGGTCAGCGGGTCGGACGTAGCCTGCGTGCGAAGCTTCTTTTCAAGCTCGCGGCGCTCGGTCACATCAAGCAATATTAGGTAAGCGCAGGGCTCGCCTTCATAGTCAACGATCAATCCTTTGAGCAGGATCCACAGAGGGGTTCCGTCCGCGCGTTTCAGCGCCAGCTCGAAGTTCTCGGTGACACCGTTGGTCAGAAGCTGCTCGCGGACCTCATTATAGGTTTCCTTGTTCGCCATAAGATCCGGCACACTCAACGTATCGGCAGGCTTGCCCAACTCTTCCAGCAAATCAACGGCGCGCTGATTGACATATCTCAGCGTTTTGTCGCTTGGCCGCGTAATCACAACCGGGAAAGGTGCACTGTCGATCAGAGAACGAAATCGCATTTCCGAGCGCTGCAACTCGTTGAGCGTCTCGACCTGATAGGTCGTGTCTTCGATTGATCCGGCAAACATGGCAGGGTGGCCGGACTCATCTTCGGAACCATGTCCCCGCGCACGGATCCACCGAACCTCACCGTCCGGACGTCTGATACGGCATGCAAGGTCGTAGCTCTCGTGCCTGTCCAGATGGTGACGGACTTTGGTCGTCACTTCTTCGCGGTCATCTTCATGGATGGCCGCCATGATTATATCGAACTCACTGATCCCTGGCTCAACGCCAAGGACCGCGCAGGCATTGGGGGTCATGTAAAAGGAGTTGGTGGGCAGGTGCCAGAACCATGCGCCGTAGCCTGCCTGGCGCTCCGCAAGCTCAAGCCCGGCTCTCGCAAACTCAACATCACTAAAGACATTGTCTTCCGGCGGTAGATCAGCCGCAGGTGGTTGGACGCGCGGACGACGCACGGCGGTCTTCGACAGCATTTTTCGGCGCGGCAAGCGGCGGCCCATAAGAAAACCCCTCAGAGTTCTCCAGAGGATGCGCCGCAAACCCGTAAAAAACCTTGAATCGGGCCGTGAGAAACCCTTGCTTCACGATGTAGGGTTAATTTTGGATTACCAGACCAAGCCCGATCGCCGGACCGTTTTTCAATCAGAAGCGAAAGCGGGTCCCCACCAAAGTCGTATGAGACGTCTCATTGCCGGCCAAAAACCCTTCATAATCTGCATAGAAGGAAAGGTTTTCCGAGACGTTCAAGAGAACACCGGCGCCCAGCAATGCACCGCCGCGCTCTGTTTCGACACCTTGCGATCGAAAACTGGGGGCCGTGCCCGTAAACCGCGCCGTGATGGCCGGGTCTTCATTCAGAAGGTCATAGACACCTCCAAACCGCAGTTCCGGTTCGAGCGATGTGCGCTCGCCGAGGGTCAGTTCCTTTGACAGTCGCACCACGGCCGCAAGGTTGAGGGCGCTGTGCTGGTACCCGTCCACGGTCAGGAGCGCAGCATTTCCCTGTTCCTGAAAGCCATCGGTCGCCTGATAGGCATATTCAACAGAAACCGCAGGCTGGACCGAAAAGCCGAAGGCCGTGCTGTCGTGAAGCAGAGTGACGTTCGAGGTGACTCCCCAGCCACCATACGTGGCGGCAGCCGTCTGTGTCGCGGCACCCACGCTCGTGTAGCGGATGGCTTCAGTTGAATTGCGCGTTACGGCGATCGAGGCCAGCGCCGAAATAGCACCAGATCGATAGCGGCCGTAAAGCGATCCATGACGCCCGTGGGTTTCAGCGCCATCGCCGAGCCCGGTAATCACATCCGTATCGGTTTTGGTGTAAGACACGGCAGCGCCTACAATCCATTCTTCGTTCAGTTGAAAGTCATAGCCAATACTTGTGCCGGCGATCCGGTACCCCACACCCGATGCGCTCGCACTCTGCTCCACATCACCCACTGTGCGGAAATGCTCAAGCCAGACACCTGGCGCCACATCTCTAAGGCCGTCTGCAGGCGAACCAACGTCCAACACCCCACTTTGATGTGCAGCGTCCGGGCCAGAGACCTCCACGACCATCGTAAGGAGCCTGCCTAAGCCTCCCTGTCGACCTGTCCGCCCACTCGCGTCGCCGCTGGCGGTGCGCAGGACAAACTGTCGGTCTGTTTGATCGCTTGTGAGCGACGCGAGCGTCGCAGCGCCTGACCCACGACCGATGTGCGCCAGACGCCCTGCCACAAGCCTGTTGATACTCTCGATGCTTCGTTGGCCTAGCGCCGGGTCAATACCATGCGTCTCTCCAGAGATCTGCCGGACAAGCGAGCGCACCTCTGCCGTCGTGGATGCCGTCCCAAGCGCACCAACCGCATTGGTCACCGCGTCTGGTGCATCTGTCGGCAGGGACTCCAGAACAGCCGCGACATCCTGGCGATTGTCAGACCCTACCACATCACCCAATGCGCGGGTCTTCGAAAAGGTAACCGAGACACTATTGCCGTTTGTCGACAAGGTCGGTTCGAAAAACAGCGAGTCCGAAACGGCCGAGGAGAACACGCCTGTAACGGACCCTGCCTGCAGAAAAACAAAACTGCTTTGATCCGCCAACCGCAGGTCTGGTGCAAAGGTCACACCGCCATCAAGGGCAGCTGCACCAGAAACATCAATCAGATCCGCCTGCGCGACATCCGCCTCTATCAGGAGTTGGCCGGCAGATCCCAGATTCAGATTGCCATCCACCGCGAATGTCCCCACGGAGTTGCCGGGCGACACAACACCTGTGTTCGTGAGCGTGCCGCTAATCGTCCCGGTACCGCCCAGAATGCCACCTGAAAGTACCTGCGTATCACCGGTCACGGTCCCGTCGAGTTGGGCAAGAGACCCGGCGCCAACAGACAGGTGATCGATAACGTCCAAAGATCCCGATTGAGACACATTGAGACGCCCACCGGAGAGAGTCACCCGGTCGACCTCCCGGGCGTCGGTGAGAGTCACGGCAGACGTACCGCTGAGCGACACCTGATAGTACCGCGTTTCACCCGGTGTTGGACTTTCTACATTGTCCGGCACAATGCCACCCTGCCAGATCGCCCCATTCTGCCAGTCACCGCCACTTTGATTTGCAACATTTCGTAGGAAAGAGTGAGTTGCGATCCAATCCAGGTAAGCTGCGACATTGGTGTAATAGGTGAGCGACGTATAATTTCCATCGCCCGCATCGTTTGGATCATCGCCGCCCTGCGACACGCCTATCTGCACGACGCTGCCGTCCTGCAACTGCAAAAACATAGGTCCCCCAGAGTCACCTCCGGCTGACGCGCCTTCCAGGGGATGAACAGGGGTCGATGAAATCGGAATGCCCATACCTACGTCAAAGTCTTCCGGGGCATTTGGGTCGTCAAAATCAAAGATGATGACGTTTCCCAGTCCCGGAACATCACCAACCAGATCTACATAATTGTATGAGACCCGGCGCCGGTTGTCCGCGTTCTGAAACTCCAGTCCGTTCCCATTGTCCACAACGATGTCGCGTCCGGCGGCACCCGAGAGCCCGAAGCCAGCAACGTGCACGACATCACCAACTTGAGGCGCGGTTGTCGTCAGCGTGACCGGGTCGATGGTGAGCACAGGCGCATCCAGGGCAATGAGCGCAATGTCATTGGCGGAGTCGCCGTCATATCCCTCATGGGACATGACACCACTCACTTCGAGCGGATCACCATCAACGCTGTCGGCCGCAAACGTGATGCGAAAATTGCCCAGCGTTGTGAAGTCATATGAAAATGTGGGTGGTGTATCGATACTGAAGCAATGAGCAGCCGTGAGGATCGTGCGGCTGTTGATCAGCGTGCCCGTGCATTGATTGTCGACCCCGGAAACGGACGCAACACCGATATTCGCAACATTCGAGAAGTGATTGGTGCTGTCCCAATAGTCCTGGATACTGCCTGGCAACGGCGCCTGATCTTCGCGAATGGTAATCGCTTCGACCCGGGAACCCCCAACGCCCCCCATAAACAACACTGCCGCCAGGGCAGTCCCCGACATGACGCACGCCCGATACACAACAACCCCTATCCCCAACCAACCCAACGGTCGGAGAGCGAAAACTGACTCAAAAAAGGGGCACAAACAAGCCAATTTCCGCCTATAGTGCCGAAAAGAATAATGCGGAGGGCTGGAGCCGCCGCAGCCGCTGAGGAGGCCAAAATGACAGACAATGCAATCTTCCCCGTAAGCGCTGAATGGGCAGGTCGGGCGCACGTTGACGCCGCTGGATATCAAAAGATGTACGACGCCAGCATTGCCGACCCGGAAGCTTTCTGGGGCGAACAGGGTAAACGCATCGACTGGATCAAGCCCTACTCAAAAGTCAAAGATGTGTCTTATGACAAAGACAGCCTTAGCATTAAGTGGTTTGAAGACGGAGCGTTGAACGCCAGCGCCAATTGTATTGATCGTCATTTAGCCGATAAGGCAGATCAGGTCGCCATCATCTGGGAGGGTGATGAACCTACGGACGATAAGAAGGTCACCTACCGCGAGCTGCACACGGAAGTATGTAAGTTTGCAAACGTCCTGAAAGCGCAAGGTGTCCAGAAGGGTGATCGCGTTACCATCTACATGCCGATGATCGTGGAAGCGGCCTATGCCATGTTGGCCTGTGCCCGCATCGGTGCGGTGCATTCCGTCGTCTTTGGAGGCTTTTCTCCCGAAGCCCTCGCCGGACGCATCATTGACTGCGAGTCGAACTGTGTCATCACAGCCGATGAAGGCGTCCGTGGCGGGCGTAAAATTCCTTTGAAGGCGAACACAGACGAAGCCGTCGCCCAATGTCCTGGCGTGAAGTCCGTGATCGTTGTGGAGCGCACCGCATCTGGCGTGCCAATGGTGGACGGTCGAGACGTTTGGTACCACGAAGCCGCGGCATCTGTGGATGCCGACTGCCCGCCGGAAGAGATGAACGCCGAAGACCCGCTCTTTATTCTCTACACGTCCGGCTCAACAGGAAAACCCAAAGGGGTAATGCACACGACCGGCGGCTACATGGTTTATGCGTCCATCACCCATCAATATGTCTTCGACTATCATGACGGGGACATTTATTGGTGCACAGCCGATGTGGGATGGGTGACGGGTCACAGCTACATCCTCTACGGTCCGCTTGCGAACGGCGCGACAACGCTCATGTTCGAAGGCGTACCGAACTATCCGGACGCGTCCCGTTTCTGGCAGGTGTGCGACAAGCATCAGGTGAACATCTTCTACACAGCCCCGACCGCCATTCGTGCCCTCATGGCCGAAGGCGAAGGACCGGTTAAATCTACAAGTCGCTCTTCGCTAAGACTCTTGGGCTCCGTTGGGGAACCGATCAATCCGGAAGCCTGGCTTTGGTATCATGACATTGTCGGGGACGGACGCTGTCCCATTGTCGACACATGGTGGCAGACAGAGACCGGCGGCATTCTGATCACGCCGCTGCCGGGCGCAATTGACCAGAAACCGGGATCGGCGACCAAGCCTTTCTTCGGGATCCGCCCGGTGATCGTCGACAATGACGGCAAGGAGCTCGACGGAGCAACCGAAGGCAATCTCTGCATAGCAGACAGCTGGCCAGGTCAGATGCGCACCGTCTATGGAGACCACGAACGCTTCGCCAATACCTACTTTGTTCAGTTCCCCGGCAAATACTTCACCGGCGACGGCTGCCGGCGCGACGAGGACGGCTATTACTGGATCACAGGCCGTGTCGATGACGTGCTGAACGTCTCCGGTCACCGCATGGGAACGGCAGAGGTGGAGAGTGCATTGGTCGCCCATGCGAAGGTGGCCGAAGCAGCAGTGGTTGGCTACCCGCACGATATCAAGGGCCAGGGCATCTACGCCTATGTCACGCTGAACGCAGGGGATGACCCCACCGAAGACCTTCGCAAGGAACTTGTCCAATGGGTCCGCAAAGAGATCGGACCGATCGCAAGTCCGGACCTGATCCAATGGGCACCTGGCTTACCAAAAACACGGTCGGGCAAGATCATGCGTCGCATCCTGCGCAAAATTGCTGAGAACGAATTCTCCAATCTCGGGGACACGTCCACTTTGGCGGACCCAAGCGTCGTCGATGACCTGATCGAGAACCGCCAGAACAGGTAAGCGCGGCACGCGTTTTGTCGCTGGTTCGGCAGAAGCTGACCAACTAGACCAAAGGATTAGTTTGGCAGAGGCCGACCAGGCTCGTCGTCACTAAGCCCGAAGAAACAGGTATATTTTGCCCCAAAAATGGGACAAACCAAACGATCTGTTTTACCAATACTTTGATATAGGTCGATATAGTTTGGAGCCGCGATCTCCTTCGCTGACCTGGCTGTATAGAGGGCAAATTTTACTTTATTCAGAATCTAACACGGAGTTTTTACTGTTTCAGACTTAGGTTTCTGGCATCTTCGCCGTCAGAGGACGACGGGCATTCCTGTGGGGACCAGGTATGGAATTGAAAACAGAGGGCGCGAGGACGCTGCTGGACTATTGGCAGCGTCAGAAGGGCGAAAAGCGCCTGCCGTGTACCGCCGATCTGGACCTTGTTGACCTCGCCCCGATCCTGTCAAACATAGTGATCTACGAGCATGGCACCGGCGATTTCGAGATCCGGTTTTTTGGCACTGAGATGGTGCGACGCCTTGGGGTCGACCTGACCGGTGTAAAGACCTCGTCCTTTAGTCATGAGCCCTTTGGCAAACTCGTCACAGACCATCTCGCTGAGGTCGTCACAGCACCGGTCATGCTCACCTCCACCTACAACTCACAATCCAACGAAGGTCCCCTTCTGGAGATCGAACAGATCATGCTGCCCTGGGCGAATGAAGAGGGATTCGCCCAATGCGTTCTATCCCACGTTTCGCGAACCGCCGGCGAAGACGCCACCCTCACATTGAAGCTTGAGGACAGCTTCAGAGGCCTTGTCGATCTACAAACGGTTCCGGTCTAGCTGTACCGCGGAGCACCAGCTGCCACGCCGTCCGCCATCATAAGGTCGCGCAAGCCCGGCATTCAGCAGAGAAGCACCCAAAGCTCCCATCTCGACATGATGAAGGTTGGCTTGAACCCGGCCGCCAAACTTGTCGTTCATCACGTTCGTGAGCGAAATCGCGGTCCCCTCGAGCGGCTGGAGATGAGCCGCCGCCGCTTCAGCCTGCGCTCGTTCCGCGGGGCACTTGCCGCGGAGTTCCGGCGCATCGATACCCGCAAGGCGGACCGCGACCTGTACCTGCTGGCCGAGCCAAATCCGGGCACGCACCTCAACAGTGTCGCCATCAATCACGCGAATAAGGGTTGCCGGGATAGGGCCAGGCAAGATCTCGGCCGCCATCGCTGTCGGAACGACCGCCAGGATACAGACTGCAGCCCACACGCAGGAGGCGAAGGTCTTCTTGAATGCTCGCATTACGCGCACATTTCTACTTCGATACACGTATAGCGAGCAAGCGCTTTCTGTCCTAAAAGTCGCTGATCAGGCCCTTATGCTCCCAATCCCCGTAGCGCGTGGGTTCTGGGCCTTCTCTGCCCAAGAGCTCTCGTGGTCGCTTGGCGTCAGGTTTAGCCTCCGCACGCCGCGCATCGGCCTCCGCCAGCGCGCGCTTTGCTGCGTCACTCAAGGGCTTCTGCTGCTTTTCCTCTGTCATCCGATCAATCCATTGTCAGCAACCCAGGCAGCATTGAAGCCGTCTGTATCCTTCTACATATATATCGAAGCCTCAGAATCCCAACACCTCCGGAAGGACGCGCACGAATGAACATGACCAAAACCGCCATCCTGCTCGCTGCCATGACAGCGCTCTTTATGGGGATCGGGTTCATGATCGGAGGGGAAGGCGGCGCTGCAATCGCATTTTTGATCGCTGCGGGCATGAATGTGTTTGCCTACTGGAATTCCGACAAGATGGTTTTGCGCATGCACGGCGCGCGCGAAGTCACCGAAAGAGAGGCACCAAACTATGTGCGCCTGGTACAGCGGCTGGCTGAAAATGCAGACCTTCCCATGCCGCGCACCTATATTATTGAAACGGCGCAGCCCAACGCGTTTGCGACAGGGCGCAATCCGGAAAATGCGGCGGTCGCTGCGACAACTGGCTTGCTCAACATGCTGACCCCTGAAGAACTGGCAGGCGTCATGGCCCACGAACTCGCGCACATCAAAAATCGCGACACACTCACCATGACCGTTACGGCAACACTTGCCGGCGCGATTTCCATGCTGGCGAACTTTGCCCTCTTCTTTGGAAACAACCGGAACAATGCAGGCGGGCTGATCGGCACGCTGGCGATTATGATCCTGGCGCCCATGGCGGCAGCCCTCGTGCAAATGGCCATCAGCCGAACACGCGAGTACAGCGCGGATCAGCTGGGCGCGGAAATCTGCGGACGCCCCATGTGGCTCGCCTCCGCTCTTCAGCGTATTGAAAATGGTGCGGCGCGCATCGACAATGACGCCGCCGAACGAAACCCTGCAACCGCCCATATGTTCATCATCAACCCGCTGCATGCCCACAAGCGCGACAGCCTCTTTTCGACACACCCGGCGACGGCGAACCGCATCGCCAAACTGCAGGCAATGACACACGGCTCAGGCGCCGAAGGTCCCTGGGGCTAAGCGCTGGCGGCGACCTCCAGTTGGGGAGTCCAGAGCTCAACCCGGGCGCGCCCGTTCTCCTTGGCGCAATACATAGCGGCATCGGCCCGCTCCAACATCAGCAGCGGCGCAACACCTCCCTCAATCGCAGCAACCCCTGCGCTGAAGCTGATTGAGATCACACGATTATCACCCAGATCAAAGCGATCAGTGGCGGTCCGCTGCAGCGCACGCTCGATCACCAGAACTGCAGACTCAGCATCGCAGGCGGGCATCAGAATACCGAACTCCTCACCGCCAAGACGAGCGCACATATCTTCTTTTCTCAGACACTGTTTTAGATGCCGAGCCAGCAGCTGCAGGACCCTGTCGCCAGCCGCATGACCATAGGTATCGTTGACCTGCTTAAAGTGATCTATATCGATCATTGCGAGCGCAGCCATGCTGTGATGCCGGGTTACCGACGCAGATTGCCGCTCCAGCGCTCCGTCAAACGCACGCCGATTCCAAACCTCCGTAAGCGGATCAATAAGAGAAAGCCTCTTCAGATGGGCAATTGTATGGAGCTGCTCCTGTTCGAGGCGAACCTGCGCACGCAGATCGATCATCGTGGCACCAAACCGGCGTTCTGCATTGCCTTCGCTAAGAGGGAAGGCCTTCAGCTGGATCGGGATCATGGATCCGTCGCGGGCCCGGATTTCAAACCGTCGTGATTCGCCCAAGACCCCAAGCGTCGCGCCGTGCCTGTTATAATGCGCCACATATTCATCATGCATCCCGGCGATCTTTGGGGGCAATAAGATGGATAGGGATTGCCCAACAAGGTCGTCGATAGCATACCCCGTGAGCGCAGCAGCCGCGGCATTTGCATGTTCAATGACCATATCGGCACTCAGAATCCACTGCGCGTCGAACGCATGGTCAAACAAATCTTCGAAAATTGACGTGTCACTGCAGGACATGGCGCGGCACCTGATGCTCTTCTGTGTTCAGGTCAGCCTAGGACACTTGTTTTAATACCCTCTTGTATCGATAGGCCGCGAATCCATTGTAAAAATTCGGGTTCTGGCAACTTCTGGCAAACGCACCGTCAGCACCATGTTTTCCTGCACCTCTTACGGCCGTGGAAGTCAGACAAGGGACTGGCCTCTATGGCAGCTCTATGCTCTAAGCACAGGCAGAAACAGGGCCCTCAATGACATCCAAGACACCGGCAAGATCAAAACCAAATGGACCATCAAGAAAGGATGGAACAGCCGCCCGGCGTGCGGCGGCGGCTGTGCTCCTGGCAGTTCTGAACAAGGGCGAAACTCTTGAAACGGCGCTCACCAGGGAACTGAGCGCCAAAGATCTGGCCAACCACGCGAGCGACCGCGCTTTTGCCCGCGCCATGGCGACGACGGCCCTCAGACGCCTTGGACAGATCGACGCCGTCCTGGATGCCATGCTCGACAAATCACTACCGGACAAGGCTGCTTTCGCCCTGGCATTGCTCAGGGTCGGCGCCGCAGAGCTCCTGTTCTTGGGATCGGCCGCCCACGCCGCGGTCAATTGCGCTGTCGAACTCACCAACGCCAACCGGCATGCCCGGCCCTATCGGGGACTGGTGAACGCCATTCTGCGCCGGATCACCCGTGAAGGTCCCGACCTCGTTAAGGCGCAGGAGGACGCCGGCGAGGCGGGCATGGCCAACACCCCCTATTGGGCGTGGAAGTCTTGGGAAACTGCCTACGGGGCCGATACCGCAGCGGCAATTGCCGATGCACATCTGGCAGAACCGCCCCTCGATATCTCTGTGAAATCTGATGCCGAAAGTTGGGCCGAGACATTGGGCGGCATGCTCCTCCCTACCGGGAGTATCCGACTGTCCCATCCCGGTCGCATCGAAGATCTCCCCGGTTATGCAGATGGCGCGTGGTGGGTACAGGATGCGGCCGCCGCGCTGCCCCATAAGCTGCTGGGTAATGTCTCCGGAGAGGAGGTGCTCGACCTCTGCGCAGCACCGGGCGGCAAGACACTGGCCCTCGCAGCAGCAGGGGCCACGGTCACCGCTGTCGATCGGGCGGGGGGTCGGCTGGAACGGTTGAGGGAAAACCTATCTCGTACCGGCCTCACTGCAACCATTGTGAAAGCCGATGCCGGAGAATGGGTGCCAGGCCGCAAGTGGAAAAAGATCCTTCTGGACGCCCCCTGTTCCGCAACCGGCACGGTGAGACGCCATCCAGATGTACTGCGCTCAAAAAATGCCGAAGACATAGCAAGCCTCGCCCCGGTCCAGGCAAAACTGCTCGCGCGAGCGGCTGAGTGGCTGGAGCCGGGAGGCACACTCGTCTACTGCACCTGTTCGCTGGAACCTCTGGAGGGTCCAGCACAGGCCGCCCTGTTTCTCAAGAACAATCCCACCTTCAAGCGGGTCCCCATCACACCAGACGAGATCGGTGGGCTCAGCGAATGCATCACCCCAGAGGGTGACCTGCGCACCCTGCCGAGCCACTTGGTCAACGAAGGCGGCATGGACGGATTCTATGCAGTCCGCCTGACAAAAGAGCACTGAAAATTCACGCCGCTGCTGTCGTTGCACCTGACAAACCGACCTGATAAGCATCCTTCTATGGCAAA
The DNA here is from genome assembly GCA_965276845.1 of Parvibaculaceae bacterium. Classification (GTDB taxonomy): domain Bacteria; phylum Pseudomonadota; class Alphaproteobacteria; order Parvibaculales; family Parvibaculaceae; genus Mf105b01. The sequence continues at coordinate 3,180,039 of OZ255699.1, forward strand.
TCCTGTAAAAATTTCTCCGTCAATCCTGGCAGCCGATTTCGCGCGCCTGGGGGAAGAAGTGAGCGCCGTCTCTGAAGCAGGCGCAGACTACATCCATATTGACGTCATGGACGGGCACTTCGTTCCCAATATCACGATTGGGCCGGATGTGGTGAAGGCGCTGAAGCCACACTCCGACAAGCCGTTCGACGTGCATCTCATGATAGCCCCTGTCGACCCCTATGTGGACGCATTCGCAGACGCGGGCGCCGACATCATCACCTTCCATCCGGAAGCGGGTGCCCATGTGCACCGGACTGTTCAGATGATCAAGGCGCGCGGGTTGAAGGCAGGCCTGTCTCTTAACCCGGCAACCCCCGTCAGTGCTCTGGATGAAATTCTTGAGGACCTCGATCTGGTCTTGGTGATGAGTGTGAACCCAGGGTTCGGCGGTCAGTCATTTATCGAAAGTCAGCTGCGGAAGATCGAAATCATCCGTAAACGGATTGAAGAGACCGGCAAGCAGATAGAGCTGGAAGTCGACGGCGGCGTAAATTTCGAAACAGCCCCGAAAGTCATTTCGGCTGGAGCTGACGTGCTTGTCGCCGGCACCGCAACATTCAAAGGTGGTGCATCCGCCTATGCTGAGAACATTGCAACGCTCCGCAAGCGGCCCTGAGCGGGACGCCTCCCCCGACCAGCGGGACAGCGTCCCGGCACAAGGCACGCGCTCATGACGAAACCTGTGAGCGCTCCAGCACAAACGCCGCACCCTGCACCGCGGAGACAGGAACGGCATATCCTCAATCCGGGCAACCGATTGAGCGATCTCACCCTCGCAGCACTCCGCCGCACCGCTGATCTCAGCCTGACCGCGATTTACAGCACTTGGCCCTATCGCCAGACCTTACGCGGGCCCATGCCCGATAGGATCACCTACTACCCAAAAGACCTGCGGCCAGGGCGGGTTGACAAGGCTGACGCGCTCTTTCAGGGCCGCTATGACCTGCCTGGCGGACAGGTGCGGACCAACGGCCTCTCTCCCTTCGAAGTTGAAGCGCCGAGCGAAACCTGGACCGAAGAACTCCACGGGTTTTCCTGGGTCCGGCATTTTTCGGCGGCCGGGGGTAACGCCGCGCGCGCACATGCCAGAGGTCTCGTACAAAGCTGGATCGCAACCTCCGGCCAGTGGCACGACATAGGATGGCGCCCTCATGTAATCGGCCGACGCCTGACCTCCTGGGCAGCCAATGGCGCCCTTCTGATGGAAGAGTCCGACCTCATCTATCGCTCCACCCTCTTGCGCAATATGGCGAAGCAGGCGCGTCATCTGGCGCGCACCGTGATGTGGGCACCCGCCGGCGAGCAACGCCTCACCGCCGCCATTGGCCTCGCCTTCTCGGGCCTCTGCCTCTCGGAAGGCAAGAAGCGCCTGCGCAAAGGCCTTGATCTGGTGGGTCAGGAACTGATGCAGCAGATATTGCCCGATGGCGGGCATATCAGCCGAAATCCGGCGGCGCAGCTGTCCATACTGCTCGATCTGGTGGCACTCCGTGACGCACTGATCGCCCAAGGTCATGGCGTGCCCCAGCCTATTCGGAACGCCGTCGACCGCATGATGCCCATGCTCCGCTTCTTCAAACATGGTGATGGCAAACTGGCTTTGTTCAATGGCGCCGATGAGGGGCCGGAGGGCGCCGTTGAAGCCGCCCTTGCCGAAGACGATGCCAAAGGCAAACCCTTCGGCTTCGCCCCCCATTCAGGCTATCAGCGCATGTCGGCAGGCCCCACCTATGTGACGGTCGACACGGGCCCGCCGCCGCCGGGCGCCTATTCCCACTCCGCTCATGCAGGCTGTCTCTCCTTCGAGATGAGCGTGGGCCGCTGCCGGCTGGTCACCAATTGCGGGGCGACACGGATCCTGGGCGCCGACTGGCATGCCGCGAGCCGGGCGACCGCCGCTCACTCAACCTTGGTGGTGAACGACACCTCGTCTGCACGGTTCACCCAAGGCGCACTGTCTCGTATTCTTTTGGGCTCGCGCCTCATGGAAGGCCCGGCCCGGGTTGAAAGCAGACGCAATGAAAGCGAAGAGGGCATCTGGCTTGATGCTGCGCATGATGGCTACCGAAAACTGTTCGGCTTTGTTCACCGTAGGCGTCTCTTCTTAAGCGCGAGCGGTGAAGACCTGCGCGGCGAAGACAGCCTGACCCGCGCGCCGGAGGAACCGTCGAAACTCCTGGTGCCCTTCAAACAGGTCCAAGACGATGCGGACCCCGCAGCGTTCGCGATCCGTTTCCATCTGCACCCGGATGCCCGCGCCTCCCTCGCCCATGACAAATCGAACGTACTGGTGCTGCTGCCCAACGGAGACGGCTGGCAGTTCCGCGCCCGGGTCGAGAACGGAAAAAGCAGGATCACACTGGAAGAAAGCGTCTATCTGGGTGCGGCAGATCGCACACGGCGGAGCGAACAGATTGTCGTCAATGGAGAGGCTTTCCGCGACGAGGCCACCGTCCACTGGGCGTGGCGACGTCTGTCCACAACCGGAAACGCCAGCAAATCCGAGACAGAAGAACCAGAGCTCCCAGCAATGCCCGGCGAGCTTCCGGGCATTCCAGCTGAGGCCGAAGACGCGTCGGCGAACGCCGAAACACACGCATCTGGGCAATCTGAGCAACAGAAGCCGGAATAAGGGGTCGAGAGCCCACCTCTCCCTTCCAGAGCCTGCGCTTTCGTGCTATCCGGCGCGGAGTTTAGGCCCCTTCTCTCTTCTCAGGATCCACCGATGCCCGCCGATATTCAGCCCGTCCGCCGCGCCCTTCTTTCCGTCTCCGACAAGACAGGCCTTGTCGACTTCGCCCGTGCGCTGCACGAGGCCGGCGTCGACCTGGTCTCGACCGGCGGCACGTCAAAGGCCATTGCGGACGCGGGCATTCCGGTCAAAGACGTGTCCGACATCACCAACTTCCCGGAAATGATGGATGGCCGGGTGAAGACGCTCCATCCGATGGTCCATGGGGGCCTGCTTGCCGTGCGCGATGACGAAGGGCACACCGCGTCCATGGAAAAACATGGCATCGGCCCGATCGACCTGCTGGCCGTCAATCTCTATCCCTTTGAGGAAACTGTCGCCAAAGGCGCCGACTACGATACCTGCGTTGAGAATATCGACATTGGCGGCCCCGCCATGATCCGCGCAGCTTCCAAAAACCATGCCTACGTGAATGTGATCGTCGACGTTGCCGACTATGACCGCGTCATTTCGGAAATTCAGGAGAAGAAAGGCACCAGCCTCGCGACACGCAAAGCGCTCGCCCAAAAAGCCTATGCCCGCACCGCGGCCTATGACGCAGCCATCTCCAACTGGTTCGCAAACGAGATTGAGGAAGGGGCACCGGCCTATCGCGCACTCGGTGGCACGCTCAAACAAACGCTGCGCTATGGCGAAAACCCACACCAGGCCGCAAGCTTCTATGTGACCGGCGAAAACCGGCCGGGCGTGGCGACCGCCACGCAGCTCCAGGGCAAGGAGCTCTCCTACAACAATATCAATGACACCGACGCCGCCTTTGAACTGGTCGGCGAGTTCGATCCCAAGATCGCACCTGCCGTCGCCATCATCAAACATGCCAACCCGTGCGGTGTGGCAACCTCAGGCAGTTTGGCCGAAGCCTATCGCAAGGCGCTGGCCTGTGATCCGGTTTCCGCGTTTGGCGGCATCATTGCCTTGAACCAGACACTGGACGGCGAGACCGCGGAAGAGATCGCGAAAATTTTCACCGAAGTCATCATCGCACCCGACGCCGATGAAGACGCCCGCAAGATCATTGGCGCCAAGAAGAACCTGCGGCTCCTGACCACCGGCGGTCTGCCCGATGCCCGCACACCGGGTCTTTTTGTGAAAACGGTCGCAGGCGGCTTCCTCGCCCAGACCCGGGACAATGGGGTGATTGATGATCTTGAGCTTAAGGTCGTCACCAAACGCGCGCCAAGCGAGCAGGAACTGGCCGATCTCAAATTCGCCTTCCGCGTCTGCAAACACGTGAAGTCGAACGCCATCATCTATGTGAAAGATGGCGCAACCGTCGGCATCGGCGCAGGTCAGATGAGCCGGGTGGACAGTGCGCGCATTGCTGCCCGCAAAGCGGAAGATGCGGCGGCGGAGGCTGGGCTTTCCGAGCCGCTCACCAAAGGCTCGGCTGTGGCCTCAGACGCTTTCTTCCCCTTCGCAGACGGATTGCTCTCTGCAGCTGAAGCGGGCGCGACCTGTGTCATTCAGCCCGGCGGCTCCATGCGCGACGATGAAGTAATCGCAGCAGCCGACGAAAACGACCTCGCCATGGTCATGACCGGCATGCGCCACTTCCGTCACTAGCAAGCATTTGCAGGAAAAGTGCCATATCTGACCTGGCGGTATTCCGTCCGCAAATGCGCAGAAATTGAAGGCGCGAACGAAATGGACAAGCGAGAGCTCACCCACGCCATAGCCGTCAAAGTGCAGATCTGGCGCGAGGGACGGCTCCTCATCATCAAGCGATCGGAAGATGATGATTATTATGCGGGCTACTGGGACGTGCCCGGCGGCGGTCTGCATGAAGGCGAGACCATAGAAGAAGGATTACGGCGGGAAGCCCGCGAGGAATCGGGCCTGACGCTCTCTAAGGTCAGACCGCTCACCACCTGGTCACACGGAGAAGGCGACACGTTCGAGCTTGGCCTTTCCTTTCTGGCGACCAGTGAAGCAACCAACGTCGCACTTTCAGAGGAGCATACGGAGTATCGCTGGCTCGCGCCCGATGAGGTCGGCGACGTCAAGTTTCCACCTAACCTTGCCAAGGAGATCAATTGGGTGATCTCCAAAGGCTGGCATCTTTTCTAAAAGACCCAATCCCGACTAGTCGCGCCTGTCTTCTTCCGCGAGTTCTGCCCGCTCTTCTTTGACGAAGAGCATCAACGCCATGCCGCCCACCAACAGAATAAGAACGGACCCGAAGCCAACCCGCTGACTTTCAGACAGCGCCGTCGCGACGCCTACCAGCAAAGGCCCCAGAAACGCCGTCGCCGTTCCAGACAAAGCATACAAGCCGAAGAACTCGGACATTTTTTCAGGCGGTGCGATACGCGCAAGCATCGTACGGCTATTCGCATAGGCCGCGGTGATGAAGATCGCGATCAGGATCACAACACTCAGATAGGCCATCTCAGGCACGGTGGAAAAGAACGGCAGAGACCACAGCGGCTCCGACGCTGCTGTATCATAGGGCACAAAGAAAATTTCATTGGGCGTCATGGAGACAGCGAGCAAAAGACCGAGCGATGTCCCGCCGATGGAAATCAGGATGGCATTGCGGGACCCAAAGGTATTGTCGAGCCAACCACCCAGGAACCCGCCAGCGACCGCGAAGATCGACAAGACCACGCCATAGATGGTGAGCGTGAGCGGCCCCCATTGAAAAACACCCGCCGCATAGACACCGCCAAAGACAAGCACCGCCGTCTTGCCGTCATTGTAAAACATGCGCGCCAGGAGGTAGAGCGCGACATTCTGATAATGCTTCAGACCTTTGACCGTGCGGACAACGGAGCTGAGGCCGTTCCGCACAGCATCTTTGGCATTGGCACCACTCGCAGCAGAGTCAGGCGTGAAAAGAATGAGCGGCAGCGAAAAGAGGACCATCCACACCGCCGCGATGGGCCCGGAGATGCGGCTGTTTTCATGAGCCACAACATCAAGACCGAAGAGCGCGGCGGCGGGCACAAAGCTCCAGTCGACGACACCCGGCAGCATGAAGGCGATCAGCATGAAGATCAGAATGAGGAGAGAGCTCAGATTGCCAAGCGCCAAGCCCAGACCCGAGAGCCCAGCCACGTTTTTGTGCGGAGCCACGTAAGGCAACATCGAGTTGTGAAAGACGGCGGAAAACTCAAATGCGACATTGGCCAAGATGACCAGCACGGCCGCGCCCAAAATGCCAACCCCCCCATCCATAGGCAGCGCGAACCACATGGAAAAGGTGCCAAAGGCCATGATAGCGACAAAGGAAATGATCCAGGGCTTTCGCCGGCCGCCACTATCGGCAATCGCGCCCAGCAAGGGTCCCAGCAACGCAATAACAAAGCCGCCAATGGCGTTGATGTTGCCCCAGATCGCCTGACCACGCACGGGATCGCCGACGACATGGGTAGAGAAGTAGGGCGCGAAAATATAAATCGTGATCAGGATGACATAGGGATTCCGTGCCCACTCGAAGGTGGCCCAGGAGATCTGTCCCTTCGTATCGGCGGGCTCCCCGCCCACAGCCGACAAGAGCTGTGCGCTCGCCTCCCCCGGCACCTGCACACGTACCGGTTCATCCTGTCTGTCACTCAAAACCCGATCCCCCATTTGCAGCCATGAGCATGGGCGAGGTGGGCGTCAGATGCAAACCCGCCGCTAGCTGGCGGTCCTCTCTTCGCGCACAGGTAGAAGCAGGAGCAGACCGACAAGCAGGAATGCGACAACAACAAAGAGACCGGCCCGCTGGCTGTTTGCAGCAGCTGTCGCCAGCGCGATCACGAACGGTGCAACAAAACTCGTTGCCTTCCCCGACAGGGCATAAAGCCCAAAAAATTCCGTCATCATGTCTTTAGGCGACAGGCGCGCCATCAATGTGCGGCTGGCCGCCTGCGCCGGGCCGCCACTGATGCCAATAAGGATACCGGCCAGCATATAAACCTGTTCCCCGACGCTCTGAAAAGGACCGGCGCCCGCAACCGGCGGCGGCACATCATAAACAAAGAAGACTGTATCAGCGGTGATAGAGACAGACGCGAGGGTGCCGAGAACCAGTCCTGCAACCGCCACCACGATGGTACGCTTCGATCCGAACCGGTCATCCATCCACCCGCCAAGGAAGGCACCCACCGCTGCAAAGATGGACAGCACAATTCCGAAAATGCCGAGAGTCTGAATTTCCCAGCCAAACGTACCGGCAGCATAGATGCCGCCAAACGCAAAGATGGCCGACAGCCCGTCATAATAGGTCATGCGCGCCACGAGAAAGAGACCGATATTCTTGTAAGCACGCAGCTTCAAAAACGTCGCCTTGAGCTGCGCAAGACCCGCCTTGATGGCAGCACCCGCCCTGATCGGTGTCCGCTCGGTATCCGGCGTGAGCAAGAAGATCGGCAGCGAGAAAAGCGTGTACCACAGCGCCGCCAGCGGTCCGGTGAACCGCTCGGCTTCCCGCATCACAGGATCAAGGCCGAAGAGCGGTTCGACGCCGATCATGGTGACGCCACTCTCCGCATCCGCCACCAAAAACATGAGGACGAAGAACAACGCGGCGAGGCCGCCCACATAACCAATACCCCACCCGAACCCTGAGAGCGTGCCCATGCGTTTTTCGGGCACCAGGGTCGGCAGCATCGCATTGTAGAAGACGAGCGCGAATTCCATGCCAAGAGCCGCGCAAACGACCGCCGCCATCACGAAGGTCGGGCCGTCAGGTGCGCCGGGCAGCGCTGTCCAGAGCATCAGCGCACCGACAACAAATATGAGAGAGAACACAGCGAGCCACGGTTTACGCGCGCCGGTCTGGTCCGCCACCGCGCCGAGCAAGGGCGACCCGAAAGCGATAGCCAAACCTGCAATGGATTGGGTGTACCCCCACAATACCTGCCCCTGCACAGGGTCCGCGACAAATCCGGCCGCAAAATAAGGGGCGAAAATGAATGTCGTGATCAGCGTGAAATAGGGCTGATTGGCCCAGTCAAAAAACGCCCAGCTGAACTGACCCGCGCGCGACGCCACGGGACCGCCGACGGCATTCTGTTCAGCGCTCCGCTCTTCAACCAAGTCTGCCATCGCTCCTCACACTTAAATTGTGGGCATGACTTTACTTAAGCCCCATGACAAACGATATGCTTATGAAAAGAAATTCACACAACGGGCGGGGCAAGTATGGAAATTCTCATCTCGGCGGATGGCGCAGAGGCCTTAGGCACGCGTTTTTCATCCATTGAAGGCATCACGCCTGTGCTTTTTCAGCGGGATGGCTCACTCACGCGCAATGGCGCGCCCGTCACCCGCGACGAGATCAGTCCGAAGGCCGCGTGGCTCAGCCTTGATGTGCTCATTACCAAGCGCGTGTTCGATTATGTCGATCACCTCTTGAACCTGCCGTCCCTCGAATGGATTCAGTCGACCGCGGCCGGTTTTGACAACCCGCTCTTTGTGGAACTGGCCAAGAAAGGCATCCGCCTCACCAATTCGGACGCCCAGGCGATTGCGATTGCCGAGTTCGTTTTGGGGGCTGTCTTGAGCGAGTTTCAAAACCCGGGCGCCCGCCTGAAAAACCAGGCAGAGAAGAAGTGGAAAGGCGTCGACTTTCGCGAAATCGCCGGCACCACGTGGATGATCGTGGGCATTGGCAATATCGGAAACGAGACCGCGAAGCGCGCCCGCGCCTTTGATGCCCACATCATCGGCGTGAAACGCACCGGCGAAAGCCCGGAAGCCCAGGAAACCATCCGCCCGGCTGACATCAAGGCACGCCTGCCCGACTGCGATGTGGTGGTTTTCACCAGTCCCCTCAACAACGAGACCCATCATATGGGGAATGCGGATTTTTTCGCGTCCATGAAAGAGGGCGCCACCTTCGTCAATATTGGGCGTGGCGGGCTTGTGAACGAGGATGACTTGCTGGCAGCGCTTGATAAGGGGACGCCGGGTGTCGCCATTCTGGATGTGTTCGAGACCGAACCGCTACCGGAAGCAAGCCCTCTATGGGAACATCCCAATGTACGCGTTACGCCGCACGCGTCGCCAAAATCGAACGGCACACCGCTCAGGGCACAAGATCTCTTTTTGGAGAATCTCAATGCCTTCTTGAAGGGTGCACCGCTGCGCAATGAAGTGGCGGCGGCAACGATTATTGAATCAGCGGCTTAAGACTGCCTTCAAGGCGTGATTTCAGATAGCCGCGCCGCTCGGTAATGAACTGACGAAACACGCTCACCCGCGCGGTGGCGCGCAGGTCTCGATGCGAGAGCAACCAGACAGCAACGCGCGGCGATGGATCGGTCACGCGCACAAACTCCGGCACCGCATCACCGGCAAAGCAGGGCATGAGACCGATCCCAAATCCAGCCTTGACCGCCTCCACCTGCATAGGTACGTGGTCAAAACGTCCGACTGTCGGGAGATGCGGGAACGCACTGGACGCAACCCATTGCTCCCGAAGTGCCGCGTCCCCAAAGCCGACCCAGCGCGCTGTCCGGCTCGTCTCCAGCGGCCCATGTTCATCGAGATAGGCCTCGGTCCCATAGGCTGCCTCGTGAAAGACGCCAAGCTGCCGCCCGATCAGATGTTCCGGCGGATCATTGGTGAAGCGGATGGCGACATCGGCTTCCCGTTTGGAGAGATCGAACACACTCCAGCTTTCGTTCACTTCCAGATCGATGGACGGATAGGCCTCCATAAACTCAAACAGGATAGGCGCCATCAGATACATGGCGAACATATCCGGGAGCGTCACCATCAAAGGTCCGGCGAGCTCCTTGTCGGCGCCCCGCACCTGACGCTCCACACCAAGCAAATTGCTTTCCATCGATTGCGCCACAGGCAACAGCGCCTGCCCCGCAGGCGTCAGGTCAAAGCCGTCACTCCGGCGCTCAAACAACCGTGTGTCGAAATCTGCTTCCAGAGACTCAATTCGGCGAGAAATCGTTGTGTGGCTGACCCGAAGGATTTTGGCCGCGGCCCTCATGGAGCCCGCATCCGCTGCGGCCAGAAATAGTCTTAGATCGTCCCAATTCATCTGACTTGCTGCCGTACCCTACCTACACCCTAGCGGCCTGCCCGTGAGCTTCTGGAGATATGTGTCACCGCCTCACATGCAAGAGGCTTGCAAATAAAAAGGGACAAATATTCGTGATCGCCGCCCACCAGGGCGTTACAGGCACAAATTGGCTGGAAACCGGGGCCGAATATGGTTCTTTGCGGAGGTCTGAGACGCGCTCAAGCTCACAAAACACCCGCTGCTCTGTCACAGGAGCCTGCCCCGCCTCGTCATAAGCACAAGGCGGCTCAACCCGCTGAAATAGGAGCTTGAAATGGCCAAGATCGTTCTCGGCATTATCGCTGCAATTTACCTGGTGAATGCCATCCTCATGTGGTTCGCGTCCATGTACTGGTACGAAACCACACCGGGCGTCGCCATGATGGGCCCCTTTAACCTGCATTTTGTGCGCGACATTGCACTGATCTACCTGGTGGCCGCCGGGGCCTTCGCCTGGTCGGTAAAGAACAACACCCCTCAAATCGCGATCGTGGGCGCCATATGGCCCTGCCTTCACGGCCTGTTTCATCTTCAGATTTGGGTGGCGCGCGGCGTCCCCGCAGATGAAATCGCCCTGGTTAATCTGGTCGGCATCCAACTCCCCGCCTGGGCCGGCCTCTATTTCGCAACGCAACTCACGCCTGCAAAGGAGTAACCGATGATCCGTTGGCTTCTTCATCTCGGGACAAGGTCCATGGAACGCCAGACCAATTATGATGCGAGCTACATGCACGACGTCATAGACACTTCGACGTCAGCGGGCCTGAAACTGGCGCTACTGCCCCTCCTCTCTCAGCACAAAGAAGACGCGCCGAAACCGCTCTGGTTCGGCGCAGCGCTGGCGTCGGTTCTGGAAGGAGATTGCGGTCCTTGCGTACAGCTGATGGTGGACTATGGCGTCGCCGAGGGTGTGGATCCGCAACTGCTCCGCGCCATCCTGGCGCGCGACTTCGAGGCCATGGGTGAAGAAGCCGCACTGGGGTTCCGCTTCGCAGAAGCCGCTATTGCGGGCAACGGTGACAGCGAAACCTACCGCATCGAAATCGAACATCGATATGGCAAGCGCACCATGGTCGCCCTCGCCTTTGCCGCCGCCTTCTGCCGAACCTATCCCGTTCTGAAGCGCGGGCTAGGTCATAGGCTGGCGTGCCAGAAAATCAAAGTCGGCGACCAAATGGAGACCGTGATAAAAAAGGCTGCATGAGCGACACAGCAACCGCCACGTTTGAACAGGAACGCGGTCGGCTGACTTCCCTGGCCTACCGCATGCTAGGGGAGCGGGCGGCCGCCGAAGATGTTGTGCAAAATGCCTGGCTGCGGTGGGCTGGCGCGGATGAAACCGAGATCAAAACACCGGCCGCCTGGCTGACCACCGTGACAACACGCCTCGCCATCGATGCACTGAAAAGCGCGCGCCACAAGCGCGAGGTATATGCAGGCATTTGGCTGCCAGAGCCCATCCTCTCTGAAACAGACACACCGCAAGCGACGCCGGAAGATGCGCTTGCGCAAGCACAAGACGTTCAACTGGCCCTGCTATGGGCGATGGAGCGCCTGGCGCCGGAGGAGCGCGCGGCGTTCATTCTGAGAGAAGCGTTTGATGCTGACTATGCGGACATCGCCGCCACACTGGATAAATCAGAAGCCGCCTGCCGACAGCTGGTGACCCGCGCAAAAAAGCGAGTGAGTGAAGAAAGCCCACGTTTCGATGCATCGAGTGCGGAGGTCGGCGATCTTCTGACCCGTTTCATGGACGCGGCACAATCACAAAACAAAAAGAGGATTCTGGATCTGTTGGCGCCCGACGCCCTCGCACTCTCAGATGGTGGTGGCAACGTACGGGCCGCCTATCGCCCATTGGTCGGGCCGCAAGACATTGCGGATGTTTTCACCGCTCTGTTGAAGAAGAACTCGGAACGCATTGCGCCCAGATGGGTATTGGCAAATGGGCGTCCAGCGATTGTCTCTCTTCAGCAGGATGAGGCATCAGATATCGTGATCAGCCTCGTGCCGAACGATGAAGGTCTCGTTCGCTGGATCTATGTGATGCGCAACCCGGACAAGCTCGCCCGGCCAACCACCGACCTTATGCCGACCGCCTGACAAACACATTCGTTCGGGCTTCCGCCATAAAGATGAAGTTGGCGTGAAGGAAGAGTGTAAGCCCCAGCATCTCCATTGCTTCTTCGATACTGGTTGCAATGACCTGGTAGAGATGGCCTTCGCCATAGCCATGCTCAAAGAAGGCATCAAGCGGCTCCATCCCCAACGCGCCGCCCACATAAATGGCGCCAGAGATCACAAAGAGCGTTGCAATGTGTCGCGGCAGATCAAGCAGAAAGGGAACCAGCAGAGCAACAAATCCGGCAACAAAGGCCGCACCGAAAAAGACCCACGGATTATAGAAAATGCCGGTCAGTTCGAAATGATTGCGAAGCGGCACATCGACCGTCTCATGAAAGCCAACAGTTTCGTCGATAGAGAGACAGAAAAAGACAACCGCGATAAAGACCCAGCTGTACGAAACCACGCCATCGCGCACTCTGTCTTTGTGCCAGTTCACCATCGCACACGCGGCAATGAGCACCATCAACGCACTTGAATACCACGCGCCCAGATTGCGTTCCGCATCCAGTGCGAAATGCCGGAGGTCTTGTAAGACCGTGTCAGTGCCGATCTGAAAGACAAACACCTCGCGCAACACACCCAACAGCACGACGGCCGCCGTCGCCAGATACACATACCGCACAATACCGCTCGGGATCACAACCGACACCCCGCGCAACCGCGAATAAGTCTGTCCAAAACTCATACCAACACTCCCCGTAGACCCGACCTGGCGCGGTCGGTCCATCGAATAGATTCGTCCCGTGCACCCTCCACTGCATCCGTCATGCCAATTTGCAACGTCTCATTCCGCTCTCCTTTTGCTGCCCCACCCATATCTGTCCCAAATCGGGACACGCGGCTGCAAAAGGCCTGCTTCATTGCGGGATTAACGGGGCTTTGACCTCCAGTCGCTAAGAAGAACAGACGGCACAATATTTGCGGAAATCAGCGGGAAACCGCGTGCTGGACGAGGAAGCGTCTTATGAACCAGAACATCATCGAGAACCTGAGCCAGGATGTCGCCGAGACCTGGGGCGAGAAGACGGCGCATCTGCGTCACACGCTTTCTGTCACCAACCTGTTTTCGGACGAAGTCCTTGCAGGCCTCATTGAACGCATGCCGCAGGCGATCAGCCCCATCAACACCATGGCCGGCTCCGGTCATGATGCATCCAGCTGGGCCTATTGTGACCGGAGCGGCCTGTCGGGACACGAAGTCCTGGAGGCCATCAAGCGCGGCCGTCTCTGGATCAACATGCAAAAGCTTGAGGAGCATGATGAGCGCTTCTCAACGCTACTGGACGACATGTACGCAGAATTGGAGGCGGCGATCCCCGGCTTCAGGCCGCATCGCAAATCCTTGGGCCTCCTGATCTCGTCACCGGGCGCACAGGTTTTCTATCATGCAGACGTTCCCGGCCAGTCGCTCTGGCAGGTTCGGGGCGAAAAACAGATTCGCATCTATCCCGCGACGGAACCTTTCCTTCGCCCTGCTGATCTGGAAAACATCATTCGCGGCGTGACCGAGGAAGAGATTCGCTACGACCCGGCTTTCGACGCCGAAGCTGAAGTCTATGACCTGAAAGCGGGCGATATGTTGCATTGGGCGCTCAACGGCCCGCACCGCGTCACCAACGGCAACTGCCTCAACGTTTCTGTAACAACGGAACACTGGACCGGACCCATTCGCCGATCCTACGCCATGAATTACGGTAATGGCGTGTTGCGGAACGAGTTAGGATGGACACCACGATCCCGTGCGATCAGCGGACCGGCTTTTTGGGGCAAAGTCGCCCTCACTGCTTTTTGGCGCAAGTCGGGCATGCAGAAGAAACAGTCCTTCAAACGGACCATGCGCTTCCGCGTCAATCCAAACGCTGACAACGGCATTAGTCCCCTCAATATGAGCGCAGCGGAGTAACGCTCCCCATGAGCGACGCGGTCAACACCAACGAGACAGCGGCATCGAAACTGTCGGTCGCTGGACTGATCGGGATGGCGCGCGCCCGTGTGGGATCAGATCAGGAGTCGCAAGAATCGGCTTTCGCGGCTCTGAAGGTTCTTATCATCCGATGTGTGGGTGCGGCCTTGGCCTACGCCACCCAGGTGCTGCTCGCCCGCGTGTTGGGACAGAACGACTACGGTATTTTCGCTCTCGTCTGGGTTTGGATCCTCGTCCTCGGGCATTTGTCACCTCTGGGTGTTGCCCAAGCGGTGTGCCGCTTTGCGCCCCACTACAACGCACGGGAAGAAAGCGACCTCCTACGTGGCTTCCTTCAAACCGGCGCCCTGTTTGTCGCAGGCGCCGCATGTCTTATGGCAGCTCTTGGCGGCGTCACGCTTTGGCTCGCCGCTCCGGTGATCGAGTCTGTGTATGTCCTGCCATTTGCGATCGCTCTGATCGTCTTTCCGCTCTTTGCACTGCAGGATTATGTCGAAAACATCGCCCGCGCCTTCAACTGGACGATAGTGGCGATCACCCCACCCTTCATTATTCGGCACGGATTGATTGGTACGGGTGTCCTAAGTGTCTATCTGCTCGGTATGCCGGTGTCCGCCGGTGTGGCAATTGCGGTCGTGCTCGTCGCGACCCTCGTGAGCTTGCTTGTTCAAACCGCATTTGTCTGGATCCGGCTGCGCAGAGTCGTTGACCCGGGCCCCCGCAAGCGTCGCATGAGAGAATGGCTCAAAACATCGTTTCCCCTTGTCTTCGTAGACGGCACGCTCATCCTTTTTTCCAATGCCGACATTCTCATCCTGAGCCTTTTCGTCGAGCCCGCGACCATCGCCATCTATTTTGCCGCGTCGCGCATTCTGCAACTCGTCGCCTTTGTGCAATATGCCGCAACCGCAGCAACGGCGCAGCGCTTTACGGCCCTCAACGCCCTGGGCGATGCGCCCGCCTTGAGCCTGCTGGCACGCACAACCACGCGGCTCACGCTCATAGCCTCTGTCGGGGCCGCGATCGTGATCTATCTTGCCGCGCCGTTCCTGTTGGATCTGTTTGGCGAAGGTTTTGATGGCGCCATGCCGGTTCTTGGCATCTTGATGGCGGGCCTCATTGCCCAGGCCTTTGCGGGGCCGGGCGAAGATCTGCTCAACATGTTAGGCGAAGAGCGCGCCTGCGCGGCAACTTGCGTCGCAGCACTGATCCTCAATATAGGCTTGAACTTCGCCCTGATCCCGAGCCTGGGCATTGCCGGCGCTGCCATAGCCACTGCGACGTCCGTCGCGGCCCGGAGCCTCATTCTCACCTTCCTGGTGAAAAAGCGACTGGGTCTCGACATCGCTTTCTGGTTGCCCACGCGCAAACCTGCCCTTGAGGTTCCATCATGAACATGGCGGTGACACAAAAAGCATTCACGGCGGAACATGACGCGCCTTTGTCGGTCGCCGAGACTCGCGTCCTCGATGCAACGGGTCTGCTCGCGCTCGGTCCCGAATGGGAAGAGCTGGTTGAAAACGCACTTGAAGAAAACGCGTACTACCACAGAGGCTATTGCACTGCTCTTCTCAACCATATTGAGATGCGCCCGCTTAAAGTCATCACCGTCTGGAAGGGCGAGGCGCTTATCGCGCTCATGCCATTCGTATCCGATCGTCTGCATTGGGGCGGGATCATGACGGTGAACAAGGCTTGGACGACGGACTACACGACGACCTCCATTCCTCTCATCGACCGACGCTACGCTGACGATGCCGTTGGGGGTCTGGTTGACGCCATGAGCGCACCTATAACCGGCAGCAACATTTGGCTGTTGCCGAACATAAGCATTGAGGAACCCGTGACGACGGCCTTGAAGTCTGAGCTCGCTTCGAGAGCCCTGCCGTCCCAGAATTTTGATCGCTTCGAGCGGGCAATCTTGGAAAAGCGCGGGAGCTTCGAAGATCACATGAAAGAACATGTGTCCAAGAAGCGCCGTAAAGACCTGCGGCGAAACCGCAAACGTCTGGACGATTTGGGAACAGTCACCTGGACCGCGCATGTTGCCGGAACGGAACTGGATGACGCAATAGACGCTTTTCTGAAGATTGAAGCCTCAGGCTGGAAAGGCAAAAGAGGCACCGCGTTGGATTGCACGGCCGCAACCAGGGCATTTGCAAAGCAAGCCTTCGGAAGCGGCGCCGGCGATGGTGTCACCCGCGCAGATGTACTGCGGCTCGACGGAACACCCATTGCCGTCAATTTGACCCTGCTGTCGGGTAGTACCGGCTTCACCATCAAGTGTGCCTATGATGAAGCCTACAAAGGTCAAAGCGCCGGCTTGTTGCTGGAAGAGGAAATGATCCGCAGCGTGCTGGAAGACGATTGGATCGAGTGGCTTGATTCCTCAGCAGTATCCGGCCATCTCATCACCTCCTTCTGGAACGAGACCATTGCGATAGCTGACATGCTGATCGACGCCAAAGCGGGAGCATCAGCAGCACGCTTCTCCTTCTTGTCCTTTTTGGAAGCCCAACGCCGGTCATTGCGGGCAAGCGCAAAGTCCCTTGTGAACCGACTCAGATCTTGAGGTCGCCTGCCTGCCGGGAGCGCCGGAAAGTCAGCGCCTCCTCTTCCAACCACACTAAAAACTGAGCGATCGCTGGATCGTCATCGCCAACGGGCGCAACTGCCCAGCAATAAGGCGCCGCTGAGAGTTTGGGACCCGCAAGGGGCGTCACCAACCGGCCCTCCGCCAGGTCCTCCTCAATAAGGGGGAGCGGCCCGAGCGCAAAACCCAACCCATCTATGGCCGCTTGAAGCGCCAGGTAGAAGTGGTCGAACCTGCGAAGCGCCACCTGATCCCCGACAGCCTCCTCACCAGCTGCAGCAAACCATCGGTCCCAGGACCCCGGCCTGGTATCTGCGATGAGCAACGGGAGTGACTTCAGATCGTGGGGCACCGCCACCGGGTTCGCCCCGGCAAAGGCAGGGCTGCAAACAGGGAGTTCTTCTTCCGTAAAAATCACCCCGGTCCGAAAGTCTCCAAGCGACGACGCCCCATCGCGACGCACCGCGATGTCAAACTGACCTGGTGCGACGCGGTCCAGCGGCTGATCCGACGTGACGAGTCGGAGTTCAATCTGTGGATGCAAGAGCTGAAACGTCACCAGTCGCGGCAGAAGCCACCGCATGGCAAATGTCGGAAGGACATTGAGCGTCAGCACCCGGACAGCGGTTCCCTCCGACCGGAGCACGTGTGCCGCCGCCGCGATATCACCGAAAGCAACACCAATCTTGTCGGCGAAACGCCGACCGGCGGCTGTAAGCGAAACACGCCTGCCGCGCCGCTCAAACAGCGCGACGCCCGCCCAATCCTCCAAGGCTTTCACCTGACGACTGACGGCCCCATGGGTGACGTAAAGCTCGTCCGCCGCCCTGGAGAAAGAGCCATGGCGAGCGGCCGCTTCAAAGCTGCGCAGCGCCGTAAGCGGCGGGAGGTTCTGCAGGTGACGGTCGGCCATATGTGAGTTTAGCTCACAGATAGAGACCCGAAGAGTCGTTTTGAAATCGGGAGCATCAGGTTCATAAAGGGACCATCCACCGCCAATAGTCGCTTTTTCCTCACAAGAGATTTCATGGTCACCATTGGACTTACCGCCCTGATCGCCGCAACCGTCGTGGCCACCGCCACCCTGTCGGGCATTTTTGGCATGGCGGGCGGCATCGTTCTTATGGGCATGTTTCTGGTCGTGCTGCCTGTGGGTTCCGCCATGATGCTCCATGGGACGACCCAGGCGGTCTCCAACGGGTATCGCGCCTTTCTGACAAGAGATCACATTGTCTGGCCGATCTTCACCCTGTACATCGGCGGCGCGGTGCTCTCGCTCGCCATTCTGAGTGCGATTTCATTTGTGCCCGACAAGGCACTTGTCTTCATCTGTGTTGGGGCCGTTCCCTTTGCCGCCGCCGCCCTGCCTGCCCGCTTTTCCCTCGACATTACCCGGCCGGGCATGCCGGTCTTTTGTGGGTTCATCATTACACTGATCAATCTTGTTGCTGGCGTTGCCGGGCCACTGCTGGATGCGTTTTTTGTGAGATCAGACCTCACCCGGCATCAGGTGGTCGCAACCAAGGCCGTCACGCAGACCTTAAGTCATCTGATGAAACTGGTTTATTTCGGGATACTCGTGAGAGAGGTCGCCATCGAAGCGAATGGCGACCTGGCCACACTTCCCTGGTGGCTCTATGTGATGGTCATCCCCTGCGCCATGCTGGGGACCACCGTGGGGACGAAGATCCTCGACAAGATCTCCGACACCAATTTCCGCAAATGGAGCCAATGGATCATCTTGACCCTTGGCGCCATCTGTATTGCCCGCGGCGTAAGCCTCTGGGTGTTATGACCGCCGCCGGTGCCCACCCAAAATCTCAGCAACGAGGCGCAGCACCTCTTCGGAAAAACCAAAACCGAAATGCGTCGTATTAACCTCGATGTTTTCAACGTCGGGGCTCCAGCGATCAATGGACGCCTGCCAGGCAACAACACCATCCTTCTTGGAGTAGATCGATGTCACCGGCCGCTCCAGTGGCACGCTGTAGCGTTCGGACACGATGGCCTCAATTTCTTCCCGCTGCTCCTCCGTATAGAGGAAGGGACCAGGAGCCGTATATTTAGGCCCCCCGATCAGCGGCGTGCCCATGGTGATCACCTGAGATACCGCATCCGGATTGTCGCGTGCTGACTCACGGGCGACGACGCCACCAAGGCTCCAGCCAACAAGTGCCACCGGCTCACCGAGCTCATTATGTCGATCTGCAAGAATGTCCGCGAAGTTCTCCAACATCTCTTCAACTTCACCGCCATTACGACCGAGGCCCCAATCGAACGGTTGATATCCGAGGAACCTGAGATATTCACGGATCACAATCATGGACCTCTCGCCGGCGCCAAGCCCGGGCAGCAGGATGACCGGCTTTCCATAACCCCTGTGTCGGATTGGCAGGCGCCACCAGAAGATGGAGAGCTTCGCAAGCTCAAGCGGTGTCAGGACTTCTCTGAGAGAATTGGAGATGCGCGGGCCCTTGATGCCTTCAAGTTTCTGAGGAAGACCCTTAACCGGTTCATGCAGCATGGCGTGTCCTTTGTGCGGTGCAACATCGACTATATGTGCACTCTCTACGCAGCTAACAGGGCTTTGGATGTTCACCAACGCGCACCTAGAACCTCAAAATTGAACATAGCAAGAGGGAAAGTGGCTCAAATCAGGGAGTTTTGGCTGACCGCGTGTGAACAATCGCAAGACGCTCTGCAATATGCGTCAGGACCTCGCGCGAAATGCCAAATCCGAAATGGGTCGTTGAGACCTCGATATTCTCAGCCTCGGGGCTCCATCTGTCGACCGACGCCTGCCAGGACACTACGCCATCTCCCCTGGAATAGATCGATGTCACCGGCACGGAGAGAGGCACGCGATAGCGTTCCGCAATGCGGGCCTCGATGGCGTCATAGTCCACGCCGCGGCGGTCAAAGAAACGCGCTGTCGACGTATATTTTGGACCGCCGACCAACGGACTGCCCAGCGTGATGACCTGGGAGACATCGGACGGGTTTTCTCTGGCGGCTTCCCGAGCAAAATAGCCGCCAAGACTCCATCCGATAAGGATGATGGGTTTGCCAGCATCACGGGCGAGCGTGTGCACCATCTCGATGACACGTGGGAGCTTCTCCATCACCCGGCCATCATTGCGGCCAAGCCCCCAGTCCTGAGGGTCGTAGCCCAGCACCCGCAAATACTCGCGAATGACCGCCATGGAGCGCTCGCCACCGCCAAGCCCCGGCAAGAGCAGCACAGTCTGACCATCTCCGCGAAGATGGAACGGCAACCGCCACCAAAACAGAGCGAGGTTGGCAAACTCAAGAGGGGTCAGAAATTCTCGCAGCACATTGCTGACCGGCGGCCCGCTCACATCATCCATCGGCTGCGGGATGCCCTGATCGCTCCTGGTTACCATATCCGCCATCTCCGCTATTGCGCCTCCGGCAAACCTGCTATGGAGGAGGCATGACCGTAGACCCAGAGACACCCGCCCCGCAATCACCGAATGAGCAGGCGCCTGCGCCCCAGGGAACGCAGATTTCCTGTTCAAGGAACCTGGCGGGATGGTTGGCGCGGAACGGCGCCGGGTGTGTATTCACGTCCTATCAATCCGGCATTGTCTATTTCGTTGGCGCGCAACCGAATGGCGGCCTCTCGATCCACCAAACCGGCTTCCCAAGGGCAATGGGCTTATGCGCCACCAGACAGCGGATCTACCTGGCCTCCCACGCACAGATTTGGCGCATGGAAAACATGCTGCGCGAGGGCGAGTTCGCCAACAATCAGTATGACGTGTGCTACGTGCCCCGAAACGCACAAACCACCGGCGACGTCGACGCCCATGAGATTGCCGTTGAGCCCTCCGGGCGCATCATCTTTGTGAATACATCTTATTCGTGTCTCGCTACCGTCGATCCCATTCATGGGTTCAAGCCCATATGGCAACCGCCCTTCATCACCAAACTTGCACCGGAAGATCGCTGCCACCTGAACGGTCTCGCCATGGAAAACGGCAAGGCAAGATATGTGACCGCGGTCTCGCGCAGCGACAGTGTCACCGGCTGGCGCGACCGCCGCGGTGAAGGCGGCATTATCATTGATGTTGAACAAGATCGGGTGCTGACGGACAAACTGTCCATGCCGCATTCACCGCGCCTCCACAACAACCAGCTCTACGCGTTGAATTCAGGCCGGGGACATCTGGTTCGGATCGATCGGCAGACCGGCGCGGCGGAGGACATTGCCTTCCTACCCGGCTTCGTGCGCGGGCTGTCGTTCCACAACAACCATGCCCTCGTTACCCTGTCGCTGCCACGCGACCAATCCTTCGCCGGACTTGAGCTCGAAGACGAGTTGCAGAAGCGCGATGCAGACCCCTGGTGCGGCGTTCAGATCATCGACCTGGCAACCGGCAATGTTGTGGAATGGCTGCGCCTCGACGGCGAGATCAGAGAACTGTTCGACATCGCCGTGCTTCCAGACGTGCGCTGCCCTCTCGCGGTGAGCCCGCTGGCACCGGAATTTGTAAGCACGGTGACAATGGCCGACCCGGACTAGTCTTTCGGTCTATCCATTAACTATCGATGCACATTGAGACTCTCAGGCAACATATCTGCCCAGACTCCAATTGACTCCCGCGCGACCCTACTGGTTAATAAAAGGTGCATTTTTGGCGGCAAGACCCATGGCTGGCGGCGGCACAGAGGGTCTTCCAGGTTGGTTTTTTAGGGTGTGGTAGTGCGTAGCAGGAGCCGCGGGTTTTCCCGACATCGTTTGGCATTGATGCTCTCGACATCGGTTTTGTCGATGGGTGCATACGGACATTTGCGCTCCGCCAACGCGGCGAATGAATGCGGTGTCATTGCAGCGGGCGGGACGGCCACCTGTACGCCTGCGGGCAACAATTTCACGACCGGCATCGACTATGACGTCAACGACGCAACCATCATCCTGCAAGACGGGGTTGTTGTCAGCACTACCGCTGTCACTACCGCCGCCGTCGCCAATGGCACGCCGGGGGCAAACCTTGGGAACCTGACAACCACCACCCAGGGCACGGTCAGCCTGACGACAACAGGCGACGGCTCTCACGGGATCATTATATCCTCTGACGATGGATCCGTCACGGTGACCACCAGTGACAATACAACCATCGCCACGTCGGGGACGGGAGCTTACGGAATTGTTGCGCAGACCGAAGGTGGGAACGCCCTGACGATTACGGCACCCGGCACCATCTCTACCTCAGGTGCCGCGGCCTATGGAATCAGTGCAGCAAACACCGGCGGCGCAACCACGGTCAATGTCGGTCAGGTGACATCGACCGGAGCTGGCGGTGACGGGATCCTCATCGGCAACACCGGCGGGACGATTGACCTCACAACGTCAGGTGTTTCCGCCGTCAACGGCGTCGGCATTAACGCGGTTGCCATCGGCGCAGGCTCTGGCGCGGTCAACGTCACCACAACGGGCGCTGTTTCGGCACAATCCGCTGGCATCTTGGCCGGGTCTCAGTATGGAAATACCACCATCAATGCCGGTGCCCCGGTTACGGTAACCGGCGCCGGCGCGGTCGCTATCTTAGCGGCCGGCACAACAGGCAATGTCACAATCAACTCGGCTGGCCTCTCAGCCACCGGCGCCGCGTCGTTCGGTATCCGCGGCGCCGTGACAACCGGCACCCTGAGCATTACTGACTCGGGTACAATCAACGCAACCGGCCTGGGTATCTACGCCAATGCATTTGGCGGTAGCGTAAACGTGGCGGCAAACAACCTGACCTCCGGCCTTTACGGCATCTATGCCTATGCAGGGGGCGGCACCGCGAACGTCTCGGTGAACAATCTGACCACCGGTGATTACGGCATCTCAACCATTGCAGGTGGCGGCAGCGCGAACGTTACGGTTAACAACCTGACCGCCGGCGCTTACGGCATCTTCGCCTACGGCGCCACCGGAAGCACGGTGACCGCGAATGGAGACATCACAGCGGCCGGTTTCGGAATTTATACGTACGCTGCCAGCGGCACCATCACGGTGACAACCAATGGTGCCGTCACATCAACAGGTGCTGCCAGCGATGGGATCGCTGCGGCCGGGCCTGGGTCCATCAATATCACGGCAAACGGCACGGTCACGACGACCGGCGCGGGCGAGTCAGACGGCATTCAGGCCTATTCTTACACCGGCACGTCGACCATTGCAGTCACCAACATCACGGCCATTGACGACGGCATCAACACCTATGGGTATTCTGGTGTCACGGTGACCTCAACGGGAACGATCACGTCGGGTGATGAAGGGATCGAAGTCTATACCGGCTTTGGCGGAAGCGCCTCCATTACTGTCAACAATGTGACAGCCACCGGCGTAGACAATGACGCCATCCGCGTGACGACCGGCGGCACCGCGACCATCAATGTGAACGGTGCCGTGCTCGGCGGATCCACTTCCGGCGCAGGCGCGGGCATTGACGTAGAATTCTCCTCAGCTACAAACATCACCGTCAGCGGTGGTGGCTCTGTTGGCTCGCTGTCGGATTATGCCATTGAGGTATCAGGACCAGGCGCAGCAACGATCAAAAATAGCGGGACGATCACGGGCCGCATAACACTCACCGGTAATGACGATAGGATTAACAACCTCTCGTCCAACAGCATCAACCTGCGTCGGTTCACAGATTCGGATGGCGATGGGACCAGAGACACAGAAGCCATTGGCGTAGTTATCTTCGGCGCGGGCAACGATACATTCGACAACACGGCAACGGGCACAGTCCGGGTGTCAACGGTGACGGGTGCGACCGCCTTCAACACGGCCAACGAAACATTTGCGGCCGGATCTGCGGCACTGTCCATAACGAACGAAGGCATCGAGCAGGGCCACATCGTTGATCTGGAGACATTCATCAACTCCGGTACGCTCACGATGGCAGACTTGGAGACGGGCGGCACCACTCCCGTTGCAGGTGACGTCCTGGCGATCACCAGTCTCAATGTTCCTACGGGTGCTGGAACGTCAAACTTCATTTCCAATGGCGGGGAGCTCCATCTCGATACGGTGCTCGATACCGGCGCCATCGACACAACCGACGTGCTCATTCTGGATACGGTTACCACAGGCGCGGGCGGTGCCACGGGCGTCACCATCACGGATGCCGGCGGCGCGGGCGGCATTACCGGCACAGGCGCCACCGATGGCATTCGCATTGTCGAAGTGCGCGGGGTTGGCTCCGCAAGCGACGCCTTTACCCTGTCACGGGCTGTTGTCGGCGGCATCTTTGAGTATGAGTTGAACCAGGCGGATGGGCAGAACTGGTATCTCCAGTCCGACGGCACCTTTGCCACACAAATCCCGGCCTACCAGGCGTTGCCCCTGGCGCTTTCCGGATTTGCCCGCGATCAGATGCCCTGGGCGCAAAAGCGCTGGGGTCACGTTGAAGGTTTGCAGGAAGCAAAGACAGGCGCCTGGCTGCGCAGCGCTTACGTTCGCGGTTCCGAAGAGTTCACCGGCGGAAATCAATATGAAGCCCGTGACCGCTTTGTGCAGGCTGGCTACGACCTTGTTCTGGAAACAGACCTGCCGGGCAGCATGAGCCTTGGCGGCTTCCTGCAATACACCTCGGCCGACACCTCTGTCACGAATGGCAATGGCTCCAGCTTTGAGGCGGGCGGCTATGGCGCAGGGGTGAGTGCCTATTGGACGGCGGACGGCGGCTTGTTTGCGGAAGCGCTGGCGACCCTGACGCGATACGACATCGATATTGATCGCCCCAATTTTGGCGCTGTCGGGGACACAGACGCTTTCGCCTACACCGCTGGTCTGCAAATCGGTCATCAATTTGACGTAGCAGGCGAGACCGACAAGTGGACCGTCACGCCCCGTGCCTCTGTCACCTATATTGACAGCGCCATTGATAGCTTTACCGATGCGACTGGAATGTCGGTCGACTTTGTCGAAAGCGACAGCATGCTGCTGGAAGCGGGCATGATCAGCGGCCTGGATCTCGATCTCAAAGGCAACCGTGTTCTCAACCTCTCTGCAGAGATCGGCATCGAACACGATCTGTTGGGGGGCAATGCGATCACCGCCAATGGGGTGAACTTTGCTACCGACCGAGACGATACGCGCGCAACATTCGGCGCCGGGGCCACGGCGAAACTGGGAGAGAGCTTTTCGCTCTTCGCCCGGGCTGAGGGCAGCGCTTCCCTATCCGGCGAAGGAAACTCTCAAAGGGCGACCGCAGGCATCCGCATCACCTTCTAGACAGATCCGCATCTCTTAAAAGCGCCCGCCCGGTTGAGAGCAGACACGGCGACCCCCATACGCGCGCCTTATGCGCCGGGTATCGGGTTTTCGGGAAGCATGGCACGCGCATGGGCGGGGACCATCAAAAAACGCTCATCGCCCGTCGCCTTGTGAAAGGTGAGGCACGCCTCTGACAGTTTGATCACATGATCGTCGCCATGGGCCACTGCCTGCTCGGCAATCTGATTAGGTGTCTCGGGCGGCACCGCCCCGGGCCCCGGCGCAGGAAACTCCGAATAGGCGGAATGCAGGCCCGCAGCGGTTTGCCACCCATAGGAAACGAGCTTGCGCGCAGTCCTATCTGTCACATGGGGCGCGATGTTCAGAATGGCGGCAACGCCGGTGATTGCGTGAGTGAAGACGATCGCGGTGAGAGGTGTGTGGACGCGATAGAGGAACACCTGTGCAAACTCGGCGGCAATTTCATGGGCGACGCGCGGTAAGTCACCGCTTACATCAATGAGGGAGATCACCCCACCAAACCCGCGGGCGTGGCGCAACTGCTCCAGGGCAATCGTTATCGCCCCCTCATTGCGGCGTTGGGCAAGCGGGACCAGAGGCACCCGCGCAAGGGCGTCTCTGGGAGAAAAAGTCGGACCGTCCTTCTGCCACTCTGTGACCAGCGGCTGATAAGACCCCGCCCAGAGCGCGAGACCTTCTGCCAGTTCACGCCGCCGGAGTGCCGTGTCTTCTGCGCGAAGTGCGCGTGCTGCGTGACCGGCGCGAATGATGCCATGGGCGGCGGCCGCGAAGAGCCCCGGAGCCAATCGCTTAGCCCACTGATCCAGCACCGGCTCCCAGGGGCCCCTTGCCAATTGCGCATGGAAGGTGGAGCGCCAGGCATCTTTGCGACCGGCATCCCCTATCGCACCTTCCACCTCTGTCGGCTCAAGCGGCGCGACACTGTCATTCGCCGGCAGAATGTTGCCAAGATTGGCCTTCACCCACCTGGTTGCGAGCTCGCCCTGCCCCATGGCGACCAACGCCTCGGCCGCCATCGGCGCATGATTGACAAACCCGTTCTTCAGCGACGGCCCCAATTCCCTTAGGGGGCTCAGTGCGTCATCGAGCAATTCATAACCGGGCTCTGACATGGGCCAGCTCCTTTTTTGAAAGTATTTTCTTTATTTAATATCAGCCCCTTATTTATTCAAGAAGTTTCTTTCATTAACAATTCGGTGAATTGGTCCTTCCCTCCCAACTGCAACCTAAGGCACTCTAAAACCAACAGAAATTGGAGAAAGGATCAGAGAGATGACGGCCTATGCAATGGCGTTTGTCGAGATCAATGACCGGGAGGAATACGCGAAATACGAAGCGGGGTTCATGGAAGCCCTCGCCCCCTTTGGCGGGGAGATTCTCGTCGTCGATGAAGCGCCGACGGTGATGGAGGGCGAAGCCCCAAAGGGGCGGATCGTCGTCATTCGCTTTCCGGCCAAAGACAAGCTCGATGCCTGGTACAGCTCAGACGCCTACCAGGCAATCCTACCGTTCCGCAAAGCCGCATCCAGCGGGCATGTGATCGCTGTCAAAGGATTTGAGATGCCGTCTTAGTGCGCATCCAGCATCGAAACGCTGAAGAGCTTGTCTTCGTCCATCCAGACCTTGGACAAGCTCCAGCCTTGCGCCGCCGCCAGTTCAACCAATTCATCAAGCGCAAACTTGCGGGAATTTTCCGTGTGGATGGTCTCGCCAGCCGCAAACCCAATCTTGTTGTCACAGACTGTCACGGTCTGATCCACCTGGCTGACCAGATGCATCTCAATCCGCGACGCCTCTTCGTTCCAACGTGCCTCATGGGCGAACTGATCAAGCGCAAACGTGGCGTCCAGCTCGCGGTTGATGCGCTTCAAAATATTTAGATTAAACTCGGCCGTCACACCTGCGGCGTCGTCATAGGCCGGAATGAGCCAGCTCACATCTTTCTTCAAGTCAGCGCCAAGGACAAAGGCAGCGCCGTCGCCCAAATCCTCTCGCGCGCGCCGGAAAAAATCCGATATCTCTTCATTTGAAAGATTGCCGATCGTTGAGCCGGGGAAAAATCCGACGGTCCGCCCATTCCCACGCGCGTTCGGCGGCACAGCAATCGGCGAGAGAAAATCGCCCACCACCGACTTGATGGCAAGGCCGGGATAGTCACCACGCAATCGCGCTGCCGTCTCTTCAAGAAACGTTTCAGAGACATCGATCGGCACATAACAATGCAGAGCGTCGAACGTATCCAGTAGCAAGCGTGTTTTCACCGACGCACCGGACCCGTATTCCACGAGCGTCGCTCCGGCACCTGCCGCATCCGCGATCTCGCCACGACAGGTTTCCAAAATCTTGGTCTCTGTACGCGTCGGATAATATTCCGGCAGGTCCGTGATCTCTTCGAACAATTGGGAGCCCCGCTCGTCATAGAGCCACCGGCAGGGCAGCACCTTTTGCGGACGTGCCAGACCGTCAAGAACATCCGCCGCAAATTCCTCATCAGGTGCTGTGAGCGTGTCCAACATCAAGAAGCATCCCTTGCGAGTCTCAGACCGGAAAACTGCCACCGCTTGTCCGGATGAAAAAAGTTTCGATAGGTCGCCCGCATATGACCCCCGGGTGTGGCGCAAGATCCCCCGCGCAGCACCATCTGGCCGCTCATGAACTTGCCGTTATATTCGCCGACCGCGCCCGGCGCTGGCTTGAAACCGGGATAGGGCGTAAATGGACTTGCCGTCCATTCCCAAACATCCCCAAAGAGACCCGCGAGTGTTCCTGCCGGCGCATCCTGGGGACGCGGTCGCAACATGTTGGAGGACGCAAAATTGCCGGCAACTTCGTAATCCCGCGCGGCATGCTCCCACTCGGCTTCTGACGGCAGGCGCGCGTCCGCCCAGGTCGCATAGGCGTCTGCTTCATAGAAACTCACATGGGTCACCGGTGCATCCAGATGGACAGGCTGCGGACCGCGTAAGGTGAGCGACCACCAGGTACCATCCTGTCGGTACCAGTAAAGCGGCGCCTCCCAGCCCCGTTCTGTGGCAATCGCAAACCCGTCGGAGAGCCAGAATTGCGGCTCGCGATAGCCGCCAGCTTCCATGAACCGGATCCATTCCCGATTGGTGACCGCTCTGGTGGCGAGCTCAAAGGGCCGCACCAACACGTCGTGCTGCGGTCCTTCACAGTCAAACGTAAAACCCTCACCAGACGCCCCAAGACGCGCGCGTCCGCCCTCAAACGGTACCCATCCCGCTTCGTCCCCGCTTGGGTTGGTCATCTCCAGGGGCACCGCCGGCGCATAGGCCGGGCGCAAGGGGTTCTGCGCAAAAAGGTGCAGAATGTCGGTCAGCAAAAGCTCTTGGTGCTGTTGTTCATGGTGGAGACCAAGCTCAACCAGTTTTGCAAGCTCCGGATCAATCTTTCCTGCCAACAGGGCTTCCATCGCCTCATCCACATGCGCGCGGTAGCTGCGAACCTCCTCAAGAGACGGGCGGGAGAGCATGCCGCGCCGCGGGCGGGGATGCCGCTCTCCCACTGCATCGTAATAGGAGTTGAACAGGTAACAGTAATTGTCGTCGAAGACCGTATAGCTCGGAACATTGGGCGTGAGAATGAAAGTCTCAAAGAACCAGGTCGTATGCGCCAAATGCCACTTGGCCGGGCTAGCATCGTCCATGGACTGGACGGTCGCTTCCGCATCGCTCAGATGGTCGGTCAGGGCGAGCGACTGAGATCGCACAAGCGCATAATCGCCAAGCGCAATCGACACGCTCCCTTTGAGCGGGGTCGACGAGGGAGATGTCATATCAGGCTTCTCTTTTGATCTCGAGATGGTCTGGGTAGAAGGCGAGATAGTCTTTGAGGACCGACGCTTGAGGAATGGGATCTTCATAAGACCAGGCCACGGCGGTCGCGTCAGCACCGCCTCCAAACTCAAAATAGGACGCATCGCCTTTGCGCGGACAATGGCTCGTACGCTCAAGCGGTTGGCTCTTCTCCATACGCACATCGCCGCGTGGGAAATAGAGGACCGGACTGTGACCCTTCTCATGGACAATGATGACACCCGCGCTCTCAGCGATCTCGGCGCCGTCCAGCAGCACAGAAATCTTTTGGCCTGCTTCCACGAAGGCAAGCGGGTGTTGAAAGCTTGTTTCTGTTCGGGTGCCCGGAGGCAAGATGCTGGGTTCAGCCCCGCCAGGTACAGTCTCTTGATCCGCCACTCTTATCTCCTCCCCGCCAGTCTCCCGTTCAGAAGGTCAGGCACATATGGGATTTGCACGGCACCGAACGAGATCGCAATATCGCACCCGGCTGGTTCAATTACAGACCGTACCGCACTCAGAGCGAAACGCCAGAGCCAATTGCCAAGCTCCTGACAGAAACTGGCAGTTAAACCCCGAGATAAAAGCTTTGTGACAATTTGTCGAGAACGGGACGATCGCTGGACCCTAGTCCAGTTCCGCAATGAGACCGCTGATCAGCGGCGCGATGGACTGCATCAAATAGGTTTCAGCAGCTTTGGCACCCCGCACGCGGATGCGCCTCAGCAGCACAAGGTCACAGAAGCCATGCAACTGGGTCATGAGCGACACAGATAGATGTCGCGCCTGCGCTTTGGAGGGCGCGCGTCCATCGAAGAGAACATCGACAGCGCGGAATGTACTCTCAATGGCTTGCTCCAGCTCCGGGTGACGCCCGTCTTCGTTAAGTCGCGGACCAAACATAATCTGGTAGATGCTTTGATTGGCAAGCGACCAACGGACGTAAGCCCGCGAGACATCCTTGAGGCTGCTTTCCAGATCGCCGCCGTCCGACGCCGCTATACGCAGGACGCGCCCAAAATCTTCATGACCCGCCAATGCGAGGGCCACGAGCAGTTCCCGTTTGTCGGCGAAATGCCGATAGACCGCACCATGGGTGACCCCGAGATCGCGCGCAAGGCCGCGCAATGTGAATTTCTCAAGCCCCTGTTCCGCAATTAAGCCCGGCGCTTCTCGCAGGAGAGCCTCCCTCAAATCTCCATGGTGATAGGTGGCTTTGGTTTTCCCAGACAAACCCGTCTCCGGCGCAATTTTCAATCACAGCTCTTGATCTTATACAGCATCGCCTTTATGTAACCACTGGTTACTTTAAGTGATAAAAACAAATAGGTGGATCAAAATCGCCATGGCCGTGCACACCGAAAAGTCCGTCACCTTGCCGCAAGGCGCAGTCACCTATCGGGATATGGGGACCGGGCCTGCCATCGTTTTTGTGCACGGACTTTTCCTCAACGGAACGATTTGGGACAAAACCATCGAACGCCTGACCTCCCATCGTCGATGTATTGTGCCGGAGCTACCCCTTGGGGCGCACACGACACCCCTAGAGAAAAACGCGGACCTGTCTCTCACCGGCGTGGCTAAACTGGTCGCGGATTTTCTCGACGCGCTCGACCTGGATGACGTAACGATTGTGGGTCTCGATTTCGGAGGGGTAATCGCCCAGATTGTAGCCGCACGACACAATGAACGGATCTCCAGGCTTGTTCTTACAAATTGCGATGCTCTGGAAGTCTGCCCAGCAAAGGGCTTCGAGTATCTGCCGTGGCTGCCCCGCATTCCCTTGGCCGCATGGACGATGGCAAAACTCATGCACCATGTCGGCCCGTTGCGCCGCCACGACATCTCCTTCGCAGCTTTTGCCAAAACGCCTCTGCCCGACACCCAACTGAAAGACTGGGTCCGGCCCATGGCCAAGTCATCTGGCGTACGTCGTGATGTGAAGAAACTGCTGCGCTCCATTGACGTCAATCTGACACTGGCGCTGCCGGACGAGCTCAAAGAGGCGGAGACTTCTGTGCTGCTGGCATGGGGTGCTGACGACCAGCTCTTTCCAATGGACCTGGCCCGCCGGCTGGCAGACGCCATCGGGGAAAATGCCTTCCTGGCGGAAATCCCGGATGCCAAGACATTCGTGCCCCACGATGCGCCGAAAGCCCTTGCCTCAACCTTATTGGCGTTTACCGCCACGCCACCCTGGAAGCTCACCAGCGCAAGCCAGGCGAACCTTTCCAAATCTGCTTAGGAGACGGCCATGACACTCAAAGGCATCGCCCATATCAATTTCACCGTCAGCAACTTCGAACGCTCTTTTCCTTTCTACAAAGAGCTGTTCGCCCACCTGGGTTTGCGAGAAATGATCAACGTCGACGGCTACTATTACTGCGTAGGAAGACGCACAGCGATCGGCATTCAGGCGTGCAGCGAAGACAATGCGGGTGTGCCCTTTGATCAGGGCCGCGCCGGCCTCCACCACTATTGCCTGTCCATGGAAAGCCGGGACGATGTCGATGCGCTTGCCGGTTTTGCCAAAGGCTTAGGCGCCCACATCGTACGCGAGCCAGCCGCGCAGGATGACTGGTTCCCAGGCATGTATTCCTGTCTCTTTGAAGATCCGGACGGTATCCGCATCGAGGCAAACCACATTCCTAAACCAAGCTGATAATACAGCGAGCTATGTCTTACTGAGCGAGCCGGGGGCCTTGCATGGCACGACAGACCGCGACGAGCGAAACGCAGGCCCAAACGCCTTCGAGCACGACAAACGGCATATAGGCGATGAGCCAGGAAGCGTAGGTCGCAAGCGAGGCGCCAACAAAATTGGCGCTCGGGTAGAGCAAACTCTCCTTGCGAACGACGCCCAACAGGTTGCCGGCAAAGGCCCCGAGCAGCAGGGCGACACCTGCTGCACCAATCACATCCGCACCCAACATCACACACGCGCCTTTGTCAGTTCGCCGAGCCACCACTGATTGAGTTGCCAGATCGAGCGCTCCAAGGGAGAGAGGCGACCCTGGGAGGTCAGCGGCGCCTTCAAACCCTCCCAGACCATATCGTTTGCATCAATGTCCTCATGGTGGATCACAGACAGAAGCGCGCCGGCGCCTTCGGCGATCTCGTCAATGTTCGGAAGCTCGGCCGATGTCTTCGGCACCAGGAAGTGAATCTTCAGATGAAGGCGGTCGGCACCGAGTGGCGTCACCTGATACCAGGTCGCCGACGTGCCCTGAAAAGCGAGCAGGAAGTAGGGGAACAAGACCGTCGCCAGCAAATCATCCCGCTGCCAGTCTTCCAATCCCTCGATAAGCGGCAGTCCATCCGGATCGTCTGCATGTGCGTCTTTCGCCGGCATGTGAAGGATCGAATAAGGACCATCCGCGTCCGGGATTTTGGACTCCTTTGCCGGGTATACCGGCTCGAAGGTCGTCTTATGGATCGCGATATGATGATAGGCCTCCATGAAATTCTCGACCAGCACCTTCCAGTTCCAGGGACTATCGAACTCGAGCGTCTTGACGATCACCATGTCCTCAAGTTTGTAATTCGCAAAGGTAGACCGGTACGTCGCGACTTGAGGTGCGAAGGGTGCGGCGTCCTCGTCAAAATTGACCATGACAAAGCCTTCCCAGATCTCTGTCCGGAGTTCGGGAAGTTTGCAGGATTTCTCATCAAACCCCTCAGCGCCTTCCATGAGCGGTGCGCGGACAAGCTGACCGTCCGTTGCATAGCTCCAGGCGTGGTAGGGACAGGAGAAGAGTTTGCGATTGCCGCTTCCGTCTGCGATGGGTGCAGCACGATGCAAACAGACCCGCGACATCACGCGAACCTCGCCATCTTCACCGCGCACCAGCATGAGAGGCTGGTCATAGAGCGTGAAGCAGATGTAGTCCCCAGGGTTGGGAACCTGGTCGACCCGTCCAATGGGCAGCCAGCTTCGCCGCATGATTTGCTCGACCTCAAGCTCATAAAGAGCAGGGTCAGTGTAGGCCGTCGCCGGAAGCGTCCAGGCACTTTCGAGCGGTGCCGAGACACGCGCAAGCTCCTCCGTAGAGAGTCCCGGCAGGGTGAGAGAATGCTTATTCATAGTCTGTCTCCTTACGCCGCAGGTTCGAGCCAGTCGGCAAGACCGAGCTCTTCCATGACCGTACCGCCGATGAAATCCCGGGAAACATATGTCCACGCTGGGCCAGGAGTCAATTATTTTTTATCAGATGAAATAAATTAGACATGGGCTGTTTTCTGCGGTAAATTTCGCCATGGCTGACATTT
Organism: Parvibaculaceae bacterium; assembly: GCA_965276845.1. Lineage (GTDB taxonomy): Bacteria > Pseudomonadota > Alphaproteobacteria > Parvibaculales > Parvibaculaceae > Mf105b01. The sequence goes on from OZ255699.1 coordinate 3,212,848, forward strand.
TAGAGACATCGCCTGCGAAAAAACCCAAACGCCCTGTCGGCCGCCCAAGGGCAGACGGCAAGCCCCAGCTGACCAAAGAGGCGGTGTTTTTCGTTGCGGCCAAACACATCGCCCGCGATGGGTATGCCGGAACCAGCATCCGAAAGATCGCTGCTGAGCTGAAGGCCGCGCCGGCGTCTGTATTCAATCTCTTTCCGACAAAAGATGCGCTCTTGAACGAACTGCTGGGCTTCGCGGCGGCGCCCTCCATGGTGTTCTATGAGGAGCTCAACAAGCTCAACCTGCCGCCGGAAGTTGCGCTGTTTAAATCGGTCATGGAAGAGGCAACGGCCGTCGCGTCCGCGGACCGCGATTTTCCGGCCATTTTCTATTTACCGGAGCTCGCTAAACCCGGCTTCGAGCCCGCCCAGGCGACCCGCGCGAGCATGGTGGCGCACTATCGCGGTCTCATAGATGCGGGACAGGAGGCAGGCACATTCCAATGTGAGCACCCTGCCTTGTCAGCAGAGCAGATGTTTCAACTCACGGAAACAAGTATCATTGCGCAAGCCGTCGCGACCGAGACACAGCCCGAGATGAGTGCGCGGGCCACAGCCCGCTTCTGCTTGAGAGGGGTGCTCGCCGATCCGTCAACGCTCAACGGGATTGAAGACGCCGCGGATCAGATCGCACTGACATTTGTGCTGCCCGAACGAATCTGATCAACCGACCCAAAAAGAAAGCGCGCGCGATCAGTTACACGGCAGCACATTGTCGGTGAGCGCCACGCCCCCAAAATCAATCGTGCCCGTGAAGGAGGCCGCTCCATTTGTCTGACAGAGCGTCGGTGAGTTGGTGAGATTGTCCAGATTGCCGGTGCCATCGACAATCGTCGTCGCGCCCGCACCACCACCGAAACTGAAGACAGAACCACCGCCAGTTGCAGAGGTGCCCTGGTGGTCATTCCCACTATAGGTGAGCGTAGAGTTTGGTCCGACGTCGACAGTCGTCCGCGTGATATCCCTCAGCACATTATTGCTGATGACGGCAGTGACATCACTTCCCATATCAAAGGCGCTGAAGGTGCCATGGTCAGCAATTGTGTTGTTGGTGAACGTGAACTGGGAGCCTGCGTCAGCCTCGACGCCACGGCCCCCAAGGTTCTGCAGAACATTATTGTCGATATAGACATTGGTCACGGTTGTCGGAATGTTGATCCCATCCGTGGCCTGCATGCCGTCACTGCTGATCGTCAAACCGGTGACATGGGTGTTGTTCCCCACCCGCACCGCGTCGCTTTCCGCGATCACATTGATCGTGGCCGCTGCGCCGGGCGCAACATAGGTGTCCTGAACACCGGTGCTCCGGCCTTCAACCAGGATGCCCTCAGTGCCACCCATAATCGATTGATCGTCTTGCAGGATGGTTTGACCAAACGTTCCATTGTCACCCTGAAGCACAATGAGGCTGTTGCCGCCCGCCGCCGTCACCTGAGCTTGAGACGTGCCCGGTGTGTCGATGAATACAACCCGGTCAAGGTCGACATTCGTCGTAGGGTCTTTCACCGGCTCAAGAGTGGTCGGCAGGTCAACGCTTGTCACCGTTGTGACGGTCGATCCGGAACGGCTCCGCGTCACAATGTCTGTGTCGCGCTCCAGCGCCTCCATCATGCGCGCCGACTGAGAGACCCGCGTGCCGGTGCGCCGGTTCGGCGACCCGAGCGGAATGCGCAACCGGACACCTACTTCAATCTGTTCTTTGCGCACGTCATCATGTTGCGCTTCCATTTCAAACGTCAGGCGCGACCCAGGCAAACTCTCAATCACATCATTAAGACGCCATTCCGCCCGCACCCGCGGGCCCCAGATCGCGTCCGGGAAGAGGGAATTGTCGAAATAGAAGCCGCCCAGGAAGAGACGCGCCTCATGATCGAACAGGTCGAGACCTTCATCAACCGGGTGCACCCAATCGAACCATTCTTCCAGAGGCGCGCGGCGGCCGACTTCACCATCGACACCCCAGGCCGCAAGATCAAACCCGGCGGTGGTTGTCGTCGTGGTCGTGGTGGTGGTGCCGCCGCGGGCGAAGAAAAGCTGCGATCCGACGAGACCCAATGTGGGTCCGGTTATCACCGTCGCAGAAGAGGCGCTTGAGGAGGCGAAGCCAACGCTCTTTTGATCCTCGAGCGGGTAATAGCCATTCAGCCGCACATCCCAATCTTTGGAGAGCGCTTCCACGCCGCCGGCAATCTGGTGAAACGTGTTGTTGTTTTCAGAGGTGCGAACGTCATAGCCAGCCCAGACACCCAGGTTCCACCCGTCGGGCCGCATCTCGCGATAGCCCAGCGCAACATTGCCTTCTTCCGATCCGCCCTGAAAAAGCTTACCGCGGGCTTCAACAAACAGAAGCTGGTCCTCATCTTGAGCGATAGGGGCCCAACCAACGGCTTCAGCCCGGTCATTGCGATTGGAAAGGAAGCCGCCCGCTTCAACCCATGGCTCCCAATTGGGCGTGGCCCCCGCGCCCAAACCCGACCCGGCAAATGCCGACCCGTTGAACGCTACAAAACTCACTACCACAATGGCCCATAACGCAACTTGGCGGGCCAGCCCCGTTAACACTGTCCAGAACCCCAATACGCCGCGGCAAACTCACGAACTCGGTGAATTCCGCAATTTACAGGGGAAAAAGCTACCGCGTGGGCAGGCCCTCGGCGACGGAAACTAGATATTAAGGTTAATTTTGGAGCGCGGGCTGATTAGGAGTCCAACTGGTCTCTTATGCGATCCACAAACCCGATACCCACCGGGCCGGCGATGTGGGACTGAGGTTTGCTGGCAGCTTGGTGATGCAGACAAGCGCCGAATTCAGCGTGGAAATTATCGCGCGAATAGCGCTCAAGAATGGCCGAGAGATCGGCTTTGGGCACATCTTCCAGACGCGATCCCAACAGATCGAGGCCCGCCCCAAAATGCACAAAGGCGAGTTCGGGAGCGCATTTGTGCACCACGCCAACCGATGAATGGAGCGCAATCGCGTCATGCACGATGTCGGCGCGCTCTTCTGCGAGACCTTTTTCGAGACAGAACGTTCTCGCAAGCCCCGCACCGACCCATTCGAACGACCCAGGATCGTCTTTATGGGCGTCGCTGAGGCCCAAATCGTGGAGAATGCAGCCAAGATAAAAGAGCTCTTTATCGAGCTTGAGCCCATCGCGCGCCGCCAGGAGAGCGCCGAAACAATAGGTGCGCTCTGAGTGCGCGACCAGCATGGGCGAGCACAGCGCTGTCGCATAGTCCCGCGCCTGGTTGGCCAGCGCACTGTCCGGAGCCTGCCAGTCTTCAGACACAGCATCCTGGAGGCGCTTCAAGCCAAGGCGTAGCGCCAGCTGGTGGCGGACACCCCTTAATTCCGACCCGATAATGCGGCGGATGACCGTCGGTTTGGGCAACCGGCCAGGATCTTGGGCAAGCGTCATCTGTCGGCCCCTTCATATTTGTTGTTTGGCGAACTGGAGAAATAGAGCGCGAGATTACGCCCATCGAGGACAAGGCAGACCGCCATCAGGAGGGTCACAAAAGCGAGCCAGACGCCGTAAATGTCCCCAACGCCCCGTTCGAGCAGCACCTGCACGAGATAGGGAAAGAGCGGCAGCCAGACCACATGAACAAGACTGCTGAGCCGTGTGTAGGGTGCCCGCTTGTGCATCTGCGCGGCCACCAGAACAGAGCCGACACAGGTCGCTAAAATCAATACGGCTTCGAAATGACCTATGAATATTAGGCCGCCGAGCACCATTGGGGCATTGAGCAGAGGCCCCCAGACGCGCAGGAAGGGCGACGTGCGGTTGAGATCATCAATCATGTTCATCGCGTCTTTAATCCAGACCATCAGCGATCCTCCGGCATCATCTTTATTTATGTACTGTTTCGCATAATAATGGAGTCTCCGGGTGACAGGTCAAGAAATTTATGCGAATTAGTACAGAATGATGAACGCAACCCCACAAAAGAGCGCAAGAGGACGGCCCCGCAAATTTGATAAAGCGGCAGTTTTGGGCCAGATCGTGGAGGTCTTCTGGGCCAAGGGGTATGGGGGCACGTCCCTTGATGACTTGGCGGCAGCGACGGCCCTCAGTCGCCCCAGCCTCTACGCTGCCTATGGCAACAAGCTTTCCATGTATCTGGCGGCACTGGAGGTTTTCGGACAGCGCATGGCCACGGAAGCAGTGAGTGCCCTGGCCACCGGCCCCGATCTGCAGGCGGGTCTCATGAACTTCTATGAAGCGGCGTTGGACATTTATCTTGGGCGGGATGCGGAAATGGGACAGGGGTGTCTTGTATTCACCACTGCGGTGACAGAGGCCACCAATGAACCGGAAATCAAAACGATGGTTCAAACGCAGCTTGAAGGCATGGATCAGGCGGTCAGGAGTCTCATCGCGGACCGCGCCCCCACCGCCAGTGTAGAAGAAATCGGCGCAGCTGCAGAACTGGCTTCCGGCACTCTGCTCAACCTCGCAACCCGCGCCCGCGCCGGAACATCGAGAGAAGATCTCACAAAAATTGCAGCCACAACGACCAAGACGGTGGCGCGTCTGCTGGCCGAGCCACCAGTCTGACATTTCGGTCGTTTGTGAAAGATTCTTGAAAGCGGCCGCTAAAAGGGTGACGTCGACCGGATAGGCTTTAAATGGATGCATAATCTTAGCCAAGAGCGCAGTCCGGGCGGCACCGCCCAGGCTGGCCTAAAACCGGGAACGACGTCATGCCCGCACTCACTCTTCCTCCCCTCACCTATGCCGATTGGGTCGACACACGTGACACGCTGCACTTGTTTCTTCAGATCATTGGCAAGGTCCGCTTGAAGGCGCATCCGAAGCTCAATCATTGGTGGCATGTCACGGTCTACCCAAACGCGCGCGGGTTCACGACCGGTCTCATCCCTCATGGCGAAACGAGCTTTGAAATCGCCTTCGACATGATCGATCACCGGGTCTTAGTGACCTGCAACAACGGCAAACGAACACAGTTTGACGTTGCAGGGTGCACCGTTGCCGGTTTCTACCGCCAACTCATGACCGACCTGGCAGAGCTCGGGGTCCAGGTTGATATCTACCCCGTGCCTTATGACAACAAATCCACGGTTCCTTTTCCTGAAGATGACGCAGCCCGCCCCTACGATGCCGATGCCGTGACAGATTTTTGGCGCGCGACGAGCTGGATCGCCGGCGTCTTTGAGGTTTACCGCAGCCAGTTCAACGGAAAGCAGACGCCGGTCCAGCTCTATTGGCATTCCTTCGACCTTGTGGTCACACGCTTCTCTGGAAAGGCGCATCCGCTGGAAGGCGGCACGCCATCTGATCAGGAAGCCTATTCCCATGAGGTGATCTCGATAGGATTTTGGCCAGGCGACGACACGTTTCAACAGGCCGCCTTCTATGCCTACGCCTATCCTGAACCGCCCGGTCTTGCAGATGTGCCCCTTAGGCCCGCCGCCGCGCAGTGGACAGAGAAAAATGGCGGCGCACTGGCGATCCTGCCCTATGAAGAGCTGCGCACCGCTTCCGACCCCGGAGCTGATCTGCTTGCGTTCCTGAACGATATCTACCAGGGCGCTGGCAAAAAAGCGGGTTGGCCGCTGGACTCATTTGAGCACAGCTATGCGCTGCCCGAGTTACTCAAGGATCAGTCCCGATCCGCCTAAAAGAGAATGATCAGGATTGCTGCAGCAAACGCCAGGGTCATTTGCGCCGCATCCATCAGATAGATGAAGTTCATCGGACCCGAAACGACATCCCACAAAGAATCATCGGCCTGTCGGCCGCCCTTCCGGTGAATGGGCACGTTCGGGGCGAACTGGGAGAGGTGGGCGGCGCCAAGCGCCACCAGGATCACCACGCGCTCAAGCGGCTCCGTGAACAGATTGATGTCCAGCGCCACAATAGTGAGCAGCACCCAACAAAGGAGCGCCAGGGACCCATTCATTCCGCCTAGGAAACGAATACCAGCGGCCATGGTCGGATAGAGAGGTGACTGACGCTGGCTCTTCGCCACCATCACTTTGGCGGCGGCAAACTGCTGAAAGCCAAAATAGCGCAGCGCCGCGGTGAACCAGAGCGCACTGGCGAACAAGACCAAGACATAAAGCGATGAGGCGATCATGAATGTCTCCTGTGATATGAGGCCCGCATGAACGAGGCCTGTTGCGAACCGGGCCCAAAGCAGGTATTTCAAAGTTGAAGCTTTTTATTTCAAGGTTGAAATAAAGTCAATGCCCAAACGACAACCGCGCATCTTCCACCTGATCCAGCAGGCAAACAGTCGCCTGTTTAGTGCCGTAGACCGGCGACTGAAGTCCCAGGAAGGCATCGTCACCGCGCATCAGGTCATTCTGTTTGTGCTGGCACAGGAAGACGGACTGCCCAGCGCGGAAATCGCCAAGCGCGCCGGCATGTCTCAATCCCGCCTCACGGGGTTGGTAGACACGTTGGTCTCTAAGGGCATGGTGCGGCGGGAGAAAGCGGACATCGACAGCCGCGTTCACAAGACTTACCTGGAAGAAAAGGGAGCGGATCTCGTCGCACGAACATCCGCAGGGGTGAGAGAACTCAACGAAGACCTTCTCCACCCTTTCTCGGAGGATGAGCGGGAGACCATCGCACGGTTTTTGAAGCACGTGGTGCAGACAGCCAAGACGATGGGAACGCCGTGAGGATGCCGCGTCTCTATATCCTCTAGATGATGGTGAACCCGGACAGACTCTGAGTGATCAGAGTGGTTCCTCGATGGGGATACGGTCTTCTCCACCCAGGGCTCACAATATTGGGGTTGTCCAAGTTCTCTGGCGGCGACTGGAAACAGCGCCAATTCAGGCAGCTCATAGACTACCTGAACCAGCGCTAATCCCAGGGATGCAGAGTCCGCTTAGGACGCAAGTGCCTTCGCTTCTTTAGCTGCTTTGGCCGCGTGCGCTGCAAACCACGCATCCTCCTCCCCCGGTTCCGGCATGATGTCGCCACCCTCCATGGCCCATTTCGCCGGAACATCGACCGTCCCCATGGTGACAGTCGCGGGATCAAGGTCGGCAATGCGAGAAACCGCATCGGTCATCCGCGAGATGATTTCGTTCTTTTGGTCATCGGTGCGGCCACCGCGAATTGAGCCAAACAGATTGACCGAACCGTCTCCTTCCTCATCCGGGTTGACGAAGAAGATATGGACGAATGAGGACGGCGCGCCCGTCACATCGCAATGAATATGAGTGAGCTCTTTGGCGATCGCAGGTTTGCGGTCTTCGGCAATCAGGTTCTTTGGGCTTGAACAAACATAAAGAGGCATTGGAATTCTCCCGAGATCAAAAGGGCGTCAGGCACTCATGGCCGTGGCAACAACATCATCAACGTGACAACCGGTCTCTGCTGTCCATAGATCGCAGATCGCATGCAGCACATCGACCCGGGTTTCCTGGGCCGTATCCGCGGGCACATTCATCGAGACGATGGAACTTTTGGACGGCTTGGAATCGGTAAAGCCCGACCCTTTTGCAATATGCGTCCAACCAACCTCCGCGGATTCTGAAAAATAGGTCTGGGCGATTTTGTCGAGGCCCGCTTCCAGATTGGACTGCTGCGTTTGAGCAATCTGCCCGTCCTGAATCAAACAGCTACATCTGATCATGGTGTCTCCTCTCAACTAGGTCGGGCCTGCCCGATCGTGGCAGTTAGTTGGGGCTCGGGCCCGTTACCAGTGACAAGATGGGCACGCTTATGATATTCTGAAAATGAATAAGTTTTGGATATGATACCAATATTTGGAATATCACATGCTGGATGTCGCGGAAATCCGGGCCGTTGCGGCCATCATTGAAACGGGCAGCATCAAAAAAGCCGCTGATGTTCTGAACACGACCCAGCCAACCCTGAGCAAAATGGTCTTGCGCCTGGAAGATCGTCTAGGCGCCACCCTGTTTCACCGCAGTCGGCGGGGTATGACGCCAACCTCTGCAGGCACGTTCGTCGCAAGAAGCGCCACCGGGATTGTGACCGAACTCTCCAAAATCGAGCGGCAGATTTCGGCCATGGCCGAACAAGGGCCCGTCTCCATTCGAGTGGGCGTCGGCCCCATTGTGGAGCACCTGTTTCTGTCTGAAGTCCTGACGACCCACCTGACGGAGTTTCCTCTCACCCGCATCGATGTCCGGACGGAAGCGGCGGAACGCCTTCAACAGCTGGTGCTCTCCGGCGAGATTGATCTGGCAGCCGGACCTTTTGATGAAGTGGAAGTAGACCCCCGCTTGCAGGCACTCTCCATTGCCGAAGAACCTCTCTACTATGTTGCCCGACCGCGGCACCCCGTGTTCAAGGAAAACAAGGAGTGGAGCCTGGCAGAGCTGACACGCCTCCCGCTCGCCACGCCGCACTCACCCGCCAGCGTCACCAGGCAAATGGAGACAGCCCCCAATCGAGCCGACGGCCTGGCCGAACATGGCGTGCGGTGTGAAAACTACGCGACCCTCATGACGCTCGCCCAGGACGTTGACCTCATCGTGCCGGGGCCACTCTCCTTATTTGAAGACGCGATCAGACAAGGAAAACTGAAAATCATCCCAACCTCTTTCACCCTGAAATGGAAATGCGCCTGTCTGGTTCGGCCGGAAACACTTTACGCGGCACCGCTAAAACGACTGGCCGATCGTTTCGTTGAAACAGCATCGGCATAATCAGTCCGCCGTCGGCAACAAGTCCGTTTGCGCAAAGACCCGCCCGTGCTTCACCACAGTCTCGATGGCCTGGAGATTAGCGATATCCTCCAGCGGGTTGGCGGAGAGAATGAGAAAATCAGCAAACTTCCCCGGCTCAACAGACCCATAGAATTCCTCGGTACCGGCCATGATCGCCCCGTTGAGTGTCGCAGCTGTGATGAGATCTTTCGGCGGAATGCCCGCGTCGTTCATGGCCTGCAGTTCCAGATGCATGGACGGACCATGGAGCAAGCCCATGAGACCTGCATCGGTCCCAACGGCGAGCCGGGCGCCTCCCTCATAAAGCGCTTTCGTATTGGCAATGGCGACACGTGTCTGTGCGCGGTGATTGAGGTGCCGCGGATCCTGGAGCGGCGGCAGGGGACCCGCGTCAGCCCAGGACTGAATGACTTCAGGATCGCCGCATCTTGTTTCGATCGGCAGAAGATCGAATTCCTGGTCGAACAAATCGACAAAGGAGCGCTGCCTGAGAGCCAGCGTTGGCACCACGACAGCATCTTCCTTGATAAGGAGATCCAGGAAGGCCGCATCAACCGGCAGGTCGGAAGGAATGTGCTGCAGACTGCTGACACCGAGTTCTATCAACGAGCGCGCGGGCTCAAGCGCATGGACATGGCTGGTGACCCGAAGACCAAATTTCGAACCGGTCTCCACCAGCTCTTTGTGAACAGGCTGGAAGTCACCGAGCAGCAGGTTTTGAAAGAGGCCACTGCCGCTTTCAACAGCGGTCTTGATGAGCATCGCATCTCGTCTCACCGCTTCTGCCACTTCAATACGCGCGCGTTCCTCTGAACGCACCGGTCTGATGGGCAACTCGCCGTCCCAGGGATCAAAAACCTGGCGCGCAAGGAATTCAGGCACGGGCGCAATCACGCCATGCGCGTTAAAGACTGTCGGGGCGTCGTCCATGGCATCGGCGAGTCCTCGGGCGGTGTACTCGATCTCAGGGCCGCCCATCGACACCACGCTTGTGACACCCGAACAGAGAAAGCGGCGCAAGGTGATGGGCGTGCGCGCCTTGATCCAGTTGACCTCTTCTTCGTACGAGACCAGATGGGTGAGGTCGACAAAACCGGGACGGGTATAGCTCCGGCCTGACGTCATGAAATGGACGTGGGCGTCAATGAGCCCGGGAACAATCCATCGCCCGGCCACATCGCGCCGGGCGGCACCGTCGGGAATCGCCACGTCCGCACCCACCGCCAACACGGTTTCACCGCGGACGAGCACAGTGCCATTGGGCACAACATCACCGCCGGTGCCGTCGATGATTGACGCCCCAACAAGGGCGATGAGCGCACCGTCCGTTGACGGCCCCGCCAAAGGCACGGCAGCCAGCTCTTCCAGCTCGCCGACATCCTCGGCGCTCAACTCCTCCTCGGAATTGTCGCAGGCCGCGAGAGCCAACAGAACACCGACGACAAGCACCCGAATTGTCTGCATTTGGCTAACACTCCGTTCAGGGCTTGCCGCGCATCAAACGAGGCAGGGCGAGCAACCTGGTCTACCTTTTCCTAGGCAAGGCGGGGGAAGAGCGCAAAGGCATTCGTCGACGCCACTTGCTGCCGGTGCTCATCGCTCAAGCCTTGAAAGCGTGTGACGCCGGCCCAGGAAGCAACGCTGACCGGCGGCGGCGCGAAGGGATAATCACTCCCGAACAGGATCCGATCCGGCGGCACCAGCTGCGTGAGTGCGCCCAGCGCCTGATCGCTGCCAGACAGCGCGGTGTCATAGTAGAAGTTCTGAAGATAGTGCAGCACACCCTTCGGCGCCTTTTCCTGAATCTGCGGCGTCATCTCAAGAAGCGACCACCGCCAGGCAAGGTAAGGCGCGGTGCCTCCCGCATGCGAAAAGATGAACCGGATGTTCGGAAACCGTTCCGCCACACCATTCCAGATCAGGTTGATGACGGCGCGACTTGTGTCGAAGACAAACTCCGTCGCGAAGGGCGGAATGGTGAGAGCATCCGTGGGCGCACTGACCGGCACTGTCGGGTGCACAAAGGCAACCGCTGACCGTTCATCAAGGAGCTCCATCAGAGCATCAAACTTGGGATCGCCGAGATAGCTCCCGTCAGAGTGGCTTGAGAGCAAAACCACACCGTCCAGCTTAAGTTCGTCCAGCGCGTAAGCCGCTTCTTTCAGCGCCCCATCGACAAACGGCATGGGAAGCACGGCAAACCCGCCGAAGCGCGCCGGATCATCCTGGATCACGCTGGCCGAATATTCGTTGCATGTGCGGGCGAGTTCCGTCGCGGCTGTGTCGTCTCCAAAATGTACGCCCGGTGCAGATAGGGAGAGGATGCCTGTCTGAATGTCTTGCGCATCCATCATCGCGATCGCGGTGTCAGGCGTCCATTCAGGAAAGTCGACGCCGCCCGCCCCCGTGATCCCAATCTTCGCAAGCGCATCCGTATAGATACGCGGCAACATATGTTGGTGGACATCCACTTTTTTGATCAACGGTTGCGCCATGGATGGGGGTGCTCCTGCCATAGTGAGCGCGGCTGTCGCCAGCTGCGTTTTGATCAGTGTTCGCCGAGACAACATTGGTTTCCTCCCAAGTTGAGCAGGTCTGTGATTGGCCGATTGGATAGGTGACCGAGCCGTCAGTCGGCCGGCTCGGCCGCGAGAATAGGAGGCAGCGATTCCAATGGGTGCCGTGCGGCACCTTCGTCATTGCCCCAAAGAACTTTCGTCAGAAGGTCGAACAAAGTCTTCAACTCGTCCTGAGACAACGCATTCCATTGCTCGCGGTGGAGCGCTTTGATGCCAGCTGTCACTTTTCGAAACAGCGCGCGGCCGCTGGGCGTTGTGCGCACAAGCACAACGCGCCGGTCTTCGTCTGACGGAAAGCGCTCCAGATGCCCCCCCTTCACAAGACGGTCGACAAGCCGGGTGACATCGGACGCCCGTGTCAGCAGGCCGTCGGCAATCGTGCGCATCGACACCCCACCTTCATTCTCAATTTCGGTGAGGCAGACAACCCACAAAACGGTGTAGTGCGCCATTGTCATGCCGTCTTCTTTGCAAACAGCCTCAACCTCGTCCGTCAGCCGACCGGCGGCGAGAAAGAGACTGATAAAGGCTTCACGGCTAAGCCGGTCCTCTAGGGGCTCGCGAAGTTTCTTATCGCTCATGCGGCGCTCCTTAATTCACTCCGGCCCAGAATCGACCCAAGCGCGTTCTCAAGTTCGGTAGACGGGGATTGAACCGCACCAAGGCTGCGCCAAGCAACAAACCGGTCCGGGCGAACAAGTATGGCACCCTCTTGATCAATAGCTCGTTGATTGAGCCAGCTTCCGCGCAGATCGAGATAGTCGCCATCCGCCAATCCGATGGACACGCAAGCGAGATCAACACCCAGCGACTGAGCAACCTGGACACCGGCGTCGCGCCAGGCCTGCCCCGCATCTGTGGTGATCAAGAGAAACTGACCGGGCTGCACCAGGTCCAGGGTAGACAGGCGTTGTCCATCCGGCGTTTCCAGCCAGGCGTGTGGCAGGCAATGCCCCGGCGCCGTGCTGGCACGATAAATCCGGCGGGGATCAGGCGACGCAGTTTGATCGCTCAAGTCCGGCACAATGGCGCTACCATCGCCAACATATTCATATCCATACTCGATATTGAGTTCGCCGAACTCCATTGTCTGGGTGGCGATCGCCTTGAACACATCCCGGCGCAGCGTGTCATGTTCGGGCTTGTCATCCCACAGGCGTTCGAGGGCGGCCCAGTTTTCGGCACCACTTGCCTGGTCATCAATGCCGAGCGCCTGGCCAATGACAAAGTGATTGAGCGCGCTTTCAACCGAACAGTCCACATTGTTTTGCACGACGGGCTTGCGCTCAGGCTCGTAGGAATTGAGGAGCGAGCTGGACGCTTTGCCTTGCAGTACCTGCGCGACCTTCCAGCAGATGTTGTGCGCATCCTGGATCGCACTGTTGAGACCCAGCCCGCCAGTCGGTGGGTGGCGGTGCGCCGCATCGCCTAACAGGAATACACGGTCGATCTGCAAACGCTGAGCGACAACGCCGTCGAGCGACCATCGGGTAACCTTATGCACTTTGATCGGATGGTCGCCGATGCCAAGCGCCGCCCGCATGTCCTGTTCGATGGCTGCATCATCCATCGCTTTCGGATCGTCTAGAGGATAGTTGAGGTGAAAGACCCATTCTTCAGACTCAGGACCCCATTTTTCCGGCCCCATCGGAACCAAGACTGACATGGCGGCGATTTCCGGCACCCAGATCCACCGGATCAGAACATCGGGATCGGTGGCCCAGCGGGACAAGTCCGCCGTCATGTGAATGGAGATTTCCTGCGCCAGGTCGCGGGGGCCTTCCATCTCGACGCCCAGCGCCGGGCCGATGGTTTTGCCGCCATCACAGGCCAGCACATAGGCCGCCCGCACGGAGTACTCCTTTCCAGATGTCAGGTCGCGAATGTCAGCCGTGACGCCATCCACGTCCTGCCGAATTGCGGTTACTTCGTGATTGAAGCGCACCATGTCCGGTGCCAGCGCCTCTGCCCGCGCTCTGAGAATGGGTTCCAGGCGGATCTGCGGCAGGTTGGTTGAGGGAAAAGGACTCGCGGCAATCCAGTCCGGGTTGGTATAGCCGGCCCCCCAGGCTTCAAGTTGTCCGATCTTACGACCTGCCGCTGCATTGCCACCAGCAAACCCCGCATACCAGGCCGACGCTTTCATATTCTCCAAGGGCGTGCCCGCCTTGTAGATCGCCTCGGCCACACCCGCATCGTTCAGAATTTCCATGGCGCGTTGGTTCAGCACGTGCGCCTTGGGAAGATCCGATGTCGTCGGCCGCGCATTGACCAACAGCGATTTGATGCCGAGTTGCGACAGCAACATGGAAGCGGTCAATCCTGCGCCGCCGCCGCCAACGATGAGAACCGGTACCTGTAGGTCAGCCATATGCAAATTCCTCCGATTAGATGACACATATATATGTCGAAACATTATTTGTTGCAACAAATAAAAGCACAAAATCGCATTGTCGCCCGGAAAGTCTCGGAAAAGCGCCGAAAACAAGGGCAACCAGACAAATGTCGGTGGGCCTAAGAATTGACACTACTACTGCCATTTCCTACTGTTTCCTGAGGGAGGGGGAGTTCAGCAGCAGTTCCTCGGACCATCGAAGAACCTTCGATCGACGACTTGGAGGAGTTGGAAAATGAAGACGCACATTCCCTGGTGGCTGACGCTCATCATCATTCTGGAAGTCTTGCCGATGTTTCTGGGTCCCGTCGCGGCATTCAATCTGCCGGGCTTTCTAGGAGGCCCCGGTGCCGAGGAGATCAACCAGGCAACCTATATCTACACGGCGCGAAACCTGGCGGTCGGCTTCGCCTTCATCATTGCATTCATGCTCAAGAGCGCCCCAATGCTCTTTATACTGATCTTTATTCGGCTGATCACCGACCTGATCGACCTGCCGACCATGTTGCTCTTTGATCTCGCGAGCAACACCAACCGTCTCATCGCAATCTTCGTCTTTCTCTATTACATCCCGGCGCTCATTGCGCTCCGCTATCTGTGGAAACAAATGCGCCAGGAGAAAGATGAGCAGAACGATAACCAGAGCGCAGCGCCCGCATAGTACGCCTGCCATCTAGCAGCTGGAAACACCAAGTTTGAAAGGTTGACCCCGTGAAAAGAACGATCTTGATATCCTTGAGCCTCCTCGTCCTTGCGGCCGTCGGCATTGTATTCGCCATAACGCGCAGCGGAGAATTGGTGACCCCTGAAGGACAGGGAACCATCGCTCTGGACGCAGGCACATTCGAAGCTTTCCCGCTGCCCGACTATGCCGCGAAGCACGTCACCGATGACTATAAGAGCTACTTCATCGAAGTAGAGCCCGGCATCAAGGTCCACATGCTCGAGGTCGGGTCTGGCTACCCGGTGTTTCTCATGCATGGCAATCCGACTTCGGGCTTTCTCTACCGGAAGGTGGCAGCCGAACTCCCGACCGACCGGCTTCGGCTGATCATGCCAACCCTGGTGGGGCTGGGTTTCTCAAGCAAGGTGCCTGTCAGCGAGCACACGCTGGAGAACCACATGCGGTGGATCAATGCAGCGCTTGTTCAGTTGCAACTGACCGAACTCGTTTACATGGGGCAGGACTGGGGCGGCGCTGTCGGCCTCGGGGCGCTATCCTTATCCCCTGGCCTGCTCCAAGGCGCGGTCGTAGCGAACACCGGCTTCAACGCACCGACAGAGGCTGGCAGCCTGTCAACCGCGCATGATATCGCCAAGACACCGATACTGGGCGAGCTGTTGTTTGAGCAGGTGGTGTCCATCTTTGACCGCCTTCCCGCCACCCAGGGCGATCCCGCCTCGATGCCGGCCGATGTGACGGAGCTCTATGGTCGGCCTGTTATCGAGAGCGGAAACGCGAAGGCGCCTTTAGCCATGATGCGCATGGTTCCCTACAGCCCGGACCAGCCAAGTTCGCTGCAGTTGCGAGACATCGAGCGCTATGTGGAAGGACTGGACATGCCCGTTGAACTCGTCTGGGGCATGAACGATCCGATCCTGGGCGGGGCCCTGCCCCGGATGCAGCAGAATTTCCCTGATGCCCCGGTGACCGAAACGGAGGCAGGCCACTTCCTTCAGGAAGAGGTGCCAGAAGAAATTGCCGCTGCCTTGCTGCGCATTATCGACCAGGTTCAGACGCCAACCGCAAACTAGACCGCCGAGAAAAAGCGCGGCCATCAGAAACAGGAGATCGCCATGAGTACGCATCCACGCACCGCTGTCGTCACAGGCGTTTCCACCGGCATCGGACGCGCGACCTGCGCGCAGCTGATCAAGGACGGATGGCTTGTCTTTGGCAGCGTGCGGAAGGAGGCCGACGCCGATGCAGCGCGGCAAGACCTGGGAGACGCATTCACCCCGCTTGTCTTTGATGTCACGGATGGACCCGCAATCGAAGCGGCCGGCCAACAGGTCAGCGAGTTCCTTTCCGGCAGAACCCTTGATGGTCTCGTCAACAATGCCGGCATCGCCGTCGCTGCGCCTATGCGCTATGTGTCTATCGACGACCTTGAGACGCAATTTGATGTCAATGTCTATGGCGTCGTCCGGGTAAGCCAGACTTTCCTCCCGATGCTGGGGGCCGATCACGACCGAACGGGCAAGCCTGGCAAGATCATCAACATAAGCTCCATATCGGGACGGGTATCGGTCCCTTTTATGGGCCCTTACTCTATGTCGAAATACGCGGTTGAGGCGCTATCGGATGCCATGCGCACCGAACTGCGCCCCCATGGCATCGACGTCGTGATCGTTGAGCCCGGACCGGTGAAGACGCCCATCTTTGACAAGACAGAAGATCTCGATTTCAGCCGCTACGCGAACACCGAATATGCCGCGTCCCTCGACAGGCTCACCAAGTCCACCCAGGACCTTAGCAAGAGTGGGTTGGAGCCAGAGGCGGTCGGCGATCTCATCGTCGAGATCTTCAACGACACATCGCCCAAGACGCGCTACCCGATACTGAAGAACAAGTTCAGTCGGTGGACTCTGCCGCGACTGCTGCCAACGCGGACATTGGACCGCGCCCTCGCCCGGCGCATGGGACTGAAGAAGCGGAGATAGAAGCTTGGTCCCACACGCAGCGCCATGAACGATAGCGATTGTCCGCTTAGGAGGAGATTGTGATGGAATTCATACTTGAGTTTTTCAGAGAGTTTAGGGAACAGGCCCAGGACCTACCGGATTGGGTCAATATGTGGATGCAATTTATGGGGGCAGTATATCTAACCGGCCTGCTCTTTATCTTCCGCCACTGGGGCGCCCGTTTTGCCGTTGGAATGATACTCTTGCTCAATGTGCCGGCCTCCGCCGTGGTCACAGAAGCTACGGGCAACATTGACTGGATCGCTGCTGTCCACCTCGTTCTGTGGCCACCGGTCCTCTATTACCTCGTGACACGCGATGTTTTTGGACCCAATGCCAAGCCTCTGAGTGCTTATGGAATCTGGGCCATTGTCATGTCCGCAACGATCGCGATTTCACTTGTCTTCGACGTCTGGGACACCTTTCGGCTCATACTGGGCACCAAGTAAGCCCAGCGCTGAGTCTTGAGGCCTTTCCCCAAAGCCTGATGCACGCTTGGCAGGCGCGGCGCTTCTCATTGCGCAGCTTGGTGTTATGCCGGCACCGAGGACGGCTTAAGTGTCAGGGTCGCCGTGTCCATTTGCCTGCTCTGACTGCCCAGGTGGACGGGGCGTATTGAGATAGGTCGCGATCCAATGGAAGGCTGTGATCAGCAAGAGATCGCCCTGCACGTCCATTTGTCGGCTTAAGGCGAGGCCGCCCACAAACGCCAACACGCACCACTGCCACTTCCAACGCAGGGTGAAATAGTGCGCGGCGCCAAAGACAAGCGAACTCAGGACTGCCGCCACCCAGAATGAAGCGCCGAGGCCCTCCAGCAATTGAGGAATGGCAAGACGGAACACCCACTCCTCCCAGAAGGAAAGAGCGCCGAGATAGAGGATCCAGCCAAATTTTGAGTAGCTCCAAGCTTTGTCTATGAACCAGGCGTGCGCATTCAACGCCAACGCCAACAGGACAAACGAGATCACATAGAGATCGAGATTGTTGAGCCCCCTCTGGAGGCTCTCACCGAATGCGATCTGCAAAGCGGGGATGCCGATGCAGATGAGAGCAAGGATCAAGCCGGGAAGACCGTGCCGAAGAAACACCTCGCGGAAGGTAGAGAGTCTGTCGCCCGTAAAGTCACTGTCGCGCTGAAGGCGTTGGTTTCTGGAAAGCACTGCGTTACCCGATTTCCTGTTCCATCGATCAAACGTCGCACTCAGTGAGCCGACGCACGAGGAACAACTTATGACACATGGAATGCCGTTTGTTGACAGTTGAGAAATTAAACATCTGGGTCAAATGACATGAAGGTTCATTTTGCGGACCCGTTTTGGGACGGTGCGCAAGCCGCTTTATCTCTAGTGCGTGAACGATCATCATGTCCCGCGACACCATCGGAGGAAGACATGCATCTGGAAGAACGCGCGCGGATTGCAGATCAGGTGGCGAAATACGCGCAGCTTTGGGATCGGAAGGCCGCGGAAGAGTTCACTGAGCTCTTCACAGATGATGGTGTTATGGATCGCTATGTCGCCGGCGCTTTGGACGAGGCATCTGTCGTGCGCGGCCACGCCGAAATTCTGTCCTATGCCAGAGCTTCCTATGAAGGGCGGCTGAAAGATCGCCAGTCACGCCACCACTTCTCGGGGCTGGTCTTTGAAGAGCTTTCAGAACAAGCAGCGGTGACCGAACATAGGTTCATGGTCACCCACAAGATAGCGGGTAAGGCGCCTTTCATCGCGGCATCCGGCACCTACCGCATTGAATGGCGCAAGACAGGTGATGGCTGGCTCATGTCACACAGAACCCTGTTTGTTGACAGTTAAGCGGCAGAGCCTGACTGACATAGCCATGCGGTTACAGACCCTGGCTGCAGGCGGTCAGATGAAAGATCTCAGATCGGGAAAATTGGCGCAGGTGACCGAGTGGCGGAGGCCTGAATTCGCCAACAACCACGCAATCTTAATCAATTCCATACCTACAAAGCATAGCCTCTCATCCAACACTATGGATGTAGGGGGGAGCCCGTTGAATTCGGCACTTCAAGTATTGAGGCCGCAGGAGGAGGTGGAGCGGGAACAGCTGCTGCAAATCGCACGCAATGCAAGAGTGGATTCTGTTGCTTCGGTGGCGTGGCCGCTGGTGCTTTCAGCCGTTCTCATCTCGGATACCAACCTTTTAGGCAATGCGAATTACGGACCCATCGTGGTCTGGCTGACATGCATGGCCTTGTGGGCTGCGACGGCCAATTTCCTGAGCGCACGAAGCGTGAGGGATGCCCAACGGCCGCTCAAATTGGAGCGACGACACTATTGTCAGCTTTACTTCGTGAATTCCGCCTTTTGGTCATTTGGTGTTGTCATAATCATGTGGGGGCGAGGGCATGGCGCGTCCGAGATGACCGAAGCCGAAGTGCTGGTCCAGGTCTTGTTCGCAATGCTTGTTACCTTAGGTCTTGGCGTAACCTTGGCGATCCAAAACTCACCACATCTCAAGGTTTTCCTTTGTGCGATCGGACCGGTCTCCCTGCTCCCAGCGCTCTACCTGCTGATTGTGCCGGACAACGTCAATCCGGCGCTCGGCATCCTACTTCTCTTCTTGTCAGCCTGGATCATCGCAATCGGCACGCGCATACACGCCAGCTTCACCGCGCGTGTGGAACTGCAAACCAGCCTTGCCAAGGCCCGAGATCACGCCGAAGCGATGCAGGATCGCGCGGAGGACGCCTCGCGGGCGAAGAGCGCTTTCATGGCGTCCATGAGTCATGAACTGCGCACACCACTGAACGCAATAATTGGCTTTTCGGAGATTCTAGGAAGCAGGCTATTCCCGCCGAACGATGATCGGAACACTGATTATGCTTGGGACATCCATTCTAGCGGCAAGCACCTTCTCTCGCTTATTGAAGATATTCTTCATATCCAGAAGATTGAGAGTGGCGCAAAACTCTACAATATGGAACCGGGAGACCTGGCGGCAGAACTCTCTGCAACCCGCGCCCTGCTTACAGAGCGCGCGCATCGAAGAAATATCGAGCTTAGCCTTGAGCTGCCAGACACTGCACCCAGCATCATTGATGGACGTGCCATTCGTCAGGTCGTGATCAACCTAGTTGCCAACGCGATAGAACATACGCCTGAAAAGGGGGAAGTCGCCGTCCGTCTGACGGAACGCCGGCGGACCTGGCACCTAGAAGTGGTGGATACAGGCGTTGGCATTCCAGATGATCTGGTCCCGCATGTCTTTGACGCTTTTGTGACCTCGGCAGATAAACCCTATGCGACGAACGAGAAGGGAACCGGTCTCGGCCTGAACATTAGCCGTGAAATAGTGCATGCGCATGGCGGCCGTATCTGGTTTGACACATCCTCTGAAGGGACCAGGTTTTCAATCTTACTGCCGCGTAAATCCGCCACCCCGAATGCGGACCTCCAGAACTCGGGACATGTTGCAATCGAAGCCCAGCCAAAACAGGCCAGCTGAGAAGAACCTGTTTTCTTAACCCCTGCCGGGCGCAGCCGGGGCTTGGGAGACGCTGTAGCTCCAGAACCTGTTGAAGATCTGATCAAACCGCTTCAAATCGCACGTGCCATCAAAACACCTAGGGCGAGTTACCGCCAACCCACGGCGTCTCCAGCGGCATCGGCGCAGATTGCGCGACCCACTACAGGGCACCGGATGCCTCGAAAAACGGAGTATCACCTTTAGTGGAAAATTGGAGCGGGCGATGAGATTCGAACTCACGACCCCAACCTTGGCAAGGTTGTGCTCTACCCCTGAGCTACGCCCGCGCTCCGGGCGGGACGTGGGTCCCGCCGAGGGGGGTATATCGCCCATGTGCGCTGGCTTTGCAAGCCCTTATTACCTCTAACTTTTCCGCTTGAGACAGGGTGAGGCCCGCTGCTTAACGGGGTCTTGGCAAGCGCCCGACTTGCTGGCATGAGAAGACCATGAAGACCGATCAGGAAACACCCACGCCACCGGCCGCCATAGAGCCGATCGGCAAAGACCGGCTGCTGGCCCTGCTGCAGGAGTTGGGCATCGCCGCCGATACAATAGATCATCCAGCACTCCATGCCGTGGATGACGCCCAGGCCTGGCGGGCAGCAAACCTGACTGACCAGAAGGGCGGCCATTGCAAAAACCTGTTCCTCAAAGACAAAAAGGGCGCGCTTTGGCTAGTTGTTACGCTTGAGGAACGAAATATCCGCCTTAACAGCCTGGCGAAACCCTTAGGTTCCGCCCGGCTTTCCTTCGCAAAGCCCGAGCTTTTGTGGGAAACGCTGGGTGTGCGCCCGGGCTCAGTGACGCCTTTCGCGTTGATCAATGACAGGGCCCAAAAGGTCCGTCTGATCCTCGATGCCCCGATGATGGAGTACGAATGGCTCAACTACCATCCGTTGACCAATGAGGCGACGACCACCATCTCAAAAGCCGACTTTCTGAAATTCATCCGCCATTGCGGCCACGAACCCACTATTATTGATCTGGAAGCGGCGGCAGGCCTTTAAACAGCGCCCATCGCTCTATCTTTTTGCAGACAGAAGAATGAAGGACCCTCATGTCAGACCTGGCAGGCACCCCTGATACGCCCCCCACCCCGACCGGTGCGGGCAACTACATCAAGGACACAACAACCGAGACCTTCATGGCAGATGTGGTGGAGGCCTCCCGGGAGGTGCCCGTCATTGTCGACTTCTGGGCGCCCTGGTGCGGGCCCTGCAAACAGCTCACCCCCGTTCTGGAAAAAGTGGTGAACGCTGCGCAAGGCGCCGTCCGTCTGGTGAAGATGAATATTGATGATCATCCAGAGGTGGCACAGCAGCTGCGCGTTCAATCCATCCCGGCCGTCTTTGCCTTCAAGAACGGACAACCG
The DNA here is from genome assembly GCA_965276845.1 of Parvibaculaceae bacterium. Classification (GTDB taxonomy): domain Bacteria; phylum Pseudomonadota; class Alphaproteobacteria; order Parvibaculales; family Parvibaculaceae; genus Mf105b01. Next base: position 3,234,092 of record OZ255699.1, read on the forward strand.
GTGGATGCCTTTCAGGGTGCGCTGCCGGAAAGCCAGATCAAGCAATTTATCGAGAAGCTGGCAGGGGAAATCGGCCCCTCACCCGCAGACCAGCTGACCGACATGGGTCGCGAGACCTTCGCGCAAGGACAGGTGCAGGAAGCAGCACAGATGTTCGCACAGGCCCTTCAGCAGGAAGCGGGGCACGTAGGCGCGATTGCGGGCCTGGCCCTTTGTTACTTGAAAAGCGGCGACGCAGAGCGCGCCAGCCAGACGCTTGAATTGGCGCCGCCTGACAAGGTCAACGATCCCGAGCTTGCAAGCGTGCGCGCCGCCATCGCGCTCGATGCCAAGACAGGCGATGTCGGCGAGACCGCGGAACTCCGAGCGAAGCTTGAGACCAACCCGAAAGACCATCAAACCCGCTTTGACTTGGCCCTGGCACTGAATGGTGCTGGCGACCGGGAGGGCGCTGTCAGCGAGCTGCTCGAGATTATTGCCGTGGACCGCGCCTGGAACGAAGAAGCGGCGCGCAAACAGCTGCTCGAGTTTTTTGACGCCTATGGACCAACGGACGATGTGACCAAGGACGGCCGCAAGCGTCTGTCGTCCATACTGTTTAGCTAGGCCAAAGCCTCTCCGGCGGCGGCGCCAAAAGATCGACAAGGTGAAGAATAGACCGTGAGTGGAAAGTTTCTAAAAGCGAGCGACATCCCATCGCGCATCCCCGTGTTTCCGCTTTCCGGTGCGCTTCTGCTGCCCCGCACGCAAGTGCCGCTCAATATCTTCGAGCCCCGCTATCTTCAGATGATCGAGGACGCCTTGGGGGCCGAGCGGCTCATTGGGATGGTTCAGCCCTCCGTCGCTGCAGCGTCCACCAACGCCGGCATTGTCGAGGCAAAAGTGCCCCTGCATGACGTGGGCACAATTGGGCGGATCACCTCTTTCATGGAAACCGACGACGGCCGCTTTCTGATCACTCTCACCGGTCTCTGTCGTTTCCGCATTCGCGAAGAGCTGGACACCGTGACGCCCTACCGCCAGTGCTTTGTGGATACTGAAGAATTCGAGGGAGACCTGAAGGCGGGCCTTGGCGAGGAAGACGTCTCCCGGGAGCGGCTGTTGGAGATATTGAAGCAATATCTGGAAACCAATGGATTGTCGGCTGACTGGGCAGCGATTAAAAACGCGTCCAACGAAAGCCTGGTCAATTCCCTGTCGGTGATTTCACCCTACGGACCCGACGAGAAGCAGGCGCTGCTTGAGGCCAGTACACTGGAAGACCGCAACCAAATGCTGATCGCCCTGACAGAGATCGCGCTCGCCCGCGACAATACCGACGGCGGTTCAACCGTCCAATAGACCCGAATTACCTGGAAACACCCGCATCATGTCCGACACGCCCGCAACACCCCCCGCCAACATCTCGCCAGCCGTTGACCCGAAACTGCTGGAGATCCTCGTCTGTCCTGTGACCAAAGAAACTTTGCACTATGACCGCGACGCCCAGGAGCTTGTCTCTGAAGGGGCGGGGCTCGCCTATCCCATTCGCGATGGCATTCCCATCATGCTGCCCGACGAAGCCCGGCAGCTTGGATGACGGGCGAAACTGCAAAGCCCGATCCGGCCCGGCCCTGGCCGACGGAGCTTCGCCTGTCGGAACAGGGACGATTGCTCACCATCTCCTTTGACGATGGAAACCGGTTTGATCTGCAAGCGGAATACCTGCGGGTGGAAAGCCCAAGCGCTGAGGTTCAGGGCCACGGCTCGGGGCAGAAGAAAACCGTGCCGCACAAGCAGGATGTGACAATCACCGATGTCGAGCCCGTCGGCAATTATGCCGTGCGCCTGCTCTTCAGCGACGGCCATGACAGTGGCCTGTTTACCTGGGACTATCTCCACGAGCTGGGGCGGGAGTATGAGGCGAAATGGGCGGACTACCTGGCCAAGTTGGCCGAGGCCGGACTCGCACGATAGACGCCTGCCGACGAAAGCTGGCCATCGCTGAATATCCTTGACACTGCGACAGTCTGCCGCAGCGCAATTGTTTACCATCTTCGTCTAGAAAGCCTCGTTCGTTACGCGCGCGAAGACGCCGGATGAACCAATCAGAAGAGGGTCGAGGAGTTGGTGGTACCGGGTATGTGCCACCCAAGAGCTGCGCCCATTCACGCTGGCCGAGTGAAATATCCACGCGTGCAGTCGGGACACGCCGATGAGTTGGTTGAAACTTTTGGGGGGATACGAAAGTGATACATGCAGGACGCACGCAACAACGAGACGCGCACATCCCGGCAGGCTCAAGAATTGATCGCCTACTGGAACAAGCTGGTAGAAGCTGAAGGCGGCATTCCGCCCCGCGCGGCATTTGACCCCATTGCCATACCATCGGTGCTGCCGTCGGTCTTTCTCATCGAACGGCTGGACGAGGACACCTATCGCTTTCGTCTGCAAGGAACAGATTATGTTGAACGCAGCTTCAGTGATCTGACGGGTGCGGTCATAGAACGTGATAAGGCTGCGGAGATTGGAAGTCCGATTTTCTCTGTTTTAGATCGGGTTCTTGGCACGCCCTGCGGTCTTCAGCTTACAGGCGTCGAACAGAATGAGCAGGGTCGCCAGCTGCTTGTTGACTATGTCGCCCTGCCACTCACCGACGACGCAGGCATACCCCGTTTTGTGATGGGCTGCGGTTCACCATTGACGACCGTTGGATATGACGACGGTGACGCCCTGCACATACCCCTGGTCGAAGTTCGCGACCTGCGCGAAATTCCGATCTCCATCTCAAAAGAAGGCGCAGCCTAAAGCGGCTCACCTTTCATAAGGCGCGGCAGATCGCCAACGCCCCCGCCCGCCAGGCGCATGAAGAACCGCCGCGCAGGACCGATCCGATTGACGATCCCAAGCCCCACATCGCGCAAGACGCGCAGCGGCGCCACATCATTGGAGAAGAGTCGGTTCAACCCATCGCAGGCCACAGCCAGCGAGACATTGTCAAACCGCCGCCAGCGCTCATATCGGTGAAGCGTGGCGAGCGCCCCGATATCAAGTCCGACCCGGCGCGCATCAACCAGCACATCCGCGAGTGCGGCAACATCCCGCAGCCCAAGATTGAGACCCTGCCCCGCAAGCGGGTGAATGCCATGCGCCGCATCGCCCGCAAGCGCAATCCGCGGACGCACATAGTCCCGTGCCAGTTGCAGGCTGAGCGGATAGGACCAGCGCGGTCCAACCGGTCGCATCTCGCCGAGATAGGGCCCGAAACGTTTTGCGCATTCAGCCGTGAAGCCCTCGTCGTCAAGACTGAGCAAGGCGTCCGCGAGGTCGGTCTCCTCGGTCCAGACCAGCGATGAGCGATTGCCGACAATGGGAAGGACCGCAAAGGGCCCGCTCGGCAGGAAATATTCCTGCGCCACACCGTCATGGGGGAGCGCATGCTCAACCGTGGTGACAATCCCGGACTGACCGTAAGACCAACCAATGGTCTGAATGTCAGCCTCGGTTCGGATCTGCGAGTTACGGCCGTCTGCACCGACCAGCAGAGCGCTCTCCAGAACCGCGCCCGACTCGAGTTCAACAGAGACATGTGAGGGCGCCACCTCAAATGAGACGATCTTGTCTGGCGCCATCAGACTGATCCCGTCGGCCCCCACGAGCGCTTTGCGAAGCGCCACACGCAAATGGCGGTTTTCGACCATGACGCCGAGCGGCGCATCGCCAATCTCTTTATGGTCGAAATGCAGGAAGAGCGGCGCGGCGGTTTCACCCGGGCGGCCGTCGGTCACGACAATATCGTTGATGGGCTGCAGCTGGCCGTCCAGATGCTGCGCGACACCGAGTTCGGTGAGCATGCGGAGCGAGGCGTCGGCAATCGACGAGACGCGGCCATCAAAGGCCGGGTCCACGTCCACCGCGGGATCAAGCGTATCAACCACCGCGACTTGGAGCCCGCCCTGCGCCAGCGCCAGGGCCAGAGGCAGCCCGGTCAGCCCGCCGCCAGCGACAATCACGTCGAATTTTTCTGCACCAGAACTCATGGGCGCAAGGTCCATCGGATTGGCTCAAATGTCCAGTTGGCCCAATGACGCAGGAAACCGGAGACGAAGAAACCAGGTCCTTTGACCCTTGCACGCGAGACCGCAGCCCGATAGGATTTGTGACAAATTGTCAGTTTTGCGATCAAGAGGAGGAGCTTGTGGCCGAACACCAAAAGGACGAGGCACCGCTGCCCAATGGCGTCGCCCTGACCGCCCTGGACGAGACCTACCGGGAGGACATCCACGAGGTTCTGGACAGACTGCGCGCAGAGGCCCCGGTTCATGAAGATACAGAACTAGGACGGATCATTCTCACACGTCACGATGACGTCCGCGGCCTGTTGCGCAATCGCGACTGGGGGGTCGACCCGCGCAAATCCAGTCCCGACTCCTATGTGCGTCTCATCACAGGCACGAACACGCCGGAAGGCATGGAAAACTATCAACCCTCCATGCTCTTTCTGGACGATCCCGACCACAAACGTCTCCGCGCCCTGGTAAGCCAGGCGTTCAACCCGCGTGCCATCGAGGCGATGCGCGGCAGGACCGAAGAAATCACCAATACCCTGCTCGACGAAATCGATGGACGGGACGAGATCGATCTCATCGCGGATTTTGCGGGGCCCCTGCCAACGCTGGTGATTGCGGACATGCTGGGCGTCGCTCTTGAAGATCGCGACCACTTTAAGCGCTGGTCGGATGATCTGAACTTCAGCTTCGATCCGATCCGCGATGAAGAAACCAACAGGCGTATCGAAGAGTCCGGCGAAGCCATGCACAACTACTTCGACAAAACAATCGCAGCACGCCGGGCAGAGCCCAAGGACGACCTGATCTCCGACCTCATCCGGGCACAGGAAGAAGAAGACAGCCTGAATGACGATGAAATCATGTCCATGTGCACGCTGCTTCTGATCGCAGGCAATGTGACAACCACCGACCTGATCGGGAACGGACTTTACGCGCTGCTGACACACCCTGATCAGATGAAAAAGCTGCAGGACGATCCATCCATGATCGAAAACGCCGTTGAAGAGATGCTGCGCTTCGACAGTCCTGTCACCGATAGCGCGCGCCTGCCCTTCGCAGACGAAGTGATAGACGGCTGCCCCGTAAAAAAGGGCTACACCACCTATACGTCTCTCGCAGCCGCCAACCACGACCCGAGCGTCTATCCCGAGCCCCACAAGTTTGACATTGAGCGCGAAGACACCCACCACCAATCCTTTGGCGGCGGCATTCATATGTGCCTCGGCGCACCGCTCGCGCGGCTTGAGGCGCAAATCGGCATCAACGCCTTCCTGGCCCGCTTTCCCAACGTGCGCTTGAGTGAAAAACCCGGCAAGCGACGGCACTTGCCATCCTTCCGCGGCTTTGAAACATTGCCCGTCAGACTTTGACCGATCCGCGTCTCATTCTCGATACGCGGTGACACACAAATCGGCGGACCGAAGAATGAGTGAAGATTGGGCGCACCAACCTGCCCTGGCGCTAGGGGCGGCGATAGAAAGCGGCCGTGCGGACCCACGGGAGGTGACAGACTATTTTCTGCATCGGATCGCAGAGGAAGATAAGGACCGCACAGTCTATGTCCGCGTGACAGAAGAGCGCGCCAGACGCGAAGCCTCAGATGCGGCCGCGCGCGCCAAAACCGGGTTTCGGCGCTCTCCCCTCGACGGTGTGCCCCTGTCATGGAAAGAACTTTTTGATGTAGCCGGCGAACCGTCAACCGCTTGCTCCAACTTGCTCAAAAACAATGTCGCGGCGAAAGACGCGCTCACCGTCGATCGGCTGACGCGCGCAGGCGCTGTTCTGCTCGGCAAGACAACCATGACCGAGCTCGCCTTTTCAGGTCTTGGGCTAAATCCCATCTTCGGCACGCCGTCAAATCCCCACGATCCTGATCTGGCGCGTGCGCCCGGTGGCTCCTCCTCAGGTGCAGGTGTCTCTGTCGCAAAAGGTCTGGCGGCGGCTGCCTTGGGAACCGACACAGGCGGATCGGTTCGAATACCCGCGGCCTGGAATGGTCTGGTCGGCCATAAGACAAGCTGGGGACGCGTGCCTTTGGACGGAACTGTACCGCTCTCGCCGTCTCTCGACACAATTGGGCCCCTCACCCATACCGTTGCCGATGCCGCCACGCTGTTTTCACTCTTAAGTGGCGCGAAGGCGGACATTCACAATGTGTCGGTGAAAGACCACGCTGTCCTCGTGCCCGACAATCTAGCCTTTGACGGCCTTGACGCGGGCATTGCCAAAACCGTCGACCGCGCGATCCATGATCTGGGTGCCAAGGGCCTTCGCATCGTCCACAAGCCGCTGCCGTCGCTCGATGAAATCCAGAGCCTCGCCTGGCAGGGCGCCAGCATCCTGATCGCGGAAGCCTATGGCCTTTGGGGCGAGCAGGTCGAAAAAGGTCAGAGTGACATGTTCGCGGCCGTGGCGTCGCGCTTCATGATGGGGAAACACGGCACCGCGTCGAGCCTCGGCGCCGGTCTTTTGCTCCGTGCCGAAATTCAGCAACGCTATGCACAAGAGACAGCGGGCTATGACGCTGTCCTGATGCCGAGCGTCGCCATCTCACCACCTGAGATCGCCCCACTTCTGAGTGACGACAGCGCCTATGGGCGCGCCAACAATATGGCGCTGCGCAATACAACATTGGGCAATCAGTTAGGGCTTTGCGCCCTGACGCTTCCCATTGGGTCAGACGCACTCGGCCTGCCGGTCGGCCTCATGGTCCAGGCGGCCCCGAGCAAGGACGAATTGCTGCTTCGCCTTGGGCGCGCCATCGAAATGGCCCTCGCAGGCTGACACAGGCAGCAAAAAGCCCCGGCACTTCAATAAGCGCCGGGGCTGAACTAATCCGCCAACGGATTGTAGTGGATTATTCTGTCGGGATCTGCAACGCCCGGTCTTCGGTAGCGCGCTTCACGATATAGGCATAGATGTCTTCGACTTCGCTCTCGGTAAAGAGGTCACCAAAGCTCGCCATCCCATTGTCAGCCAGCATGCCGTCGATCACGATCGCCTTGAAGTTCTCGTGCACCGCTGGCGACATCCGCCGCAAGTCGGGCAACACGCCGCCGCTCACCGCCAACGCGCCGTGACAGAGCGCACAACTTCCCATGAAGAGCACCTCCCCATTGGCAATCTGTTCCTCCGTCGCCGTAATTTCCGGCTGCGGCGGGATTGTCAGATCCCGAAGGGCCAGCTCCGGCAGCTCTTCCGTGCCATTGACCTTGAAGACCAGCAACCGCCCATCATTGGCATATTTCGCCGCTGCCGAGGTGCGTGCGTCACCGGAAGCGAGCGCAACGCCGCCCCAGCCCGCCATCACCGCAAGATATTGCTCGCCGTCGACTTCATAGGTGATGGGAGGCGCCACAATGCCGGTTTGAATATTGGCTTCCCAGAGAACAGTGCCGCTATCGGCGCTGTAGACAACAAAGCGCCCGTCGCCGGTGCCCTGCACCACCAGATTGCCAGCGGTGGTCAGCACGCCCCCATTGAGGTTCGCTGGCATCTCGATCACCCAACGCTCTTCGCCCGCGACCGGGTCCCAGGCCTTGAGATAGCCTCGGTCGATGGGCAACTCCTCAAGGGAGTTGATGGCATCAATATAGTCCTGCCAATCAAGACCGGTGTTCCACCAATTGGTGCGGACCGTATAGTCCTTGTCATCCCGCCATTCCCGCGCAAGCGCATAGATGCCGGCAATCTCCATGGTCGGAATGTAAACAAGCCCGGTGTCGGGATTGTAGGCCATCGGATGCCAGTTATGACCTCCATTGGCGGACGGCAACACAAACTGTGTGGAGCCTTCATAGCCAAGCGCCGGGTTTTCCACCGGTCGACCGGTCTCCATATCCACATGGCTTGCCCATGTCACCGTGATGTATTTCTCAGCGGAGAGAAGCTCACCGGTCACCCGGTCGATCACATAGAAGAAGCCATTTTTCGGCGCCTGCATCAGCACCTGCCGCGTTTCGCCCTCAATCTCCAGGTCAGCCAATATAATGTGCTGCGTCGCTGTATAATCCCAATTGTCACCAGGCGTCGTCTGGTAATGCCACTTCAGGCGGCCTGTATTGGGGTCGAGTGCCAGGATCGACGAGAGATAGAGATTGTCGCCGCCGCCCGGGGAGCGAATTTCACGCGTCCAGGGCGAACCATTTCCAACACCGACATAAAGCGTATCGAGCTCCGGATCATACGCCATGGAGTCCCAGGCTGTGCCACCGCCACCGACTTCCCACCAGCGGCCGCCTTTCCAGGTATCAACCGCCACTTCGAGTTCGGGATGTTCAAAGCCGTCTGCTGGATTGCCAGGCACGGTATAGAACCGCCAGAGCTGTTCGCCGGTCTCCGTGTCATAAGCCGTGATGTAACCGCGGACACCGAACTCACCGCCGCCATTCCCAATAATGACCTTGTCGTTCACAATCCGCGGGGCACCGGTTATGGTGTAAGGCGCGCCGGGAATGGTGTTCACTTCCCAATGCACAGACCCGTCTTCAGCATTGAGCGCAAACAAACGGCCGTCAAAGCTCGCCACGTAAACGCGGCCCTTCCAGACAGCCACACCGCGATTGACGATGTCGCAACAGCCGTAGCGCGCCCACTCTCCCGGCACCTCGGGATCAAAATCCCAAATCTCTTCACCTGTCTTGGCATCGAGCGCATGAACCACGCCCCAATTTCCCGTGGTGTAGAGCTTGCCATCGACAACAATGGGACTGGCTTCAAGGCCGCGAACCGTCCCTGTACTGAACGACCAGGCAAGACCGAGCTCACTGGCATTCTGATCATTAATTTGTGTCAGCGGTGAATATCGCTGCTCTGAATAGGTGCGCCCGTGCGCAAGCCAACTGCCCGGTTCGCTATCCGCATTGATGATGCGCGCGCCATCAATATCCCCCGCCGGACGCTCTGCAACCGCTGCGGCTGGGGCGTCATCTGCGGGTGCTTCCGCCGTCTCGGCCCCTGCCACTGGCGCCGCATCCGGCAGGCGCGTCGTGTCCACGTCATCGCCACCGCCGACAAACTGCATGACGACAACAGACGCAATAAGTACCCCGGCAGCCCCGTTCACCAGAACCGGCCACTTCTCCCGCAAAAAGTCCGACATGCGGTCTCCATCCCTATTTGTTTGATGAGAGCTGTGGACCAGCTCTTCCTCCTCCGAATTGGCGGAAAGTGTACCTCAAACCGCCCAATCTGGAAATGCGGAGTATGACTCAGCATTCGACCCAATCGGTCACCGCCCCTTTTTGCATAAATTTTGAGCATTGATGCTCATATGGTTACATTTTGTGCATATTTGCCCTGATCGTGATGCTTCCAGAGTCAGAGCAAGCTCAAAACATGAGCAGAAACAGCGAGTTAACAGAAAGTTGACAAAACGGCACGCTTCTTGACTCCCCTTTGCGCACGGACCAGTCCGCACCCGTGGAATCTGGACCTAAATTGCCCCCCAAAAACATGAACCGGGGGGCTGGGAACAGGAGCCACGTGAAAGCGGGCCCTACTAACAAAGGGGAAGAACCTGATGAAACTCGTAATGGCCATCATCAAGCCGTTCCGTCTTGATGCTGTGCGCGAAGCGCTCACAGCAGAAGGTGTGGAAGGTTTGACTGTCAGCGAGGTGAAGGGTTTCGGTCGCCAAAAAGGCCAGACGGAAATCTATCGCGGCGCTGAATACGCCGTGAGCTTCGTGCCGAAGCTGAAGATTGAAGTCGTGGTCAAGTCTGAGCAATCAGACAAGGTCGTCGAAACCATCGTCACCGCAGCCAAAACAGGCCAAATCGGCGACGGCAAGATTTTTGTGACACCAGTAGATCAAGTCACGCGAATCCGCACCGGTGAAACCGATGCGGACGCTCTATAGGAGAGAGCTGATGATAAACAAACTAATGAAATTTGGGGCAGCTGCTCTTCTTGGCCTGACGGCCATGAGTGTACCTGCTCTCGCAGAAGATGAAGCGTTGAGGGCGGGCGAAGCAGCCTACATCTTCAACACACTTCTGTTCTTGATGGCCGGCTTCCTGGTCATGTTCATGGCAGCTGGTTTTGCCATGCTCGAAGCAGGGATGGTGCGTTCCAAGAACGTTGCGATCCAATGTACAAAGAACATCTCGCTCTTCTCAGCAGCGGGCATCATGTTCTACCTCGTTGGGTACAACCTGATGTATGACGGCGTTGACGGTGGCTACATCGGATCACTGTCTCTCTGGGGCCCTGATGACTCCGCCGCTCTGGCAGACTCACCAAGCTTCGGCGAAGGCAGCGGCTACGCAGCCGCTTCCGACTGGTACTTCCAGATGGTGTTCGTAGCAGCAACAGCTTCGATCGTTTCCGGCACGGTTGCCGAGCGCATCAAACTGTGGCCTTTCCTTCTTTTCACTGTAGTTCTGACCGGCTTCATCTACCCAATCCAGGGTGCATGGCAGTGGGGCGGCGGCTGGCTCTCAGAAATGGGTTTCTCAGACTTCGCTGGTTCTACAATCGTTCACTCAACAGGTGGTTGGGCGGCTCTTGTCGGTGCGATCGTTCTGGGTGCACGTCATGGCAAGTACGGTGAAAACGGTGAAATCAATGTGATGCCTGGTTCGTCCATGCCTCTCGCCACACTGGGTACTTTCATCCTGTGGCTCGGCTGGTTCGGCTTCAATGGTGGTTCACAGCTGGCACTCGGCTCTGCAGCTAACGCTGTCGACGTGTCGCAGATCTTCATCAACACCAACATTGCTGCCGGCGCTGGCGTTATCACAGCGATGGTTCTCACACAGCTGCTCTACACCAAAGTGGACCTCACCATGGCGCTCAATGGCGCACTGGCTGGTCTGGTGTCGATCACTGCTGAGCCTCTGACACCAACACTCGGCTCTGCCGCAATGATTGGTGCCGTCGGTGGTGCGATCGTGGTTGTCACGGTTCCGCTTCTCGACAAGCTGAAAATCGATGACGTGGTTGGCGCAATCCCAGTCCACCTGTTCGCAGGTATCTGGGGCACGATGGCCGTTCCGCTCACCAACTCAGGCGCAAGCTTCTACACCCAGGGTGTAGGCGTGGTCTCCATTGGTGCGTTCGTAGCGATTGCAAGTCTCGCCTTCTGGCTGGCTCTGAAGTTCACCATCGGACTGCGGGCAAGCGAAGAAGAAGAGATCGCAGGTCTCGACAAATCTGAGATTGGCCTCGAAGCCTATCCAGAGTTCGGTTCCGGATCACAGCGCATCTAAGGCGCTTGGTCTGACACACACTGCAACGAGTACATGCAGTCAGTTGGGGCCACTTGAGTATCAGTGGCCCTGACATTCCTCCCAAAGCTAGGGCGTCAGTGTTGCAGCCACCAACTCCCGCAGCATTGATGTCTAACTGGGATCCAGGTCACCCCCGATCTGGATCCCTCTTTTTTTGCCCGCGTGCCAAATCAGGCGCCCCAAACCAGACAACAGGGCGATCGCGCCCCTTCCGCCCGCTGTGCACTGCAAGTCCCCACCCATCGTCACACCAGAAAATCACTCTATACCCACACTAGTGTTGCCTAAATTTCGGGCGCACACCGAGGGCAATCAGATTAATTTGTAGGCAAAAAGGCGTCTGCCCAGAAATCCAGCACTTGCCGGATTTGCCGCCAAGTTGCTGATTCTGAAGGCAATCACGAAAAGCTCGACAGATGGCATAAGGTTTGATTGGGTTAACAATGAGTTAACGCGTGAGGGGGTCTCGCGCGTCTGCTTTTTTGTCCGCCGGATGCCAAAAAAACGGGCACGGCGGACTTCCCCGTTCTGGGGGACATGGGGCTCACACCGGGCCTCATGGGTGGCAACGGAGGCAATCTGATGGAAACCGCTTCAGCTGGTGGTGACGTATTTTTCTTGTTGATGGGGGCAATCCTCGTCTTCGCAATGCATGCAGGGTTCGCATTTCTTGAGGTCGGCACCGTCCGCCACAAGAGCCAGGTGAACGCGATGGTGAAGATCATCGTGGACTTCGCCATTTCCACCCTGACCTATTTCTTTATCGGCTACTCAGTCGCGTATGGCGTCGACTTCCTGGTTAGCGCTGCCGTGCTCCAGGGCGATGCAACAGCCGAGGGCTATGAATTTGGACCGCAGGGCGTCAGCCTTGTGAAGTTCTTCTTCCTGCTCACTTTCGCAGCCGCGATCCCGGCCATTATCTCCGGCGGCATCGCGGAGCGCGCGAAGTTCTGGCCACAGGCATTTGCCACCGCGGCCATCGTAGGCTTCGTCTATCCCTTCTTTGAAGGCATCATCTGGAACGGCAACTTTGGCGTACAGGACTGGATTGAAGCAACGTTTGGCGCACCGCTGCATGACTTTGCAGGCTCCATTGTCGTGCACGGCATTGGCGGCTGGGTCGCCCTTGGTGCCGTCCTGATGCTGGGACACCGGAAAGGCCGGTATGGCTCGGACGGCAAACTGATCGGCTTTCCGCCCTCATCCGTTCCCTGGCTGGCGCTCGGTTCCTGGTTGCTCTGCATTGGCTGGTTCGGCTTCAACGTGATGTCGGCACAATCGCTGGAAAGCATTTCCGGGCTTGTGGCCATGAATTCCCTGCTCGCGATGGCAGGCGGCATCCTGGCGGCCTTGATCGTTGGCAAAAACGATCCGGGCTTCATCCATAATGGCGCGCTCGCAGGCCTCGTGGCCGTCTGTGCCGGCTCTGACATCATGCATCCCATTGGCTCGCTCGCTGTCGGCGCCGGGGCCGGGGTGATCTTCGTGGTGCTCTTCGACATGTGTCAGAACAAATGGAAGATCGACGACGTGCTCGGTGTGTGGCCACTCCATGGGCTCTGCGGTGTCTGGGGCGCTGTCGCAGCAGGTGTGTTCGGCACCGAAGCGATGGGCGGTCTGGGCGGCGTGACCTTCATGGGTCAGCTGGCAGGTTCTGTCATCGGCGCGGGCTACGCCTTCATCATGGGCCTCATTGTCTATGGCGCCTTGAAAGCGGTCATGGGCATCAAGCTCTCGGAAGAAGAGGAAGCCGTCGGCGCCGACCTGGCGATCCACAAGATTGGCGCCAACCCGGAATCAGAGGTCACGCCTCGCTAAGCAAACAGCGCCTTCTCACGGAAGCGCACCCCATATGGGGAGGAGAAGAGGGGAGCGGGCACCTGATGATGATCAGGTGCCCGTTTTTCTTAGGACAACAAACATGGTTAACAAGCGGTTAACAAAAGCCTTCCAAAACCGGTGCTAAGCATCTGCTTTTTAACAGGTTTTCGGAATTCCGACTCTAGACGCAGCGCCGAGCTCATGGTTAAGATCAGCCCATGAGTGACCGTTTCGCAGATATGCCCGATGGGCCCTTCGCCCAGCTCAATGCCCTTCTGGATGGCGTGCAGCCTGGCCAGGAGCCGATCATGTTGAGCCTCGGCGAACCTCAGCATGCCTTTCCGGACTTCGTCTCGGACGTTCTGCGCGCCCATGAAAAAGACTATGGCAAATATCCGCCCATCATCGGCACCACCCCTTTTCGCGACGCGGCGGCCGGATGGCTCGCGCGGCGCTACAATTTGCCGCCGGAAGTCCTGGAGCCGGATGCACGCATTCTGCCGGTCAACGGCACCCGCGAGGCGCTCTTCAATCTGGCACTTGTCGCCTGCCCGACGGAGAAAGCGGGCAAGCAGCCGGCGGTGCTCATGCCGAACCCGTTTTATCAGTGCTATGCCTCGGCGGCGATCGCGGCCGGCGCCGAGCCGCACTACATTGCGGCGACGCAGGAATACGGTTTCCTGCCCGACTTTGAGGCGCTGGACACAGATCTGCTGGCACGCACCGCCATGATCTATTTCTGCTCACCGGCAAATCCGCAAGGCACAGTCGCGCCGCTGGATTATCTCAAACGGCTTATCGAACTGGCGCGCGCGCATGACATCATCCTGGTAATCGACGAATGCTACGCGGACATATACGACAAAGACGAGCCACCCGGCGGTCTACAGGCCGCACTGGATCTCTCCGTGCCAAAGTCAGGCGATGTCTTTCAGAATATCATGGTCTTTCACTCGCTCTCCAAGCGCTCCAATCTGGCGGGTCTGCGGAGCGGCTTTTGCGCGGGCGACAAAGCCTTGATCAATCGCTTTCGCGCGTTCCGGAATGTATCGGCGCCGCAAACGCCCTTGCCCGTTTTGGCGGCGGCGACCGCGTGCTGGAACGATGACACCCATTCGGCCGAAAACCGCGCGCGCTATCAGGCAAAGACCGATATTGCCGAACGCATCCTTGGTAATCGCTTTGGCTTCTACCGCCCGGCCGGCGGCTTCTTCCTATGGCTCGATGTGGGCGACGGCGTCGCTGTCACCAAACAGCTGTGGGAAAAGGCCGGCCTCAAAGTCCTGCCGGGCGCCTATCTCGCCCGCGATGACGCCACCCTTGCCGACAAGAATCCAGGTGCCCGCTTTATCCGCCTGGCTTTGGTGCAGGAAGAAAAGACAGTTGAAGACGCATTGACCCGCCTCGCAAACGTTTTGAGCTAAGGGGAAAACCATGGCCCTCGTTCGATCCATTCCCAACCCGGTTACCTATCTGCCGATGGGCGTGCGGGTGTTTGTCCGACACCGAATGGCGGAAGCCATTGGACTGAGCCTTCTGGCAAGTGCAGCCTTTCTGGCACTCGCCTTCGCAAGCTGGTCCGCCGCCGATCCCAATTGGAATCAGGCAACCAGCGCCCCGCTTCAAAACTGGATGGGGAGCAGTGGCGCGGTCACCGCTGACCTCACCTATCAGCTTCTGGGGCTTGCCGGTCTCTTGCTCGTGCCTCTGGCAGCCATCTGGGGCTGGCGTTTGCTCACCCACACGCCTGTTGATCAAGTGCGCCGCCGCACCCTTGTCGGGCTGTTGGCGCTTGGCGTGCTGGCGCTGCTGGCAAGCGTGTTGCCCACCACCGCAAACTGGCCGCTCACCGTCGGCTTTGGAGGTGTGATTGGCGACGCGCTTGCAGCCCTTACCGCGGGCAATCTGGGCGTTCTGATTGGTGATGCGCCCGCTCACGCCCTTGTCGGCGTCCTGGCGCTCGGCCTCGCGCTGTTTCTCGTCAGCTATGCAAGCGACATCAGCATTGACCAATTGTCCGAACTCCGGTGGCAGATTGTCGATGCCTATTACGACTGGGCGGACAATCGGGCAGAGCTGCGCGCCATCAACGCCGACGCAGAACCAAGCCGCCTGCGCATTTTCTGGTATGCCGCAAGCGATCGCGTGACCGGACTAGTGGAGCGCTTCCGCAAAGAGCCCGACTGGGTTGACGAGGAAGACGAACTCTTTGAGGAGCCCAAAGTGGCCCCGCGTCGCAGGCTCGCCGTTGAGCGCGAAATGCTCGACGAACCGGAGGAGCCGCGGCGCCGCCAACGCCGGGTGCCCGTGCGCCGGTCTTCAAAGAAAACCAAGCCCAGCAAGCGCGCCAAGGCTGAGCGCGAGCCCATGCTGGATCTCTTGCCAGCGGAAGATTTCGACTTACCCGCTCTATCAATCCTGAACGCGGTGAAACGCCAGGCTGCCGACGAAAGCCTGTCCGACGAAGCGCTGCAGCAGAACGCGCGACTGCTGGAAGGTGTGCTGGATGATTTCGGCATCCGGGGAGAGATCATCAATGTCCGCCCGGGTCCAGTGGTGACACTCTACGAACTCGAACCCGCTCCCGGCATCAAATCCTCCAGGGTGATCGCCCTTGCTGACGACATCGCCCGCTCCATGAGCGCCGTCTCTGCCCGTGTCGCGGTTGTGCCGGGCCGAAACGCAATCGGCATCGAACTCCCGAACGTGCGCCGGGAAATGGTGGGCTTGAAAGAAATCCTGTCATCGTCGGAATATGACGCGTCCAGCTCCGCGCTTCCTCTGGCACTCGGCAAGAACATTGGCGGCGAACCCATCATCGCGGACCTCGCCCGCATGCCGCACCTTCTGATTGCAGGGACCACCGGATCTGGCAAGTCCGTCGGCATCAACACCATGATCCTGTCGCTGCTGTATCGGATGCGGCCGGACCAGTGCAAAATGATCATGGTCGATCCGAAGATGCTGGAGCTTTCCATCTATGACGGCATTCCGCATCTGCTGGCGCCGGTCGTGACCGATCCGAAAAAAGCGGTTGTCGCGCTCAAATGGGTCGTCAAGGAGATGGAAGACCGCTACCGCAAAATGTCGAAAGTCGGTGTACGGAACATTGACGGCTTCAACGCCCGGATTGCGGAAGCCATCGAGAATGACGAACAGATCGTCCGCACGGTGCAGACGGGCTATGACCGCGAGACGGGTGAGGCCATCTATGAAGATGAAGAGCTGAGCCTGGAGCGCATGCCGTATATTGTCGTCATCGTTGACGAAATGGCCGACCTCATGATGGTGGCGGGCAAGGAAATCGAAGCGGCCATTCAACGCCTCGCTCAAATGGCCCGCGCCGCCGGCATTCACATGATCACCGCAACCCAACGCCCATCCGTCGACGTCATCACAGGCACCATCAAGGCGAACTTCCCGACCCGGATTTCCTTCCAGGTCACCTCCAAGATCGACAGCCGCACCATTCTGGGCGAGCAGGGGGCGGAACAGCTGCTCGGGCAGGGCGACATGCTCTACATGGCCGGCGGTGGCCGCATCTCCCGTGTGCACGGGCCCTTTGTCTCCGACAATGAGGTGGAGAAGGTCGTCAAGTTCCTGAAAAAGCAGGGCACACCGGAATATCTCGACGCCGTCACGGAAGAATCTGAAAACGACGACGTGAATGAGATTCTGGGTCTCGGCGCCCCGCAATCATCCGGCGACGATCTCTATGATCAGGCCGTCGCCATTGTCGGCCGCGACAAGCGCGCGTCCACGTCTTATATCCAGCGCAAACTGCAGATCGGCTACAACCGCGCCGCGCGCATCGTGGAACAGATGGAAGAAGAGGGGGTCATCTCCCGACCCAATCATGCCGGCAAACGCGAAGTCCTGATTGGCGAACCGGGCGAGGGCGTGCGGTATTAAACTCAGAAAAAGGGCCAAAAACGGTTCATTTCGGAGACGTTTCAGCGCCCTTTTCATTCCTTCATTCCGCCACAAAGGTCTCCTATGTTCGCACTCATGAGCGATTTTGGACGAGAAAGCCGGAAAGCGGCCGCCATGAGAGAGCGGGCGCGAGCCCGCGCCCTGGTGCTGGCAGCCATTGCGGGCGTGGCCATTCTGGCCCTGGCATTGTTGACCCCGCTCGCGGGCGCGCAAGCTGCACAGCTTGCACCCCAGGACAGGGCGGATATTGACCGCATCACCGGCTACCTCAACTCCATCGAGCACCTACAGGGCGGCTTTCTGCAGGTGGGACCGGACGGTTCCATTTCAGAAGGCATGTTTTATCTGCGCCGTCCCGGACGCCTGCGCTTTGAATATGCACCGCCGACAGAGCTGACCGTCGTCGCAGACGGCACCTGGGTGATCGTCAAAGAAGAAGACTATACGGCCCAGCGCTATCCCATCGGCGCGACACCGCTCAACCTGTTGCTCGCCTCTGACGTCGACCTCGCACGGTCTTCCGATGTGCGCGAAGTGAAGCGGGAGCCGGGCCTGCTGCGCGTAACCCTCGCAGACCCCAGTGGCGAAGCACCGGGGGATATCACCCTGGTCTTCGACGAACCGCAATTGCAGCTCCGCCAATGGATTGTGCGCGACGCACAAGGGCTCCAAACCACCATCGCGCTCCGCAACATTGAAGGTGGCATCAAAGCCGACAATGCCTTGTTCGTTCTGCGCGATGAACGCCGCCCCGGCGACAGACGCTAAACAAAGCCACGAGCCCTAATCTGACGAAATGCCCAAGGCCACGACCGTGGCCCGGCGCTCCAGCGCCGCTCCCGCGAAGGTGATGAGCAAAGCGAATTCACCGTGAGCGCAAAAAAGACCGTTTGAGTTCTTAAACACTCTTGGGCGCACTGACCCCGCGAGCCTTGACCACCCCTTGACGTTTAGGGGGGCCCCCGTGATAGCCAAGATATATGGCTAAAGCACGCAAAAGACCTATCGTCGGGATCCCCTGTGATATCAAAATGCTGGGCGAGCACCCGTTCCATGCGGTGGGCGAGAAATACATCAAAGCCATCGCAGAAGGCGCAGACTGCACACCCTTCCTCATCCCCGTGCTGCCGGACCCGCTGGACTTGGAAGAGATTTTCGACGCCGTCGACGGCATCTTCCTCACCGGGTCCTGGTCGAACGTGCATCCATCAGAATATGGCGGCGAGCCGTCGAGGGAAGGGACCCTGCACGACACCCAGCGCGACGCGCTGACCCTGGAGCTCATTCGCCAGACCATCGACCGCGCCGTGCCGCTGCTCGCGGTCTGCCGCGGCTTCCAGGAAATGAATGTGGCCTACGGCGGCACCCTCCACCCCCATATCCACGAAATTCCGTCCGACGACGGCTTTGAGCCCCGCTTCGACCACCGGGAGGGGAAGGATGACCCGCTCGAGGTTCAATATGGGCCCGCCCACGACGTGGCGCTCACCCCGGATGGCCAATTCGCGGCACTCTTCGGCACGGAAACCATCCAGGTTAACTCTCTCCACGGGCAGGGGATTGCAAAGCCGGCGGATGTGCTGACAATTGAAGGACGCGCCCCGGACGGCACCGCGGAAGCCCTGTCGCACAAGACCGCAAAGAATTTCGCATTGGCCGTTCAATGGCACCCGGAATGGAAGTTCTGGGAAAACCCGGACTCGCAGAAGCTGTTTCAGGCATTTGGAGATGCCGTCCGCGAGACCCTGAAATAGAACCACTTAGGTGACCCATGCCAGCCTCAAAGAAGGCAACCGCCAAAAAACCCGCCGCAAAAAAGAAAGCCGCTGCGCCCGCCGAACCGGAACTCAACACAAAAGCCAAGATCGCGAAATGGCTGCGTGACCGGCGGGTGACGGAAGTGGAATGCATGGTGCCGGACATGTCCGGCATCGCGCGCGGAAAAATTCTGCCTACGGAGAAATTCCTGGCTGCCGTCGACGGCGACAGCCTGCGCATTCCCGAAAGCGTTTTCGGCCAGACGGTCACCGGCGACTATATCGATGAGAGCGACTATATCCAGTGGACAGAGCCGGACTGCATCCTGAACCCGGACCCGAGCACGCTCCGCATGGTGCCCTGGTATGAGGAACCCACCGCGCAGGTGATCTGCGACGCGGAAACGCGGGAAGGGAAGCCTGTTCCCATCTCGCCCCGCGGTGTCCTCAAAAATGTGCTCGCCCTTTATGAAGCCAAAGGCTGGAAGCCCATCGTGGCGCCGGAGCTTGAGTTTTATCTCGCCGCCAAAAACCTGGACCCGGACAATCCCCTGGAGCCGCCCATCGGCGCCAGCGGGCGTCAGGAGACCGGCCGCCAGTCCTACGGCATCGATGCGGTGAACGAATTCGATCCGGTCTTCGAAGACATGTACGATTATTGCGAAGCCCAGGAACTGGATGTGGATACGCTCATCCATGAAGCAGGGCCCGCGCAGGTTGAGATCAACTTCAACCATGGCGATCCGCTATCTCTTGCGGACCAGGCTTTCTTGTTCAAACGCACCGTGCGCCAGGCAGCCATCCGCCACGGCATCTATGCGACCTTCATGGCGAAGCCTTATGGCGGACACCCGGGTTCCTCCATGCATCTGCATCAATCGATTGTGGACACGAAGACCGGCAAGAACCTCTTCGCCGACAAGAAGGGTGAAGATACGGAACTCTTCCGCGCCCACATTGCCGGCCTGCAGAAGCATTTGATTTCGGCCATGGCGCTCATCGCGCCCAATGTGAATTCTTATCGCCGCTTCGTGATCTGGAATGCCGCGCCCATTAACACCCATTGGGCGGAGGAAAACAGGACCGTGGGTTTGCGCGTGCCGATCTCGGAAGGCAATGCCCGGCGGATTGAAAACCGCGTCGCCGGCGCCGACGCCAATCCCTATATCGCCATGGCGGCGTCACTCGCCTGCGGCTATCTCGGCATGGTGAATAAGCTCACCCCGTCCAAGCCCAAAGAAGGCAATGCCTATGAAAGCAAAAGCCACGCACTGCCGAGACACCTGCTCGACGCGCTCCTGAAGCTCAACGCCAACAAGGAACTGGCGGAAGTGCTGGGCCAGGAGTTTGTCACCGTCTACACGGAAGTGAAAATGGTGGAGCACGACGCCTACCAGCAGGTCATCTCCGCCTGGGAACGCGAGCACTTGCTTCTGAATGTGTGAGTGGGGCCGACGCTCCTTCAAGCCGCCCGCCTCCAAAAATACGCCCATTGAGCCCAGCCGCCACCCGAGCTAAGCTCACTCCCATGAGACAGGATCACAGTCATATTCCGAGCAAGACCAAGGGTGAGCTCTTGGTTCTCTGCGCACGCATTGGCTTCAATCCTTAAAGCGACTCCCTGGCAGGTCGCGCAGTTCGATCATGCCACCAGACTCTTCCCGCTTTTCATCTGACATCTTGCGCCAGAGCTTTCCCAGGAAAAGTGGGAACCGGTTTTTCGCCAAAATCCCACCGCGGGAAAGCGTCAATGGAGCCAAACATGTCTCAAGCAGCCACACTCTCAAACCAGACCAAACGCTGGCAGGAAATGGATGCCGCCCATCACCTGCATCCCTACACCACCCATCATGAACTCGCCGCCAAAGGCGCGCGCGTCATCACCCGCACGGACGGGGTCTATCTCTATGACTCGGAAGGCCAACGCCTGATCGACGGCATGGCGGGCCTCTGGTGTGTGAATGCAGGCTATGGGCAGAAGGAAATTGCCGAGGCCGGCGCCAAGGCGCTCACCGAACTTCCCTACTACAACAACTTCTTTCAGACGACCAATCCATATGTGGCCGAGCTTTCCGAAAAGCTCAGCACACTGACGCCTGGCAATCTCAATCAATTCTTCTTTGCGAATTCCGGCTCGGAGGCGAATGACAGCGCGGTGAAAATGATCCGCTTCTATTGGAATCTCCAGGGCAGACACACGAAGAAGACCATCATCGCCCGCAAACAGGCCTATCACGGCGTCACCATGACGGCGGCCTCGCTCTCGGGCATACCCTCCATGCACCCGCAGGCCGACCTGCCGCTGCCGGGCTTCACCCATATCGATTATCCCTATTGGTATGGCGAAGGCGGGGACAGCGACCCGGCCGAGTTCGGGCTCAAAGTCGCCCAGGCGCTGGAAGCGAAAATCCTGGCACTGGGCGCCGACAATGTTGCCGCCTTCTTCGCGGAGCCCGTGCAGGGCGCCGGCGGTCTCATCATCCCGCCGGAAACCTACTGGCCGGAAATCCAGCGCATCTGCAAGAAGCACGATGTGCTGCTCCATGTGGACGAAGTGATCTGCGGCTTTGGCCGCACCGGCAAATGGTTCGGCTCGGAGACGTACAACATTGAGCCCGACAGCATGTCCATGGCCAAGGGCATGACGTCGGGCTATCAGCCGCTCTCCGCCGTGGCCGTCGGTCCACGCATGGGCGAGGCGCTCTTCAACGCCGATGAAGAATGGTCCCACGGCTTCACCTATTCCGGCCACCCGGTCGCCTGCGCCGTGGCGCTTGCGAACATTGACGTGATGGAACGCGAACAGCTCGTGGAGAAAACCGGCGGCGAGATCGGGGACTATTTCCAGGCGAAGCTCGCCGAGCTTGGCGATCATGTGCTGATTGGGGAGACCCGCGGCATTGGATTGCTCGGCGCTATGGAGATCGTGAAGAACAAAGAAACCCGCGAGCGCTTTGACGGCAATAGCGGCGGCATCTGCCGGGACCATTGTTTTGAAAACGGGCTCATCATGCGCGCCATTGGCGACACCATGGTTCTGTCGCCGCCCCTCTCTATCACCAAGGCGGAAATCGACGAGCTCTTTGGCCTGGCGGTGAAGGCGCTGGACCTCACAGCCGAGAGCCTGGGCGTCGCTTAAACAGCGGCTCCCAGGGCCTCCCAGTGCGGCGCGCAGCGGCCAAAACACACCTTAAGGACTATGGATTCTGAAGGGTTAAGCTCGCGCAAGGGGGCTTGCAAAAACTGGCGGTGATCCAAGGTTTTCCCAAAAAATGCTCGGAAAATCATAGGGTTAACGGCACATCACGCATTTATAAACTGTTAGTGATTTTCGCCAGATTGCATTGAACCCACCCCGCCAGAGCCCTATTTATAGTCCCAGACAGGCGGAAAACCTGAGGACAACGTCCCCCCAAGCGATCCTCGCGTTAGGTCTTCCGCCCGCCCCCGGCACCGATCTATCCCCTCTCGGTGCCAGCGCAGAGTAAGCGCATGAACGCCCCGCCAGCCCCCCTTAGGCGGGGCGTTTTCATGTCCGCCCGCCTAATCCTTTTGTTCTTGGGAGGCGGGGCGTTTTCATGTCTGCCATCCGACCAGGCCTTTAGCTGTTCAATCACCCGCGATATAAGAGCCTACATGAGCATCGACTATTCGGGGCAGGAGCCCCTTTCTGACGCAGAGCTGGAAGAGCTCGCCCTTGAAATGCCAGCGCTGGCCCAGCTGCGGGACTTTGGCCGCCAGGTCGCAGACATTTCCTGGTTTACGGAACTTGGCACGCCGCTCCGTCGCGAAACACGTGAGGTGGGTCAGGCTTATCTCGATGCGCTCGGGTTTCCCGATGCGCGCCCCGCCCGCATTTCCAGCTGGGAGGACGCGACCATCGCCGCCGAAAGCGGCGACTGGAATGGCGGCGCCTGGGAAGCAGAGGAAGGCCTGCGCGCCGCTCTCTCAACCGATCTCCTCGATGTGCTGAGCGAAGAAGCCTTTGAAATAGGGTTCACCTATACTGCTTCTGTGGCGGAACCCGCGGTGCGCACCGCCGCTGAGACCGCCGCCAACATTTGGGGCGTGGAAGATATGGAGATCGCCATCGCGGCAGCAGGGGCGGCCATGCAGGCTGTACATGGGGCGGCGCTTGCCACCGCTATTGGCGCGGAAGAAGATCATCCCTTCCTGTTGCGCCTGAAACTTTTCGAGCAAGGCCGCTGGCCCATCGGCGTCGCAGGGCTTACGTTCAACATCTTCTGATCACCGGTCTCATCTCTTCCAGCTTAGACTTGACCATCCGCCGCACGTCATTTTCGCGAGGCTGCCACCTGTGCCAAAACTAAAAACACTGAAAGTCGCCACCTGGAACATCAACTCGGTGCGCCTGCGCATCGGCAGCGTGGAGAAGTTCCTGAAGGAACAGAAACCGGACGTGCTCTGCCTTCAAGAGATCAAGTGTCACAATGATGCCTTCCCTGAGAAAGCGTTTAAGAAAGCGGGCTATGAGCATATAGCGCTCAACGGTCAGAAAGCCTATCACGGCGTGGCAACTGTGAGCCGGCTGCCGCTCAGCAATATCGAGATCCGCGAATTCTGCAACAAGGGGGACGCGCGTCATGTCGCGGCGACGGTCCCCGACGCCGGCGATATTCGCATTCACAATTTTTATGTGCCCGCCGGCGGCGACGAACCGGACGTGCAGAAGAACGACAAGTTCGCCCACAAGCTCGACTTCCTGAACGAAATGGAAGCCTGGTACAAAGGCCACAAAAACAAAAAGACATCCAAGATGGTGCTGGTCGGCGATCTCAACATCGCGCCGTTTGAGCATGATGTCTGGTCGCACAAACAGCTGCTGAAAGTCGTGAGCCACACACCGATCGAAGTGGAACATTTGGAGCGGGTGCAGAAGTCCCACTCCTGGATCGATGTCATGCGCGAATTCGTGCCCCATGACGAGAAGCTCTATTCCTGGTGGAGCTACCGCGCCAAAGACTGGAAGGCAGCGAACAAAGGCCGCCGCCTGGATCATATCTGGGTCACCCCCGCGATGGAGGGAGCCGCCAAGTCTATGGAAGTCCTGACCGACGCGCGAGGCTGGGAAAAACCCTCGGACCACGCGCCCGTCATCGCCACTTTCAATGTCTGACCCCACAACCCACGCCACGAGACGCCCATGACCTTTGACACATCGCTCACCCTCTCCGGCCCGCTGCGCAAACCGCGGCAAATGTTGGCGGAGCAGGAATATGGCGGCCATACATCGATCCATGATGACGCAATGGCCGAAAAGCTGGGCTTCCAGGCAGGCCCGATTGAAGGTCCGACACACTTTTCCCAGTTCGATCCCCTCCTGCTTCAGATCTGGGGCGAGGCCTGGTTCGAGCGGGGCTGTATCTCGTCCCACTTCAAAAACATGGTGGTGGAAGGCGAAGAAGTGCGCGCCTTTGTGGAAACGCCAAAGAACGGCGAGACCTCTGTCCGCGCCTGGGCGGAAAAGGCGGATGGGACGCCCGTGCTGGAAGCCACCGCAAGTCTGGGCCCCGATCATGGAGAGACGCTTCTGGAGGCCCGCCGCGCCAAACTCACCCCACCCGGGAAGCTCGTTATTCTGGAAGACCTGAGCGTCGGCATGACAGGCGCCAAGGATGAGCATGTGAAAATGGACGCCGACCAGCATATGGGCGCGCTCTATCCCTTCTCCCTCACGCAAAAGCTCGCCGCCATCACGGAGAATTCTCCCTGGTACGCCCACGCATCCGCGTCGCCCTGGGGACGCGCCATCATTCCTACAGAGATGGTGAGCGTGCTCGCAGAATATTCAAACCGCGAAGCCGGCTTCCCGACCAAAGGCCCGGCCGTAGGCCTTTTTGCCGATCTTGAGATCCGCATGATCGACGGACCGCTCTTCGTGGGCGAAGACTATATTTTGCGCCGGGAAGTCGCTGCCATCGCCGAGAGCAAACGCACCGAGTCCTATTGGGTACGCACCCGCATCTTCGACAAGACCGGCGAGCATCAGGTCGCCGAAGTGATGCTCAACCACGCGGTGGTCAAAAATTCCTACGAGAATTATGACGAGTTGCGCGCCGCCCGCGAAGCCTAAGCGCGCTGAAACAATGCGGCGCTAGTCTTTCTTCTTCAGCGTAACAAAGGTCGCCGTCGAGGAGCCGGTCGCAAGCACATTGCCATCCGCGTCTTTCAGCTCGCTCTCTATAAAACCGACCGACTTGCCCCGCTTGATCACGGTGCCGCTCGCATGGAGACGGCCCGGCCGCGCCGGCGCCAACATGGAGACTTTGATCTCGAGCGTTGGAGAAATCTGGCCCCAATCCAGATCAAGCCCCACCGCGAAACTCATCACATCATCCAGCATGGCCGCCACCATGCCGCCCTGAATGCCGCCCCACATATTGCAAAGCTCTTCCGACGCATTGAAGGCTACCTCCACGGTCAGTGTCTCCATATTCACATCGAGAATCTCGAGACCCAAATAGCGGCTCGCCGGCGACATACGCTTAAAGGCCGCCTGAATATTGGGTGGCCAGCCTTTGTCTTTCGCCTGGTCCAGTGTCGTGACTGCGGGACTCTCACTCATTCATTCTCTCACTTGAGGTTGGGATCTGTTGCTGTGTTGTTCGTGAGAGATCCTTTTCGGGCCTCCCGCGCGATTTTCATGGCGGTGCGTGTCTCTCGGGCAGCCGTCAAACGTTGATCAAGATCTCTGAGGTCATCGGCGAGGGCATCCACCTGCGCAGCAGCGCTCCTGAGACACCCTGCCGCAATCTCTGGAAACTCATCCACCAGACGCAGAAAGACGTCCCGCTCCAGCTTGAGGATTTCAACCGGCTGTGCCGCCCGGATGGTGGCGGACCAGCGGACGGGCTGCGTCAGGGCTTGTTCGCCAACCAGGCCGCCCCGGTCCAGACGAGCCGCATTCCCGCGACCATCTACATTCGTTGCCAACATAATCGCCTCGCCGGACAGCATCAGAAAAGCGCCGTCAGCTTCCGCGCCCTCTTCGACCAGCGTTTCCCCAGCGTCAAACGCCATGTGGGTGCCGGTGAAGGCCAGAACCTCAAGGCGCACAGGATCCACCCCCTCAAAGAGCGGCGTTCCGGCCAGCAAAGAAACGGCATCTCGTAGACTCATGAGCGAAAACTAGGCGGTTCTGAGCCCGGCGTCGAGTGCCTGCGTCGGCCGCAACCCTTGGCAGATCGGGCTTAAACCCCTAAAGAAACAGCTTGAGAAGGACCAAGATTGCAAGGACGGCTCATGCCAGAGAGTAAATTGCCAGCCGACATCTGGGATTACCCGAACCCCTTCGTCGTCAGCGTCACGGTGAAGCCGGACTATATCGACGACTTTCAGCATACGAATAATGTGGTCTATCTCACCTGGATGGCGAAGGTGGCCTGGGACCATTCAAAGGCGCTCGGCCTCGACTTTGAGGCTTACGCTGAGATCGGCAAGGGCATGGTGGTCCGTGCCCATGAAATGGAATATCTCGGCCCCTCTCATGAAGGGGAGACGATTGACATCGCAACATGGATCACCGGCAATGATGGCAAGCTGCGACTCCGCCGACGCTTCCAGATGGTGAACGCCGAGACAGGCAAAACACTGCTCAGAGGCCGCTCTGACTTTGTGTGTATCGACATCAAGTCAGGCAAGCCTAAACGCATGCCCCAGAGCTTCATTGACGCCTATGCCCTTACAGCGGATGCGCCCCAAGACCGGAAGGGCGATCAATAATGACGCGCGGCGGTTTGCCACGTTGAGAGAGCAACCGGAAAAGACGATATCGGGACCGCAATCATCGACGCTTCAACGTATGAGCGTCTGATCAGTAAGGAGTTCCTATGTCGGCCGAGCCCATCAACACACCTGACCCGGACCAAGACACGGCCCTTCGGGCCCTCGCTCTTTTGGCGAACATCGTCATGCTCTTGGTGCTGGCGACTTACTTCTTTGGTGCTACGGCGCTGGTCATCGCCGCGCTCTTCGGCGCCTTCATCATGCTAGGCGTGGTCGTCTACCTGTCAGCCCCGGTCCACAGGGTCTGACAGGGTTTGATAGAAAGGATCAGGGGACGAGCTTATAGCCCCCCGCCTCTGTCACCAGCAGTTCCGCGTTGGAGGGATCCCGCTCAATCTTTTGGCGAAGCCGATAGATATGGGTTTCCAAGGTGTGTGTGGTGACACCTGAATTGTAGCCCCAGACTTCGTGCAGCAGGACATCCCGGCCGACGGTCTTGACGCCCGTGCGGTATAGAAACTTGAGGATCGCCGTTTCCTTCTCCGTCAGGCGCACTTTCTTGTCGACATCATCGACCAGCATTTTGGCAGAGGGTTTGAACGTATACGGACCAATTTTAAAGACAGCATCTTCACTCTGCTCATGCTGGCGCAGATGCGCACGGATCCGCGCAAGCAGTACGCCAAAGCGGAAGGGCTTGGTGACATAATCATTCGCACCCGCCTCTAGACCGAGGATCGTGTCGCTGTCGCTGTCCGCGCCTGTCAACATGATCACCGGCGCCTTCAGGCCGCCTTTGCGCATGAGACGGCAGGCTTCCCGGCCATCCATGTCTGGGAGACCCACATCCAGCAAAACGATATCAACATGATTGCCACGAACATGTTCAATGCCTTCTGCGGCGCAGGTCGTGGCCGTACAGGTAAACTCTTCATGCAGCGCCAGCTGCTCTACGAGGGACTCACGCAGCGCATCATCATCGTCAACAATCAGGATTTTTTTGATCGTGCTCATCTTCGGGTCAGCTCCCAGTCCTACCTTCTTGATACTCGGGACAAGCGTACCCCGCCCCCGTTGCTGCTGGTCATGTAGCTGCCGCAACCCGGCTTGCCAACCACCTCACGGAATGCCTCACGCCCATTTGAGCGCCCCGTGAGCTGGTTAATCATACCCGAATTCATGAACAAACGGCTGCAACCGGGGCAAAATTCCCTCCAATTGGGTTTCATATCGACGCCACCGGTCAGCCGCCCGATTGTAGAGCGGTTGGGTTACCTGCCCATAAGACGGCGTGCGAATGGAGCCGCGTGCATTGGCATGGGCCACATGATCACCCTGCGCGTCCTCCCAGTCGAGCTCCAACAGACCCATGACATCGGAAAGCGCCGCCTGCGGATCAGCGATCAACTCTTCATATCGAACGTCAGCCACATTAAGAGACAACAAGTCTCGATACTGCCCCCAAAGAGACATGACCGCGTCATAGAGGGCAGCGCTGTCTTTCAGAGTGAGAAAATGCGCCATCGAGGCATTAAGCTGGAAGTCCTGCATGAAACAAGACAGAACCGCATCAGCCGGATGGCGCAGCGCCAGAATGAATTTCGCTTCGGGAAAGATCCGCGAGATCAGGCCCACATGAATGATGTTGAGCGGAAGCTTGTTGACCACTGTTTTTGCCATCGGGTCAAAACCGGCTTTGGTGAGTTCAGAAACATAAAGACGCCGAAGCTCATTGATCTTGTCCGCCGACAGGGCCGCGAGTCCTTGCGGGTACCCGCCCGCTTCAGCCACCGCATCCCGCAACGGAAGCAGAACCGGCAGCTCCTCGATCACGTCTACCTCACTATGCGCATCCAGGAACTGATCCAGAAGCGTGGTGCCCGACCGCGGGAAGCCCACCAGGAAGACCGGCGTGGGGACCGGCTTGAGGTCGACCGGGTCAACCTGGGACCACGAGTCCACCCAGTCTGCAGTGAACGCTTCCTTGAGATCCGTCACCTGCGACATGTAGGTGGACTTGTCGAAAGGACTGTCGGCCAACTGTTCTGCGGCAGCGTCATTCTGGGCCACAAAATGATCGAAGGCGTCCGCCGCTTCGCCAAGCCGATCATAGACCTGCGCCAGCTCTCCATGAATGAGACGGCGACCTCCCGGCGGCAGCTTGGCCACCGACACCCGTTCGAGCCGGTCCCGCGCTTCCTCGGCAGAACCCTGGCGCCGCTTGACGCTGGACCAGATGCGCAGGGCGCCGGGAAGATCCGGCATCTGCTCGAGAACCTGCTCAGCGGCGGCTAAGGCGCCGTCCAGCTCTCCAAGGCGCTCCAACGCATTTGCCAATCCAAGCAACAACATCGGTCCCTTGGGGCGTTTCTCCAAGCCTGCCCGATAAGTGTCGCGGGCTTCCGAAAAAGCGCCTCGGGCCAGCTGGAACTGACCGAGATTGAGATAGCCCTGTGGATCGTCGGGCATCAATCGAATGACCGTCCGGAAATCCTCAATGCTGGCCTCCGCATTGCCTTCTTCCGCATAGAGGGTTCCGCGATTGAGGTAGGTGCCGGCAAAGTTTGGGTCGAGCGATGCGGCCTTGTCGTAGGCTGCCCGAGCCTCGGCGACCTTCCCAAGCTGGCGCAGCGCATTACCCAGATTGACCCTCAAAAAAGCCTTGTCCGGCAGGATCGACACGGCCATGCCGATCAGCTTTTCCGCATCTTTCGGGTTGCCGGTTTTAAGACAGATCAGTCCCATTAGGTGCAGCACATCCGGATGATTGGGTGCCTGTTGGCGCAGGGTTTCGGCAAGCTTCGCCGCTTCGTGTATCTGACCCTGATCGAAGAGGTGAAAGGCCTGGCGCAACATATCCTGAGGTGTCGCGGCGGCTGTCTTTTGTGTCATGAGATCCTGAAAGGTGAAAAGCGGTGCGCAAGGCACCAGCAGGCCGATTTGTTTACTGCAGTTTGCCACAGCGCACCCAAATGCCCAACCGGCTGATGCTGCCCGGCCCTCCCCCATCCACCCGGCAAATTCTGCCGCCTGCCGGGCGATGCACGGGCCTAACCTATTGAAAATAATATTAAATTCACCGGCCTCCCTCTTGCAAGGCAGAAGGAGAACCATTCGGAGACTTCGTCATCATGGAAGCCGTCGCCACCGAGCTACCGCTCTATCTGCAGATGAGCCGTTACACCAAAGGCTCAAAGGCCGTCATGGAACTCCGGACTGAGCGCTTTCTGGCGGACCAGGCGGTGACAGCGGCAAAAGATGAAGCGAATGACGACACGCTCATCACCGGGTCCATTTCACCGGCGGAGAGTGGAAAGGAGACGGCGACCCAGGCAGCCCTGACAGACGAGGACGGCTTTTCCTTCGATGATTTCCTGGACATGATCAACCCGCTTCAGCATCTGCCGGTGGTCTCAACCCTTTATCGGGAAATGACCGGCGACGAGATGGAGCCCGCCTCTCGTATTGTGGGCGGCGCGATCTATGGCGGTCCCGTAGGCGCGGGGATATCTGTGGCCGAGGCGGTGATCGAAGAAGCGACCGGCAACGATGTTGGCGGGCACATCATGTCCCTCCTGCAAGGCGCAGCACCCGCAGCGACCCAAACAGCTGCAGCGGCGGCCTCTGTGCCGGCTGAACCAGCACAATCGGCGCGGACCAGCTTGTCTTTGGCGAACACCGAAACAACAACGCCGATGCCAAGCCTCAGCGCAGAAGCTTTTAACGCCCTTCTGACCGACCCGGACCAACCCGCGCGCCCAACGCCTGAAAGAGTGCACTTTGCATTGGAGCAGGAGCAACAGGGGGTCGCAGCCGCCATGGCCATGGCTCTGGACCAGTATGACATGCTGAAACTGGTCGACGAGCCTGCTTACTGAGGGCAAGTCCACGGTTGCGGCATCGGGCGGTGATTTTTAGACTCCGGGCCATGAACATCCTAGTCCGCGGAAAGCCTGGGGCGACGACAGGCACACTCTCGTTTGAGGGCGAGACGATCGCTTGCGCGCTCGGCCGCAGTGGCATTATCGCCAACGAGGAGAAAACAGAAGGGGATGGGGCAACGCCTGCCGGCGTGTGGCCACTCCATCGCATCCTGTTTCGGCCCGACAGATTGGCTGAACCCGCTTCAGGATTGCCTGTCAACGCGATCAACTCAAGCGACGGCTGGTGTGACGATCCGACGGACGCCCACTACAACCAACCGGTCAAACTGCCCTATCCCGCCAGCACTGAAAGCCTTTGGCGCAACGACGAGCTGTACAACATTTGTGTGATCCTGGGCCACAATGACGACCCGGTCGTGCCGTACCGGGGCAGTGCCATCTTCTTTCATGTCGCCAAGGAAAAAGATGGCGAGCTGTCTGCGACAGAAGGGTGCGTCGCCCTGCCACAGAAAACATTGGTCAGACTACTGACGAAATGCGGTCCTGGCACGACCATGGATATAAGCCTGGAAAACTGAGCGCTATGCCGGGGTTCTGGCACCGAAGATCGCGCTGCCGACCCGAACATGGGTCGCCCCAAACTCAATCGCTGTTTCAAAGTCCCCACTCATCCCCATGCTGAGTTGTGCTAGGCCATTTCGGCGTGCGATTTTCTCTAGCAAAGCAAAGTGAAGGGCGGGCTCTTCCTCGACCGGCGGAATGCACATAAGACCCACAACAGGCAAACCCAACTCATCCCGGCAAAGCGCGATAAATCTGTCCGCGTCCTCCGGGAGCACGCCCGCCTTTTGAGGTTCCGCCCCTGTATTGACTTGAATGAAGAGGTTCGGAAGAGAGTGACCCTTGTCGGCCTCGCTGGCCAATGCGCGGGCAAGCTTTTCGCGGTCCAGAGTCTCGATCACGTCAAAAAGGGCAACAGCGTCGGCGACTTTATTGCTTTGCAACGGCCCGATAAGATGTAGCTCAACGTCCGCAAATTCACCCCGCAACGCTGGCCACTTCTTATGGGCTTCCTGAACCCGGTTCTCTCCAAACACCCGCTGCCCTTCTTCGAGGACGTCGCGAATATTCTCGGACGCAAAGGTTTTGGAAACCGCCACAAGAGTCACGTCGCCAGCGGCGCGGCCAGCCTCTTTCTCAGCTTTGGCGATGGTCTGGGAGACGGAGGCGAGGCGTTCAGAAGTGGTGGATGGCGGATCTTGCATGCTGCGGAGACTAAAGTGTTTCCGGGTGAAGGGAAACCGGTTCACCGTTCGGAGACGCGACAAGACATGAAGCGGGCAGGTTGCCCGTGACAAGCTACCGACCTCTGCTCCCAAAGCGCATTACGTTGACAGATGCTGAGCGCGGTGATGACCCGCTTGATCAGTTGGCGCTTTTGAAAGCAGGCGATGCGCTGATCTTGCGACACTATGAATTGAGCATGCGGGACCGACTGTCTCTCGCCCAGTCGCTCCGAACCGCCACCAGGTCCATGAAGGTGCGGCTTCTGATCGCGGGCGATGCCGGGCTCGCGCACCAAGTCGTTGCAGACGGCCTTCACCTGCCGTCCTGGAGCGTGAAGCGCGGAGATGTTTGGGCCCATCGCCGCAAAGGGAATTGGATCATCACCGCCGCGGCACATAATGAACCGGAAGTCAGAGCGGCCTGGATTGCTGGTGCAGATGCCGCCTTGCTCTCGCCGGCTTTTCCAACGGCCAGCCATCCAGGCGCACAAGGGCTCGGATCTGTGAGGTTTGCGCGGCTCGCGAGCCAGGCGGAGATCCCTATCTACGCATTGGGCGGAGTCACCGCCAAAAGCCTGCAGCGTTTGCGCGGTGTGCCAAATCTGATTGGTCGGGCGGGCTTGTCTGGCGCCTAATAGCCATCAGGAATGTAGTTGAATCGCTCCATCTGTTCCCGATGATCAGAGATGATCTGTTTGATCTGCTGCTCGGTAAGCGCCTCTCGCCATTGTTCAGTTTTGCCTTCTCGGAAAAAGGACTGAGCAAACTCAGATTTTTCTTTGAAGCCTTTCTGTTCTTCTTGACGCTTCAACGCCTTGAAGGATGAGTTTCGAATAGCGCGTTCGAGACGCTCCTTCTTCACTTTGAGCCCCAGAAAGGTCGTAACCTGTTTGAAAAACTTGCGGGGCTTCGCTTGCAAATCTTCATAGCGAACCACCAGAAGCTGCGGGTTCGGCTCGCCGGTCCAGCTTTTGACATGGGTAGACCAGGAAGATTGGAACTCCGGGACATGGGTGGGCCCAGCCGCAGTCAAGGCGCCTTCGTTCGCCATGCGACGGATCACACCATCGACATCGTCGCCATAATGGTGGGTCATGGACAGCACAACATCCAAAGGGTTGCGCAAGACATAGATGCCGCCAACGGTGACATCCATATTGTGCAGAGGAACGCCATACCAGGTGCCCAGAAAATTATGTGTCTTCACAAAGACAGAGTCCGGGAAGTAGTGCGTATAGTCTTCCTGCACCTTTGGGCGCAGTTTCGCGAGGACCTCGTGGTCAAGCTGATCGACGGGCGTCGACGTGTACTTCTGGTATTGACCTGAAGCGGATTCCCCGATGCAAAAGTGATCGAGCTCATTGATGTCGACCGGCTCATAAGCATTCCGCAGCAAATTGTGCAGGAATGATCGCATCCAGGTATTGCCGGACTTGGGGTAGGACGCGAGCCAGATGATGCCGCCCATAAGGGCCTCCCAAATGAACCAAAACTTTTAGGAACCCGCCTTGTACCACAAGGCCGAGCCCCGCCAAAAGGCGGGCACAAAAAAAGAGAGCGGGCCGAAACCCGCTCTCTCAAACTGTAGGTTTGGAAATTTCTTAGAAAGAAATTGCCAGAACAACACCAGCAGAGGTGCTTTCGACGTCGGTTGCGGCTGCGCCAGCAACTTTGTCTTCGATGAACTGAACATCGAGACCTACGTCAACACCAGCGCCGAGAGAGTAACCACCACCAACTTGGAGGAAGCTGTTCTCACCGTTGTTTACGCCCGTAGCCGTTTCAGACTCTGACTGGAAGTAAGCAGCACCTACTGTCCAAGGGCCTGTTCCGTAGGCAAGACCGATTGTCCAAGCATCTGTCTCTGCACCAGTCAGGATACCAGCAATGGTGTTACCCTGAGTGGTAGGAGCAATGTTTTCAGACTGCTTGTAAGCACCGCCGAGAGTGAAACCACCCCAGCCGAGGCTTGCACCAATACCCATCTCTTCCGGATCATCCGTCGGAGCGGCAGCAGCTGATTCACCAGTGACGTAGTATACGTCTGCACCAACAGACACGCCGCCGAGTTCGCCAGCATAGTTCAGTGCGATTTCAACAACGTCTTCCGTTGCAGAGTTGGTTGCGGAAAGACCGAAGCCGTTTGCAACCGGGTCATTTACACCAGCGTCTGGCGTGAACGATGCACCAAGCTGGAAGCCAGCGAGGCGAGGCGTGAAGTACGAAATTTTGTTCGAGTCTTCAGCAAGCAACGAGAAGGTTGATGTTGAAGAAGAGAACGACGCACCGCCATTGTTCATGTTGTAGATGTTTGGTGAGTCTACGCCGTTACCTGGAACGAACCAAGGTGAGGAGTAGTGGCTCTTGAATGCAGCACCATCAGTTGCACCAATTTCCAAACGACCGAAGCCACCTTCGAGGAAGGCATATGCTTCAGAGAAAGTTGCGTTGGATGTACCAGTCGCAGCTTCGTCATTGTCGAGCTGCAGCTTGAGTGCAGCACCAGCAACCAGACCGTTGTCCAGCGTGCCAGAAGCAACAACATCAAGGTTACGTGCAACAACGGCCACTTTCGTGTCGTCAGCGTCAACAGCGGCGACAGTGTCCATGTCAACGAAATAGAAGCCCGTTACAAGAGAGCCGCTAACCGTAACGGTAAGTGGGTCACTCGCAAGAGCCGGACCGGCTACCAGACCAGCCGAGACGAGAGCTGTCGTCCCAAGAAGTGTCTTTTTCATTTGTTCCTCGCAGTTCAGCAATTAGCTGTTCAAATACAAAATGTCCAAATCAACGGAAACGGTTTTCACTGGAAAACCCCACTGCTCTGGTCCACTTGACCGCCGGGCCGACTTAATTGCCCCCCCGAGCGCGTACCCCGATTAATTCGAAATGGAGTGCAACCGTCAAGCAAAGGAAGGACTGTTTTGCCTCAAAACTAGCGCGATGTTGCGCAAACGTCACAAGTGGTTTCCATATGGTTAACAAAGTGCTACCGGCCCTCATGAGCTTGAAACGTGAAGGGATTCTTCAGATTGGCCCCGCCGTGGTCCCCTGACTTGTGACCTATCTGCATCAGTTTCCGATTGGGCGGATAGCGCTCAATGGATGAGGGCACAACGGCGAGACCGGCAGGCATCATAGAATTATCGCTATCGTGATCATGGCGCTGAATTACATGAATACTTATGCCGTAGACGCATTCACCTTTAATCGATATAAACGCCTGAAATCAGAGGGAAAACTTGCTCATGAGCAGACTTTCGGTCACGGTGAGCAAAAGAAAGTGCGGCGCAGAGCATGACCGCTGCTGCACGCGGGAAACGCGCTAAATGCTAGAGGCCAAGTCGATTATGAGTTTTTCACCTAATTTTGCCGCGGCGGCTGAACAGACCCGAAAGTCAGGGACGATCAAGAAAGTGATTGCGGCTGCGACCGTAGCGCTCTTGGTGGCAGCATGCGGGCCGAGCAACTCCTCCTATCCGACCACGACTGGGCAACGCGGCCCCACAAACCCCAACCCGGACCCTAATGAAAAGCGCGAGAGCATTTTTGGCGAAGACGGATTGGTGCTCTTTGGCGGGGACAGCAACGACGGTGCCGGCGGCGGCGGCGGCATTGGGGTCAATAGCTTCCTGTGGCGCGCATCCCTCGACACTGTATCCTTTGTACCGTTGGCATCTGCGGATCCTTTCGGTGGCGTAATAATTACCGAATGGTATTCGGACCCGTCGACGCCCACCGAACGCTTCAAATTGACGGTCTATATTCTGGACAAACGCCTCCGCGCCGATGGTCTGAAAGTCGCGGTTTTCCGGCAGGAGCGTGCTGGTGACGAGTGGCGCGACGCCGGCGCCAACGAAGCAACCAGCTTTCAGCTGGAGAATGCGATCCTCATGCGCGCAAGAGAGCTACGGGTGAATACCCTAGAGGCAGACGAAGGCTAAGCGACCGAGGTCGCCTCTAACCCTGCTCGCGCGATACCGCACGGACTCGCGCCCTTTTGAGGGTGAGCGTGACGCGAGCCTTGCTCCTCGTCGAATTCCCATGCAAAAGAGACATGCCCCGCATCAATGCCGTCCTTAACGGGTGTCGCTCCAGTTTTCCCAATTTGAAGAGATCACATGTCCGCTGATCGCTATAACGCGAAAACCACAGAAACAAAGTGGCAGAAAGTTTGGGAGGAAAAACAGACCTTCCAGGCGCCCGATCAGCCGCGCGAAGACAGCGCAGGAAAATACTACGTCCTCGAGATGTTCCCCTACCCTTCTGGGCGCATTCATATGGGCCACGTGCGCAACTACACCATGGGGGATGTCATTGCGCGCTTCAGAAAAGCACAGGGGTACGACGTATTGCACCCCATGGGGTGGGATGCATTCGGGATGCCGGCGGAAAATGCCGCCATGGAAAACAAGGTGCATCCCGGAGACTGGACCTACAAAAACATCGACGCCATGCGGGCTCAACTCAAACAGATGGGCCTTGCTATCGACTGGAGTCGCGAATTCGCAACCTGCGACCCAAGCTACTACGCCCAGGAACAAGCGCTCTTTCTGGACATGTTGGACGCAGGGCTGGTCACGCGCAAAACCGCTCAGGTGAACTGGGACCCGGTCGACATGACAGTTCTGGCCAATGAGCAGGTCATCGATGGCCGGGGCTGGCGTTCCGGCGCCCTGGTCGAACGACGCGAACTGACCCAATGGTTTTTCAAGATCACCGATTGGGCAGATGATCTTTTGGCCGGACTCGACGAATTGGACCGCTGGCCTGACAAGGTGCGGGTCATGCAGCGCAACTGGATCGGGCGCTCCGAAGGCGCTCATGTGCAGTTTGCAATTGACGGCCGCGAGGAGCCGCTTGAGGTCTTCACCACCCGGCCCGACACGCTGTTTGGCGCAAGCTTTTGCGCTTTATCGCCGGGTCACCCGGTCACAAAGGAACTCGCGGCATCTAATGACCAGCTCGCAAGCTTTGTCCGCGAGTGCGAGCAGCTGGGAACCAGCGAAGAAGCGATCGAAAAAGCGGAGAAGCGTGGATTTGATACAGGTCTGAAAGCCCGTCATCCTTTCATTGAAGGGGCGACACTGCCGGTCTACGTGGCAAACTTTGTTCTGATGGAATACGGAACGGGCGCCATCTTTGCCTGTCCGGCGCACGACCAAAGAGACCTGGATTTTGCCCGCAAATACGGCCTGCCTGTGACCACGGTGGTGGCGCCGAAGAAGCTGGAGGGCGCGGAGCTCAACGCTTTTGTTGAAGAACAAGATGCCAGTGACACGGCGTTTGACGGGGACGGCGTGGCGGTGAACTCAGACTTCCTGAACGGGTTGGAAGTGGACGCGGCAAAGCGCGCCGCCATTGAGAAACTGGAAGCGCTGGGCCTCGGCGAAGGCACTGTCAATTACCGACTGCGCGATTGGGGGATCTCGCGGCAGCGCTATTGGGGCTGCCCCATCCCGGTCATTCATTGCGACGACTGCGGCACGATACCCGTTCCGCGCGACCAGCTGCCGGTGGTGCTCCCCGACGACGTCACCTTCGACAAGCCAGGCAACCCGCTTGAGCATCACGCCACCTGGAAACATGTGCCCTGCCCGAAATGTGGCAAAGAAGCTCTCCGCGAAACAGACACGTTCGACACGTTTGTGGACTCATCTTGGTATTTCGCCCGCTTCACGGCGCCCAAGGCCGAAACACCGACGGTTCCCGATATCGCAAACCATTGGTTGCCGGTGGATCAATATATTGGCGGCATCGAACATGCCGTCCTCCATCTGCTCTATTCCAGGTTCTTCTCGCGCGCCATGAGAGAAACGGGGCAAATGGACATTCGTGAGCCATTTTCCGGCCTCTTCACCCAGGGCATGGTGACCCACGAAACCTATAAAGCCGCCGATGGGCGCTGGGTCGCGCCGGAGGAGCTGGTCTGGGAGGGCGACACGCCCTATCTGGATGAGGCTGCAGGCCGCGCACCGGTCACGGTGGGCGCCATCGAAAAAATGTCGAAGTCGAAACGGAACACGGTCGATCCATCCGCCATCATTGACCAATATGGCGCAGATACGGCCCGCTGGTTCATGTTATCCGACAGCCCGCCCGACCGCGATGTCCAATGGACCGAAGAAGGGGTTGAGGGGGCATGGCGCTTCACCCAGCGCTTGTGGCGCCTCATCCAGGCAACCCTTGATGACTTGGCGCCGGTGGGAACGCCCAAGCCTGAGCTTGATGCCGCCGCGGAGGACCTCAGACGAACCGTTCATAAAGCACTGGAGGCAATCACGGCAGACCTCGATCACCTGGGTTTCAACCGGGCTGTCGCGAGAATCTACGAACTGAGCAATGCGCTTTCAGCCTTCAAGCCAGGCGAGAAATCGGCCGCCGAATGGGCGCGCCGTGAAGCCGTTGAGATTCTCACGCAGTTGGTGGCGCCAATGATGCCGCACCTGGCGGAGGAAGCATGGGCGGCACTTGGCCACGACACGCTTATCGCGGAAACACCTTGGCCGGTTGCGGAGCCCGCCCTGCTCGTGGAACACTCAGTAACCGTGGCCGTTCAGGTGAATGGAAAGCGCCGTGATGAAATCACCGTCGCTGTCGACGCGGATAAACAGACAGTGGAAGAAACAGCGCTGGCGCAGGAGAAAGTGCAACATGCCATTGGAGACGCAACCGTTCGCAAAGTCATTGTCGTCCCCGGCAAGATCGTCAACGTCGTCATTGGCTGACCGGCGCCTACAGGCCGTTGCCACAACACTGATCCTCAGCCTGGTTTTGGGGGCGTGCGGCTTCACGCCGCTTTATGCGAACCGCGGCCAGAGCGAGAGCATCGTGTCAGAGCTGGCAGCAGTTTCGGTGCAGGCGCCAGGCGACCGGGTAAACCGGGTGCTGCGCCTCACACTTGAAGACAAGCTGCGGGCGACCTCTATAAGAACGCCGCAGTATCGCGTTCTTTTGCAATCCAGCTTGAGCGAGTTGGACGTCGCTGTTCAGCAAGACACCGAAGTCACACGAAAAAACCTGAGACTGCGGACAACCTTCGCCCTGCATGACATCGGGACAGATGAGCTGCTTTTCGAAGGCAACTCGTTTGGAATTGTCGCCTTTAACCGCGTCGCCTCTGAGTTCGCCAACATCATTGCAGAACGGGATGCCGAAGAACGGGTGGCCAATCAGGTCGCCGAAGACATCCATTCCAAGCTCGCGGTTTATTTTGAACGGCAAACAACGCGCTGAAGTCCAGTCGCTGGTTTGGCGTAGAGCAGATCCATGAAACTTCGGGCAAGCGAAATAGACCGGTTTGTGGCGAGCCCCAATCCGGCTGCCCAGGTCATCCTGATTTTCGGACCGGACCAGGGCCTTGTGCGCGAGCGATCAAACAAGCTCGCAAAGACCGTTCTCGACGACCTGAGCGATCCGTTTCGCCTCACTGATCTGTCAGACACGGACTTGAAGCAAGATCCGGCCCGGCTCGCCGATGAAGCGGCGGCGATTTCCATGATGGGAGGACGGCGCGTTGTGCGGGTTCGCCACGCCGGCGATTCCCTGTCGAAAATCGTGACCTCTTTTTTGGAGGCACCCGCCGGCGACGCTCTTATTCTTCTGGAGGGCAGCGAGCTCACGCCCCGGTCAAGCCTGCGCAAAGCATTAGAGGCAGCAAAAAACGGCGCCGCCCTTCCCTGCTATGCCGACGATGCCCGGACACTTGAACGGGTGATCGAAGAACGATTGCGACAAGCGGGCCTCCGTGCCGATCCTGACGCCTTTGCCTATCTGACCAGCCATCTGGGCAGTGATCGCGGCGTGACCCTGCAAGAGCTCGACAAGTTGATCCTTTATATGCAGTCGGAGCCTGAGGCCGCCAATGTCAGCCTCGCCGATGTCACCGCCTGCATTGGCGACACCGCCGCGACCCGGCTGGACGATATTGTCGATGCCGCGGCCATTGG
Source organism: Parvibaculaceae bacterium (assembly GCA_965276845.1). Taxonomy (GTDB): domain Bacteria; phylum Pseudomonadota; class Alphaproteobacteria; order Parvibaculales; family Parvibaculaceae; genus Mf105b01. The sequence goes on from OZ255699.1 coordinate 3,273,749, forward strand.
CGACTTTGGAGCGCTGGATGTGGCCATGGCCAAAGCGGCAGAAGCAGACACTGCGCCCGTTGCCATTCTGATCGCCATGACCCGACATATGCAGCAATTGCATCTGGTGCTCGGTCGCATGGAAGCCGGCAGTGACCGCGAAGCGGCAATCAAGGCGCTGCGGCCGCCGGTCCATTTCAAGCGATCGGCGTCGATGAAAAGGCAGTGCGGGCTTTGGGATCGCAAACGCTTGGAGCGCGCGCTCACTCTGTTGGGTGATGCGGACCGGCAATGCAAGACGACCGGCCTGCCCGACCGTGCCATTTGCGCCCAGGCCCTGATGCGGGTGGCCCAAGGCGCCCGCTCAGGGGGCCGTCGATAAGAGCGTTACCAGCAAAAGCGTAGAGCGGTTTTGTGCCCGGGAACGCGTCAAAAGAACGCCGCCCGCTCAGGGGGCCGCCGGTAAGCGCGTTACCAGCAAAAGTGCCCTGATAAGAGTTGGTGGTTTTGCGTCGGGGACTGCGTGGCAAAACTCAGCACGCAACAATTGACGTTAGAGTCAACTGGAAGGGACTCGTCCGTAGACGGACGAGCTAAACCCGCGACAAGCGGCGGCAGATTTCGTCGAGCTGCTCAAGAGAGGTGTAGCTCACCTTCACGGTCCCGCCCTTTTCCCCTTTGTGATCGATGGAAACGGTAAGGCCAAGAGCATTGGTGATGTTCTTTTCCAAAGCCACGGTGTCCGCATCTTTTATGGCAGACGACGATCCGCCTTTGGATTTTGGCGCACTCGGTTCCGGCTTCCGCGTCAGCGCCTCGGCTTCGCGAACCGAGAGCCCTTTGTCGGCAATCTCTTTTGCCAGACCATCCGCATTCGGATGACCAATCAGGGTACGAGCGTGGCCCGCTGTCAAAGCGCCCTTGGACAAGAGGTCCTGGACACCATCCGGCAGACTGAGAAGCCGCAGAGTATTGGCAACATGCGACCGGCTCTTGCCGATCATCTTGGACAATTGCTCTTGGGTGTAGGTGAACTGATCAACCAGGCGCTGATAGCCGGCGGCTTCCTCGATCGGATTGAGGTCCGCGCGCTGTACATTCTCGATAATCGCAATTTCAAGCGACTCGTTGTCGGTCAGCTCTTTGACAACAATCGGAACATCATGGAGTTGGGCTGCCTGGGCCGCGCGCCAACGCCGCTCCCCCGCAACGATTTCAAACTCATTTTCCGATCCGCCCGGGACCGGCCGCACCATGATCGGCTGCAGAATGCCCTTTTCGCGGATGGAGTCTGTGAGATCATCCAGATCGCCCGCCTCGAAGACCTGCCGGGGCTGGAACGGATTGGCCCGCAAGAATTCAATTGGGACCTCCCGGACCCCTTTCGGCGCCGGCGCGGTCTCATCGCCCAGGGCAACGGCGGCATCGTCGCCGATCAACGCCGCAAGGCCGCGGCCCAGTCTGTTCTTTCCAGCGCTTTCATCGGCCATGCCGGTCTCCTCTTTTCTTAACAATTCAGAGCCTCTTTCCGAAGGCTCTGGCCCTTGGTTCCACCGGCCCGAAATGACGGACCCTTGGGAAACCTGAGCTTTTGGGCGCTAAGGCCCAAAAGTAGGGCCCGGTAGCGCCATTTATGAGTCTTTTCAATACCTTAATCAGCGACCTTAAGAATCATGAGATTTGACTCAAACTTCGTGGGTCAAAGCTTTGAAACCAGGGTCATGCAGCCGTTTGGCTCCGCAACACTCGCTCCCGCTGGATGACCTCCGAGGCGAGCTTCATGTAAGCCCGGCTCCCGGCGCATTGATGGTCATAAACCAGCGCCGGTTTACCATAAGACGGGGCTTCGGAAATGCGCACATTGCGGGGGATGACCGTCTTATAAACCTTGTCGCCCAAATGCGCGCGCACGTCCTGGGCAACCTGGCCGGACAGATTGTTTCGCTGATCGAACATGGTGAGCACAATGCCCTGAATGTCGAGCCGCGGATTGAGACTGGTCCGGACTCTTTCCACCGTCCGCAAGAGCTGACTCAGACCTTCCAGCGCAAAGAACTCGCACTGGAGCGGTACCAGAATGGAATCCGCCGCGGTCATCGCATTGATCGTCAGCAGATTGAGGGACGGCGGACAATCGATCAGAATGTAGGAATAGGGGCGAACATTCATCTCTTCCGGCACGCCCTCCAGATCACGGCCAGCCGGCGGCATCCGTGTCAGGGCATCCCGCAGCCGATGCGACCGCCGTGGCACACTGGCAAGCTCGAGCTCCGCCCCCAGCAAATCCATGGTGGAGGGCACAAGATCAAGCCCGGGCACCTTCGTCGGCACAATCGCCGTTTCGATGAGCGCCGCCCCGATCAGCACGTCATAGGTCGAGAGTGTGCGATCTGCGCGATCAACGCCCAATCCCGTGCTTGCGTTCCCTTGTGGATCAAGATCGACCACCAGAACCCGCTCCCCCACTGCTGCGAGGGCTGTGCCCAGATTGATGGCTGTGGTCGTTTTGCCGACACCGCCCTTCTGATTGGCGAGAACCAATACCCGCGGATGGGGATGTTCGGTGGCCGCAGTCGATAGGGTCGGGTCAGAAGCGGGATCAGCCGGAGAGGATGAAATGTCAGACACGGGCAAGCTGCTCCACCTTAAGGACAGACCCCTGTGGGTCCGCCTGGCTCGGATAAGAAGTAACCTTAAATGTCCACGATTTCCGGGCCAGGGTCAATTCTTCATCCACTTGCGCGCCTTTCAGGAAATAGGCCTCTGTGTTGGGCCCAAAATAGGGTTCGGACCAACCCAAAAGGCGGTCAAGGGGCGCACAGGCCCGTGCCGACAGGGCATCGCAGCGACCAATTGCTTCAATCGTGTCGTCAGCTTCAATGCGGGATGTATGGACGTGTGCCGGGGCCCCAGTTTCCCGGATGACTTCTCGCAGAAAAACCGATTTGCGCTGGTCGCTTTCGATCAAGTTCATCTGAAAGCCGGGCCGATTATGGCCCATAATGGCCAAGACAAGCCCCGGAAACCCCGCCCCACTCCCGAAATCGGCCCATTTCTGGTCCTTGTCGGACGTGAGCCCCCAGAGTTGAGCAGAATCCCAGAAATGGCGCCGCCAGAGGTCATCTAGGGTCGATTTTGACACCAGATTGATCGATTTCTGCCACTTCCTGAGAAGGGACTCGTATACCGAGAGTCGCTCCATTGTTTCACGTGAAACATGTGAGGCCCGGAAAAAGGATTCCGCATCAAAGACTTGCTGACCTTTATCCACAGGATCAGGCCGAACGGCGCAGATTTCCGCGCTTTACGAAGAGAAGCAGAGTCGTGATCGCAGCCGGCGTAACGCCCTCCACCCGCGACGCCTGCCCGAGTGTGACAGGCCGCGCGGCAGCAAGTTTCTGCCGAACTTCCTGAGAGAGACCAGGGACCGATTGATAGTCGAGCTCAGCCGGAATCACCAAGGCCTCATCCTTCCGGAAAGCCCGCACATCTGCCGCCTGCCGCTCGAGATAGACTGCATAGGTCGCGTCGATCTCAAGCTGTTCTGCGATCTCGGGCTCAAGCTCCTCGAGTTCCGGCCAAACTGGCAGAACATCTTCCAGACCAATCTCAGCATAGGCCAGAAGATCAAACGCCGTCCGCCGAACCCCGTCCTGATTGATCTTGAACCCCGCCTTGGCCAGTTTCGCCGGCGTTTCCTCAAGCGTCTTGGCCAATTGGTGTGCGTCGGACAGTTTCTGCTGTTTGGCCTCAAAAAGCGCGCTTCTTTCCGGCCCCACACAGCCGACAGCCATCCCCAAGGGGGTCAGGCGCTGGTCCGCATTGTCAGCGCGGAGGCTCAATCGATATTCCGCCCGTGAGGTAAACATCCGATACGGTTCCGAAACGCCCTTTGTCACCAGGTCATCAATCATGACACCGATATAGGCATCCGCCCGATCCAGGATAAACGGATCACTGCCCTGCACCGCCAACGCGGCGTTCAGACCCGCCATCAACCCTTGAGCAGCCGCTTCCTCATAGCCCGTGGTGCCATTGATCTGCCCCGCCAGATAGAGACCCGCCTGTGCCTTTGTCTCTAAGGTCGGCAGAAGCTCTCGGGGATCCACATAATCATACTCGATCGCGTATCCGGGCCGAAGAATAACTGCGTCCTCAAGGCCCGGAATTGTCTGGATAAAGGCCTTCTGGACCTCTTCCGGCAAAGCGGTCGAAATCCCGTTGGGATAAACCGTGTGATCGTCCAGCCCTTCAGGCTCCAGGAAAATCTGGTGGGACGGCCGCTCCGCAAACCGGACCACCTTGTCTTCAACGGAAGGACAATATCGGGGGCCCACCCCATCAATCCGTCCTCCATAGACGGGCGACTCGTCGAGATTGGCGCGAATGATGTCGTGGGTCTCAGGCGTCGTCCGCGTGATGTGACAGGAGATTTGCCGCTGAGGCACCTCTCCCGTCAAAAAGGAGAACGGGACCGGTGGTTGGTCCGCAAATTGTTCCTCTAAAACGTCCCAGTTGATGGTCCGCCCATCCAGTCGCGGTGGCGTTCCCGTCTTCAGCCGCCCCATCTTGAGGTTGAGGCCGTAAAGGCGTTCTGACAGACCTAATGCCGGCGCTTCACCTACACGACCTGCGGGCACCCGTTTCCGGCCCAGATGGATCTCACCATTGAGGAAGGTCCCAGTCGTCAGGATCACCTTGGGTGCGGAAAACTCCCGGCCGTCATCACACACAAGCCCGCTGACCAATCCCTCTTCCACGAGGAGATCGACCACCGCCCCTTCTTCAATGCTCAGGTTGGCCTGATTGGTGATCGCCGCTTGCATCGCCTCCCTATAGAGCTTGCGATCGCTCTGGGTGCGCGGTCCCCGCACAGCTGGACCCTTCCGCCGGTTAAGCAGCCGAAACTGGATCCCCGACGCATCGGCTACCCGCCCCATCACCCCGTCAAGCGCATCAATCTCTCGAACCAGGTGACCCTTACCTAGGCCTCCGATGGCCGGGTTGCAGGACATCTCACCTACCGTCGCCCAATTGTGGGTAATCAGGAGCGTGGACGCGCCGAGCCGGGCCGATGCCGCCGCAGCTTCACAGCCTGCATGGCCTCCGCCAATCACAATGACATCAAAGCGATCCATCACGCCTCATCCGCATTCCCCGGATCATCCGCCCGGCCCATCAATCGAGCCAACATCTAGGCCGGATAGGCCGCAAGGTCAAAATCAATTCGCTTGGATGTGACCTTTTGGACTCAACTGTTTCACGTGAAACACTATTTCCCGATGCAGAAATCCCGGAACACCACGTCCAGCAATTCTTCTACATCCACACGCCCAGTAATCCGACCGACCGACCGCACCGCATGCCGAAGCTCTTCCGCGACAAGGGCCGTTTCGCCTCCGACTCGAAGTAGAGACATCGCCCCGTCCAAGGCCGCACAACAGGATTCCAGCTCGTTGCGGTGCCGCGCACGGGTAATCACAGGTTCCTCACCCACACCAAACAGCTGGGCCACCCGCTCCTCAAGCACGGACTCAAACGCCTCCACCCCCGCACCGGTTCCCACTGACATTTGATAGACATCCGGCGCTTTGAGCTGCTCACCGGCCAAATCAGTTTTATTTACCACTTTCAGATCATGCGCATCGGCTGTGGCGAACAGATCGGGGCTCAGGTCTTCCGCAGATTGCATCCAGATCCTCAGATCCGCTTCTTCTGCGGTCTTTCGGGCCCGCCGGATCCCTTCCTGTTCAACCGAACTGGCGCCCTCCCTGAGGCCTGCTGTATCGCATACCGTGACGGGAAGACCCGCCATGCGCAGACGAACCTCAACCACGTCTCGGGTCGTCCCCGCTTCTTCAGAGACGATCACCGCATCCCGTCTCGCCAACGCGTTAACAAGACTAGACTTGCCGGCATTGGGCGGCCCTACCACGGCAACAAAGATCCCATCCCGGATTTGCTCGCCCCGACGATCCGCCAGAAACCCTTTCATCTCCTCATAAAGTGCGGTCAGGCCAGGTAGGACCGATGCCGAAAGATCTTCTGGCAAATCCTCGTCGGCAAAGTCGATGTCCGCTTCGACATAGGCCAATGCATGAACCAGCTGGTCGCGCCAGGCGTCGCACTGTGCCCCGAACGCTCCCTTCATCTGACGCACCGCCTGCGCTTGTTGCGCAGACGTCTCAGCCTCAATCAGGTCCGCAATGCCCTCCGCCGCTGAGAGATCGAACTTGCCATTCTCCACCGCCTGCCGGCTGAACTCCCCGGCTTCGGCAAATCGAAGGCCTTCAATCTTTCCGAGTCCCTCGACGACGGAATCAACCACAGCGAGTCCACCATGAAGATGGAGCTCCACCACGTCCTCCCCCGTGAAGGAGTGCGGCGCCTGAAAGAACAAAACCAGCGCCTGATCCAGGACGGCACCACGCTCTGGCTCCTTAAGCTCCCGAAGCTCAGCCACCCTTGGGGATCCAGGCGCCTTTCCCGACAGCGCTTCCAGAGCCGCACCTGCATGAGGACCCGAAATCCGGATCACGGCAACGCCGCCGCGACCCCTTGGCGTTGCTGGTGCAAAAATCGTTTCCAATCCGAATCGACTCCCGTGAACCTGTCCCTCAACCCCCAAGGCACCTTGTGGCGACGGACATCCATGCTATCTCTTGAGGACCGTCTGCTTCCTCGAAAGATCATTCAATGACCCAGCCCGGCCCCGCAAATCTGCTTGCCGACGAGACCAGCCCCTACCTTCTGCAGCACAAGGACAATCCGGTCCATTGGCACCCATGGGGCCCACACGCGCTCGCCCGTGCCAAGGCGGAAAACAAGCCCATTCTGCTCTCCGTCGGCTACGCCGCCTGTCACTGGTGCCATGTCATGGCACATGAAAGCTTCGAAGACCCGGCCATCGCAGAAGTTATGAACCGTCTTTACGTCAACATCAAAGTAGATCGTGAAGAACGGCCCGACATAGATACGATTTATATGAGCGCCTTGCATGCCTTGGGCGAACAGGGCGGCTGGCCCCTCACCATGTTTTTGACCCCCGACGGCGAGCCTTTCTGGGGCGGCACCTATTTCCCGCCCAAACCGCAATACGGACGGCCGGGCTTCCCGCAGGTCCTGGAAGAAATCGCGCGCCTCTACAGGCAAGAGCCTGAAAAGATCCATGGCAACCGGGATGCTCTCAAGAATGCCCTGGCACGGGTTGAAGACACCAGCGGCCAGCCGCCGCTGGACATGCTGCTCAGCGTCGCAAACCAACTCATGGGCGTCATGGACATGGGCAAGGGCGGCCTCAAAGGCGCCCCTAAATTCCCCCAGACCGGCCTCCTGGACGTTCTCTGGCGCGCCCACATCGCGACAGGGAACAAAGACCACCGGGCGGCCGTCACAACCGCCCTCACCCGCATGTGCGAAGGCGGTATCTATGATCATCTGGGCGGCGGTTTCGCCCGCTACTCCGTCGATGCAGACTGGTTGGTGCCGCATTTCGAGAAGATGCTCTATGACAACGCCCTCCTGATCGATCGCCTGACGGAAGCCTGGCAGGAAACCAAAGACCCTCTCTATGCAATCCGCATTGAAGAGACCATCGATTGGATCGCGCGGGAGATGACAACCTCCGACCGCGCTTTCGCCGCCAGCATCGATGCCGACAGCGAAGGGGAAGAAGGCAAGTTCTATGTCTGGACCGCGGACCAGATTGATGCCGAGCTCGGCGTCAACGGCCCCTGGTTCAGAGAACAATATGACGTGCACGAGGGCGGCAATTGGGAAGGCAAAGCGATCCTCAACCGCCTTCATCTAACGACCCGCGACTTCAATGCGGAGGAAGAAGAGAAGCTCAAATCCCTTCGCCAACAACTCTTCGATAAAAGAACACGGCGCATCGCGCCAGGTCTTGATGACAAGGTCCTGCTCGACTGGAACGGATTGGCAATCGCCGCCATTGCCAATGCCAGCCTGGTGTTCGGGCGCGACGACTGGCGCGCCTTGAGTCAAACCGCCTATCGTTTCGTGACCGAATCCATGAAGCGCGACGGGCGCATGCACCATGCCTATCGTGCCGGGCGTCTCCAGCACCGCGCCATGTCGGATGGCCTGGCGAACATTTGCGCTGCCGCCCTCGCCTTGTTCGAAGCGACCGGCGACTGGACCTATGTCGACGACGCGCAGGGCTTCGTCTCAGAGCTTGATGCCCATTATTGGGACGATGCAAACGGCGGCTATTTCTACACCGCCGACGATGCGGAGGCACTGCTCGTGCGCACCCGGACCGCCGCCGATGACGCCACACCTGCCGCCAACGGGACACTCGCTGGACTGCTGGTTCGCCTCTATGCCCTCACCGGCGACGAGCATTATCGCGACCGGGCAGACCAACTGATAATCGCTTTTGGGGGTGCCGTCACTAAAAACGCCTTCCCTCATGGGTCCTGGCTCGCGAGCCTCGACACCGCGGTCAATCTCACCCAGATCGTGCTCATCGGTGAGCCAGGCGATGCCGGACGCACCAGGCTGAAAGACACGGTCCTCGACCTGTCACTCCCAACCCGACTGCTCCTGGATCTCGACGCCGGCTCCGACCTGCCCGACGGCCATCCCGCCAGGGGCAAAACCATGGTGGACGGCAAAGCGACCGCCTATGTCTGCACCGGTCCGGTCTGCTCCGCGCCCGTTACCGGTCCGGCCGACCTTCGCGCCGCCCTTGAAGCGAGCCGCCTCGCCCCCGATCCGTGAACAAACACGCTCGCAACACACGCTCGAGCCCGTTACGCTATCGCCAAACTAATCAGCCAAAACAGAAGGCTGTGTGAAACCACACGCCCCACCTATTCTCTGACAGGAGGCCCTCATGAGTTCAGAAACAATCACCATCAACGGTCCCGACGGCAGTTTTTCCGGCTACCTGGCCAAGCCGGAGGGGGACGGGCCCTTTCCTGCCATAGTGGTCATTCAGGAAATCTTCGGCGTCAACGCCGTCATGCGGGGCATTTGCGATGACCTGGCCAAGCAGGGCTACCTCGCTCTGTCGCCCGATCTCTTCTGGCGCATTGAGCCCGGCATCGACATTACCGACCAATCAGAAGAGGAATGGGCCAAGGCCTTCGAACTCTTCAACGCCTTCGATGTGGACAAAGGCATGGTCGACGTTCAGGCCACCATTGATGCCGCGCGCAAGCTTGACGGCGCGAATGGCAAAGTCGGCGCCGTCGGATATTGCCTTGGCGGCCAGCTCGCTTACCTCACCGCCGCCCGCACAGACGCCGATGCTGCTGTCGGCTTCTACGGCGTCAACCTGCAGAACCTGACGGGCGAAGCCGGCAACATTTCCAAACCGCTCATGCTGCACATTGCCGGCAAGGACGAGTTTGTTCCAGCTGAAGCCCAAGCCGCCATCCATGCAGGACTGGACGGTCACGCTCAGGTGACGCTCCACGATTATCCGGACCGTGACCACGCCTTCGCCCGTGTCGGGGGGGCGCATTTCGATCAGGCGGATGCAGACTTGGCCAACGGTCGGACTCTCGAGTTCTTCAAAGCAAACCTCTGATCTGAATCAGACAAAGCAACGTTCCGTATCCGAATCAAATATTTCGGCCCCCAGACTCGGAGCTAGGCCGATGACAAAAACGGGAAACGCCCCAAGGAGGACTCATGGTTAAGGCAATACGTATCCACGAAACCGGTGGACCGGAGGTGATGCAACTCGAAGATGTGGATCTGCCCGACCCAGGGCCGGGTCAGGCGCGGGTGAAACACACAGCCATTGGCCTCAACTTTATCGACACCTATCACCGCTCCGGCCTCTATCCCATCGCCCTGCCCTCAGGGCTTGGGCTGGAAGCGGCCGGCGTGGTGGAAGCGGTCGGCGACGGCGTCACCCATGTGAAGGTTGGTGATCGGGTGGCCTATGGCTCCGGACCGATCGGCGCCTATTCGGAAGCGCAGAACTGTTTCGCCGCCGGCCTGATCAAATTGCCCGAAGGTGTGAAGGAAGATGAAGCGGCCGCGCTCATGATGAAGGGGCTCACCGTCCGCTATCTCTTCAAAGAGACCTATAAGGTGAAAGCCGGGGACACCATTCTCTTCCATGCGGCCGCCGGCGGCTGCGGCCTTGTCGCCTGTCAGTGGGCAAAGGAACTGGGCGTGACCATGATCGGCACGGTGAGCTCTGAGGAAAAGGCGGAGCTTGCCCGCGCCCATGGCTGTGCCCATGTCATCAACTATTCAACGGAGAATGTGCCCGAGCGGGTCGCCGACATCACCAACGGCGCCAAAGTGCCTGTGGTCTATGACGGTGTCGGCAAGGACACGTTCGACATGTCGCTCGATTGCCTGGCGCCCCGCGGCCTGCTCGCAAGTTTCGGCAACGCGTCCGGTCCGGTCACCGGTGTCGACCTCGCCGATCTGCAAAACAAAGGGTCACTCTATGTCACCCGGCCGACCATGCTGCATTACATGATGACGCCGGAACAGGTGGCCGAAGCCACAGCGGACCTGTTCGATGTCGTCGCCCGGGGTGCGGTCAAGGTGGACATCAATCAGCGATATGCACTCGCCGACGCGGCCCAGTCCCACATCGACATCCAGGCCCGCAAAACAACCGGCGCGACGATCATCGAACCATAACAGACGGGATTATGTCTGGATCGGATCACCGGTTTGGGACGCCGTTATTCAGCCGCAGCAGCAGCCGAGCCTTTATAGATGCTGGCCCGCGGCCGCTCCATGACCCGCTGAACCATGGGCTCAAACGCCTCCAGTGGCATCGTGTCATAGTCCGGGTCAAACGCGTTCTGGTCGAACAGGTGACAGAATTGCGCCGTGTGTTCGAAGGCCTTGTGCCCGCGGAACTGCTCCCGCATGTCGCGATCCAGACCGATATGGTGGAAGAAATAGTAGCCCTGGAAGATGCCGTGATGCTCCAGCATCCAGTGATTGTCTTCTGAGACAAAGGGTTTCAGGATCGCAGCACCAATCTCCGCGTGATTATACGTGCCAAGCGTATCTCCAATATCGTGGAGCAGCGCGCAGACCACGTATTCTTCGTCCTTGCCCGCGCGATGGGCGAGGGTCGCCGACTGCAGAGAATGTTCCAGACGGTCCACCGCAAAGCCACCAAAGTCTCCATCCAAGAGCTTCAAATGGGCGAGCACGCGATCTGCCAGGCCCTTGGAGAATTCTCCATTATTGGCGGCGATCAGCTCCCATTCTTCCTGGCTGCTCTCCGCCATGGTTTTGAACGTGGCGCGGCCCCCCACAATTTTATCGGTGGCGATTTTATCCGACATGAATCTGTCTCCTCCAAAAGCAAGTGCGCAAGCCTAGTGCATCCCGCAACCAGAGAAAAGCGAGGACCATTCAACTGCCAGCCGCCAGCCCAAATGCCGACGGTCAAGATCAGGTGTTCATGCTGTCGAAGAATTCGGCGTTATTCTTGGTCTGCTTGAGCTTATCGAGCAGGAATTCGATCGCATCCGTGGTCCCCATGGGGTTGAGGATACGGCGGAGCACATACATTTTCTGCAGCTCGATCTTGTCCACAAGCAGCTCTTCTTTCCGGGTGCCGGATTTCAGAATATCCATTGCCGGGAAGACACGCTTGTCCGCGACCTTACGATCGAGCACCAGCTCGGAGTTACCGGTGCCTTTGAATTCCTCAAAGATCACCTCATCCATCCGGCTGCCCGTATCGATAAGCGCAGTGGAGATAATGGTGAGAGAGCCGCCCTCTTCAATGTTCCGCGCGGCCCCGAAGAAACGTTTCGGACGCTGGAGCGCATTCGCATCCACACCGCCGGTGAGCACCTTGCCGGAGCTTGGCACCACGGTGTTGTAAGCACGACCTAGGCGGGTAATGGAATCCAGCAGGATCACCACATCGCGGCCGTGCTCCACCAGACGTTTGGCTTTCTCAATCACCATTTCGGCGACTTGAACGTGCCGCACCGCCGGCTCGTCAAAGGTGGAGGAGACCACCTCCCCCTTCACGGAGCGCTTCATATCCGTCACTTCTTCCGGACGCTCATCGATCAAGAGTACGATGAGATAGGCTTCCGGGTGATTGGCCGAAATGGAATGAGCGATGTTCTGAAGCAGCACCGTCTTACCGGTCCGCGGCGGCGCCACAATGAGACCACGCTGTCCCTTCCCCAAGGGCGCTACGATGTCGATGACCCGACCTGACGTGTCTTTCCGGGTTGGATCATCAATTTCCATTTCCAGTTTTTCGTCCGGATAGAGCGGCGTCAGATTGTCAAAGTGGACTTTGTGACGGGCTTCTTCCGGGTCAGCAAAATTGATCGAATTGACTTTGATGAGCGCGAAATAACGTTCGCCCTCTTTGGGACTGCGAATATCCCCTTCGACCGTATCACCCGTGCGGAGCGAGAAGCGGCGGATCTGGGAGGGCGACACATAGATGTCATCGGGACCCGGCAGATAGTTCGCTTCCGGTGAGCGCAGGAAACCAAAGCCATCCTGCAACACCTCGACGACGCCTTCACCGATAATGTCTGTGCCCTGTTCCGCATATTGCTTCAGGATGGCGAACATCAACTCCTGGGTGCGAAGCGTGCTTGCATTTTCAACCTCAAGCTCCTCCGCAACCACCAAAAGTTCAGTAGGAGACTTGGCTTTCAACTCTTGCAGTTTGATCTGCTTCATATTTTTTCTCGTTCTGCGCTTGGATACTGCCAATCGCCAAGCAATAGGAAGGAAAAGGGGCGTCTTTTATTTGGAAATACGGGACTTAAATATCTGAAGATTAAAAATCAGGTGAAGTCAGTGAGATCTGTTGATCGAACAGCAGAGATCTGCTGAGGAGAAACCTGGAACGCAGCCCCGGCGGACATACCGAAGTGCGGATGTGAAAGTCCCAAAAGGCGCCGTCTGGTCTATGTCTTCAAAGTGGGAAGGTCGGCAGCCCGGCGCCCTTGTTTCGGTCGCGCTCCGGGAGGATCCCGGCGGGTGTTGTTCTTGATATAACCCTTGGGGCCCAAGGCTACAAGCCAAAAAGCGTGTCGCGCCAGGAACAAAACCCCTAATCCAAACCCTAGACCAAAAACCTAGTACTAAATCAACGGTAATCAGTTCAATTGCTAGAACGGCCGCACGATCACCAGGATAACAATGAAGATGGTGAGAACCGGCGGCACCTCGTTCAAAATCCGCATCTGCCGAGACGTGTACGGACGTTCATCCCGCGCAAAAGCCTTCCGCCAGCGCGACAAAAACCCGTGATAGGCAGCCATCGCCGTCACCAACAAGAGCTTCAGATGAAACCAGCCATCGGACCCGATCGAGTCCCATAAGATCCAGGCAAGCGTCAGTCCCAGCACCCAGGCCGCGATCATCGCTGGGTTGATGATCCGCCGAAGCAGCAGTTCTTCCATCTTCTTGTAGTTTTCGGAGAGCTCCGAGCCTGGTTCTGACTCGGTGTGGTAGACGTAAAGCCGCGGCAGATAATACATGCCCGCCATCCAGAAGATCACGCTGATGATGTGAAAGGCTTTGATCCAAAGGTAATAGTCGAGCAGAAAATCAGTCATTTCGATCTCAAAACAAACTAAGCAGACAAAGCCTTAAGGCCTGTTACCCGGGCAGACACCGCCGGCGGCTTCTTCCGGACAGATCACATCATCGCTGGTCAGCACGGCCCGTATCTGATCTCCCAACTCGCGGATAAAGGCAGGATGCGTGCCCACCGCAGGTACACGAATATAGGTTTCCACGCCAGACTGTTTGGCAAGCTCTCCATATTCAATATCGAGTTCCACCAACGTCTCCGAATGTTCGGACACAAACGCGATGGGGGCGAGGACAATCTTGCGCCCCTCTTTCCCGGCGCGCTCGATTTCATCATCTGTGGAAGGACCGATCCATTCCAGCGGCCCCACCCGGCTCTGGTAACAGGTCACCCAGTCGAGATTTGCGATGTCGAGCTCTCTTGCCACCGCCGCACAAGTGCGTTCCACCTGGCGCTGATAGGGATCGCCCGCCTCTACAGTTCTTTTAGGCAGCCCATGAGCCGAAAAGAGAACCCGGACACTGTCGGCGCCCCCCGCCTGGTCAATACCCTGTCGGATGAGAGCCGCCTGGGCCTCAATCCAGCCAGGCGCTTCGGGGTAACAGCAAACCTCTTTCATTTCCAAGGACTTGGAGGAAGTACTACCCGGCCCTACCTGTTGCTTCCAGGCAGCTGTCCAATCCTTAAGGGATGAGGCTGTGGTCGTCGTAGAATATTGCGGATAGAGCGGCAGCAACACGATTTTGTCGGGCTTGAAGGCAGCGACTTCAGCCGCAGCCTCGTGCGCAAAGGGATGCCAATAGCGCATGGCGATGAAGCATTTCACCGCGCCGCCACCTTCCCCAAGGTCTGCAAGGACGCGCTCAATCGCTTCGGCCTGACGTTCTGTTTCCGGAACAATCGGCGATCTGCCGCCAATATGGCCGTAAATTTCACGCGCAATGGGTGCCCGCCGCGAGGAGATAATCTTGGCGATCAACCAACGAAAGGGTTGCGGCACACTGATAATCGCCTTGTCGGAAAAGAGATTGAACAGAAACGGCTTCACCGCCTCCGGGCTGTCAGGGCCGCCCAGATTGAACAACACCACGGCAATGCGCTCTCCCTGGCTCATGACTGACCTCGCACCCGTTTGACAAGATGGTCGACATGTTCCGGCGGCACCTGCGGGACAATGCCGTGGCCCAGGTTGAAGATCCAGGGGCCCTGGCCCAGGGTCTCAAGCAGATGGTCCACCGCACGATCCATCTCAGACCCGCCCGCCAGCAAGAGCAAGGGGTCCAGATTGCCCTGGACCGGCCCAATGGGTTGCAGCGCCTTTGCCGCCCATTCCGGATCGACTGATGTATCGAGACTGATGGCGCTCACCTCGGTTTCTTTGAAATAGGGTTCATAGGCTGCGCCTGCGCCTTTCGGAAAGGCAATGACCGGGACATGCGGGCAGGATGTCTTGAGCCGCGCTCGAAGAGCCTTGATGGGCTCCAAACAGAACCGCCGGAAGTGATCCGCCGGCAGCGACCCCGCCCAGGTATCAAAAATCTGCAGCGCTTCCGCCCCCGCTTCGACCTGCGCTTCCAGATAATCACCGGTCACCTCTGTCAGGAGATCAATCAGAGACTGAAAGCCTTGAAGGTCTCGATAGGCCCACGCTTTGGCAGCCCCCTGATCAGGCGAGCCACGGCCGCCCACCATATAGGTTGCCACCGTCCAAGGCGCCCCGGCAAAGCCGATGAGCGCCGTCTCCGTCGGCAGCTCCTGCCGCAACCCGTGAACGGTCTCAAACACCGGCTTTAGATGATCCAGGACCCGGTCCCGCTCAAGGATCTTCAATCCCTCAACATCAGTGATCGGCTCCAGACGCGGTCCGACCCCTTCCTCGAACCAGACCTTTTGTCCAAGCGCATCAGGAACCACCAAAATGTCAGAGAAAAGGATCGACGCATCAAAGCCATATCGTCTGATGGGTTGAAGAGTCACTTCGACCGCGAGCTCTGGCGTGTAGCAGAGATTGAGGAAGCTGCCTGCTTTTGCTCGGGTCTCTCGATATTCTGGAAGATAGCGGCCCGCTTGGCGCATCAGCCAAATAGGCGGGTGGTCAAACGCTTCTCCGGTGAGAGCGCGCAAAAACTTTTTGTCGGAAACTGGCTTGGTCATGACACTTTCTAAAGCGCGGGGTCCCTGAATGGGAGTCCTCTCCGGACAGTGCGTCACACACTTTCCCCACGTGTCGCCCCTTATATAGAATCTTATAAAAGGATGTAGTGGATAGTGGATGCTTGTGGAGATTGGGGATCAAATTTTGTCCCCGACCCTAAAGGCATTTTGTCACGTGTGCTGTGCAGCTGTGCAAAACAGCACTTATGTGCGTGACTTCCAACTCAGAGAAACGAGTCCGAGCAATTAGTGAGACTTGGGCTGTGCAGAACCGCTTTGTGGATAAGTTGAAGCGTGGGGATAAGTCGAGCTGAACAGCCCCCGCCCTACTTGTCCCCATTTTCCCCAAGCCGTGAAACCGCAATTGTTAACGGCGCATAGAACCGTCGATGAAAAAAGAAAGGTGGGTATGACCAAGTAGGGCCTTAACAAAACCGGGGACTTATGCCGGTTTTCCACAGTCATCCACAGGCGTGCGCGATTGTGATATTAGATCGATGTTGCTTAACGAAAGTCTGGCTATCACCTGCGAGCCCCGATAGTTTTAGGCAGCTTTTGAGCAAAAGCTGTGACCGACCCTCTGCAACGCCGCTGAAAAGCGTCCGGAAATCCTGACCTCATGACAAGCCGCCGCCTCTTTCATCTGCATCTCGTTTCAGACGCGACGGGGGAGACACTCAACGCTGTCGCCCGCGCGGCCTGTGCGCAATATGAAGATGTAAGCCCGGTGGAGCACATTTACGCCTTGGTGCGAGGCCCCAAACAGCTGGACCGTGCCATCGCTGAAATTGAGCGCGAGCCGGGGCTCGTCATGTTCACCATGGTGAATGTGACCCTGCGAGATCAGCTGCTGGAGCGCTGCAGCGAGCTGGATATTCCCTGCATCTCCGTTCTGGACCCGGTGATTGGTGCACTCGGCACCTATCTGGGCCGGGAGATTTCCCATAAACCCGGGGTGCAGCACGAAATGAATGCGGAGTATTTTGACCGCATTGCAGCGCTCAACTTCACGATGGCCCATGATGACGGGCAAACCGCCGGCGACCTGGACGATGCCGACATCATCCTGGTTGGAGTCAGCCGCACATCGAAGACACCGACCTGCATTTACCTCGCAAACCGCGGCATCAAAGCCGCGAACGTGCCTTTTGTCCCCGGAACGCCCCTGCCGCCAGATCTCGAAACCGCAACAAGCCCCCTCATAGTCGGGCTTGTTGCGAGCGTGGACCGGCTGTCACAAATTCGGAAAAACCGGTTGCTGTCCTTGAATGAGCAAACTGAGACCGATTATGTGGATAAAGACCTGATCACCGCAGAGCTCGCGGATGCGCGCCGCTTCTTCAACAAGCATGGTTGGCCGGTGATCGACGTCACCCGGCGATCTGTTGAAGAGACAGCTGCCGCCATTCTCAATCTCTACAGCCGTCAGTAGGTACAAACCCAAAGCCCCCCATGAGTGAATCCAATCATGTCTGATACGCCCACACTGATACTCGCCTCCCGCAGCGGCGTGCGTGCCATGTTGCTTGAAAATGCCTATGTCTCCTTTCGCGTCGAAGTCTCCCCTGTCGATGAAGCGGAAGCAAAAATGGGGTTCGAAGGCAATGGAACCGCGCTGGCAGAGCACCTCGCGAAAATGAAAGCACAGGCGGTGAGCGCGGAAGCCAAAGACCAGTTTGTCATCGGCGCCGACCAGGTGCTGACCTGCGACGCCCGCCTGTTCGACAAGCCGAGAGATCTGGACGAAGCCCGCAAGAACCTCTGCTTCTTTCGGGGCAAGACCCACACGCTCCACAGCGCGGTGGCCGTCGCGCGCAGCGGCGAGATCACGTGGAGCCATGTCACCCAGGCCCATCTCACCATGCGGGATTTTTCAGACGACTATCTCGACCATTACATCAGACGCACCGGCGAAAAAATCCTCTCAAGCGTAGGCTGCTATCAGTTAGAGGGCCCCGGCGTTCAATTGTTCGAACGCATTGAAGGGGACTACTTCACCATTCTGGGCCTGCCGCTCCTGCCGCTCTTTGACTATCTGCGCAAAGAGGGTGCACTTGAAACGTAAAGACGCAAACACGAGCGGCCCGATATGACGAAGCTCTCCCGTGTTTGGGTGCTCGGCTGGCCGGTCACCCACTCCCGCTCCCCACTGATCCATAATCACTGGATCGAGACGCTCGGCATCGAAAACGCGGTTTATGAACAGCACGGCGTTCCCCCGGAAGAGCTGGAGGCTTGCCTTGCCTCGTTCCGCGATCAGGGCGTGATTGGTGCCAACGTCACTGTGCCCCATAAAGAAGCCGTATTTGCCCTGCTCGATCATCACGACGACGCGGCCAAACGTCTGAAAGCGGTGAACACGATTGTGGATTGTGGACGTCATTTTGAAGGTCGCAATACGGATGGCTATGGCTTCATGGCAAATCTGAAAGCGAATGCGCCAGATGCTGAGTTTACCTCCAGGCCCGCGATGGTTTTGGGCGCCGGCGGCGCCGCGCGGGCCATTCTAGTTGCGCTGGCGGACGCGGGCGTGCCGGAAATCCGCCTTGTGAACCGCACCGTGCAAAAAGCCGCCGCGCTTCTGACAGAACTTGATGTGAAGGGCAAAGCGCTGCCCTGGGACGCAGCGCCGGAGGCGCTTCGGGACATCGGCCTTCTGGTCAACACATCGTCCTTGGGCATGACGGGCATGGATCCCCTTGAGCTGTCGTTGGAGAAGCTCCCGCCAGATGCCTTGGTGACAGATATCGTCTATTCGCCGTTGGAAACAGATCTGCTGGCACGTGCCCGCGCGCAAGGCAACGCCGTCGTCGATGGACTGGGCATGCTTCTCCACCAGGCGGTACCAGGCTTTGAGGCCTGGTTCGGGGTGCGCCCGGAGGTGACGCCCGAACTGCGGGCGCTTGTGATAAAGGACTTAAAGGAACATTAGATGCTGTTGATTGGCCTGACAGGCTCTATCGGGATGGGGAAATCTGAAACCGCCAAAATGTTTGCGGCCGAAGGTGTGCCTGTCTATGACGCCGACGCTGAAGTGCACAAACTCTACGCTGCAGGCGGCGCGGCGGTGGCGCCGTTGGAAGAAGCGTTTCCGGGTGTCGTCGTAGACGGCGCTGTTGATCGCACGCTTCTCTCGAAAGAGGTCATCGGCAATCCGGAGGCGCTCAAAAAACTCGAAAGCATCGTGCATCCGTTGGTGGGACAGGCGAACAGATCCTTTCTTGAAAATGCGGCGAAGGATGGCGCCGAGATGGTGCTGCTCGACATTCCGTTGCTTTTTGAAACCGGCGGCCGCGAACGGGTGGATGTTATTGTCGTCGTCAGCGCGCCTTATGAACTGCAGCGTGAACGTGTGCTCGCCCGACCGGAAATGACGGAAGAGAAGTTTGAAGAAATTTTTGCCAAGCAGGTGAGTGACGCCGACAAACGCGCCGGCGCCGACTATATTGTTGAAAGCGATAAGGGATTGGATCATGCGCGGGCGCAGGTTCGCGACATCATTGCAGACTTGAAAGGCCGTGAGGGCGAGGTCTTAAAAAAACTGCTGGGTTGAGAGCCGGAGCATTTCTGCAAAAGTTGCAGACTTTTGCGGTTCGATAGTGCGACAAAAAGAAGTGTGCATCTGGGGCGATGCACGGAAATTTTGGGGACAGACATGCGCGAGATCGTGCTCGATACGGAAACGACGGGGATCAGTCCGAAGGAAGGACACCGCCTGGTTGAAATCGGATGTGTGGAACTTGAAAACCACATGCCGACCGGTGAGACCTATCATGTCTATATCAACCCTGAACGCGAAATGTCGGAAGGCGCCTTCCAGGTGCATGGGCTTTCCGACGAGTTCCTCTCCGACAAGCCAAAATTCGATGAAGTGGCGGACGAGTTCCTGGCGTTCGTCAAAGATGCGCCGCTCGTCATTCACAACGCCGCCTTTGATATGGGCTTCCTCAACGCTGAGTTAAAAATGGCGAACCGGCCACTCCTGCCCGACGCACAGGCAGTGGATACCCTTGCCATGGCGCGCAAGAAATATCCCGGCGGCCAGAACAGCCTCGATGCGCTGTGTCGCCGCTTCAATGTGGACAATTCAAACCGCGTGAAACACGGCGCGCTGCTCGACAGCGAACTCCTGGCGGAAGTCTATCTGGAGCTCATTGGTGGGCGCGAACCTGGATTGAGCCTCGCCGCCGATGCGGTAAGCGGCACCGATGCGAGCGGCAAGATTGCCCACGAGGTGCGTCGGCAGCGGCCAAAACCGCTCCCCTCGCGCATCACGGACGAAGAGCGCGCCGCCCACCAGGTCTTTGTCTCTAGTCTTGGCGAAGAGACCCTCTGGAAAAGTACTTAGAGCGCAGTCGCGAAAGGGCGCCCAAAATTAAGCGTCGGGATGCTCTTTCTCGCCGGCTTCCTGCTGCGCCTGCATCTGCTGACGGAACAGCTGTGCGAAGTCGATCGGGTCCACCATCAAGGGTGGGAAGCCACCGTCCCGGGTGACGTCGGCAACAATGCGACGGGCAAATGGGAAGATAAGCCGCGGGCACTCGATGAGCAGAACCGCCTGCATGCTTTCCTGAGGAATGTTCGCGACTTTAAACACGCCGGCATATTCCAGCTCCGTCAAGAAGAGCTGCTTGCCGTTCACCTTGGCATCCACTTTCAGTTTCAGCACAACTTCAAAGTCGGTTTCCGCAAGCGGGTTCACGCCAACGTCGACATTAACGGCGATCTGAGGTGACTCGTCCTGCGGCGCCAGACTGCCGGGGACGTTCGGGCTTTCAAACGAAAGGTCGCGGACATATTGGGTGATCACCCGAAGCTGCGGACCGCCCTGACCGTCGCTGCCTGCGCCACTTGCTTCTGTTTGATCTGTCTCTGCCATGCCGTCTCCCGTTCTGCTGAGCAACAGGCCCAGCCGCTTCTGATTTGCGGTCAGTGGCTATCACGGAATATGGGCGTTTCACAAGCGCGGCGGCTAAGAGTCCTTTGGCGGCACCCAGCGGCCGGAACCAGTGGGTGAACCCTCGCCCGACGTGTCCGTCCCGGGAAGATCATCATTGTCAGCCGCAGGCGGGTGTCTCGGCACTTCTTCCGCTTCGCCGTCAACAATTGTTGGGTCGCCGGGGTGACCAGGGCCCCGTGGGTCGCCTGGGCGATGGGCAAAGCCTGCGCCCGTATGCACGTGAACAGTGCCATTCTTGGCAAACCATTTCATGGCGGCCCGCGCCAACAGCAGACGCACGGGATGGACGAAGAGAAGAAACCCCGCAATGTCGGTCAAAAACCCCGGCGTCAACAGAAGCGCACCGGCAATCACCAGACAAAACCCGTGCATCACTTCTTCCACAGGCAAGCGGCCTTCATTCATGGCGGCCTGGGCTCGCCCGAATGCCGCGAGCCCCTGGGCCCGCAGGAGGCTGGTCCCGATGAGCGCGGTGAGGATCACAATCCCGAGTGTGGGCCAAAGTCCGATCAAGCCGCCCACTTCGATGAAGACGGCGATCTCCGCGATGGGAACAAGGACAAAGGCGAGAAAAACGATGGGCATGTGGCTCCTATTGGCGAGTCTGGGCGGCTGCAGGCAGATTTGTCATCCAACGCGACCTGCCGGTAAAGCGCCTGTTTAGAGCGGTTCAGTTGATTTCAAACAAAACAGGGCCGCTCAATCGGGCAATCAGTGGCAATGCAGCGCCATTTGCCCTAGATTACTCTTAACAGATAAGCGCTCCCAAGATTGTTTCAAACCAACTTGATGCAAAGGCGGGGTGCTCTCCCCTTGCGGGTCCGCCGGCGTGCCGCAGCCGGCCGCTGACCCCAATGACAGGTAGCAACCATTCGATGAGCAGCGACTTTAGCATTATCAATCTGATCCTCCTGGTGATCGCTGTCGTGGTGTTTCTAAAACTCCGCAGTGTCTTGGGGCGCCGGACAGGTGAGGAGCGCCGACCCTTTGATCCCTATACCGCCCATGAGCAGTCGCAGGAAAATGACAAGGATAATGTGATCAATCTGCCGGGTGCTCGCTCACCGGATGCGGCCCGTGACACTGCCCCCGACGCCGCCCCTGAGCCTGCGCCGCGCAAGATCCGTGGCATCGAGCCGGGCTCCGAGATCGAGCAGCAATTGACCGAACTGACGCTGGCGGATCGCCGCTTTGATGGCGACGAGTTCCTGAACGGCGCCAAACTGGCCTATGAGATGATTGTCACCGCCTTTGCCGCCGGTGATCGCACGACCCTGCAGCCGCTGCTCGCGCCGGAAGTATTCGAGAGTTTCAATGGGGCGATCGATGCCCGCGAGGGCCGGGGCGACACCATCGAAATGAGCTTTGTCGGCCTCAAATCCGCTAATTTCGTCAAGGCGCTGGTGAACGGCAATCAGGCGCTGGTCACTGTGAAGTTTGTGAGCGAACAAACCTCGTCGACCAAAAACGAGGAAGGCGTGGTGATCGAGGGAGACCCCGTCACCGTGCGTGAGGTCGTCGACGTCTGGACCTTTGAGCGCGATATCACCAGCCGAGATCCGAACTGGCATCTGGTTGCCACGGGCGGCGCGTGATCGGTCGCGGGGTCCATGACCTTGCATGGCCTGTTCGGTCTCCAATGCACGGCTAGACGCGCGAAAGCACCCAATCCCGGACGTGGCCCTACCGCGAAATACCGGTTCTCCTATGCTGTTTTCGGCCTGTTTCTGGGGCTTGTGGGCTGCGTCGATCCGGACAGCGGGACGGAGGATCGGGTGAGCGATCAACCGGGCCCTACTTTGTCGCAAACCAGTTTTGAGGCCCTACCCGGCTGGGAGGGGGACGATCTGGGGGCGGCGCTCAATACTTTCCGTCGGTCGTGTGATCGCATCCTTCGCGCCCCTTCAACTAGGGCTCTTGATAGCAAGACGGGCGATGCCATCAATTACGGCACGGTGGCGGACTGGCAGCCGATCTGCCGGGAGGCCCTTGAAGCCGGCGCGGCCGCCGATCCAAGAAGCTTTTTTGAAACCGGATTCATCCCTTTTGCGGTGACGGCCGAAGAGGGACCAAATGGTCTCATGACGGGCTATTATGAACCCGAAATTGAAGCGAGCCTGACCCAAGAGGGTCCCTACCAAACACCGCTGCTGGCGAAACCGAGTGACCTGCAAAGACTCGATCTGGGCGAATTCGATCCGAGCCTCAAAGGTGAGACCATTCGAGGCCGTTTGGAAGGGGGGAGGTTCGTCCCCTACCCGGACCGGGCCGCCATCAATCGGGGGGTGCTCGGGGCCGATGCGCAGGCCGTGGCCTGGGTAAAGGATCCGGTCGATGCCTTTTTCACCCATATCCAAGGGTCTGCGCGGCTTAAACTGCCAGACGGGTCTGTCACCCGGGTCGGATTTGCCGAGAAAAACGGCCGACCCTACACCGCCATCGGCAAGGTCTTGATCGAGCGCGGGGTTTTGACGCGCGAAAACGTTTCCATGGCAAGCATTCGTGATTGGCTGGCTGCAAACCCGGGCGAAATGCAATCTGTCCTTGAAGCGAACGAGTCTTTTGTCTTTTTCACCCGCCGCAAGGTGAGCGATCCGGCCCTGGGGCCAGTGGGCGCCGGAGGTGTTCCGCTGACGCCGGGGCGCAGTTTGGCAGTCGATCGGCGGACCCATTCCTTGGGCGCGCCCATCTGGTTTGACGCCATTCTCCCTGGCGACAGCGCGCCGACCCGCAAACTGATGGTCGCCCAGGACACGGGCTCGGCTATTCGGGGGCCCGTTCGTGGAGATTATTTCTGGGGTTCTGGCGCAGCCGCCGGGGCCAAGGCCGGCAACATGAAGTCCGATGGCCGGTTCTGGGTGCTCTTGCCCACGGCTTTGGCCGCAAATCAGAGGTAGGGCCGGTGGCGCGAAAACCGACCGATTTCTCTGCCCCTACAGGGTATGGCCGCAGGAAGGCCAAATCGCGCCGCAGAACCTTAACGCCCGACGAAGCCGCGCTTTGGCGCAAAGTGACCGCCGATGCCACGCCGCGCCCCGGCCAAAAGCAAGGGGACGCCGATTTGCCCGAGCTGCAGGCTGACCCGCCGAAAAAAAACGTTCCATTTCCGAAACAAGCCAAGCCGTCTAATTGGGACAAGCCTCATCAGGCGCCGCCGCTTAAACGCGGTCCGACGGCCCCACCACTCAATGCCCTGGATAATCGAACCGCAAAAAAGCTGGTGCGAGGACAGTTAACGCCGGAGGCGCGCCTGGATTTGCATGGCGCGACCCGGCACTCCGCCGAACCGGAGCTTTTACGCTTTGTGACCTCTGCCAGAGCCCAAGGAAAACGCCTCGTTCTGGTGATCACCGGCAAAGGCGCCCCCGGGCATCTTCTTCATGGTCGCGAATTTCACGCGGATCCCGATCGCCGATCGGTCTTGCGGGACATGGTCCCGCGCTGGCTCAACGAACCGCAATTCCGCACCCATGTGGCGGGCTTCCAGCCGGCGCACCCCAAACATGGCGGTGGTGGGGCGCTTTATCTCTGGCTGAGGCGCCAGCGATGACCCCTTTTGGCGAGCGGCTCCGCGAATTGCGGGAAGAAAAAGGCGAAAGTCTCTCAAGCCTGGCGGCGGCCGTGGGCGTGAGCGCCGCCTATCTCTCCGCGCTTGAACATGGCCGCCGTGGCCGCCCTGGATTTCACCTCGTCCAGAAGATCATCGGGCATTTGGGCCTCATTTGGGACGATGCAGAAGAACTTGTCGAGCTCGCCCGCCTCTCCCATCCCAAAGTAACCGTCGAAACCGGTGGTTTGGACCCGCGCGCAACGGAGGTGGCGAACAGGTTGGCCCG
This sequence comes from Parvibaculaceae bacterium, assembly GCA_965276845.1. GTDB lineage: Bacteria > Pseudomonadota > Alphaproteobacteria > Parvibaculales > Parvibaculaceae > Mf105b01. The sequence continues at coordinate 3,298,212 of OZ255699.1, forward strand.
CGATATCCGCAATCTGAAAGGCCCGGCGCTGGATCGCCTGCTGGCCCTTCTGAAAGATGAGTCGAGCGCGAGCTAATCGTTTCGGCTTCGAATCGCTTTAAGCGAATTTGCTCCCAGAAGGGGCTCTTTTCCCGGATTCAGGCCGTCAACCTGCCGCTCTGAGCGCTCCCAAGCGATGAATTGAGATTCACTCCTTGTCCCATTGAGGAACAGGGCGCAAGACTCTGGTCATCCAAATGAGTCCGGGGCGAAGGGCTTCGAAGGCAAAGACTCGCCCATCGCGAAAAATCGTCACGGACCTGCAACAGCACGCAGTTTCGTAAAGCTTTTGGAAACCATAAGGCCGAGGGCGCACTCAAGCTGGCCCGCCCAGGCAGACCCATCCAGCAGGTCGGGGCGTGGCGTCTCAGGTCTTACAAGATGAACTTCGAGAGATCCGCGTTGCTGGCGAGGTCGGTCAGTTCTGCCTTCACATAGTCGGCGTCGACGGTGACGGTCTCCCCTGCCCGATCTGTCGCCGAGAAACTGATCTCGTCCAGCACGCGCTCCATGATCGTGTGAAGCCGCCGGGCCCCTATATTCTCTACCGTCGCGTTTACATCCGCCGCAATATCGGCGAGCGCATCAATGCCGTCTTCAGTCACCTCAAGCGTCACATCTTCGGTGGCCATCAGACCCTTATATTGTTTGATCAGGCTTGCTTCGGGCTCTGTTAGAATGCGGCGGAAATCGTCTCGCGTCAGCGCCTTCAATTCCACCCGGATGGGAAGCCGGCCCTGAAGCTCCGGCAGAAGGTCGGACGGTTTCGCCAGATGAAACGCGCCTGAGGCAATGAAAAGGATATGATCGGTCTTCACCGGCCCATGTTTGGTGGCGACCGTCGTACCTTCAATGAGTGGCAGTAGGTCACGCTGCACCCCTTCCCGGCTGACGTCGCCGCCCTGCCGGTCTGACCGCGCGCAGATCTTGTCGACCTCATCGAGAAACACGATGCCGCTGTTCTCCACCTTGTGGATCGCTTCCGCATTCACCTGATCATCGTCGAGCAGCTTGTCGGATTCCTCCGCGATCAGCAGGTCATAACTGTCTTTCACGGTCATGCGCCGTGGCTTGGTGCGCTCCCCGAAGGCCTTTCCCATAATGTCGCTGAGATTGATCATGCCGACCTGGGATCCGGGCATGCCGGGAATATCGAAACTGGGCATGCCGCTGCTGGTGTCGGCCACCTGGATCTCGATTTCCTTATCGTCCATTTCGCCGGCGCGGAGTTTCCTGCGGAAGGACTCGCGGGTTGCGGCACTCGCTTCTGTGCCCACCAGCGCATCAAGCACGCGCTCTTCCGCCGCGCTATAGGCTTTCGCTTCCACCTCCTTGCGCTTGGTTTCGCGCACGAGCCCGATCGAGGCCTCAACCAGGTCGCGCACGATTTGCTCAACATCGCGGCCGACATAACCCACTTCGGTAAACTTGGTGGCTTCGACTTTGATGAAGGGCGCCTGCGCAAGCTTCGCCAGACGCCGCGAGATCTCGGTCTTGCCCACACCGGTCGGGCCGATCATGAGGATGTTCTTCGGCAGCACTTCTTCGCGCAGATCATCCCCCAATTGCTGCCGCCGCCAGCGGTTGCGCAGCGCAATGGCAACAGCCCGTTTGGCATCCGCCTGACCAACAATGTAGCGGTCGAGCTCGGACACAATTTCGCGGGGGGTAAAGGCAGTCATCGTCTGATCTTCTTTCACATATCTCTTTGGTCGCGCCTTAAGGCAGGCGCACACTCAATAACAAAACCGCGCCTTCTTCAGGGCTGCGGTCATAACATAGATCCTCGAAACCGGCTTTCCGATAGGCACGGATCGCGCGGTGATTGTTGGGTTTCGGGTCGACAATCACCTGGACCACACCCTCGGTCGCGCATTTCTTAAGATAGGCGCGAATGAAGGCGCTTCCATGACCGCGCCCCAGAAAGGCCGCCGGCCCGATAAACTGATCAATGCCGAGGGCACCGCGGGCAGCCGCCGCATACGGGTGCGATCCGTCTATGTCATAGGACTGGAGGTAGGCGATCGGCAGGTGGCCATGCAGCACGAGAAACGGGTGCACATCACTCTCTTCTATATGGTCCGCAATATCCTCCAACCCCGAGGGGTCGCTGTACCATTGTCTGACGTGCGGTTCATCGAACCAGCGCCGGAGCAGGGGCAGATGCTGGGTGGTCACCGGGACAAAGCGATAGGGCGGGTCGGCAAGGGCGTCAGCCATCCGCGTCCAGTGTTTCGACCGTGAGGGAGCTGTTGGTGTAGACGCAGATGTCGGCGGCGATGCCCATGGCTTTGCGCGCAATGTCTTCGGCGTCCATGTCCATGTCGACCAGCGCTCTGGCCGCAGAGAGCGCATAATTACCGCCCGAGCCGATGCCGGTGACCCCATGCTCCGGCTCGAGCACGTCGCCGGTGCCGGTGAGCACCAGGGTCGTCTCCTTGTCGGCCACGATCATCATGGCTTCCAGACGCCGAAGGTAGCGATCGGTCCGCCAGTCTTTCGCAAGCTCCACACAGGCGCGCATCAACTGCCCCGGATATTGTTCAAGTTTGGCTTCCAGCCGCTCAAAGAGTGTGAAAGCGTCGGCCGTGGCGCCCGCGAACCCGCCTATCACCGTGCCGCCGGCAAGCGGGCGCACCTTGCGCGCACTGTTCTTGATGACCGTGTCCCCCATGGAGACCTGGCCGTCGCCAGCCACCACGACGTTGCCGCCCTTGCGGACAGAGAGAATGGTCGTGCCGTGCCAGACAGGGGGAGTGCTCATTGGGTTCAGATCCTAAAACAACATTGGAATTGGGTGTTGTGGCGCATCATCCGACCGGAGCGGAGCGAGGATCGATATGATGATGCGCGTAACATGTGGGCCGGATCGCGCTCATGGTCAAGAAGAAGAGGTTCGACCGCCGCGGCCACTTGAAAAGAGACAGGATTCGCTCCTCGCGTTATCCGCCCACATGGTCAAATTCGCCGGGATCGCCCCCAAGTTCGCGCACCTGCGCTTCCAGCGCCTTGATCCGGTTCTCTAGCCGATCAAAGGCAGGCTCCAGAACATCCGGGGCGTAGCGCGGGGTGATATGAGCGGAACAATTCACGTCCCAGCGGGTCACCTTAAAGAGGATTGCGCGCTCCACCCGGGCGCGATAGCCGGGGTGGGCGAGGGAGCGGGTGAGGGCGGGGTCGGTCTCCACGGCGCGCGCCTCGCCCCACAGTTTGATGCGCCGCCGGTTCACATAATCGATCAGGAAGATAAAGGCCGCCGGATTTTCCTTGAGGTTCCCGAGCGTCACATATTGCTGATTGCCGCCAAAATCCGCATAGCCGAGCTCGTTTTCGCTTAAAACCCTCAAAAACCCGCGCGGTCCGCCACGATGTTGCAGATAAGGCGCCCCCTTGGCAGAAGCAGACGCGAAATAGAAATGATCGCGCTCGGCAATGAATTGGGCCAGGTCCTGGGTGATTTGAGCGGTGCCGCGCGGTTCCATCTGCAATCTCCGACGTCTTGGGGGTGGCCCCTACATAAGCCTTCAATCCGGCTCAATAAAGAGACTTGAAAGTCCGCTATTTTCACTACCGCGTGAGGCCGGAAGAAGGGTAGGCTGACAGCCGTAGGACGTCAGGTCCTGGCCTAAAATGAGTCTATTGTGAAAACGCCATTCTGTGCGGATTCGCGGTAAGCAGACAGACTGCTTTGTACCATTTGGCAGGCCCGTGCCATATGCGCGCTCGGGCCGCCGACCTGAAGGAGAAAATGATGCCGCGTCCCTCGCGCCGCAACGACCTGATTGAGACCGCCCAGAAGCTTTTTAACGCAGAAGGCTTTCATGCCGTTGGCATTGAACGGATCCTGAGCGAAGGAAATCTCGCAAAAATGACCCTCTATCGGCATTTCCCGTCGAAAGACGCCCTCATCCTGGGTGTGTTGGAGGCAAGGGAACAAGCGGTGAATGGCTGGTTTCGGGAGGTGCTGGCCGACCCTAAATTGAAGGGGAAAGGGCGCCTGTTGGCCATTTTTGACGCGCTGGAAGCCTGGTTTGAAGACCGCTCGCCCTTGGGCAAATTCTCCGGCTGCCTTTTTGTGCGGGCGTCCGGGGAGTTCCCACATCCGGCAGACCCGGTCCACCTCGCCGCGGCAGACGCCAAGCAGGCCTTTATAGAGATGGTCGCCGCCGCGGCCGAGCTGGAGCGGTTCAAGAAGCCGCGGCTTTTGGCCCGCGAGCTCACTCTCCTCAAAGAAGGTGCGATCACCCTCGCGCAGGTCCAGGGCGCGTCCAAGCCTGCGCTGGACGCGAAAAATGCGGCCGAGCGACTTCTCGCCGACTGGCCCCGGAAGAAATAGGGCGTGCGCGCCAATGCTCACGATCTACCACGTGCCGGGGACCCGATCTGTCAGACCCATCTGGCTGGCCTTCGAACTGGGTCTCAATGTGGAGATTGTGACCATCGATTTCTCGCCTGCTTATCGCGACAGTTTGGAGTGGCGCTCCATTAGCCCAGCGGGAAAAGTGCCGGCCCTCACCGACGGCGAGGTGACCATGTTTGAGTCTGGCGCCATGCTGGAGTTTATCCTGGACCGCTATGGCGAGGGACGGCTGCGTCCGGAACGGGGGACGGCCGAGAGCGCCCAATATCTTCAATGGTGCTGGTTCGCCGAAGCCACGCTGTCAAGGCCTTTGGGTTTCGTGCGGGTGATGAAGCTCGCCCAAGAAGGAGGGGCAGGGGCTGCCGACGCCATCATGGCCGACGGCGAACAGAAAGCCCACTCTGCGCTCGAGGCGGTCGAGCAGGGACTCGCCGACAGCGAGTTTTTGCTGGGCACAGGATTCACCGCCGCCGACATCATGACGGGATATTCCCTGGACCTGCTGGCCCATCTCTATCCGCTCGAGGGCGCCTATCCCAAAACCGCGGCCTATCTGACCCGCCTGAAAGCCCGTGACGCGTGTCAGCGGGCGCGCGCGGCCTGATCAGCTCGGAACGAAAGACTCAATCCTTAACGCCTTAGTCTCAAGAACCCGCCCTAACCGCATGAGTCCATAGCGAAATCCGAGCCAAACATCGGATTCACAATTGGTTAACGATAGTGACTTGGACAAGAGAGCTGACATGTCACATTAATATTTGGGCAGGGTTAACGGCTCTGGAGTGCTTTTGAGACCAAAAACGGTTAACGTCCGTTAAGCCCTTGTTAAGCATACGCTTTCTACTGTTGGTCTTAGCGTGCGGCCAGTGAGGCTGGCGGGGCCCGCCTGAACCTGTTAGAACGCCCGCGATTGCGGCAGTCCCGCCGCACCAAGTGAGGAAGAACCCCATGTCTACCCCTATGTCTATTGAGGCTCAGGGCCGCGTCGCCACTGTCGAGCGCAAGACCAAAGAGACGGAAGTCTTTGTGTCGCTCGATCTGGACGGAAATGGCATTTACGACATTGATACGGGCATTGGCTTTCTCGATCACATGCTTGAACAGCTGTCGCGGCACTCTCTCATTGACCTGAAAGTGCGGGTCGACGGCGACCTGCATATTGATATGCACCACACCACCGAAGACAGCGGCATCGTTGTCGGTGAAGCCGTGCGCCAGGCATTGGGCGATTTCAAAGGTATCAAGCGCTATTCCAACGCGCTCATCCCCATGGATGAAACCCTGACGCGATGCGCCATTGATGTCTCCGGGCGGCCCTATCTCATCTGGCGGGTGGATCTTAAGCGTCCGAAACTGGGGGAAATGGACACCGAACTCTTTAAGGAGTGGTTCCAGGCTTTCGCCCAGGCCGCCGGCATCACCCTCCACATGGAAAACATCTATGGGGAGAATACCCACCATATTGTCGAGAGCTGCTACAAGGCGCTCGCCCGCGCGCTCCGTGCGGCGGTGGAAATCGATCCCCGCACCGCAGATGTGGTGCCCTCGACCAAAGGTGTTATTGGGAGCTGATACACTGGCTTTTTGCTGGTGTCCCTTTAGAGCGGCTCTGATTTAGGTTGAAATCAGAAAACCGCTCTAAATTTATGGTCGGTTGCGCTTCCGGACGGATAAGTGCTTTCACTTATCCTTGAAACGCCCTAAAGAACCCCACATGAAGGGAGGCTCCTCACCGGGCCTCCTGTTTCTGTCGCTGAGAAGCGGATTAACCAGGTAAACGGACGCCGTCGATGCGCACCTTTACGGTTCATGCCAATGCGTCGCTCCCGCGAGCGGAAGACCACGTGCGTCTTGTGAAAGAAGGCATGGCGCGCTGGGCTATCCTGTCGCCGCTTCTCTGGTTTCTCTATCACCGCATGTGGTGGGAGGGGGCGGCTTATTTTGGTCTCTCGATCTTGATCGCCCTGGCGGGCGAAAGCTTTGGCCTTGGCGAGAACATCACCGTGCTTGTCGGCGTAGGTGTTCAGCTTCTGGCCGCGATGGAGGCGAACGATCTCCGCCGACTGGCCCTTGCCCGAAAAGGCTATCAAACGGTTGCAGTGGTTCATGGCGCCGATGAGGACGAGGCGGAAGCCCGCTTCTTCGCAAGCTGGAGTCATGCTCTACCCGAAGCCTCTCTTGATCCGGTCACCAGCGCAGTGCTGGACCGGAGCGGATCAGGCGTGGGGCTGCGCGCCAGCGCGCCGGCAGCCTTTACACAGCCGAAGGGGCCGGTTTGGCCGAAACGCCCCGCGCGGCGCGAAACGGAAGAGCCCCATCCAACAAACCCGAATGAAGATGTGCTGGGCGTTTTTCCAAAACCTCCGGCATTGAACTAGGCCAAAGAAGTAAAACTAGAGTCCCACTCCATGAAGACCGTCATCATCGATTATGGCTCCGGCAATCTCCGCTCCGCTGAAAAAGCGTTTGAGCGGTCCGTGCGCGAGCTCGAGCTTGCGATGGATATTGAAGTGAGCGGCGACGCGGACGCCGTGCGCAAAGCCGACCGGATCGTGCTGCCGGGTGTCGGCGCCTTTGGAGATTGCCGGCGGGGGCTTGATGCTGTTCCGGGTATGACCGACGTCTTGGAGGAAATGGTGCATGAAAAAGCGCGCCCCTTCCTCGGCATTTGTGTCGGCATGCAGTTGATGGCGACCCGCGGCCTCGAGCACGGGGAACATGAAGGCCTTGGATGGATTGCCGGCGACGTGGTGGAAATGAAACCCAGCGACCCGTCTTTGAAAATCCCGCACATGGGCTGGAACGAACTGCAGATGACGGGCGCTCATCCTGTGCTGGCGGACCTGCCGGTGGCGCATGCCTATTTCGTCCACTCCTATCAGCTGCAGGCGGCGGACGAAGCGGACGTGATTGCGCGCACGGATTATGGTGGACCGGTTACGGCGGCGGTCGGCCGTGACAATATGGTGGGCACCCAGTTCCACCCGGAAAAAAGCCAGGCACTGGGCCTCGCCCTCATTCGCAATTTTCTTCAATGGAAACCGTAAATCCAATGAGTTCGACAAAAGCACCGCTCACTCTCTTTCCCGCGATCGACCTGAAAGATGGCGAATGCGTGCGCCTGGTGCGTGGGCTCATGGAAGAAGCAACGGTCTTCAATGACAATCCGGCCGCTCAGGCCCGCGCCTTTGAAGACGCTGGGTTCGACTATCTGCACCTGGTGGACCTGAACGGCGCCTTTGAAGGCAAGCCGGTGAACGCCGGTGCAGTCGAGGCGATCCTGAAAGAGATCTCCATTCCGGCCCAGTTGGGTGGCGGCATTCGCGACCTGGCCACGATAGAGATGTGGCTCGGCAAGGGGATCGCCCGCGTCATTATTGGCACGGCGGCGGTGAAAGACCCGGACCTGGTTCGCGAGGCCTGCAAACGCTTTCCCGGCCAAATTGCCGTTGGGCTTGATGCGAAGGGCGGCAAGGTCGCGGTTGAAGGTTGGGCTGAAGTCTCCGACCTCACGGTGCTCGAAATGGCCAAAGAGTTTGAGGATGTGGGCGTTGCCGCCATCATCTATACCGACATTGACCGCGATGGGGTGCTGGAAGGCCTTAACCTGGGCTCAACAGTCTCTCTTGCGAACGCCATTTCCATCCCCGTCATTGCGAGCGGCGGCTTGTCTTCTATCGACGACATCAAAGCCCTGATAGCGGCAGACTGCGCGGGCCTTGAAGGCGCGATTTCGGGTCGGGCCCTTTATGACGGCCGCCTGGACCCGAAAGAAGCCATCGCGCTTCTGAAAGGAGCGGCTTGATGCTCAAAGCCCGCGTGATCCCCTGCCTTGATGTGAAAGATGGCCGCGTGGTCAAAGGCGTGAACTTTGTCGACCTTGTGGATGCCGGCGATCCGGTTGAAGCAGCCCGCGCGTACGACGCAGCAGGCGCCGACGAGCTTTGCTTCTTGGACATCACCGCCTCTCATGAAGACCGCTCTATCCTTTTTGATGTGGTGCGCCACACCGCGGAAGAATGTTTCATGCCGCTCACCGTGGGCGGCGGCGTGCGCACCATCGAAGATGTGCGCCAGCTCTTGCTCGCAGGTGCCGACAAGGTCTCCATCATGACGGCCGCGGTCCACAATCCGGATTTTGTGCGCGAGGCGGCAGAAAAATTCGGCTCTCAATGCATTGTGGTCGCCGTGGATGCCAAACGCGTTTCCGCACCGGGCGAACCCGCACGCTGGGAGGTCTTCACCCATGGCGGTCGAAATGAGACCGGCATCGACGCGGTCGAATATGCGAAGAAGGTCGTCGACTTGGGGGCGGGGGAGATTCTCCTCACCTCCATGGACCGGGACGGCACAAAGGAAGGTTTCGACACGGAACTCACCCGCGCCATTGCGGATGCCGTGAGGGTTCCGGTCATCGCGAGCGGTGGCGTTGGTACCCTCGACCATCTCGCTGAAGGGATCACTGAAGGCCATGCCAGCGCGGTGCTCGCGGCCTCAATCTTTCACTTTGGGACCTACACGATTGGCGAAGCCAAGGCGCACATGGCCGCCAAAGAGATACCAGTTCGTCTCTAGTTCGCTGCGGTTTCCGCGCAGCCTCCAATGCCTTCCGTTTGCTCACTGAAGCCGCATGGATCGGATGGATGCGACGATTCAACAATTTACAAGCCTCTTTATCCGGGGAATACTTTTCCGGCTGAACCTGGACAGAGAAACCGGACGGCACCAGACTAAACGCAGGCGGGTGCGGGCCAGTGGGCCACGAAATTGAGCTAAAACTCACGCTGGATGAAAAGGCGTTGGCGGAATTGCCAACCTGCGGGCCGTTCGCTCAAGCTGAGTTTGCGTCCGACGAGCCAAAAAAACTCAAAGCCACCTATTTCGACAGTGCCGCCAATGCGCTGCGCCAAAAGGGTGTCGTGCTGCGCCTGCGCGATGAAGATGGACGCCTTATCCAGACGCTGAAGGGGAAAAAGGCGTTCGGCAGTTTGGCGGCGGGGCGGGCGGAGTTCGAAAGCCGCATTCCCAAAACTTGTAAGACGCCCGACTTCAACCGTTTGCCGCCCGACCTTAAAAAGGGGCTGAAGCGCCTGCTCAACGGCAAAACCATCGAACCGCTTTTTGAGACGGATGTGGACCGCACCATCGGCATGCTCAAAACCGATGCCGGCGACGCGATCGAGCTGGCGCTCGACCGCGGTGTCATTCGCGCCGGTCGCCGTGAAACGCGGGTGAGCGAACTTGAGCTGGAACTGAAAAAAGGCAATCCGGCGTCTCTTTACCGCGTCGCTCTTAAGCTTGTGGACACCGTCCCCGTTCGCATCGGCGTGCGGTCAAAAGGGGAGCGCGGCTACGCGCTTGCCAACGCGCTCGGGCCTAAGTCGGTCAAAGGCGAAATGGTGAAACTGCGCAAAAAGGCAACCGTTGAAGAGGCGCTCGATCAGGTTCTGCGTCATTGTCTCGCCCATATCGTCGCAAACGAACCGGCTTTGGTGGAGACGGCCGACGAAGAGGCGCTGCATCAGATGCGGGTCGGCCTTCGTCGCTTGCGCGCTGCACTTGCTGTCTTCGCGCCGGTTCTCGACAAAACCATGATGCAGGAAACGAACGCCAAAGCCCGCAGACTGGCAGGCCTGCTCGGCGTCGCGCGCGACTATGATGTTTTCCGTGGTGAACTCGTGGCACCTCTGAAAGAGATCGGTGACGAAACCGTCAAACTGCTTGACCGTGCGGCGATGCTCCAGCAGCTGAACGCCTGGGATGACGGATTGCGCGCGGTGTCGTCTGCCGAGTTCACCCGCACCTGTTTGACACTCGCGCTTCATATTGAAGAAAAAAGTTGGCAGAGCGAGGCCGCCAACGATCCGTCAATGGCCATGATGCTCGCCATGCCCGCGCGTCAGTTTGCTGAGCGGGCGCTCACCAAGCGCCTGAAGAAGGCGCGATCACTGGGCGATAACATTGACCACCTCACGCTCAAAGAACGTCACGAACTTCGCAAGAGGCTAAAGAGCCTTAAATATGCCGTCGGCTTTTTTGCGCCGCTCTTCCCAAAGAAGCTGGTCGACAAGAAAATCAAAAAGCTCAATGCCTTGCAGGACGTGTTCGGCAGCTTGAATGATTTGGCGGTGGCGGAAGAAATCGTCCGGACCCTGGTAGAAAAATCAGAAGGCGATCCCAATCAACTTAAGATCGCGACCGGCGGTGGTCGGGTCTTGGGCTGGCATGGAGCCGAAGCTGAAGCCCATTGGGCTGAAGCCGCTAGCGCATGGGCCGCTTTTCAAGGCGCTGTGCCCTTCTGGCGCCCCTGATCGATAAAGTTTTATCGGTCTTTGAGACGAATAGACCTCAAAACCTGCCATTTTCCTTTGCATGGCTTGAAGACCTTTCATCTTAAATTGCGCGATCAGTACTAAGACCTCTCGACCGCAAGGGAATGATATGTCTTCTAAGACTGCTGTCGCCGACAGACGTACTTTGGGAACCGGTACCCAAGCTGCCGAAATATCCGGCCGCCGCTTGAGTGCTGCCGCCGTTGAACGGCTTGCCCAATATCACGAACGATATTTGCGTGGGATGAAAGGTGGGCGCCGCATTGTCCTGAAAGCATGTGACCTTGGCGGGCTTGATCTCGCCGGCATCAACTTTTCGGATGCGGATCTGCCAGCGTGTGATTTCACCGACACTATTTTAAGAGACGCAAATCTTACGCGGGCCAATCTGTTTGGCGCGCTCATGAACGGCGCCGATCTCACCAACGCTAATCTGGAGAGGGCGGATCTGCGGGGTGCGAAGTTTGAAGGCGCGATCCTCACAAACACAAATATGAGAGGCGCGGACATGCGCCGAGGCGAGGTGCAGGGCGATGAAGGGCGCGTGCTGTTTGACCCATCTTGTTCATTCAAAGATGCAGCACTTCTCAGAGCAGACATGGACACCTGCAAATTGACGGGTGCGGACTTTCAAGGGGCGCGTCTTGATCGCGTGAAGCTCACGGGCGCCGACCTCCGAGACAGTTCTTTCGACGGCGCGAACCTGTCCGGAGTTGAAATGCACGGTGCCAATCTGCTGGACGCAAATCTCACACGCACGGCAATAGATGAGGCGACGGAAGGATCGGCCAACCTGATGCGCTCCCGTCGCGCCGGACGCCCACCGACGGGCGACGTGTTGGCGGAGATTCTTTTGCAACACAAACTTTGGATTGAAAGCGACAAGGTCGAGGGCGAGCGTGCAGATTTTTCAGAAACGGATCTAACGCGCTTCAATCTGGCCGGCCATTTTCTTCCGGGTGCAAACTTCACGCGCGCCGTCATGGTTGAAACCGATCTGCGCGAAACCTTCCTCGTGGGCGCCGACATGAAGGAGGCCATTCTTGTGGACGCGTTACTTGAGGGAGCCGATTTGCGCGGAACGGATCTACGCGGCGCCATCACCTCCGGCACCCTCCTGCAGGGAACCAAACAGGGTGCGCTTGATGACAAAATTGTCACCCGGCTTTAGAAGTCTCCGCCGTTAACCCTCAAAAATTGCCGCATTTCTGCGGCCGTCCTAGTGCTGGCGTCTTGCCCACAAATCTGATACGAAAGCGCGCCCCGTGACCTGAAGAGCGAACGGCGGCTCGTTTGTACGCTTGTTTCGTACGTCCATCCTTGTCAGGGAGGCCAGGTCATGGCCACCGATGCCCAGCAGCTCGAGACGCTCTTTTCGGTCATTTCTGACCGCAAGGGAGAGGATCCAAAAAAGTCTTACACTGCATCGCTTTTTGCGAAAGGTGTGGGCAAGTGCGCACAAAAATTGGGCGAAGAAGCGGTCGAAACAGTGATCGCTGCGATGGAAAGTGGTACTTCCGACAAAAAATCAGTCGTCAATGAATCCGCCGATTTGATCTACCATTGGCTGGTCCTGATGGCGGCCCTCGACATTGACCCCGGTGAGGTTTATTCAGAGCTCGCGCGCCGTGAGGGCACCTCTGGTCACACTGAAAAATCCAGTCGAAAAGAACAGTAAGAAGACGAACCAGCAAACGGCCAGGATCTGGTTAGCGAACCGGCAGGGAAAAGTTCTATGTCGACAGTGAAGTCGGAAAAAAAAGTGAGCATCACGCCAAGTAGGAAATCGGCATCACCGACCGCACGATCCATTTCTCCTTTCCGTCACTTCACTTCTGCCGAGTGGGGAAAGCTTCGCGCTGATACGCCGTTGACGCTTTCCGAAGACGAGCTGCAAACACTCCGTGGTTGGGGTGAAAATGTGTCGCTTGAGGAAGTCCGCGAAATCTATCTGCCGCTGTCGCGCTTGCTGAATCTCTACGTTGCGGCCACGCAGGAACTGCATGGCGCCACATCGGAGTTTCTCGGCACCAAACAGGCAAAGACACCCTTCATTATTGGGGTGGCGGGCTCCGTTGCCGTCGGCAAGAGCACGACCGCCCGTATCCTGCATGAGCTTTTGCAGCGCTGGCCAAACCATCCGAAGGTGGATCTCATCACGACGGATGGTTTTCTCTACCCGAACGCGGAGCTTGAGTCCCGCGACCTGATGCAACGCAAAGGCTTTCCGGAAAGCTTTGACGTGAAGCGCCTCATCTCTTTCCTAACCGACATCAAAGCCGGTGTGGGTCAGGTGGTGGCGCCGGTCTATTCTCACTTCCACTATGACATTGTGGGCGAGACCATCACGATCGATCAGCCGGATGTGCTGATTGTGGAAGGCCTCAACGTCCTGCAAAGCTGGAAGCCGGCAGAGGGCGAAGACCCGCAACCTTTCGTTTCCGATTTCTTTGACTTCTCCATTTATCTGGATGCGGACGAAAACATCGTGCGCGACTGGTATGTCGACAGGTTCCTGGGGCTCAGAAAGACATCTTTTAAAGACCCGGATGCCTATTTCCACAGGTTCTCCAGCCTGTCAGACGAAGAGGCGGTTGAAGTCGCTACCTCCATCTGGACATCGATCAACCTCGCCAACCTGCATAAGAATATTCTGCCGACGCGCGAACGCGCCGACCTGGTTTTGCGCAAAGGGACAGACCACGCGATCCGCGACGTCTATCTCCGCAAGCTTTAAGCGGCGCTCAAACCGCCAACCCTTTTTCAGCAACAAGCGCTTTCAGGTCCGCTTGCGGACGCGCGCCATAATGGCTGATCGCTTCGGCCGCCGCGATGGAGCCCAGACGACCGCAGGTCACCGGGTCGGCGCCTTTGGAAAGACCGAACAAAAAGCCTGCCGCATAAAGGTCGCCTGCGCCGGTTGTGTCGAGAACCTGGGAGACTTTCTCCGCATCAACCACATGCACCTCGCCGTCGGCGACAATCACCGAGCCCGCTTCCGAGCGCGTGAGGGCGGCGAACTTGCAGTCCTTCCGCACGGACTGAAGCGCAGCATCGAACGTGTCGACTTCATAAAGCGACATGATCTCATCTTCATTGGCAAACAGGATGTCGACTTCCTCTTTGGCAAGTTCGCGGAACTCGGTGCGGAACCGGTCGACACAAAAACTGTCCGAGAGAGTGAGCGACACCAGGCGGCCCGCACTGTGCGCAATTCCGGCAGCTTTGAGGAACGCTTCTTTCGCGCCCGGCGGATCCCAGAGATAGCCTTCCATATACGTAATGGCAGAGGCTTTGATGAGATCTTCCGGCACATCATCCGGTGTCAGGCCACCGGCAGCGCCGAGATAAGTGCTCATGCTGCGCTGGGCGTCCGGCGTTACCACGATCAGGCAGCGCGCCGTCGCCGGTCCGTCTGTTGCCGGCGCTGTCGTGAAATCAACACCGAGGGCGCGAATGTCATGGGTGAACACCTGGCCCAGCTGATCATCACGCACCTTGCCGATATAGGCAGCCTTGCCGCCAAGCGCCGCGAGGCCTGCAATCGTATTGCCGCAGGATCCGCCAGAGACTTCGATCGCCGAGCCCATGACGCCGTAAAGCTCTGTCGCGCGGTCTTCGTCGATCAGCGTCATGGCGCCTTTTTCGACTTTGTTGGCGACCAGAAAATCGTCAGTCCCTTCCGAAATGACATCAACAATCGCATTGCCGATCCCGGCAACATCAAACTTAGGTTCTGACATGAAAGCTCGCTTGGCTCAGAGTGAAAATCTGGGCGGAGTATAAGGCGCGACGCACGCTGGACAAAGCCCGGAGGGCGGCTAATCTGCCCCTGATTTGAAGTTTGGCGCGCACCAATCGCTGCTATTTGTTACGGGGATATGCCATGTTCTCTGCCTTGTCGACCGCACTCAGCGACACGTTTTCAAAACCGTTGCGCGCGGTCATGCTGCGCGCGCTGGGTCTCGCGTTGGTTTTGTTGGTGATAGCAGGCATAGGCGCATTTTATGGCCTTCAGGCGATCCCGGAATTTGGCGCGGACTGGGGCTGGCCGATTATCGACGAAGTGATTGACTGGCTTTCCGGTGCCTTTGTCGTCGTCGCTCTGGTGCTGCTCCTCATGCCGGTCTCCGCTCTCTTCGCAGGCATTTTTCTGGAAGAGGTCGCGACAGCGGTGGAAGAGCGTCACTACCCAACGGACACCGCTGGACGCGACCAGCCCTTCGTTCAGGGTCTCTGGATCGCCATAAAATTCACCGCCTTGCTGATCGTCCTCAATATCCTTGCGCTGCCGCTCTACTTCATTCCCGTGGTTAACGTCATCGCCTATTGGACGCTGAATGGGTATCTACTCGGCCGGGAATATTTTGAGCTGGTCGCCCTGCGTCACCACACGCCTCAGGAAGCGAAGTCCCTGCGGCGCTCGAGGAGCATTCGGGTTTTTTCCGGCGGGGTGGCTGCCGCAGCGCTTGCCTCCATCCCCGTGGTCAATCTGTTAACACCTTTTTTTGCGACAGCCCTTATGGTGCATCTGCATAAGAAAGTATCGGCTTAAGTCGGGAGTTGCGTGGTGCGTGTTTTAGCAGTTTTGGCAATGGGAGCGGTGCTCGCCGCCTGCGCAGGCAGTGGGGCGAACGTGGGCTCGAACCTCTCACCCCAAACCGTTTCGGCACCAGGACGCACACCTCCCGCTCTTAAACCCGCCCCAAGTGCCGGCAGCCTGATCGGGCTTGATGCTTATGGCCTGCGTGACGCCTTTGGCTCGCCCGACTTCCAGCGAAACGAAGCCCACGCGGAAATCTGGCGCTATGCCGGTGACGGCTGCACGCTCTTTGTCTATCTCTATGAAGATGAAAGCGACATCATGCGTGCCTCTTTCATTGAAGCGCGCGCCCGCGAAGGCGGCGAACTCCCCGTTGACCCCTGTGTTGCAGACGTGAACCGCGCGCATCAGCTGAACGCCTATCGGTACTAGACCTCGAACCGCAGAACGTTTCCGTCTGGCTCCGCGACCCCAAAAAACTAGGCCGCGGTCGTCTTTCCTTTGAACGTGCAATAAGCGGCGACTTTGCAGGATGGACAGTCCGGCTTGCGCGCTTTGCAGATATAGCGGCCGTGCAGCAGGATCCAGTGATGGGCATGCTGCAGATAGTCCTTGGGCACGCGTTTCAGAAGGGCATGCTCCACCTCCAACACGTTTTTGCCGGGCGCGAGCCCGGTGCGGTTTGACACCCGGAAGATGTGCGTATCGACGGCAATGGTCGGTTCGCCAAAAGCTTCGTTCATCACCACATTGGCGGTCTTGCGGCCGACCCCGGGAAGGCGTTCAAGCTCCTCGCGGGTCTGAGGCACCTCGCTGTTAAACTCCTCGATCAGCATCTTGGACAGCGCGATGACGTTCTTCGCTTTATTGCGATAGAGCCCGATGGTTTTGATGTGATCGCGCAGCTTGGCTTCGCCGAGCTTCACCATCTTTTCCGGCGTATCGACTTTCTTGAAAAGGTCCTTCGTAGCCTTGTTAACCCCTACGTCGGTTGCTTGCGCTGAAAGGGCGACGGCGACAACAAGTGTGTAAGGGTTTTTATAGTCGAGCTCGGTTTTCGGCTCCGGGAGGTCGGCGGAAAGGATCTCGAAAAACGGCTCAATGTCTTTTTTCTTCATTTTCATGGGCAGAACATAGCCATTTGCCGCAGGCCGATCCATTGCCGAACCGGCTTGGGCGGCCTAATTTGGCTATTATGGAACGCGTAACCGACACACGCCCGCTGGAGGCGCCCCCGGGCGCCGCACTGCATTTTGATGCGCGGCTGACCCCCCATCGCTCCCTCGGCAGCCGGGGCTTTCTGATCGTCATGATCTTCATCGGCGTGGTGAGCTTTGTGGCGGGCGTTGTGTTCACGCTGATGGGGGCCTGGCCGGTGTTCGGCTTTTTCGGGCTCGACGTCGCCGCTATATATTTCGCCTTTCGGTGGAATTATCGCGCCGCCCGCGCGTTCGAAACCGTGCAGCTGTCAGACGACACGCTGAAGATCCGGAAAGTGGACGCGAAGGGAAATGAGACAGCCTGGGTCGCCCAGCCCTACTGGGCGCGGGTTCAGTATGACAAGGAGGCGGAAGAGGATGTCGCCATCGACATCACGTCCCATGGACGGTGTTTGACGGTCGGGGCGTTCTTGTCGCCGGAAGAACGTCTCCAGTTCGGTGAAGCCCTGCGGCTCGAATTGGACCGCCGCCGGCGCCCCCCAAACCCTCAAGAGGTTGCCCCGGCGCCATCAAACTAGAGTCAAACTCCAGAGCGGTTGGCTCGAAACCGCGGGAAATCCAACGGCGTTAGTGGGCTTCCCGCTCAATCAGCATTTTCTTTGACAGCACCTTGCCCTCATCGTCCAGTTCATAGGCGATGGGTGCGCCAGTGGCGATGTTGAGCTGCAGCACTTCCTCGCGGCTGAGGCCTTCCAGGTCCATTACGAGCGCCCGAAGGGAATTGCCGTGGGCGGCAATCAGCACCCGCTCGCCACCCAGAACCCGCGGTTTGATCGTCGCGTGATAATAGGGCAGCACCCGGTCAGCCGTGTCTTTCAGGCTCTCGCCGCCAGGCGGTGGCGTGTCATAGGAGCGGCGCCAGATATGCACCTGCTCTTCGCCCCATTTTTCCCGGGCGTCGTCCTTGTTGAGCCCTGCAAGGTCCCCATAATCCCGCTCGTTGAGCGCCTGATCGCGGATGATTTCGAGATCCGACTGGCCGAGTTCTTTGAGGATCGCATCATTGGTCTTCTGCGCGCGGCTCAAATCTGACGTGAAGGAGACGTCGAATTCGTAGCCGCCCTCTTTCAGCGCCTGACCCGCTTCCACGGCTTCCGCCCGACCCTGGTCGGTCAGGTCCGGGTCCTTCCAGCCGGTGAAGAGGTTCTTTTTGTTCCACTCACTTTGTCCATGGCGGACAAGCACAAGAAGATTGGCCACGTTGAAAAATTCCTACTGTTTAGAAGTCTGAGAGCCCGAGAACGTCGAGCATTGAAAAGAGACCGGGACCTTTGCCTTGGCCCCACCGCGCCGCCGCCAGAGCGCCGCGCGCAAAGAGGCCACGGTCCTCGGCAATATGGGAGAGAACAATGCGTTCATTCTCGGCGGCAAAAATCGCCGAATGCTCACCGACGACCGAGCCGCCCCGGAGAACCGCATAGCCGATGTCGCCTTGCCCGCGCGCCCCGGTAATGCCGTCGCGGCCGCGATCTGCGACGGCATCATGATCGATGCCCCGGCCATCGGCAGCGGCCTGGCCCAACATGAGTGCCGTGCCCGATGGCGCGTCCACTTTGTGACGGTGATGCATTTCCAGGATTTCAATGTCCCAGTCCGCATCGAGTGTCTGCGCCACTTTGCGGGTGAGCGCCGTCAGGAGATTGACCCCAAGGCTCATATTCCCGGCCTTGATGATGGTGGCGTGGCGCGCCGCCGCTTCAATCTGTGCTTCCTGCTCGGCATCAAACCCGGTCGTCGCAATCACATGAACGATGCGGGCCTGGGCCGCCAGCGCGGCATATTCAACCGTCGCCGCTGGCACAGTGAAATCGATAATCGCATCGGCCTCTGCCACCAGCGGCAGCGGGTCTTCGGTAATCCCCACGCCCAAAGGCTCTGGAAGGCCTGCCAGGGTTCCTGCATCCATGCCAAGCGCAGATGAGCCCGCAGGCTCCGTCGCACCGATCAGGGTGAGATCCGGTTTTTGAGCAATTTCCGCGATCAATGTGCGGCCCATGCGCCCGGCAGCACCGGGAAGGACGATCTTAATGTCGCTATCGCTCATCTGTTTTCTCCGCAAAGCGGGCCCGTCAAACACGCCCGGGCCGCTTATTCTCCGCGGGATATAGCAGGGCGCGCCGGTCGCGTACAGCAATCACAAAGCAAAATACGCTGCTGGACCTTGACGTTGGGAGCCTGGTCTATTACCTACCATTAGTAAGTTACTATTGGTAGGTTAAGACATGAGCCATCCGGAAACAGCACCGCGCACCCGCCTGAGCCGGGCAGACCGTCGCCAGCAAATGCTGGACGTGGCGAGAGGCCTCATAGAAGAGCAGGGCGCAGACGCCCTGACGCTGGCCCTGGTCGCCGAAAAGGCCGGTGTCTCCAAGCCTGTGGCCTACGATCATTTTGAGACTCGCACCGGCCTGTTGCTGGCCCTGCTGCAAGACGCCGACAGGCACTATGAAGGCGTCGCCCGCGCCCGCATCGCCGCCGCCCCTGAAACGGTGGACGCCATCGCAGAGATCATCGCTGAAGCCTATATCGCGTGCTCCCTGGAGGCAGGACCCGCAGCGGCAGCCCTGACGGCGGCGATTGAAGCCAACGGCGATGCCTGCGACGCGGGCCGCGCCTCAAGAGATCTCCATGCACGTCAGTTCGCGGAAGCGTTTGCTCCGGTGCTCAAGCCGGACGATCCCCGCACCCACCTCATCTTTGTCGGCCTTGTCGCCGCCGCGAACACGCTCTGCGCGGAGCTGACCGCAGGACGGATCAGCGAAGCTGCGGCAACTGAGACACTCACCCATCTTTTGACAAACAGCATCGCGCCGCTCACCCGCTAAGCGCGCGCAATCTCTCTGAAAGGAAATCCCATGATCCTCATCACCGGAGCCACCGGAAATGTCGGCAGTGAAATCGCCCGCCAGCTCATCGCACAAAAAACACCGTTCCGGATTTTCGTGCGAGATGCAGCAAAAGCCGCCGAGATGATCGGACCCGACGGGTACGATGTCGCTCTTGGTGACTTCGATGATACCGCCGCGTTCGACAAAGCGCTTGATGGCGTCGACGCCGTGTACATGGTCACCAATCAAAGCGACGCCTTCAAGTCGGCTCTCACGCGCATGACCGGTCAGCTGAAACAGGCGGGCATCAAAAGGTTGGTGATGCTGTCTGCTGAATGCGATCCTGACAGTGAAGTCTTTTTTGTTCGCCGCACTGGCGAGCTTGAAGAGATCGTCAAAGCGGCAGGTCTTCCCTGGACATTTTTGCGCCCGGACTGGTTCATGCAGAACTTTGCGGGCTTTGTGGCCATGGGCATGGTTGCCTTTCCGGCGGGTCCGGGCAAAACCAGCTTTGTCGACGTGCGTGATGTTGCCGAGATTGCGATCAAAGCGCTCAGGGAAGAGGGGCATACCCATCGCATCTATCGGCTGACCGGCCCCGACCCCATGACCTTTGAAGGCGCGGCCAATCGCATAAGCGCCGCCCTTGGTCGCGACGTGCCCTTCGTGGGCATCACGCCAGAAGACTTGCGTAATGCTTTGATCGAGCAGGGCGCAGAGCCCTGGTACGCCGACATGAACGCGGAAATGACGTTTGCGGTTCGAGAAGGCTTCACGTTCAACCCGTCGAACGACATTGAATTTCTGCTGGGGCGCAAACCGCGGTCCATTGAAACCTTCGTCGCCGATCATGCAGACCGGATGGGCGCGGCATGAAAGCCCTGAGCTTTGATGTCCCGAAGGGAAGCGGCGCGCCTGCTCTCAAGCTGGTCGATGTCCCGGTGCCTCAGCCGCACCCGGGGGAGGTGCTGCTGAACATCACCCATGTGGCGCTGAGCTATATCGACTATGAAAACCAGCAAGGTCTGCATAACAAGGCCCTTCGAAAGAACCTGAAAAGGTCCCCCGTTGTTTCCGGTATCGAGATGGCGGGGGTGGCCGAAAGTGACGGCAAGACCATCAAGAAGGGCGATCAGGTCTTCGGCTATACCAACATCTTTAAAGGACCCTGGTTCCACGCGGAATTTGTCGCCATCAAGGAAAGCAATATCGCAAAACTGCCTGACGGCGTGACCCCCGAAGCGGCGGCAGCAATTATCGGCGGGGCGGTCACATCAATTGCCGCACTGGAACGCATTGCCAAAACAAAACCAGGGGACCGCCTTCTCGTTACGGGAGCCACCGGAAGCGTCGGCGTGACAGCTCTCCAGCTTGCAAAGCATTTGGGTGCGGAAGTCACCGCCATCTGTCACTCCTCGCAGACCGGTTTTGCGCGGCAGCTGGGCGCAACAGACGCGCTGGCCTATGACACCAATGAGGCCCTCCCTAAAGAAAACCAGTTCGACACGATCTTTGATGCCGCCCCTTCAATGAGTTTCTCGAAAGCACTTCCGTTCCTGAAGCCACGGGGCACTTACATCACGACCATGCCGCATCTGGACGTAAGCGGCTTTCTCCGCAGTCTCGGGTCGCGTCGCAAATTTGGCTTTCTCCTGGAGAGCAATACTGACCAGAAACGCTTGGGGCACCTCTCAGAACTGATGGCTCAAGGAGTCTTCGCGCCAGTTGTGGATAGCTCCTACATGCTGGCGGACGCACAAAAAGCATTTGATCGGCAGCGAGAGAGCGGCAAGCGGGGCAAAATCATTCTTGAGATGCGGGCTGCCGTGTAAACCAAAACGGCCCGGCACTTCTGAAAAGGGCCGGGCCGCAATGCTGGCTTCGAGGAACAGGATCAGCCAGAGGAGGTAAGGAGGTCCGAGACGCTTTCAATGAGCGAGCCAAACGCCTCGGACGCGAGCGTTAGAAGTCGATCTGCAGACGCGTTGCGACATAATCAACTTCTGTATCTGCTGTGCCTGCGGCTGCCGTGAAATCATACTCAGCGGAGCCATAGTTCAGCATCGCCCGTACATACGGGTTGAAGTAATAGTTGACGCCAAGAGTGAGGTCCGTCGTTTCAGACGCAGCGGTTCCAAACCCGGCATCTTCCATGTCGATCATCTCGTAGCGCGCGGCCACTTCGATGGCGCCTTCGCTCTTCAGGCGGCCGAACACACCCTTAGATGAGCTGTACGGACGGCTCTCGCCTGTCAGGAAGTAGCTTGCCATGGCATACCATCCGTCAAAGTCCACGTCGGCGGCACCTGTGCCATTGCCTTCAAGAGTTGACGTGTAATATTCACCCTGGACGCTGAAGGGGCCGAAGACCACAGCGGCTTCTGCGCCAACGGTTGTCTGACCTTCAGCCACAGTCACACCGGTATCAACATAGCGCGTGCCGTTGTGGAAGTTCCGCAGACGAATGCGTGGGCCGGAATTGTCATCGAAGGTCCGGTAGGTTCCAGACACGCCAAGATGAACCAGCTTTCCATCTTCATTGATCGGCGCGAACGTGCCACGGGCCGTCAAAGCCAGATCAGTGGTCATTGTGTCGCTGCCGTTGTCGATGCCGCTTGTGAAGACACCACCGCGCAGGGTGTAGTTGTCGCCACTAACGCCAACGCTTGCGCCAAGCCCCCGGCCAGGTGTGAAAGCGGCGGTGACCATCGACCGTTCCATGAAGGACAGATATTTAGACGAGGTCTGCTGTTCCAGGCCCTGCGGCTCTTTGTGGTTCCCGAACGTGGTTTTCAGGCCGGCAATCTTGGTGCTGATATAAGCGTCCTTAATGGAGACGGCGTTGCTGGCGAAGCCGATCTGCAGCTTGTACTTCCAATCGCCTGCGACTTTACCTGAGGCAAAGAAACGCGCGCGCCGGATCTCAGCACCGCCACCACTTGTCTCAACACCACCAGCGCGGCTTGCTTCGGCGACAAAGGCATCAAGCATGATACGACCGCCAAAACGGATCGACCAATTGCCATCGCGACTGCTGATCTGAAGTTTGCGGCTGTCAAACTTTGGCAGGTCGGCAAGGCTCGCCGATGCGGCTTCAAGCTCCGCAAGTTTGCTGTCGCGCTGCTGTACCTGTGCTTTAAGCTCACGCAGTTCGTGCTCAAGTGCATCAATACGTGCGTTGACGTCATAGCCGGCGAGTGCGGCGCCAGCAGTGCCCAGCGTCATCGTGCTTGCAACTGCGATCGTTGCCGCACATCGCTTGAGAGTGGTCAGGGATCCCTTTCCCCAGTCGAGTCTTTTCTTAGTCATAGTGCCCCTCAGGTTTCTTAAGTCTCTTGGCCAGCCCGTGCCGACTGCGCCAAAACAGACCTAGACCCTAGGGGCTAAAGATGTAGAAAAGCATAAACTCGGCATGGAGTCCCCAAGATGGATTTCTCATTTCTGGTACAACCCGGAATTCGCCATGCAAACGAAGTGCTTACAACAGACTCTCAGGATCTATCCGTACACAAAGTAAAATCATCATAGCGCAAAGGCCTACGCCGAAAGTTGGTACTAAATGCGCAAAAATAGATCGGACTTATGACAATTTTAACAGCTGCCAAGTAACCCTGATCCCACTCAAAGGTGGCGGCCTTACGAGTATGTAGAAAATGACAACGCTGGGTGAGGGCAATGAAGGGCTTAAATATTGGTAGTGTCGGCGACAAGCTGACGGCGTCACTAGGATTTCTGAACTCCGTAAAAATCTCCGTTCGTATCGGAATTCTGGCAGCACTTGGTTTTGTCAGTATCGCCGTTTTTGGCGCGGCCTATGTAATTGGTGACATCAGCATTCGCGCTGCTTCTGAGGCACAAGCGGAAAACGCAAGGCTCTCACGACTGGAAAAAGCTGTCGAAGTCGGTGCCCTTCAGATGCGCCGAAATGAAAAAGACTTCCTCATGCGCAAAGACATGAAATATGTCGAGCGATATGAGCAATCCGCATTGAACGTTCTGGACGCCCTCGAAGAGATGAAGAGTCTCGCCGTGGCTGCTTCTGTGCAGGCAGAGATTGTGGCCATTGAAGAAGGCATTGCAGCCCATGTTGGCCAGTTCCGCTCTGTTGTCAGCCTTACACAGCAATTGGGTCTCGATGAAAAACAGGGCCTGCAGGGCGCGCTGCGCGCAGCGGTCCACGCGGTCGAAACGAAACTGAAAGAGGCAGAACTCTCTGAACTGACAGTCAAAATGTTGATGATGCGCCGCCATGAAAAGGACTTCATGCTCCGGGGCGCAGAGAAATATATTGGCCGCATTGATGAGCGTCGCGCGGAATTTGACGTGTTGCTGCAGGAAGCAGCTCAGCCACGTGTCTCATCGTCAGCCGGCCCCTTTGCAATCCCGCTTGCCCCGCTGGTCTCGCAAGACTTCGTTTCCGAGGTCACAAAGCTCATGGACCAATACCAGGCCGGCATGCGTCGCTATGCAGACTTTTCAATGAACGCGACAGCAGAGATCAAAAAGCTCAGCTCCATTTTTGCCGATATGGTGCCGGCGTTTGAGCGCACCGGTGAGGTGGCGGAAACGGGCCTTGAAAATGCAGAGCTTTCCCTTGCGGCGGCAAAATCAACAACCGAGGTGATCTATCTGGTCGTTGGCCTCATTGTTCTGTCTGTCGTGGCGGTTTTCGGCTTTGCCGTGGGCCGCAGCATCACTGACTCGCTCAACCAGATCACCTCCACCATGTCCCACCTGGCAGATGGCGAACTTGAAACCAACATTCCCTATCTCGACAACAAGTATGAAATCGGGGAGATGGCGCGCGCCGTTGAGGTTTTCCGCGGCAATGCGGTAGAGCGGGAGAGACTCGAAGCAGAACAGGCGGAACGCCAGGCTGCAATTGAGGAACGTGCCCAACGCATGGATGAGATGATTGCTGCATTCGATGCCAAATCCACAGCACTTCTGGGCGCTGTTTCGGCCTCTTCGGGTGAGCTGCATGATACGGCAGGTCAAATGACCCAGACGGCCGAAGCAACAAGCAAGCGCGCCAGCGCGGCGTCAACCGCGGCCGACGCAGCCTCGGCGAATGTGCAAACGGTGGCATCCGCCGCCGAAGAGCTGCACAGCGCAATTGAGGAGATTGGTCGTCAGGTGACCCAGTCAACGGAAATCTCGCGTCAGACCACCTCAGCCGCTGAAAAAACCAGCGAAACTATGGGGCACTTGGCAGAGGCTGCCGATAAGATCGGTGCCGTGATCAGCCTCATTCAGGATATTGCCGAGCAGACCAACCTGCTGGCTCTGAATGCGACAATTGAGGCGGCGCGTGCCGGCGAAGCCGGTAAAGGCTTTGCAGTCGTGGCGGGCGAGGTGAAATCCCTCGCGAACCAGACGGCGAAAGCAACCGACGAGATCAGCCTTCAGATTTCCACCATGCAGGACTCGACCAAGGAGGCTGTGGGCGCCATCGACCAGGTCAATGGCATGATCGCCCAGATGTCGGAGATTGCCACCGCCATCTCAAGCGCTGTTGAAGAGCAGGGCGCAGCGACGCAGGAAATCGCTGGCAGTGTTCAGGAAGCAGCGCGTGGCACATCTGATGTCACAGCCAACATCACGGAAGTGGATGCGGTTACGGGCGAAAGCACCGAGACGGCGAAGAGAGTGAACAACTTCGCCTCTGACCTCTCTGCGAAATCCGATGAGCTGCGTCAGGAAGTTGAAGTGTTCCTGCAATCTGTCAAAGCGGCTTAGAAAACAAAAAACGGCCCGGCCCACATTGGGGGTGGCCGGACCGTCGAGCTGACTGCGAGGAACAGTTTCAGCAAAAGAATAGGCCGAGGCGCCAAAAGCGCCTCGGCTTTTTCGTGTCTTAGAAGTCGATCTGCAGACGTGTGCCGACGAAATCGGTCTCAACGTCGTTCGCACCAGCTGCCGCTGTGAAGTCATACTCGGCAGTGCCGTAGTTCAACATCGCGCGAACATATGGGTTGAAGTAGTAGTTGATGCCGACAGTCAGAGCCGTGGTTTCAGACGCGTCTGTACCAAAGCCTGTGTCTTCCAGGTCAACCACTTCGTAGCGAGCAGCAATTTCGATTGCATCTTCAGACTTCACCCGACCGAAAGCGCCTTTGGATGCGCTGTAAGCGCGGCTTTCGCCCGTGATGAAGTAGCTGGCCATGACATACCAACCGTCAAAGTCGATGTCAGCAGAACCGGTGCCGTTGCCTTCAAGCGTAGAGGTGAAGTATTCACCCTGAGCGCTGAAAGGACCGAAGACTGCGGCTGCTTCCGCACCCAAAGTCATCTGACCTTCAGACGGAATACCACCGGCTGCAGTGCTCACGAAACGCGTGCCGTTGTGGAAGTTGCGAAGACGGATCCGAGGACCTGTATTGTCGTCGAAACCACGATACGTACCGGATACACCAAGGTGTACAACTTCGGTCTTCTCGGCGATTGGAGCGTAGGTCAAACGACCGGAAAGCGCCCAGTCGGTTGTTGCGGCATCCGAACCATTGTCGACACCGTTTGTGAACAGACCAACCGTTGCGCTGTAGTTGTCGCCAGCTGTGCTGAACGCGGCACCAAGGTTACGACCTTGTGCGAATGTAGACGTGACCATCGAGCGTTCCATGAACGTGATGTACTTGGACGAGGTCAGCTCTTCGAGACCAATCGGCTCTTTCTGGTTACCAAACTTTGAGTTGATGCCAGCGATCTTCGTTGAAATATAGGCGTCCTCAATGTCGACGGTACCGCCGGTTTCAAAGTCGATCTGCAGCTTGTACTTCCAGTCGCCCATCACTTTACCGGATGCGAAGAAGCGAAGGCGGCGGAATTCGGCACCAGCACCGCTAGTGTCTGTACCACCCGCGATGTCGCTTTCAGCAATGAAGGCGTCCATCTGAATACGACCACCAAACCGGATGGACCAATTGCCATCGCGGCTGGAGATCTGCAGCTTGCGGGCGTCGAACTTCGGCAGGTCGGCAAGACCTTCGGAAGCGGCTTCCAGCTCGGCAAGCTTGCTGTCACGCATCTGCATCTGAGCTTTGAGCTCCCGCAGTTCGTTTTCAAGGGAGTCGATGCGCGAATTAACGTCGTAACCCGCCAAGGCCGTCCCTGTTAGGCTGAGGGAGAGCGCAGCAGCCGCTACACCACCCACCAGTGCTTGTTTAATCATTAGGTATCTCCTCGTAAACACGGGGGTAAGCCCCGGTTGAGGAGACGAATAGGCGGGCTACATGACTGGTCCGCTACACTTATATGACAGAGCGATGACAGCGCCGCACTGTTGCCCAATGGGCACAAAGAAGAGGCAGAAAGGAGGAGGACCTGTCTGCTTTAGCTCTGATTGAACACGGGCTTGCGTTTCTCAAGAAACGCCATGATGCCCTCGCGGGCATCAGGCGTCCCCGACGTCAAGTGAACCGCCGCGCGTTCATCGGCGAGCGACTCCTCGAGTGTTTTTGTCGGGCTGCTCATTAAAGCGTCGAGCATCGCCTTCACCGCAAGGCGCGGTTGGGCGGCGAGCTCCTCTCCCAGCGCAATGGCCCGGTCTTTCAGCTCGTCCAGCGGCCAGACCTCATTGGCAAGGCCAATGCGAAGGGCTTCGGGGCCAGAGATCTTCTTGCCGCGCAAGATCATGTCGATCGCATGGGTTCGGCCAACCACACGCGGAAGCCGTGCGCTGCCCCCCCAGGCCGGCACGGTGCCGAGGTCCATTTCCGGCAGGCCGATCTGGCACCCTTCCTCCGCCGCCAGACGAAAGTGGCACCCGAGCGGAAGCTCCAGACCGCCGCCCAGGCAATTGCCAAAGAAGGTGGCAATCCAGGGTTTTCCCATGGTCTCGATGGCGCCGATCACATTCCAACGCTGATCGAAAAACGCGTCCTGGCCGCCCTTCGCCTGAACGGCTGTCCCGATTTCCTTGAGGTTCATACCGACGGAGAAATTCTTGTCGCCTGCCCCAGTGAGCACGACCGCGCGAATACCGTCATCAGCCGCAATCTTCTCAACAAGCGCTTCCAGCTCATCCATGAATGCGGCGGACATACGGTTCCACGGCGCGTCATTGATCGTAATGATCATGACGGCACCGCGTGTTTCGGTCGTAAGGGGAGCATCAGACATCGGACCAAACCTCTTCCGAAAAGCGTTTTCAGGAAAAGTGTAAGCGGTTTTCCGTCCGAAAACGCGGCGACGGAAATGTTGAGAAGACATTAGCCGATTGAGCTTGGTGTCACCAAGATCGATTAGTCAGACGTGTCGTTGAAGAACTCTTTGACCTTATCAAAAAAGCCGGCGCTTTCCGGATTGGTCTTGTCAGATGAGGCTTCATCAAACTGCTTGAGCAGGTCCTTCTGCGCCTTGGTGAGGCCCACCGGCGTTTCCACATGGATCTGAATGTAGAGGTCACCGTGACGCCGTGCGTGGAGGCCGGGCATGCCCTTGCCGCGCACGCGGAACTGTTTACCCGTCTGTGTGCCTTCCGGCACTTTGACCTTCACCTTGCCGCCACCGACGGTCGGCACTTCTATCTCACCGCCGAGCGCCGCCGTCGTCAAAGACACGGGCACGTCGCAAAAGAGTTCCGTGCCATCCCGCTCAAAGAGCTTATGGGGCTCGACGGAGAGGAAGATATAAAGGTCACCTGCCGGACCGCCGCGCATACCGGCTTCCCCTTCGCCGGCGAGACGAATGCGAGTGCCTTCTTCAACACCGGGCGGGATGGTGACCGCGAGTGTGCGCTCTTTTTGCACCCGGCCCTGCCCATGACAGTCAGAGCACGGATTTTCGATCACCTGGCCACGACCGTGGCAGGCGGGACAGGTCCGCTCAATGGAGAAGAAGCCCTGCGCCGCGCGGACACGGCCACTACCGCCACAGGTCGTGCAATTGACGGGCTGAGATCCAGGCGCCGCCCCTGTCCCTGTGCATGTGTCGCACGTAACGGAACTTGGCACGTGAATTTGCGCCTTCTTGCCTTCAAACGCCTCTTCCAGCGTGATCTGCATGTTGTAGCGCAGGTCCTGACCGCGCGCCCGGCCGCCATCGCTGCGTTGACCGCGCCGCCCGCCCATAAATTCGCCAAACAGATCGTCGAAAATGTCGGACATGGAGCCGCCCATGCCCCCCATGCCGCCGGGATGACCGCCGCCCATACCGCCTTCGAAGGCCGCATGACCATATTGGTCGTAAGCCGCGCGCTGCTGATCGTCCTTCAGCACGTCATAGGCTTCGGAGATTTCTTTGAACTTCCGCTCAGCTTCTTCATCGCCCGGGTTCTTATCCGGGTGATATTTCATCGCGAGTTTGCGATAGGCTTTTTTGAGTTCGTCCGCGCTTGCAGAACGATCAACGCCAAGCAGGTTATAAAAATCAGGCTTAGACACGAGACTTCAGGTCCTTTCCGACCCCCGCGCCCTGACCGGCAACATATATGCCGCCGATCAGGTTAAGGGGTGTCATAGGCTCACACCTACGGGAGCGGGATTAGGATGCGTCTTTCTTTTTGTCGTCGTCGTCGACTTCTTCGAAGTCGGCATCGACCACATCATCCTGAGCCTTGCTGTCATCAGATGCTTGGCCGTCGCCGTCAGCACCTTCAGCGTCGGCGGTTTCAACACCTGCTTTGTAAAGCTCTTCACCAAGCTTGAGGGAAACCTCGGTCAAAGCCTGAGCCTTGGCGTTGATCTCCTCAGCGTCGTCACCTTCAAGAGCTGTCTTAAGCTCAGCGACAGCGGCAGCAACAGGCGCTTTCACCTCTTCGCTGACTTTGTCACCGGCATCTTCAAGCGTCTTCTCGGTGGCATGCACCATGGCTTCCGCCTGGTTCTTGGCTTCGACCGCTTCGCGACGCTTCTTGTCGTCTTCCGCGTTTGCTTCCGCGTCCTTCACCATATTGTCGATCTCATCATCGGAGAGACCGCCAGAGGCTTGAATGCGAATAGACTGCTCTTTGCCTGTCGCCTTGTCTTTGGCGTTCACGGACACAATGCCGTTCGCATCAATGTCGAAGGCAACTTCAATCTGCGGCACGCCGCGGGGCGCGCCGGGAATGCCCACAAGATCAAACTGGCCGAGCAGCTTGTTGTCAGCAGCCATTTCCCGTTCGCCCTGGAAGACGCGGATGGTCACAGCAGACTGATTGTCTTCCGCCGTCGAGAAGGTCTGTGCCTTCTTGGTTGGGATCGTGGTGTTGCGCTCGATCAACCGGGTGAACACGCCGCCCAGCGTTTCGATGCCGAGTGACAGAGGTGTCACGTCGAGCAGGAGAACGTCTTTCACATCGCCCTGCAGCACGCCTGCCTGAATGGCAGCGCCCATGGCAACCACTTCATCCGGGTTCACGCCCTGATGGGGCTCCTTGCCGAAGAAGTTCTTCACAGCTTCCTGCACCTTCGGCATGCGGGTCATCCCGCCGACGAGAACAACTTCGTCAATGCTACCGGCGCTGAGACCTGCATCCTGAAGCGCTTTCTTACAAGGCTCGATCGTGCGCTGAACAAGATCATCCACCAGAGCTTCCAGCTTCGCTCGGGTGAGTTTCAAGGTCAGGTGCTTAGGACCGGAGGCATCTGCCGTGATAAAGGGCAGGTTCACTTCCGTCTGCGCGCCGGAGGAGAGTTCGATCTTGGCTTTTTCCGCAGCTTCTTTCAGACGCTGCAGCGCGAGCTTGTCGTCCCGAAGGTCGATGCCCTGCTCTTTCTTAAACTCGTCCGCTAAATATTCGATGATGCGAAGGTCAAAGTCTTCACCACCAAGGAACGTATCCCCGTTGGTGGATTTCACTTCAAAGACGCCGTCGCCGATTTCAAGAACGGAGACGTCGAACGTACCGCCGCCAAGGTCATAAACAGCGATGGTGCGGCCGTCGGATTTGTCGAGGCCATAGGCCAACGCCGCCGCGGTCGGTTCGTTGATGATACGCAGCACTTCCAGGCCGGCAATCTTACCGGCGTCTTTTGTTGCCTGGCGCTGCGCGTCGTTGAAGTAGGCAGGGACCGTGATTACGGCCTGGGTGACAGGTTCACCGGTGAAGGTCTCGGCGGTCTCTTTCATCTTCTGCAGAATGAAAGCGGAGATCTGCTGCGGTGAATATTTTTCGCCGCGCGCTTCAACCCAGGCGTCGCCATTGTCGGCCTTGACGATTTCGTACGGCACCATGCCCTTGTCTTTCTGGGTCATGGGATCGTCGAAAGAGCGGCCAATCAGACGCTTGATCGCAAACAGGGTGTTGGTGGGGTTGGTGACAGCCTGGCGTTTCGCCGGCTGGCCGACAAGCTTTTCATTGTCGTCCGCAAAAGCCACCATGGAGGGTGTGGTCCGCACACCCTCTGCATTCTCAATAACTTTGGGCTGGGTGCCCTCCATTACCGCGACACACGAGTTCGTCGTGCCGAGGTCAATGCCAATAACTTTACCCATTGTCTTCCTCTTTATGACTGCGGCAGGCCAGTCGGACCTGAAAATTCAGCGCCCAATGGTTGAAGCAGTATGAGCCCAGATCCTGTGACCAAAAGCACTCTGCTTTCACCCTCTGACCCCCTATGGGGTGAACAGGTTAAAAACGGTCGCAACCGATTGGGAGATATATATGTTTGAGCCTCGCACGTCGCAAGACCACCCGCGCCAGAACGGCCCTTCAGATTGCTCAAAAATGGCTGTCCGTCGCGGGATGCGGTTGAATAGCGGCATGCGACATTTGGTGCAACAATTAACCCCGAGAAGCATCTGATAATGTCTCGCAAAACAGCCCCTCAGAGCGCCTTAGAGCCTGTCCCGGGAACCTGGGTCTGGCCGGGCCTTCTCTCCCGCCGGTCTCAAGAAGACCTGGTGGACCGCCTGAGGGACTTGATTTCTGACAGCCCGGTTTTCAGGCCCACCATGCCGAGGACGGGCAAGCCCTTTTCGGTGTCTATGACAAATCTCGGGCCGCTCGGCTGGGTGTCGGACCGCAGCGGCTATCGCTATGAGGCCGCCCACCCCTCCACAGGAAAGCCCTGGCCGCCGATCCCCGACGCATTGCTGACGCTTTGGGGGGATCTGGCTGGCTATGGCGCCCCGCCGGAAGCCTGTCTGGTGAACTTTTATGGCCAAGACGCCAAGATGGGGCTGCATCAGGACAGGGACGAAAAGCCTCTGGATGCGCCGGTTTTGTCGATTTCCCTCGGGGACACGGCTGTTTTTCGGTTAGGCGGCCTGGAGCGTAAAGGCCCGACACAGAGTTTCAAACTGGCCTCTGGCGATGTGATGATGCTCAGCGGACCCTCAAGGCTGCGCTTTCATGGCATCGACCGCATTCTGCCTGGGACGTCGACATTGCTCGAAAAAGGAGGCCGCCTCAATCTGACGTTACGGCGCGTGACGGAGCC
Source organism: Parvibaculaceae bacterium (assembly GCA_965276845.1). GTDB lineage: Bacteria > Pseudomonadota > Alphaproteobacteria > Parvibaculales > Parvibaculaceae > Mf105b01. The sequence goes on from OZ255699.1 coordinate 3,329,899, forward strand.
CACCCTTTAGGGGCAGGAGAGATCAAGAGGCGGTTGGCCGCGCCAACAGGTCAAGCTGGGCGGAGATGTTCGAAGGGGCGGTTCGACCGCCCCGTCTTTTCAGTGCTTTCTCAGCAAGGCGCCTGAGATTGGCAAGTGCGCGCGCAAACACGCCAGTTTTGGCCCGCGCAGGTACGCCCAACTGCGCCCGGCGGTTTCCGGCGCCGGATTGATAGGTTGCCACTTGATAGGTGGCCGAAAGCCCGTCTGTATATCCACGAAAAATATTCATCTTCATCTCCAGGGTCTAAATCTCTATATTCCTCCTACCGGCTATCTAGGATGGGAATAGGCGGATAACAAACGATCTTTTCTCACCAAATACATGAGAAAAATTCATTGATAAAGTCTCGCCACCTACCCCCTCTCTCCATGTTGCGGGCTTTTGAGGCCGCGGCCCGGCACGCGAGCTTCGCCAAAGCGGCGGATGAGCTGGGGGTCACGCATTCCGCCGTCAGCCATCAAATCCGGGGTTTGGAAGACTGGCTGGGCGAGGCCCTCTTTGTGCGACGCGCGCGCAAGGTCCACCTAACGCCGATCGGGGAAGAGTTGGCGCCCCCGTTGACCAGAGCATTGGACACGATGGCGGACGCGGTCGCCGCAGCGCAGTCCGCATCTGCCGATGAAGGTCCCGCCCCCGTTCTGGTCAGCGTGGAGCCCGCCTTTGCCGCCCGCTGGCTGGTGCTACGCCTCGACCGGTTCTATGCCGCGCACCCGCATGTTCAGCTTCATCTTGTGCCAACGCCGGACTTTGTGGAGTTTGAGACCGGCGGTGCCGACCTGGCCATCCGTTATGGCCGTGGCGACTGGCCCGGACTCATCTCCGAAAAGCTGTTGGGATCAGCCTCCTTTCCCGTTGTGAGCCCTGCCGTCATGGCGCGGGGCAAGGGCCTGCAGGAGCCCAACGATCTGGCCGCTTACACGCTCATTCATGAGGACAGTTTTGAGGATTGGGCAGGCTGGCTGAAAACGGCAGGGGCGACAGCGGTCGACCCTTTGAAGGGCCCTATCTATGACGATGCCCATCTGACCTTGGAGGCGGCCGCCTCGGGGCAGGGGGTAGCGCTTGCCGACGAAGCGCTGGCAGCGGCAGCCTTGGAAGATGGGCGCCTTGTCAGACCCTTCGCTCTGACGCTTGAAACGCCCGCTGCCTATCATGTGGTTTACCCGGACGGGCGCCCTTTGCGACGGGAAGCAGAAGCCTTTCGGGATTGGCTCTTGGCGGAAGCCGCTAAACCCTGAGAGCCCCTAGCTAAAAGATATAGTTTTTTAAAGCCTTTCTGCCATCTTTTACGCACAACCCCTGTTGGGTGTGTCAGAGGTAAAGGGTGACATGAGTACAGTATCAGCTGAGTCCCAAGCTGAGCGTGACCAGGGCGTTCGCCAGGTCGTGCGCACCATTACCCTAGCCGGCTTAGTTACCATCACGGCAAGCGCCTATGACTTTGTAATTAGCGGACTTCAGGGCCAAATCCCATATGTTCAGCTTTCGCAGGTCGTGGTTCTCATCACGCTGTTGACCTCGGTGATCATCGCCTCATGGTTGGGTCTTATCGCCTCAAGCCGAATAACCATTGGGGCGATCTACGGGCTCCTCTGTCTTTTTCTCGTTTCCATCATCGGTGATCTGCTCTTCTTGACCCAACAACCCACGGAGGTCGGGCGATATGCGGCATGGGTGATGGCCGCGCTGATCATTCCTTTCCTCACTGTCGGCAGGTCCTTCGCCCGTCTCTTGGGCGGCTCATTTGTCGCCGCGATGGTATTGATGGTGGCCGCGCATATCGTTCGCATCGGTGGAAATCCCTTGACGGAAGCCTGCTGCGCAGACCTCATTCTGTTCTGTCTCGCAATGATCGTCGGGTTTTTACTGTTGGACGGACTCGCGATGTTTCGCGAGGCGGCGATCAAGTTTCATGCGCGCTCGGATGCTCTTGAAGAGCACGCCGCTGATATGCAACGCGCCCTTGAAGAAGCTGACGAGGCCCGCAAACAATCTGAGATTGCGCGGTGTGAGGCAGAGAAATCGATCAAGCTGCGCGAGACTTTCCTTGCGACCATGAGCCATGAGCTGCGCACACCGCTCAATGCAATCATCGGGTTTTCTGAAGTGATGAAATCTGATGTTCTGGGGAGCGGTGCATCTGCCGCTGAACAATACAGAGCCTACGCGGCGGACATTCACCAGAGCGGCCAACATGTGCTGGGCCTGATCAATCAACTGCTCGAATATTCGCGCATTCGCTCCGGCACGTTTGAGCTCGATCCAACAGACATCAGCATCGACGAAGTGATCCAGTTCATTCACCGCATGTCGGAGTCGGCGGCAACAACGAAAGGTGTCGATCTAGGACTCCAAATCGCCTGCGACCGGAACCTGAAAGTGCATGCGGACCGACAGGCGGTCATTCAGATCGGTCTCAACCTTGTGGGCAATGCGCTGAAATTTACAGAGGCCGGTGGCACCGTGACCATCAAGGTATCGTCGCCTGACAGTAATCACGTAAACCTGCAGGTCATCGATAGCGGTGTGGGCATCCCGTCAGACAAGCTGAAAGAGGTTTGCCAACCCTTTGTGCGCATGGGCGATGCCAGTCTCGCCAGCGAAACGGGAACCGGCTTGGGCCTCGCCATCATCACGGCTCTGGCCGAGGCGATGGAGACACCCTTTACCCTTGAGAGCGTGGAAGGGGAGGGCACGAGCGCCACACTTTCGCTGCCCATCACCTTGGCTGAGGGCCGCAGCCACTCCATCCCAGACCAGGCTGCTGAATAGCGCCGTACGGCGGTTACCTTTTGTAAACCATATAAGTTTGCTGTTTGGAAAACTCTGAACGGCATACTGCACTGGCGGAAAGACGTAAAACCTTGTGCTTGTCAGAGGCGGCTGCGCGTGGCGGAAGATAAAGAACAGAGTGGGGGGGTCTCGGCCACGATCCTTTTCCCGGTGGCCCTGGTCGGCATCATCGTATGTGCCGGCACCCTTGTCGAACTTTACACAATGGCTGCTCAAGGCAAGGAGCAGGTGCAAAGCAATTTTGTCGTTGGCGTTGCGACGGCCTACTTTCTTGTCAGCATCCTGATCGTCCTCGTGTCACGGGGGCGGTTGCTCAAGCCTGTTGTGAATTCCATCTTCAGCCTTTCAAGCGTCTATTTGCTTGGCCAGCTTGCCATCAACCTGTTTGTTCAAGGCGAGGTGATCTGTGCCATTGAGAATGTACTGTGGATGATCCCGCTACAGGTCTGCCTCTTCGCCACGTTGGGACGACGGCAAGCCTATCTATTGTCGGGCGCTCTCTTCATCGCAACGATGTCCATTGTCTCTGCTTACTTCCTCCTGCTAGGCATCAACCCGGTGGTGCAAGAGGACACAGCGCTTCTGGTGCAGACCGCCTTGGTGCAGGTCGCGTCGCTTCTTCTGATGGGCGCGCTGGCATCCTATCGCGACCTCGTTACAGTTGAGTCCGCGCGCGTAAAGGCGCTGGAAGAAAACGAAGCGCTGCTGAAGAAGGAAGCGGAAAAGGCCGAGAGAGAACAGGAAAAAGCGATCCACGCCCTCAACAAAGCCGAAGAGGCCACCCGCGCCCGCGAAGCCTTCCTCGCGTCAATGAGCCATGAGCTGCGCACGCCGCTCAACGCGATCATTGGCTTTTCGCAGATCCTTGAAATGGGAAAAGCCGGTATCGCGAGGTCGGAAGAAAAGCAGTTGGAATATGCCAAGGACATTCGCAAGAGCGGCGAGCACATGCTGGGTCTGGTGGGCCAGGTCCTGGAGTTTTCAAGAATTGAGTCCGAAGGCTGTGACATTGAGCTTTCAGAACAGATGCTCTCCCCCATCGCAGAAAGCGCCATGCGCATGGTGGATGTCATTGCGGCAGCCAAGGAAGTTGAGCTATTGCGCTACTGGGACCAGCGCTTCGACTTCCGCGTCGAGACAGATGAAAAAGCGTTGAGCCAGATATTGGTCAACCTGTTGAACAATGCCGTGAAGTTTACGCCCAAAGGCGGTCAGGTCTGGTTGGTCCTCAAGACCGATGGGGACAAGGGTCTGTGCATTGAGATCCAGGACAACGGAATCGGCATCCCGGCCGATAAACTCCAAGATGTCTTCCGTCCATTTGTTCAGATCGGTGACGCCCGCTGCGCCGGCGAAGGTGGCACCGGACTGGGTCTGTCGATTGTCAGCACGCTCGTCCGTGGCCTGGGTGGACAGTTTGAAATTGAAAGTGCCGTCGGTACAGGAACGTGCTGCCGTATATTGCTTCCGGGCCTCTTGGCCACGGAAAGGGCAGAAGACTGTGTTGAGCTCTCAGACCATGAGGCTGCGGCTCAACTCTTGAAGCTGAAATCAGCTTAAGCCCCGACCTAAGTTCAGACGCCTGGTAGGGGGCTCACCGCAAACAGCCACTCGTGCGAGGCGAACAAACCAGCCCACACAAGTAGCGCCAGTACCAGCCGCCACCATCCCAATTCGGAGATAGAGAACTTCGCCCGACCGGTGGCCAGGGCGGCAAAGGGAATATTGGACGACGCGCCCGCATAGGTATCCCACTTGTCGCCAAGTGCGGCTCTGCGTTTTCCATCAATGGCGAAGGTGCCAAAAAAGGCGACGCCCAGGAACGTCCCAAAGAAGATAAGGCTCGCCTGGTCGCCATTAACGGCCAAGTGAAACGCCGCCCAGATGATGGCGCCCCATAAGAACGGATGCCGTGTGATGGTGTGAATGCCTTTAACGAGGGTCGCCGGATCGTCCGCCTCGGCGACCGCCTTGTCCCCGCCATCGCTGGTGGCGCTGGGAGCGGTAAGACCAATCACGGCGAACAGGGTTGCCACCAGCATGATCATGCTGCCCGAATGCAAAAGCCCGAGAGGCGCTTGCCAGAGGATGGTATTTCCGGCGCTCACGACGGCCTCATTATAGCTCATCGACATCCACACGATCGCCCCGAGTGAGGTCACAGCGAACAGGCCTTTATAGGGCATTTCACCGATGACACCGACAAGGCCGCCACGCAGCCGTGTGCCCGAAACAAGGATGTGAATGCCAAAGAAGAGTGCGGCCGCTGCAATCAGATGGGTCATGTCGTCGTGCTCCCAGGTATGTTCGCCTGCTCGTTGAGACAGAACGAAACTCTAGGACGAAGATGGATGTTGGCGGAAGTGTTTACGAGGCCATGCGCGAACAGCGCGTGTTCGGAAATGGGCAGGTTGGTTCCACCGCGCCCACGCACGCATGGGTTGATCAGTCGAGGTCTGTCTTAAGCGAGCGGTTGGACGCCATGGAAGCACCCCCTTTGGCATAGCTCGCCTTACGCGCTTTGCTCCACTTGTCGATCTCTTCCTTGGGGACGCCGTACGATATGCCGCGTTCCACGCCCGGCCGGGCGCGACAACGATCAACCCAGGCGACAACCCGGGGCCATTGGGTGATGTCCACCTTGCTCCACTTATAGCCGCGGAGCCACGGATAAAGCGCAATGTCGGCGATCGTGAACTCTTCCCCGCAGACAAAAGGATTGTCCCCTAATTGGCGGTCCAGCACGGCGGTGAGGCGGAGCGCTTCTTTTGTGAAACGCTCAAGAGGATGCGCTTTGGCGCTCGCATCCACATCATCCATGTAACGGGTGTAGCTTAGCTTGTTCCCGAAAACGGGCCCTAGATTGGCGGCCTGCCAATATACCCAGGGAAGTATGTCCCACCTGGCATCTCCCTCTGGCAGCAAGGGTGAGGGGTAGGCCTCGCCCAGATATTGCAGGATGGCGCCGCTCTCAATAATGGCGCGGCCGTCATGGACGAGTGCGGGAATTTTCTGGTTCGGATTTATCGCAGTAAATGCGTCCCCGAATTGCTCGCCGGCGCCCAGGTTGACGGTGTGAACCTCAAAGGGGGGCAGAGCGACCCCTGCCTCAATCAGCTCTTCCAACATGATGGTGATTTTCCATCCGTTGGGTGTTGCAGCGGTCCACACGTCCAGCGTCATTGACTGACCTTTTTGCGGTGCCCTCAGGCGGTGGTATCCACAGTGCCGCCCGGCGCCGGGCCGTCTTCTGCTTTTGCGACACCAACACGCGCCGGACGCAGCAGACGATCGGAGATCATGAAGCCTGCATCCACCACCTGAACAATGGTGCCGCCGGGCTGTCCCGTGCCGGGCACCTCAAAGAGAGCTTCATGCAGGTTCGGGTTGAATTTGTCGCCCGGAGCGGGGTCCACGGGCACAATGCCGTTCGCTTCAAACGCACTTAGGAGCGATTTCTCCACCATCTCAATGCCCTCGACGATGGATTGCACGACCTCATCGGACCCGTCTTTACGATCATCAGGCACGGCATCAATGGCCCGGCGCAAATTGTCCGCAACCGCAAGGACGGATTGCGCGAACTTTGTTGCGCCATATTTCCCCGCATCCGCTTTTTCGCGTTCGGACCGGCGGCGGATGTTTTCCACTTCGGCAGCGGCGCGCAGCAGTTTGTCTTTCAGATCGGCATTCTCTGCGGCGAGGGCGGCCATCGCATTGGCGATCTTTTCCTCTTCGCTGCGCTCATCGACCTCTTCCGGCGTATCAGCTGCGTCAGCGCTATCGTCATTGGCAGCAGCGGCGGCGGCGAGCAAATCATCGGCCTGTTGCTTCAATTCGGCAGGCGTTGGTTTGCGGGGCGCATCACCCTCACCGCCCGTATTGCCATTTGCTGAATTGTCTTGATCGCTCATATCTACCTAATCCCTGAAAGCACCAATAGGTTCCATCGGCTGCTCTAAAATTTTGCGAGGCGGAGAAATGACCCGTCAGCCCGCCGAAGTCAACTCTCAGCGCAACAGGCGGCCTACCACCTGGGCCGTATAATCCACCATAGGAATAATCCGGGCATAGTTAAGGCGGGTCGGGCCAATAACGCCCAGAACACCGACGACCCGGCGGCTTTCATCCATGAAGGGGCTCACGATCACAGACGAGCCGGAAAGCGCAAAGTGCTGGTTCTCGGACCCGATAAAGAGGCGCACCCCTTCGGCGTCCTGCGCCAGGTCCAGCAGCTGCACCAGGTCCGCCTTGTTTTCCAGTTCCTGGAAAAGAAGCCGCACACGCTCCAGGTCTTCCATGGCGCTCACATCTTCGAGCAGCTTGGACTGTCCTGTGACGATGAGAGACCTGCTCAGCGGATCTTCCCCGTTGGCTGTGCCTGGGGACCCGTCGGCACCGGACCAGACGGCAAGCCCCGCCTCAACAACGCGCTGGGTGAGCTGCGACAGCTCAGCTTTCTGCGCATCGATCTCCGCCTGGATGACGGCGGTGGCATCCGCCATGGTGCGGCCGCGCAACCGGGCATTCAGAAAATTGGTCGCTTCCATGAGGGCAGAGGGCGTGATCCCGCGCGGCACGTCGATCATGCGGTTTTCGACGCTCTCGTCTTCCGACACCAGAACCACCAGCGCGCGGCCGCTATCGACGGCCACAAACTCGATATGTTTGAGCGCTTGCTCAGCCTTCGGCGCCAATACGAGCCCGGCGCAATGGGAGAGGCCGGAGAGCAGCTGCGAGGCATCCCGGAGCACCTCTTCCACTGTATTCGCGGATTTGGAATGCGTGACCTGGGTCTCGATGGCGCGGCGTTCGTCCTCCGAGAGGTCGCCCACTTCCAACAGACCATCGACAAAGAGGCGCAAGCCGGCATCGGTCGGAAGCCGCCCAGCGCTTGTGTGAGGCGCTGCCAGCAGACCTAATGCCTCTAGATCTGACATGACATTGCGCACCGTGGCTGCGGAGAGTGTCAGCGGCAGGTTTTGAGACAGGAAGCGCGAGCCCACAGGCGCACCCGTCTCCAGATAGGTCTCGACCACCTGCTGCAGGATGGCCCTGGAACGCTCATTAAGGTCTTTGACGGCGGGCATAAGCCTTACACTCTGGGTTGGCGGCGCATGGTGCGGAACCTGCTAACCCTCTGAAATTGGACGCAAATAACATTCCAAACTTAGGAAGGGCGGCGGAGATCGTCAATTGCCGTTCGGTTTTCGCCCCAAAGCCGACCAAAGCCAGCCAAACACTGGACGCCTGACGGGCGCCGGGGTATGACCGGCCCACAATTTTCTCCGCTAAACGAGGTTTCCACTGTGAGCACCACCCGACCATCTGGCCGCGCGTTTGACGAAATGCGCACCGTCTCTTTTGAGCCTGGTTTTTCGAAAAGCGCCGAAGGGTCCTGCATGGTGCGGTTTGGGGACACCCATGTTCTGTGCACCGCAAGCCTTGAAGAGCGCGTGCCGCCTTTCCTGCGCGGCCGTGGCGAAGGCTGGGTAACGGCGGAATATGGCATGTTGCCACGCTCCACCAATGAGCGCATGCGCCGCGAAGCTTCCGCGGGCAAACAGTCTGGCCGGACTCAGGAAATTCAGCGTCTGATCGGCCGCTCGCTCCGCGCGGTTGTCGATATGAAGGCGCTCGGCGAGCGTCAGATCACCGTCGATTGCGATGTCATTCAGGCCGACGGCGGCACGCGGACAGCCTCCATTACGGGTGCCTGGGTTGCCCTTCATCAATGCTTTGAATGGATGCGCGGGCGCAACATGATCGACATCACGCCACTCACGGACCATGTCGCAGCGATTTCTTGCGGCATCTATGACGGCGCGCCCGTCTCCGACCTCGACTATGCCGAAGACTCCAATGCCGACACGGACGCAAACTTTGTCCTGACCGGCAAGGGCGGCATTGTGGAAATTCAGGGCACCGCTGAAGGCACGCCTTTCTCGGAAGAAAACTTCCTGGAGCTGCTGCGCCTTGCAAAACAATCCTGCGGTCAGTTGGTCGAGATGCAGAAAGAAGCCGTTCGCTGATGCCAAAGACACGCGACCTCAGGGGCAAAAAGCTAGTGGTCGCGAGCCACAACGCGGGCAAGGTGCGCGAAATCGGGGCGCTCCTTGAACCCTTTGGCATTGAGACCGTCTCGGCGGGCGAGCTGGGCCTCCCGGAGCCGGAAGAGACGGGCCTCACCTTCCAGGCAAACGCTGAGCTCAAAGCTCGTGCGGCTGCGGACGCCTCCGGCCTTTTGGCTCTGGCGGATGACAGTGGCCTTGCGGTCACGGCTTTGAACGGCGACCCGGGCATTTATTCCGCGCGCTGGGCAGGACCTGAAAAAGACTTTGGTCTCGCCATGGAAAAAGTCGAGCACGCATTGCAAGAGACCGGCAGCTCGGACCGCTCAGCGGCGTTCATCTGCGGTCTGGCCGTTGCAGCGCCGGATGGCGAGATGGACTATTTTGAAGGCCGTGTGGAAGGTACGCTTGTCTGGCCGCCCCGGGGCGATAAGGGTTTTGGGTATGATCCGGTCTTTGTGGCGGAGGGCTACGACATCACCTTCGGGGAAATGGACCCGGAGGCGAAGCATGCCATCTCCCATCGGGCGGACGCCTTCCGCCAATTGACCGATGTCTTCCTCAAATAGCGTCACGGCGCCAGCGGAAACATGGCCCGATCCGGGCTTTGGCATCTATGTGCACTGGCCCTTCTGCCAGGCCAAATGCCCCTATTGCGATTTCAACTCCCACGTCGTGCGGTCTGTGGATCAGTCGGCCTATGCCAAGGCGCTGGTTCAGGAGCTGGAACATGCCGCCGGCCTTAGTGATCCTCAAACGGTCACCAGCATCTTCTTTGGAGGAGGCACGCCGTCACTGATGGAGCCCCAGACCGTGGATACGGTGCTCACGGCCATCGACCGCCTCTGGGGAATTCATCAGGGGACGGAGATTTCCCTTGAAGCCAATCCCACCAGTGTCGAAGCAGAGAAGTTCAAAGCGCTGGCGTCGCTCGGCGTCAACCGGGTGTCACTGGGTGTGCAGGCGCTGAACGATGCCGATCTGAGGTTTCTGGGGCGGCTGCACAGCGTTGACGAAGCTCTTGGTGCGATCGAGTTGGCGCGGACCCATTTTCGGCGCATGTCCTTTGACCTGATCTATGCGCGTCCTGAGCAGACCGTTGAAGCTTGGAAGGCGGAACTTGAGCGCGCCCTCTCTTTCGCCGTGGATCATCTGTCGCTCTACCAGCTAACGATCGAAGAAGGCACGCCCTTCTTCGACCTTCACGCCCGAGGGGCTTTCACGGTGCCGGACGAAGACCAGGCGACAGCCCTCTACGACGCCACGCAATCCATTTGTGAAGCGGCAGGCTTCGTGGCCTACGAAGTCTCGAACCATGCCAAACCGGGCGCGGAGTGTCGCCACAACCAGACTTATTGGCGCTATGGCGACTATGTGGGCGTGGGGCCGGGCGCCCATGGACGCATGACAAGGCGCGGCGGCAAAGTGGCGACGGTCACCGAGCGCCTGCCCGCCAAATGGTTGGCGGCGGTCACAGACCAGGGTCACGGCCTTGTCCAAACAGACGAAATCACACCCGCCCAAGCCGCAGAAGAAATGATGTTGATGGGACTGCGTCTCACCGAAGGGGTCTCTTTGGCACGCTTTGCGGATCTGGCAGGAGAGCCCGTGCGCTCTGAGCGGATCGCGCAATTTGCGGCGGATGGCCTGCTGACCGAGGACGGCGACCGCCTACGCGCAACGCCTTCAGGACGCCTCGTTCTCAATAAGCTGCTGGGCGAGTTGCTGGCTTAAGTCCCGTCCGGAATGTCCGGCTGGTTCTCCGGTGCCGCTTTGATGAAGGCTGGATGCGCATTGCATGCGTCCACGATCGCTGCGAGATGGGGATAGGCCGTGAGGTTGAGCCCGAGATTTTGGTAGTTGGCATATTGCGGAACAAGAAACATGTCCGCGACGCTGGGGGCCGCCCCAAAACAAAAGGGACCATCCGCGCGGTTTTCAGACACCAAAGTTTCCAGCGCGAAGAGCCCCTTGTCCGCCCAGGTGACATACCATTTCGCCACCGCCTTCTGATCCAGCTCCAACTCCTGACCCAGATACTTGATGACCCGCATATTGTGGAGAGGGTGCATGCCGGCGGCCACCGTCATGGCAAAGGCCTTGGCCCGCGCTTTCTCCAACGGGTCTGCTGGATAGACTGACGGCTCCGGATGCCGCTCTTCGAGATAGTCGATGATCGCCAACGACTCGATCAGGATATTCCCGTCATGCTCAAGCGCTGGGATCAGGCGCATCGGATTGATCTTTCCATAAGCCTCGCCTAAATGTTCCTCCGCAGGCGGAGCAATATCGACCGGCACATATTCGAACGGAAGTTCTTTCAAGTGCAGCGCAATGCGCACGCGGCGACCGGCAGAATTGGCATAGGAATTGTGAAGTCGGTAGGTCATGGCCGAGCCCTCTGCGAAATGGGATGTGACAGAGCGTGGTCCTGCCGGACCTTCAGGTCAACGGAACCAACATCAGCTCCGACGTGAGATTGGAGTGGTAGCTAGAAAGTGGGCTCCGGCACAAAACTCTGTGGCGCCGGGTCGACGACAACGGGTCCGTTGCGACGAACTTCCAGTACCGCCAAACCCCGCTCGTTGCGACCATCGGGCAGGAACCGGAAGATCCCGTCCACACCGGCAAACCCGTCCGGGTTGCCGAGAATCTCTTCACTGAAGCGCTGCGTTGGCGGACGCGCCGCCAGGGCGGAGGCGAGACTGGTGGCGTCGTAGCCCAGACTAGCAATGCGGGGCGGTGTCGCCCCAAACGCCCGCGCATACCGCTGTTCGAAGGCGCGGTGGGCGTCGCGCGGCGGCGCGGCAAACCACCCGCCAACCAGGCTGGGTTCCCGGCCTAGCGATGCATCGTCCCACTGACCTGTCCCGAGAAACCGAACCGTCCGAGGATCGACGTCAAAATAGGGCAAGAGCGGAGCGACCGAGCGCAACTCCGTGCCCCCTGCCGGAACAAACACGGCTTGATAGGGCACATCGCCAAGGGTCTCGCGGTTTTCCAGTTCCTTTAGCGCCGCTTCCGTCTCTGGGTTGTCCCCCAGTTCCTCAAGGCGGGTTCTTTCGGCGGCCAGCGCGCGCTTGCGGTCATCATAAAGCGCGAGGCGCCGGGCCGGTTCAAACATGGCTTCAGCCCGGTTGGGATAGGTTTCAATGCTGTAGACTTCGCCAGCGCGGGCCGTAACCGCATTTGTCAGCGCCTGGCTCATCAGACTGCCATAATTGTTCTGCGGCACCATGCCCGCAAACACGGTGAGCCCCTGCAGGCCGGCATAATCGACAACGCGATCGACATCCTGCTCCGGCAGGAAGGACAGGAGATAGACGCCGTCCCCGGCAACGCTGCTGTCGCTTGAAAAGGCAATGACGGGGACATTGCGTTCCGCCGCAATCGGCCGCACCGCCGTGACGGAACCGGCAAAGAGCGGCCCGAGAATAAGTTCTGCCCCTTCCTGAAGGGCTTCACGCGCGGCACCCTCAGCGCCGGAATTCGTCCCCCGCGTGTCTTTGGGGATCAGAAGCACGTTGGGATTGCCAAACTCGAAAAGGGCGAGCTGCGCCGCGTTCAAAAGGGAGTCAGCCACCGCGCGCACGGAGGGTTGCCGCGCACCCAAGGGCAGTAATACCGCTATGCGCACAGGCTCCCGGTCACTCATATGAGGGGGGCGCAAAAAGAGGGTGCGGTCCAAATCTTCAATCGGGGGCGGCGTCACCGCGATGGGCGTTTCAACCGGCACTTGCGACACCGGCGGACCGTCATTCGAGGCGCAGGCCGCGAGGACAAAGGCAACGGTTAGGAACAGCGCGACGCGACCGGAACGATAGATCGACAACCTAAATCCCCCTGAAAGCGCAAAACTTAAGTGCGGTAAACATGAACATGGCTGGCCTTCGCAGATCGAGCGCGAGCCCAGGATGCAGCACGACTTTATATAGAAACAAGGGATAGAAACACGGGAGAAAAGGCATTTTTGTGGCACCTGGACCCTTCCCATAGACAAACAGGGTCTGAGCGCGGCACTTTGGCAACATCATCAAGCCCGCGCGTGGCGGGCAAGGTGCCAAGACGGATATCAAGAAAGAGCCATGGAAGCCGGTCTCTACATCGTTGCAACCCCCATCGGGAACGCTCGCGACATCACGCTGCGCGCCCTTGATGTCTTGGGATCAGCGGATCTTGTGCTCTGTGAGGATACCCGGGTCACCTCGAAACTATTTGCCATTCATGGATTGAAGACACCGCTGCGGGCCTATCACGAACACAATGCCGCGACAGAGCGGCCGAAAGTCATCACGCGTATCCGCGAGGGGGCGGCGATCGCGCTTGTCTCTGACGCGGGCACACCGCTCATTTCTGATCCCGGATACAAACTGGTCCAGTCGCTGTTGGACGAAGACTTGGCTGTCACGACCCTGCCTGGCGCGAGTTCCGTGATGGCCGCGCTCACACTCGCGGGGTTGCCGACGGATCGGTTTCTGTTCGCAGGCTTCTTGCCCTCCAAACAGGCCGCACGACGCACGGCGCTTGAAGATGTGCGGAGCCTCACCGCCAGTCTGGTGTTTCTCGAAAGCCCCCGGCGCCTTGGCGCCATGCTGGCAGATATCGCTGCGACCTTGGGGGACCGTCAGGTCGCTGTTGCGCGGGAGCTCACAAAGAAATTTGAGGAGGTGCGCCGCGGCGGTGCGGCAGAGCTTACCGCGCATTATGAGAAAGCGGGGGCCCCCAAGGGCGAAGTGGTGGTCATCGTGGGACCGCCGGAGGGCGAGACAGAGGTTGATGATGTGTCAGTCGACGACATGTTGCGCAAAGCGCTGGCACAGCACTCCCTGAAAGATGCCGTTGCGGCAGTGACCGGGGCCACAGGCCTCAAACGCCGCGATGTCTATGCAAGGGCCCTGGATCTCGCGAAAGACGAGGCGTAACACCCATGGCGCGCTCTTCTCGACTGTCGCGAGCAGAGAGGGGGGCCAAGGCTCATGATCGTGGGCTAGCGGCGGAACGGTGGGCGCGCTGGCTGCTTCGCGCAAAGCTCTATCAGATTGTGGGCCAAAGGGTGAAAACCCGCGCCGGCGAAGTCGACATTGTCGCCCGGAAGGGAAAAACAATTGTCATTGTTGAGGTGAAAGCGCGGGCGAGCCTTGGCGATGCCGCCGAAGCTGTGTCGTCCAAGCAATGGGCACGCTTGCTGCGCGCCGCCGAAATTCTTCTGTCGCGGGAACCTGAAGGCACCACGCTTCGCTTTGATCTGGTGCAGGTGGTGCCTGGATCTTGGCCGCGGCATCTCAAGGATGCGTGGCGACCTTAATCCTTCAGTCCCGTCGTGGTACCAATAGAAGAGCGGATGATTCGACCGCAAAAGCGGTGGAGGATTGAGATGCGGGTCAACAGGCTGAGCCAGACTTTAATCGTCGGGGCGGGAATGGGTTTGCTGAGCGCGTGTTCGGTGCCCGGCATGGTGATTGGCGCGGGCGCAACGGCGGGGATTGCGGCGGCAGAAGAGCGCGGTGTCGAGACCACTCTTGATGATCTGAAGATCGACGTCGAAATAAAGCGGCACTATCTCGATGAGGATGAAACCCTCCTTACCAAGGTCTCCACAGAAGTGCGGGAGGGCAGGGTCCTGCTCACCGGCGTTGTGGAGGAGCCGGAGATGCGGATCACGGCGGCGCGCCTGGCATGGTCGGTCGACGGCGTGGCGGAAGTCATCAACGAGATCAAGGTGGCGAGCGATGCCAGCATTGCTCAGGCATCAAAGGACATTTTCATCTCGACGGAACTGCGCGCCCGGCTGATGGGCGATGGGGATGTCTCGGCGATCAACTATTCAATAGAGACCGTTCGCGGCACGATCTATCTCTTAGGGATTGCGCGTTCGCATAGCGAATTGCAGCGGGTGATCAATCATGCCCGCAATGTCTCCGGGGTGCGGAACATTGTGCCCTATGTACGAGTCAAACCGCCGGAACAAGACCAATCGGTCTGAAAAACACCCGACTTACCTCGCGCTGGACGCTTGTCATCCGCCGCCGCGCGCCCCATCTTGCATGCCAACAAGAACAGACAGCTAGCAGAGGGCCTTTCTCATGAGTTTGGATGTCGCGATCCAGATGGACCCGGTCGATGCCATCGACATAAACGGGGATTCAACATTCGCCATGGCGCTGGAAGCCCAGGCCCGCGGCCACACGCTGCGCTACTATGAGCCCCGTCACCTGTCGATGCGGGACGGGCGCGTTTACGCCAAGACCAAACCCATCACGCTCCGCCGGGAAGTGGGCAACCATGTCGACATTGGCGAAGAGCAGGTGATCGACCTCGCCGACACGGATGTGGTGTTGATGCGTCAGGACCCACCCTTTGACATGAGCTACATCACCGCCACCCATCTGCTTGAAAAAGTTCATGGACAGACATTGGTGGTGAACGACCCGGCCCATGTGCGGAATGCGCCGGAGAAGATTTTCGTCACCGAATTTGATGGTGTGATGCCGCCGACCCTGATCACGTCGGACGAGTCCGAGATTAAAGCCTTTCGCGACGACTATGGCGACATCATTGTGAAGCCGCTCTATGGCAATGGCGGCGCTGGCGTTTTCCGCCTGCAGCCAGGCGATGAGAACCTCAATTCCCTCCTGGAGCTCTTCACCGATCTCTATCGCGAACCGCTGATCGTGCAGCAATACCTGCCCGACGTCCGCAAGGGTGACAAGCGCATCATTCTGGTCGACGGCAAACCGGTGGGCGCGCTAAACCGCGTGCCAGCGGAAGGCGAAAGCCGGTCCAACATGCATGTCGGCGGCCGCCCGGAAAAGTCGGAACTGACACAGCGCGAGCAGGAAATCTGCGAGCAGATTGGCCCGGCACTCAAAGAACGTGGGCTGATCTTTGTCGGTATCGACGTGATCGGGGATTATCTCACTGAGATTAATGTGACGAGCCCCACGGGCATTCAGGAGATCGTGCGTTTCGGCGGTGCGGACATCTCCGCATTGATCTGGGACGCGATTGAAGAGAAGCTCTGAGTCCCAAACGTCTGAGGGGGAAACCACATGGACGGCATCCATGATCTGGGCGGCATGGCGGGCTTCGGTGCCATTGCTTATGAAGAGAACGAACCGGTCTTTCATGAGCCCTGGCAGGCAACCGCCTTTGCCCTAAACATTGTCGGCATTGGCGTGTTGCGCAATCACAATGCAGATGAGTACCGGCATTCCATCGAGCGCATGCCGCCGGTGCATTACCTCCAGGCCTGCTATTACGAACGCGTGCTGACCGGCACGGCGACCCTCTTCGTGGAAAAGGGGGTTGTGAGTAGAGAAGAACTGGAACAGCGTGCCGGCGGTGTCTTCCCCCTCGCCAATCCGAATGCGGACGCGCCCTTGGCGGACCTCGAGCCTCAACCTGTTCAGCGGTTCAACAAGGGCGACCGTGTCACCGTGAAAGATATTCATCCAGGTGGTCACACCCGCGTGCCCCGCTTCTGCCGCGGCAAGACGGGCACGGTGCTGCATGTCGCACCGGCCTTCTCCTTTCCTGACGCGGCGGCTCATCAGGGCGAGCGGCGGAAAGAACATACCTATCACGTCGAGTTTGCTTCGACGGATCTGTGGGCCGACGATGGCGCCGACAATGAAAGTGTCGTGGTCGATCTTTGGGATTCCTATCTGGAAGGAGCATCCACATGAGCAATAACACGACCATCGCGTCGCCCAAGGCCCGTGCTGAAGCGCTGCAAGGTGTTCTCAAGGACAAGGGGTTGATCCCGGAGGGTGCGCTTGAGGCTGTGATCCAAACGGCAACCGAAGAGTGGGATCCCAAAAACGGCGCGCGCGTTGTGGCACGCGCCTGGGTGGATCACGACTTCAAAAAGCGTTTGCTGGAAGATGCGACCGCTGCCTGCGCCGAACTGGGCTATGCGGGCATTCAGGGCGAGTATATTGTCGCCCTGGAAGATGAGCCCAAGCGCCACAATGTGATCGTCTGCACCCAATGTTCCTGCACGGCATGGCCCGTTTTGGGCCTGCCGCCCGATTGGTACAAAAGCCCGGAATATCGCGCGCGTGTCGCCCGCGAGCCCCGCAAAGTGCTGAAAGAGATGGGCTTGGATCTCTCGAAAGATATTGCCATTCGGGTCTGGGAGACGAGTGCCGAAACCCGGTACATGGTGATCCCCTGTCGGCCGGAAGGCACGGAAGGCTGGAGCGAGGAGCAACTTGCCGAGCTTGTGACAAGAGAAGCGCTCATCGGCATTGCGCTGGCATCACCTGCCTGACCCGCGTCAGGACGGAGCCTTGTCGCATCCGGCGGCGCTCTCAGCGCAATCGACAGTCGGGACGGCGTCGCCACGGGTCAGCGCCCCAAGCCACTCCACAAAAGATACTCCGTTGGCGGAGTATGAATAGAGATAAGGCGCGCGGAGAATGGTGTGCTCTGCACCCCCCGCCGTGAAGGACGTGAAACCCGGAATGGTGTTGGCGAGCGCGGCCCGGTTCTCAATCATCTGCTCATGGAGAGACGTGCCCCCCTGCAGCGCGGCTTGAAACCCGATCTGCACACCATCATGGGCGGCGTCATATTGCGCGAAAGACACTTCCGGGAAGGCCTGCGCCGCACCTTCATAAAGCACATTGAAGCTGGTGACGGTCTCAGGCTGAAGGGGCAGCCAGTCCGGCAATATGTCAACAACACCCCAATTGGCAAGCACGGCACCAATCTCTGGTGAGCTGTATCCGCCCGCCCCGTCGCCCAGCTGATGCACACGGGCGTCGGGGTATGCCTTCGAGACCACACCCGCATAGACAGGGGCCGCGATGGCGCCGGCGCTGCTGCCCGCAACCAACACCTGTTTGGCATCGCCGATATTTTCATTCATCCAAGCCAACGCCGCATGTGCGTTGATGTGTCCGCGGTGGCGGATCGTTACCTCACTGCCGTCAGGCTTCGTATAGGCCTTATCGGTTTCGCCTAGATGCACATCGCCGGTGCAATAGGACACAAACACCATACTCCAGTCGCCGACAGGATTGGCCGGATTGCCAAGGTCGAAAATGCCCTTGTGATTGCGCGGGTCGTTATGGCCCATCTGGGCCGACGGCACATAAGTCGTGGGTTCAACCGATGGGTCGCATGTCTGTCCGGCCCAACAGGCCCCGCCGCCATTGAAGAACACAACCAGCTTTTCCGGATCGGCTTTGCGCGCATGGAAGCTGTAGGGCGTGCCCATTGCGCAGGATGTGTCGCCGCCTGGAGAGATGGTTTCCCAGGGATCCTCAGCAAGCGCTGGAAGAGTGAACAGACCAAGTG
The DNA here is from genome assembly GCA_965276845.1 of Parvibaculaceae bacterium. Classification (GTDB taxonomy): domain Bacteria; phylum Pseudomonadota; class Alphaproteobacteria; order Parvibaculales; family Parvibaculaceae; genus Mf105b01. The sequence goes on from OZ255699.1 coordinate 3,348,109, forward strand.
CTAGGGCGGCGAGGGCGGTAGGCAGGCGGAGCAACATCAGACGAGATCCTCAAGATCGGAACGGACATACTGGGACTTATCCTTATCAGAACTCGGCCCGCGCTGACATATGTTCCATCTTTGTTCTTGACTGAAACAATGAATTCGGAAAGGCTAGGGATGTGGGCTTTGGGGCTCGCGTGGGGATCACAATCAGGCAGGGCCCGCCCATGGTCGCGCACATTGAAACCGTTGCCTTTCTGGGGCTGGAGGCGAAACCCGTCGACGTCCAGGTGCAGATTTCCGGTGGTGTGCCCAACTTCACCATTGTCGGTCTCCCCGACAAGGCCGTGGGCGAGAGCCGGGAGCGGGTGCGCGCAGCTTTGAGCGCCATTGGCCTCGGCCTTCCGCCCAAACGGATCACGGTCAATCTGGCACCGGCCGATCTGCCGAAAGAGGGCAGTCATTTCGACCTGCCCATCGCACTGGGTCTCCTGGTTGCGATGGATGTGGTGCAAAGCGCCGATCTGGACCGCTTCGTGGTGCTGGGCGAATTGTCGCTCGACGGCACGCTGACGGCGGTTGCCGGAACCCTGCCCGCTGCCATGGCGGCCAACGGACGGGACAAGGGGCTCATCTGCCCCGCCGCCTGTGGCGCCGAGGCGGCCTGGGCAGGCTTCGATGAAACCAATCCGGGGGTACTGGCACCGGCTACCATCATTCAGCTCATCAACCATCTGAAGGGCAATCAGCTGCTGTCCGAGCCGGCCCCGATGAAAGCCGTGCTGGGCGATGCGCTGCCGGACATGAAAGACATTAAAGGCCAGGAAAGTGCAAAGCGCGCCCTCGAAGTCGCCGCCGCAGGCGGCCACAATATGCTGATGGTCGGACCTCCCGGTGCCGGCAAGTCCATGTTGGCCGCGCGTCTGCCGGGCATTCTGCCGCCCTTGAGTCCCCGCGAGATGCTCGACACGTCTATGATTGCGAGCATTGCAGGCGAGCTGTCGGAGGGGCGGCTCACCCAGCGCCGACCTTACCGTGCACCTCATCATTCAGCCTCCATGGCGGCCTTGATCGGCGGCGGCCTCAGGGTGCGCCCGGGCGAGGTGTCACTCGCCCATTCCGGCGTGCTCTTTTTGGATGAGCTGCCGGAATTTCCGAGACAGGTCCTCGACAGTCTGCGCCAGCCGATTGAAACCGGTGAGGCCGTCGTCGCCCGCGCCAACGCGCACATCACCTTCCCGGCGCGCTTTCAATTGATCGCTGCCATGAACCCCTGCCGCTGCGGCCAGGCGGGCGATCCCGGACGCGCCTGCGCGCGCCTGCCCAAATGCGTGTTGGATTATCAGGCAAAGCTCTCCGGCCCCTTGGTGGATCGGATCGATCTCCACATCGATGTGCCCCCGGTGAGTGCGCGGGATCTCGCCTTGCCGCCGCCGGCGGAAGGCAGCAGTGAAGTGGCGGCGCGCGTCGCAGCCGCCCGTGCGCTTCAGCAGGAGCGATATAAAGGAACCGACATCTTGCTCAATGCCCATGCAGACGGCGACCTGCTGGAAACGACCGTGAGTTTGAGCGGCGCCGGACGGGATCTCCTGATGGAAGCAGCCGACAGGGCGGGTCTAACCGCGCGGGGCTATCACCGGGTCCTGCGCGTGGCGCGCACCCTCGCCGATCTGGATCAGGTGCCCGGCGTGGAGCGCCTCCATGTTGCCGAAGCGCTTTCCTATCGCAATCAATCTGGCAACTCTCTGGGTGCTGCTGCTTAGGCCCAAAATGCGGCCTTTTTGCACCAGGTAACGCCTCTGGAGTAACGCTTTCTCAAGCTTGGGCTTGGACAATCAACGAACGGTTTAATTCAGATTGTCTGCACCGCTCATGTTCGCCGCTTCGATCATCTTTCCAGTGCTTGCTATTGCCGCGGTCCTCGGTGGGGCAGCGATCGGATGCGCGCTCTTTCTCTGGCGGCGTCTTCAAGACCGCACAGCCGAGATCGACCATCTTCTTGAAAAAGTCGAGCTCCTCAACGACGCCAACTGGGAGCTGAAAGAAAGCGCGGAGCGCTACCGTGACCTGGTCGCCAATCAGGGCGACATCATTGTCCGCAAAGACCTTGATGGTCGGCTCACCTTCGTCAATCAGGTGTTTTGCGACACGTTCGACACGACCCGCGGGCAAGCGCTTGGAAATCCTTTCACCCCCAAACTACCGGAAGGTGAGAAGCCGCGGCTCCTGGGTGACTTTGCAGGCCTCGCCCTCCCTCCCTACCGCGTGCGCTACGACCAGCGCGTAGAAACAGTGCGTGGCCCGCGCTGGTTTGTCTGGGAAGAGTTCGCCATTCGCGATGATGATGGGCGTTTGAGCGAAGTCCAGACGGTTGGACGCGACATTACCGACCGAAAAGAAACGGAAGAACGTCTCGGCGAAGCTCTGGTTCAGGCCGAAGCCGCGAACCGGTCCAAGGGTCAGTTCCTGGCGACCATGAGTCATGAAATTCGCACGCCGATGAACGGTGTTCTGGGGATGATCCGTTTCCTCTTGGACACGGACTTGTCCCCGGCGCAGCGCTCCCATGCCCGCGCGGTGCAACGCTCAGCAGAAGCCCTGCTCACCATCATCAACGACATTCTTGATTTCTCGAAAATCGAGTCGGGCACGTTCGATCTGGCGACGGCGCCCTTTGATATCAACGCGCTGATCGAGCAGGCCTGCGAACTGATGACGCCGCGCGCCTTCGAAAAGAATATCGACATTGCGGGCTATGTGCACGGCGACGTGCCAACAACAGTGATTGGCGATGAGTCGCGTCTGCGCCAGATTCTGATCAATCTGATCGGCAATGCCGTCAAGTTTACTGACGAGGGTGGTGTGTTTGTCGCCGTGCGCGTCGGCACGACGGATCAGCAGGGGAACGTAGAAACGCTGATCATTGATGTGGAAGACACCGGCATCGGACTGTCGGAAGAAGATTGCCAGGCCATCTTCGCGGAGTTCGCCCAGGCCGAGCAGGGCCATGCGCGCCGCTTCGAGGGAACAGGGCTGGGTCTCAGCATTACCAGGCGTCTGGCGCAAGCCATGAGCGGTGATGTCACGGTGCGGAGCAAGCTCGGTCAGGGGTCGTGTTTCTCGGTGACGGTGAGCCTTGCAACGGTGGCAGATGAAACGCCCCGGCTGCCGGCTCTGCTCGAAGGAAAGACCGCCTGCGTCAACGTCTCGACGCCCATGACCGGCCGGGCGGTGGCCTCCATGCTGAAGGACATGGGCGCCGATGTGAAAATTACGGAAACACCTTTGCCGCGGGCAGACATTATCGTAACCCAATCCTCGCTCGCGGATGAAAGTTGGAATGTCGCGGGCGCGTCTGTTTTCCTGTTGACCGCGCCTGGGGACACGCTGGCCGATGACTTAGGTCCAGGCTATGCGGGCTATCTCGTGCGCCCTGTGAGAGCTGAGTCTTTTGCGGCCCGGATCGCATCGCCCCAACCGGATGCCCGACCAGCAACACAGGCAGCTCCCATTGCGCAGGAATACGCGCGTAAACCTTCGGAGGAAGCTCTAGCTCGGGATGTGCCTCAAGCATCAAAACCAACCGCCGCCCCGGAAGCAGGCGGCGCTCTGGACGTGTTGGTGGCTGAAGACAATGAGCTGAACGCCACACTCACGCGCATGATGGTGGAACGTGCAGGCCATGTACCTCACATGGTGGAAAGCGGGGTGGAAGCCCTGGCGGCTCTCGAGGAAGCAGCACCAGGCACCTATGACCTGGTCTTCATGGATCTTCATATGCCGCTCATGGACGGATACGAAGCCACGCGGCGGATCCGGGCACTTGGTCCGGCAAAAGGCGGCATGCCCATCGTCGCTTTGACCGCCAATGTCATGGCAGAGGATCGCCAGGCCTGCATGGAAGCAGGCATGGACGACTATTTGGCCAAACCGGTCGACCCGTCAGACCTGGCAGCCATGCTTGAAACCTGGCGCGGCAAAAAATCTGATAAGGCGGCATAAGCATTGCCAGCTGAAGTTGCAGACTTCAGCGTCCGGAAATGTGCCAAGAGTTCAGAACGCACTCCGCTCGGAGATGGGGCTTAGAGGTCCAATCTCAACCGAGGCAGTGTTCGCCCGGGAATAGAGGCTGATGGTGAGGAGCCGGTGAGCTTGTAGCCGCACCGTTCATAGAACCCTTGCGCATTGGGATCCGCATCAACGTCAATGTAAGCAGCGCCTTGCGCCCTCGCGCTCGCTTCCGCATGGGCCATCAGCCGGGCGCCCAAACCTGTCCCGATAAAGGGCGTGTCCACAAACATGTCTTCCAGCTCGCGGGTATCGGACGTGTCGCCAGCTGCCAGGGACACCATGCCGGCGATCACGCCGGCGGCTTCCGCCACCGTCATGTCCTCCTCGGCGATGCGCTCAGGCGTGATAGTCAATTCCGCGACGCAGGCCTTCATAAAAGCAACGTCATAGCCCCAATAGGCTTTGGAGCGAAGGGCCAGCGCAGTAAGAGTGTCTGCATCTTCCGGTCTTGCGGGACGTAGGGATACGGTTTCGGGCATTTCCCTCATTCCATTGCTGTTGGGCCGCGTCGTTCTCCATGTTAGCAAACAAGGTGAGAGAGTGAGAGGGCGATTCGATTAGCGAGCAGGCACAAAATCTTGAGAGCCCTTCTTTGACGCGCAGGCTCGCTGCCGCGTGGCGCGTTTACACCGAACGCAATGTCCTGATCATTCTGCTGCTCGGGTTTTCATCCGGTCTTCCGCTTGCCTTGACCGGGTCGACTCTTACCATTTGGATGGCGGATGAGGGCGTAGACCTCGGCACCATCGGCCTCTTCTCATTGGTTGGCCTTCCATATGTGTTGAAGTTTCTATGGGCGCCGCTGATTGACGCAGCGCCTGTGCCCTTCTTCACGAGATGGTTGGGGCGTCGTCGCGGCTGGCTTGTGGCCACACAGCTTTCTTTGCTGATTGGCATTGCCGCGATGGGTTTGGTTGATCCGGTGACCGCCCCTGTACTCATGGCTTTGGCGGCACTCATTGTCGCCTTTCTCTCTGCGACGCAGGATATCGTTGTCGATGCGTTTCGTGTCGAAACGCTGACAGAAGATCAATATGCTGCTGGCACCGCGGTTTATATCGCCTCCTACAATGTCGCTTTGCGGTGGATCGTCGGTATTGGTGCGGTTGGTGCGACATATGTCTATGCCGGTCTGGGCGCCGATGATCGTTCGCTTTGGCCTCTCGCTTATGCCTCTATGGCAGCCCTCATGGTTGTAGGTCTGGCAGCTTCTTTCCTGGCTTACGAACCATCAGAAAGCGCGGAGATTTCCACTTCTCAACAAGCGCTTTCATATTCGGAAAGGTTCCAAGAAGCTGTAATTAGTCCGTTTAAGGACTTTATTGAGAAGCCTGCATGGTTCGGCATCCTTGCATTTGTTCTGCTCTTCAAATTTGGAGATGCCTTTGCGGGTGCGATGGTTGCACCTTTTGCATTGGATTTAGGCTTCGACAAGCTCGTTTACACCGTCATCGGTGGCGTCAGCCTTCCGGCAACGCTTGTTGGGGCATTTCTGGGCGGTATGTTGGCGCGGTTGATGTCGATGCATCACTCGCTTTGGGTCGCTGGCATATTGCAGATGGTCTCCAACTTGGGCTTTTGTTGGCTTGCCTGGGTAGGGCCTGATGAAACCGCGCTTGCTTTGGTTGTAGCGGTGGAAGCCACATCGGCTGGTGTAGGCACGGTTATCTTTGTGGCCTATATCTCGGCTCAATGCACCACGAGGGCGTTCACCGCCACCCAATTCGCTTTGCTGTCCTCTCTGGCAGCGGTTGGGCGAACGGTCCTCTCAGCCAGCGCGGGCTTTGTCGCGGCGGCGGTGGGCTGGGTCCCGTTTTTCATTCTCACCACCCTGGCGGCGGTTCCGGGGCTCATTCTGCTCGCCTGGCTTGGCCGCAAAAAACTGCTTGATGGGGAAAACCCCCTCGCCGCGGGTCAAAAATAACAGGAATATCAATAGGTTGAGGGCGACACATTGCGGTCATAAAGGGGGCGCACAAGTGTGATGATGCTTGCGAAATAGCCCGCGACGGGGCAAGGATGAGGCGCCGGCCGACAAACGGGGGGCATTCCCAATGGGAATTATGGAATCTGACTCAGGCATGATGAACAGCACAATAAAACCGATAACAACGGCTGAGACCGATGCCTTAAGCGCGGCTGTGGGCGAGCGCTTTCCTGCAGGGCCTTTGAGTTTCGGGCGCCGCAAGAACCTTGAAGTGCGCCTGGCGAGCACCGAAGAGGAAATCAAGGCGGCGCAGGCGCTGCGCTATCACGTGTTCTACGAAGAAATGTCAGCGGAGGCAGATGCGGAAACGCTGGCGACCAAGCTCGACGCCGACCGGTTCGACACCTTCTGTGATCACCTGCTGGTCATCGACCACAATCTCGTGGCCCCTGGGCAGGAAGACACGCCGCCCCTTGACGCGGTCGTCGGGTGCTATCGGTTGTTGCGCCAGGATGTCGCCGAGTTACATGGCGGCTTTTATACGGCAGGCGAGTTTGACATTGAGCCCCTGCTGAAGCGCGCCGGTCCCGATGTGCGCTTTCTTGAGTTGGGGCGCTCCTGTGTCCTCGAGCCCTATCGAAACAAACCGACCGTTGAGCTTCTGTGGCACGGCATCATGCATTATGTCGCTCACTACGACATGGATGTGATGTTGGGCTGCGCGTCTTTTGAGACGACCGATCCCACAGCTCTCGATATGCCGCTCTCCTACCTCTATTACGAGCACAAGACACCGGAAGAATGGTATGTGCGCGCCCGCGACGATCAGTTTGTCGAGATGAAACGTCTGCCAAAGGAAGAGGTTGAACTGCGTCCAGCGCTCCGCGCCATGCCGCCTATGATCAAAGGCTATATTCGCGCCGGCTGTTTCATTGGCGATGGCGCCGTCGTTGACGAACAGTTTGGCACCACGGATGTGTTGATCCTGTTCCCGGTTTCCCAGATCAACGAGCGCTATTCCTCAAAGTTCAAAAAGACCTGAGCATTTCCAGCTGAAGTTGCAGACTTCAGCGTCCGGAAATGCGCCGAAGAGAGCGGGAGAGCATCTCCAGCTGAAGTTGCAGACTTCAGCGCCCAAATCTTCAGGCGGACAAGCGCCACCTTAGATCCTAGAATACAGTTCAGGCTCTGCCGGAATTGAATTCTAAGCGCCACTACTCGACGGTAATCGTCACGACGTTTGAATGAATAGGCGGGTCGTGGGGGATGTGGTTCTGGTCGCCGACCAGCAACTGCAATGTGTGCGTGCCGGGCTCAAGCTCGATGCTTGTCTCGGTCTGGCCCCCGCCGAAGTGAATATGGTTTTCGTCTGCAGGGATCGAAAAGTCGAGATCTTCACCCTCCAGCATCGGCGTGTTGACCAGCAAATGATGGTGACCGGTATTTTCTTTTTCGACGCCGGCTGGCGCGACGCCCATACCCTTGAGGCCAAACACGACCCGCACGGGGCTGGTGACCGTCGCCCCATCTTCGGGCGCAATGAAATAGACTTCTGCGCCCTCAGGTGCGGGCGTTTCACCGGCGACAAGCGCGCCCGTCGATAGTGTGAGCGCCAAGGCAGTGAAGGCAGTGGCAACAACAAGTCCGCGCATCAGGTCATCCTCAAAAACTAAAACAAGGCGCCCATGACACCGCAAGCGTGCGCACAACTCAAGCGGTTTTACCGAACCACCTTGGCTGTCTGGTCGAGATCATAGGCTGCAATCGCGGCCATGTTCACGAGGTCCGACACGGTCGCACCCATATTCACAATCTGAACAGGCTTGGAAAGACCAGTGAGCAGCGGTCCCACAAGGTCCGCGCCACCCAGTTCCTGCAGCATTTTCGTGGAGATGGACGCAGAGTGAATAGCGGGCATGATGAGCACGTTGGCCGGTTCCGTCAGACGGCAGAACGGATACATGGCCAGCGCCTCACGATTGAGCGCCACATCGGCGGCCATTTCACCGTCATACTCAAAGTCGACACTGCGCTCATCCAGGATCTCAACAGCCTCCCGGCATTTGGTAGAGCGCTCACCCGTCGGATGTCCAAAGGTCGAATAGGCGAGCAGAGCAACGCGGGGCTCATAGCCAAGACGCCGCGCAACTTCCGCCGACTGGACCGCAATATCGGCGAGCTCTTCCGCTTCTGGCATGTCGTGCACATTTGTGTCGCCAATGAGCACCGTACGTCCGCGGGAGATGATCATGGAGAGACCCATGACGCATTTGCCCGGCAGTGGGTCGATCACCCGGCGGACCTCGGAGAGCGCCACCGCATAGTTGCGGGTCACACCCGTGACCATGGCATCCGCGTCGCCCATCTCCACCATCGCAGCGCCAAACACATTGCGGTCATTGTTCACCATGCGTGTGCAGTCGCGCAGCAGATAGCCTTTGCGTTGCAGCTTCTTGTAGAGAAATTCGCCATAGACCGGCGCCCGGTCGGATAGGCGTGAATTGATGATCTGAAGATCGGTAGAGGCGTCGAGGCCGATCGACTTCATCGTCGTGCGGATAACTTCGTCCCGACCGATCAGGATCGGCGTGCCGAGCCCGCTGTCGCGGAAGCTGAGCGCCGCGCGGATGACGCGTTCTTCTTCGCCTTCGGCAAAAACAACCCGCTTCGGATCGCGTCGCACATGTTCATGGATGACCTGTAGCGAACCCGCGGTCGGATCAAGGCGGGCCGACAGTTCGTGTATGTAGCCTTCCATATCGACGATGGGCTTGCGCGCAACGCCGCTATCCATGGCTGCACGCGCGACGGCGGGCGGGATCTCCCGAATGAGCCGCGGATCAAATGGCACCGGGATGATGTAGCCGGGCCCGAACCGTGGACGCTCGCCCTGATAGGCGGCGGCGACTTCGTCCGGCACGTCTTCCCGCGCGAGCGCTGCCAGCGCTTCTGCGCAGGCAATCTTCATTTCGTCATTGATGGTGGTTGCCCGCACATCAAGCGCGCCGCGGAAGATATAGGGGAAGCCGAGCACATTGTTGACCTGGTTCGGATAGTCGGACCGACCGGTTGCGACGATGGCGTCGTCGCGGATGGCGGCGACTTCCTCCGGCGTGATCTCCGGATCAGGGTTTGCCATGGCAAATATGATCGGCTGGTCGGCCATGCTTTCAACCATGGGGCCAGTAAGCGCACCCTGGACCGAGAGACCTAAGAACACATCCGCGCCTCGCACCGCGTCTTCCAGCGTCCGGTCATCGGTGACCGCAGCATGGGCACTCTTCCACTGGTTCATGCCCTCTGTGCGTCCCTGATAGATCACGCCTTTCGTGTCGCAGAGAAGCGCGTTGTCCTGGGGCAGCCCCATGGCCTTGATGAGCTCAAGGCAGGCAATGCCCGCAGAGCCAGCGCCGTTCACCACAACCTTGATGTCTTTTATGTCCCGGCCGGTCAGGTGCAGCGCGTTCACCAGCCCCGCAGCGGTGATGATCGCGGTGCCGTGTTGATCATCATGGAACACGGGAATGTTCATGAGCTCCCGCAGCCGCTCTTCAATGATGAAGCAGTCCGGCGCCTTGATGTCTTCGAGATTGATGCCGCCAAATGTGGGGCCCAGATAGCGCACCGCATTCACAAACTCATCGACATCTTTGGTGTCGACTTCGAGATCAATGGAGTCCACATCCGCGAACCGCTTGAACAGAACTGCCTTGCCCTCCATGACGGGCTTTGACGCCAGCGCTCCCAGATCACCGAGACCTAAGATCGCTGTGCCGTTCGAGATGACGGCGACCATGTTGCCCTTGGATGTGTAGTCATAGGCACAGTCCGGCGCCTCAGCGATGGAGCGAACGGGAACGGCGACGCCGGGCGAATAGGCCAGGGACAGATCGCGCTGTGTTGCCATGGGTTTGGTGGGGGTGACCTCCAGCTTGCCGGGCTTGCCGCGCGAGTGGAATCGCAGGGCTTCTTCGTCACTAAGCTGTCTTTTCTTTCCCATTTCGGGCCTTCCGCGCAATAAATGAACTCAAACGGCGCGTAGGCGTACCTCATATTGCGTGAGATAGCCACCCCTGAATCCGAAATTCCGACAGAAAGTGGGGCTTTTTGGATGGAATCGGCCTTGTTGGCAGTTAAGCGCCGCTTTATCCTCCGGTTTTGAGGATATCCCACATGGTGAGCGAACATCTCTGGCGCGTTGAAAACGCGTGCTGGGCGGCGTGGCCGTCGGCTGAGGACACCACCGTCCTCGGCTGGCTCTGCAGAGCCTCAGGTGGCGAAACGCGGCGAACCAACTCGGTCAACGCCACGCCGACAGCGGGCGCCGTTCAGGATGTGGTGGCACCCGCTTCTGCCTTCTACCGGGAAAGAGGCCTGCCGCTCCTTGTCCGCGCGCTCTCCACGATGCCGGAGGTTGAACAAACCCTCGCGGCCATGGGGTTCCGACCGGAGGGGGAAACCTGCACGCTGCAGGCGGAGATCAGTGAAACAAAACCCGAGCGGTGTGCGGATGTAGAGTCGCGCTCCACTCCGTCGCCAGCATGGATCGCGGACAAGCTCCGCCTGAGCCCCATGGAGGGGCCACAGGAGGCGGCCTATCGTGCGATGCTGGCGCGCCTTTCCGTTCCTGCCCGCTTCGTCCGTCTGTGCGACGAAGGGACGGGCGTGTCGCTGGCCTATGGCGCGATCGTCGACGGCATCTTGGTGATTGAGTCCGTCGTCACCGAGCCGGATCATCGCGGCCAAGGTCTGGCGGGCAAGGTCGTTGGAACTCTTCTGGACTGGGCGCGGGAGCAAGCCGCATCGCTTAGCTGCTTGCAGGTGGAAGCGTCTAATGCGCCGGCGCTCAAGACCTATCGGAAACTCGGCTATGAGACGGAACTCTACCGCTACCAGTATTGGCGACAGCCCGCAGAATGATCTACCTGCTTGGTTTGAAAGACACGCTGAGCATATGTCGCCGCAACCTTTTCTGATAGGCTTGCGCCCATGAGCACCCCTGAAAAGAACAAGAAGCCGTCGCCAAAGTCGGCCGAGACCGTGACGCCCATGATGGCGCAATATCTGGAGCTGAAGGCGAGCCAGCAGGACGCTTTGCTCTTTTACCGGATGGGCGATTTCTACGAACTTTTCTTTGAGGATGCCGTTGAGGCGGCGGCGGCCCTCGACATCACGCTGACAAAACGCGGCAAGCACTTGGGCGACGACATCCCCATGTGCGGCGTGCCGGTGCATGCGGCGGATGCCTATTTGGAGCGGCTCATCCGCAAGGGCTTCCGGGTCGCGGTGTGTGAACAGACCGAAGATCCGGCAGAAGCAAAAAAGCGCGGCTCGAAAGCCGTTGTGCGGCGCGAGGTGGTACGCCTTGTGACGCCAGGCACACTCACTGAAGACACGCTGCTCGATGCGCGTGCGCACAATTATCTCGCGGCCCTGTCGCGCACAGCCGCCGGTGGCGTCTTGGGTCTTGCATATGCGGACGTTTCCACCGGCGATTTTTCGGTCACCGAAGTAAGCGCAGAAAATCTAGGCGCCGAACTGGCGCGGTTGGATGCCAGCGAATTGATTCTGCCCCAGGCATTGCTCGCCGACGAACAGGTCTCCTTCACACTGTCGGCGCAGCGCGCGGTGACGCCGCTACCGGGCGAGCGCTTCGACTCCACCCGCGCGGAGCGGCGCCTCAAAGAAACGCTGAATGTGGGTGCGCTGGACGCGTTCGGAACCTTTACCAGGGCTGAGCTTGGGGCCGCTGGCGCACTCGTCGACTATCTGGACCTGACCCAAGTGGGCCAGATGCCGGCGCTGAAGCCACCGGCACATCTCGGGCAGGGGACCGCCATGGCGATGGACGCGGCGACCCGCGCCAATCTGGAACTCACCAAAACACTGGCGGGCGACAAGCAGGGGTCCTTGCTCGCCACCATCGACCGCACGGTCACGGGCGCTGGCGCGCGCGAGCTTGCAAGCCGGCTGGCTGCGCCCCTAACGGACGTTGCTGCCATCCGTGCGCGTCAGGACGCGATCAGTTTCTTGAGTGAAGCGCGCGATCTGAGGGGGCACCTGCGCCGAGACCTCGCAGCGGCGCCTGATATGGCGCGCTCTCTGTCCCGCCTGTCGGTGGGGCGCGGAGGTCCGAGGGATCTCGCCGCCATTCGCGATGGCTTGGCTCAGGCGCATGAAATCGCCGCGCGTCTTCGGCTTGCCGTCACAGGCGTTGACGCTTTGCCGGAAGAAACAGAGACGGCACGCCAAGCGTTAGAAGCCTGTGCGGCGGCATTGAAAGACGAACTCTCCCGCGCCCTCGGCATTGACCTTCCCTTGCTGGCGCGCGACGGCGGCTTTGTCGCCAAAGGCTATCACCCGCCATTGGATGAAACGCGATTGCTGCGGGATGAAAGCAGGCGCGTGATCGCGGGGCTCCAATCCAAATATGCGGAAGAGACCGCCATCTCCGCCATGAAGATCAAGCACAACAATGTGCTGGGCTATTTCATCGAAGTGGCCCCCCGTCATGCCGATGCATTGATGACGGCACCTTTGAACGAGACCTACATACACCGGCAGACCATGGCGAACGCGGTTCGCTTCGCAACCGTTGAGCTGTCGGAATTGGCGGAGAAGCTCTCCCGTGCCGGTGCCCAAGCGCTGGAGATGGAGCTGGAAGTTTTCGCCAAACTCTCCGCCCGTGTGCTGGACGACACCGCAGCAATCGCTGCCGCTGCCGACGCGTTGGCCGTTCTCGATGTGGGCGCAGGCCTTGCTGAGCTTGCGGAAGAACAACGCTGGACCAGGCCCCATGTGGATGGGTCGCTGGCTTTCGACATCAAAGGCGCGCGGCATCCCGTGGTGGAGGCTGCGCTCGAAAAAGTAGGCGACGGGCCTTTCGTGGCAAATGATTGCGACCTCTCCGCGGATACGCAGGACGCCCGCCGCCTCTGGTTGCTCACCGGTCCCAATATGGCCGGTAAATCGACCTACCTCAGACAGAACGCCTTGATCGCCATTCTGGCGCAGATGGGGAGCTACGTGCCTGCGGCGGAAGCCGCCATCGGGATCGTCGACAGGCTCTTCTCCCGCGTCGGTGCGGCGGACGATCTGGCGCGCGGGCGCTCCACCTTCATGGTCGAGATGATTGAGACCGCCGCGATCCTCAATCAGGCGGGCCCCCATGCGCTGGTCATCTTGGATGAGATCGGGCGGGGCACCGCGACCTTTGACGGCCTGTCCATCGCCTGGGCGGCTGTGGAGCACCTCCATGAGGTCAACAAGTGCCGTGCCCTCTTTGCAACCCACTATCACGAGCTGACCGCGCTCAACGAAAAGCTCCCACACCTGGCCAACGCCACCATGAAGGTGAAGGAGTGGCAGGGCGATGTGGTCTTCCTCCACGAGGTCGCGGCAGGCGCCGCCGACCGATCCTATGGGATCCAGGTGGCGAAGCTCGCAGGCCTTCCGCCAGCCGTCATTGAGCGTGCGCATGAAGTCCTCAGCGCCCTCGAAGAGGGATCGGAAACTGGGGGCGCGGGCACCCTGGTCGATGATTTGCCGCTTTTCTCGGCAGCCCCCCGACCTCAAAGCGGACCATCCGGCGGCCCCAGTGAGGTCGAGCGGGAACTGGCGGCGCTTAATCCGGATGATCTAACACCAAAGGCGGCGCTCGAGCTGATTTACGCCCTCAAGGGCAAAATTCCCGATTCATCTAAGTGAATCAAAGGCTTGAGCAAAAAAGATTCGCTAGAATCTTATCTTCACCAGACACAAGATTCGCGAGCAGAGTCAGGGACTTAACATGGTTAACAGAAGCTAAAGGTTTATATCTGTTAATATTTGCTCCCAGCGAACATTCGAAACGGACGGTAAGGTATTGATACACAAGGATAAATATTGGTCAGCAATGTTGACTCATTTGGGGCGGATTGAGCACACCTGCGGATAGACTGCGCAGACCGGCTTGGCGGGTGACGGAGCCTGCTATAGATCATGACCCAAGAAGCAAAGGCGCTGATGCGGCGCCGGTTGAAAGGAGCACCCATGGGCCGAAGCCTGCCGAGCATGCTGGAGATTGCCGATCCCGCTGCCATTCGTAGCGCACTGGACGCTGCCTATGAGACCCATGGCGGCAATGACACGGCGCTGCGTCAGGCAATGATGGAGGTTCTCAAAACAGCTCAGGCCGACGGCCGTGCGAAAGCACGGGAACGGCTGGAGCAGGGCGCGCATAGGGGGCGTGTCTGCGCTGAAAGCCTGTCCTATCTCCAGGACACCATCATCCGCGAATTGTTCGCCTTCGCGACCCGCACCCAGTTCCGGGCCACCAACCCGACCTCGTCAGAGCGGCTCACCATTGTAGCGACCGGCGGCTATGGCCGGGGCGCACTGGCGCCTGGCTCCGATGTCGATCTGCTCTTTCTGCTGCCCTACAAGCAGACACCGTGGGGGGAAAGCCTCGCGGAGTTCGTGCTTTATGCCCTCTGGGACCTCGGCCTCAAAGTCGGCCATGCCACGCGCTCCATCGCGGATTGCATTCGCCTCTCCAAAGAAGACATGACCATCCGCACGGCGCTTCTGGAATCCCGCTATCTCTGTGGCGACCAAGAACTCTTCGATGATCTGGAAGTGGCGTTTGACAAGGATGTGGTCAAAGGCACGGCGAATGAATTTGTCGAAGCGAAGCTCGCAGAACGCGACGAGCGACATGACCGCACGGGCAAGTCGCGCTATCTCGTGGAGCCGAATGTCAAAGAAGGCAAAGGCGGCCTCCGTGACCTCCATACGCTGTTCTGGATAGCGAAATATGTTTACCGGGTGAAAAAGCCGAGTGACCTGGTGAAAGCCGGTGTCTTCACCCGGCAGGAATACAATCTCTTTCGCAAAGCCGAAGATTTCCTCTGGGCGGTGCGCTGCGAACTGCACTTTGTGACGGGCCGTGCGGAAGAACGCATTTCGTTTGATGTCCAGACGGAGATGGCCGAGCTCCTTGGCTATCAGGAGCATAGAGGCCTGCGCGGCGTTGAACGCTTCATGAAGCATTACTTCCTCGTGGCCAAAGATGTGGGTGATCTGACGCGCATTCTCTGTTCGATCCTCGAAGATCAGGAGCGCAAGAAAAAACCGGGAATCGGGCGCTTCATGGCGGCCATGCGGCGTAAGAAAGACGTGCAGGGATTTGAAGTCTCGGCCGGACGCCTGTCGGTGAAGAGCGAGACTTTCTTCGAAGAAGATCCGGTCAACATTCTCCGTCTCTTCCATGTGGTGGATCAGCATGAACTGGCGATCCATCCAAGCGCCCTTCAATTGGTGACGCGTTCGCTGAAACTGATTGATGCGAAGCTGCGAAGGAACGAAGAAGCGAACCGCCTGTTCCGCGAAATCCTGACCTCGCGAAAGAACCCTGAGCGGACACTCCGCAAAATGAATGAGGCCGGGGTGCTCGGGCGTTTTGTGACGGACTTCGGCCGCATTGTCGCGCTGATGCAGTTCAACATGTATCACCACTATACGGCCGACGAACATCTGATCCGTGCGATCGGCATTCTGTCTGAGATTGAGCGCGGCGATCTGGCGGAGGAATACCCGCTTGCCAATGAGCTCATGTCAAAGACGGGCAAGCGCAACGTGCTCTATGTCGCCATGTTCCTCCATGACATTGCCAAAGGTCGGCCGGAAGATCATTCAGAGGCAGGTGCTGCCATCGCCCTTAAACTCTGTCCGCGGCTGGGGATGAGCGAAGGGGATACAGAGACAGTGGCGTGGCTTGTCGAAAACCACCTACTGATGAGCGACATTGCCCAGAAGCGCGACCTGTCCGACCCTAAGACCATTCAGGATTTCGCGAACGTGGTGCAAAGCCCTGAGCGGTTGAAATTGCTTCTCGTGCTCACCGTTGCCGATATCAAGGCGGTGGGTCCCGGCACCTGGAATGGGTGGAAGGCGCAATTGCTGCGCGAGCTTTATTTCGAAACGGAAGCGGTCCTGTCAGGCGAGACACAGGTCAACCGAGAGGGGCGCATTGCATCGGCAAAAGAAGCCCTGTCGTCTTTACTCGCCGAGGACTGGCCCAAAACCCGGATCGAAAATCAGCTCCGCCGGCACAGCCCCGCCTATTGGTTGGGCTTTGATGCAGAGACCCACAAGCGCCATGCGGAGCTTATGTGGGAAGGCCGCGATGAACCCCTGGTCGTGGAGGCACGGCCGGAACCAGAACGCGCCGTCACCGAGATCACCCTCTTCACCCAGGACCACCCGGGCCTCTTCTCCCGCTTTGCCGGCGCCTGTGCGGCCGGCGGTGTCACCATTGTGGACGCAAAGATTTTCACCACCCGCGATGGTATGGCGCTCGATACCCTGTCCGTGCAGGATGATCTGAAGACCGCGCTGCGCGAGCGCCGCCGCCTGGACCGGTTGGAAGGGACCATCCGAAAGGTGCTCTCCGGTGACATCCTGCCGCCGGACGTGATCGAAGAACGCAGCAAGCGCCCGACCCGGCTCAACGCTTTCACCATCGCGCCCAATGTCTATATCGACAATGAGGTCTCGGACGAGTTTACCGTCATTGAGGTGAACGGTCTGGACCGACCGGGCCTGCTTCACGCGCTGACGCGGACCTTCTTCCATCTGGGCCTCACCATCGGCTCAGCCCATATCGCCACCTTCGGGGAGCGGGCGGTGGATGTGTTCTACGTGAAAGATCTGCTGGGCCAGAAGGTAACCAACGCCAACAAGAAAAAGGCGGTGGAACGCCAGCTTCTGGAAGCGCTGGACAATCCGATCAAAAAGGCGCGCCCACAGAAACGCGAAGCAGCCGCGTAGGTAGATGTAGATCACCTATGGGCTAAAGCGGCCTGCAAAGTCCTTAATTGGAACACAAAGTATGCGTTACCTTGGCGCAACCAACGTCTGGCAATTTGTGCGAGGCGCTTTAGCCAAGGGGTATCGGTTTGAGGTTTGTCCTAATAGCTGTTGGTGTGGTGACGCTCATTGTCGGAGCGCTTGTATTTTTTGCGCCGTCCAGAGAACCATTGCCCGGATCATTGATTGGACCGCCGAGCCTTTCGCCAGATGGCCGTCTCATAGCTTTCACTTATGGTAGGTCGGTTGGAGACAATGCTCTCCTTCTCTACGACATCGAGAGCGAACAGTTGCGGCTGATTGATAAGCCACCCTATCTATTTGTCAGGTGGCCTTCATTTTCTCCAGATGGTGAGCGTCTCGCAGTTGCTACCTATTGCGATGAAGAGTGTCCGCCCGAAGCATCGAACTACCAAATTGCTGTTGTGAATCTGAATACAGAGGAGATGGAGTTCGTCACCTCTGGACGAGATTTTGTGCGCAAAGGCCCCGTATTCTCTAGTGATGGCCGTACAGTATTTTTTACCGCGTCAGAGCTTGACTGGCACGAAGATTGGATTGCCACAGGTAGGCGATGGCCTGATGATTGGGGTGAGTCGCGGAGCGCGGCCTTTGATGGTCTGTCAAAGGTGATGCTCATAGATGAACAAGAAGTTCAGCTGTTCCCTAGTGCGCAAAACCCGTTGAGTTTTTTTTCGTGCAAAGTGGGTGCCGTTACAGACCGCGGCGATGTCTATTTCTCCGCGATTGGCCCAAGGGGTGGGGGTGGTCTTGCAACGACCGAAATAGACAGGAAGACAAGTATGTTGGGTTATGTTCTCCGTTCTAACGGAGAGCTCGAACTGCTTGCTCAGAACATTGATTGGCCAATGTCTTCCATCTCTTCCTCTGTAGATGGAAAGACACAAATTTTTATCTCAAGCCCAGCCACCGATCGGTACAAGTACGATCTATTCCAGTTGGCTGATGGCATGGTTTCCCAAATATCGTTTCTGGGAACCCACATGTCTTTTGCAAGAGTCTCTGCAGATGGGCAAACAGTAGTTTTTGTTGCGGATGTCCGACGACAGAGAAACTGGTCCATCTGGATTCATGACATGGTCACCGGTGAGACCAAGATGACATTGAGTTATGAAAAGATCAGGGAGTTCCTCGGTATTTCTCCAGAAGCTGAATAGACTGTTTGCGACGCCCGTCCCAAATGGATGGTGGCCATGATTGGGTGACGCGGTACTCTGAACCCCATCGAATCGCCGGACCGGAGTTGAAGCGAGCCCCATGAACCTTGTTCGATCTGCCATGACTGTGGGCGGCATGACCATGATCAGCCGGGTGCTGGGCTTCGTCCGCGACATTTTCATTGCAGGGGTCCTGGGAACCGGCCCCATCGCCGACGCCTTCTTTGTGGCCTTCAAGTTTCCGAACCTGTTTCGCCGCCTCTTTGCGGAAGGCGCGTTCAACTCAGCCTTCGTGCCGCTGTTTGCCAAACGTCTGGAAGGCGAGGGGGAGGCATCCGCCAAACGTTTCGCGGAAGAGGCTTTGTCAGTTCTTCTCACAGCCCTCATCGTGCTGACCCTCGTGGCGCAGCTCGCCATGCCCTGGCTTATGTATGTGATCGCTCCGGGCTTTGCGGATACGCCCGAGAAGTTCGACATGGGGATCCTCTTCACGCGGATTGCCTTCCCCTATCTCATGTTCATGTCGCTGGTAGCGCTTCTCTCTGCCGTCTTGAATTCGGTCGGCCGGTTTACGGCGGCAGCGGCTGCGCCCATCCTTCTCAACATTGTGCTCATCACCGCCATCTGGTTTGTCGCACCCCATTTCGAGAACCCGGGTCTGGTCCTCTCCTGGGGTGTGGCGGTCGCGGGTGCCGCGCAATTCACCCTCATGATGATTGCGGTGAAGCGCGCGGGCTTTTCCATTCGCCTGCGCTGGCCGCGCATGACGCCCGGTGTGAAGCGGCTCATCACGCTCGGCATTCCGGGCGTGATCGCGGGCGGCATCACCCAGATCAATCTGCTCATCGGCTCCATCATCGCGAGCCTTGAGGACGGCGCCGTGTCGCTGCTCTATTACGCGGATCGGATTTATCAGCTGCCCCTGGGCGTCGTCGGTATCGCCATTGGCATTGTCTTGCTGCCGGATCTGTCCCGGCGTCTCCGGGCGGAAGATGTGAGTGGCGCGAACAATGCGCAGAACCGCGCCTTCGAATTCGCCATGCTGCTTACGGTCCCCGCAGCCGTGGCGCTCGCGGTGATCCCGGCCCCCATCATTCAGGTGCTCTTTGAACGTGGCGCCTTTACCGCCGCCGACACCGCAGGCACGGCCCTTGCCCTTTCCGCCTTCGCCATTGGCCTTCCCGCCTTTGTGCTGACCAAGGTGTTTTCGCCGGGCTTCTTTGCCCGCGAGGACACGGTGACGCCCATGCGCTATGCGGCGATCGGCATCGCGGTGAATATTTCGGGCTCGCTTATCCTCTTCTATTGGATTGGCTATGTGGGCATTGCCCTTGCCACCTCCGCCGCCGCCTGGGTGAATGCGGGGCTGTTATGGGCGCGCCTGGTCGGCGACGGTCATTACAAGATGGATGCGCGCTTGAAATCGCGCCTGCCGCGCCTGATCGCATCATCGGCCGCCATGGGCGCAGGTCTTTGGTATGGGACCATGATTGCGGCTCCCTTCCTCGCCGCCTCGTTCCTGGAAAGCATCCTGGCGCTCGCGGCGCTCATTGTAGGCGGCGGGCTCCTCTTCGCGCTGGCGGTCATCGCGACCGGCACCGCGCAGGTGGCTGAGCTCAAATCCATGTTCCAACGAGGTTAACAGCCAGAAAAAGCAGCCCAGGGCCCTCGCAGCTATTGCATGGGACGCCCGGGCAGCGCATACCGTCTTTTCTTCTGTCGCGGTCCAAAGCGATAGCAGCTAAAGGATGAGACAAAGAGACATGGAACAGCCAACCAATCGCGTGTTTTCGGGGGTCCAACCCACCGGAAATCTGCATCTCGGGAACTATCTGGGCGCGATCCGCAATTTCGTCGGACTGCAGGAAACCCATGAATGCATCTATTGCGTCGTCGACATGCACGCGATCACGGTCTGGCAGGACCCGAAGGAACTGGCGCACAACACTCGTGAAGTCGCCGCCGCGTATATTGCCGCCGGCGTTGACGGCGAGAACCAGGTGATCTTCAACCAGTCCAAAGTGTCTGCCCATGGCGAGCTTACCTGGGTGCTGAACTGCGTCGCGCGCATGGGCTGGCTGAACCGCATGACCCAGTTCAAGGAAAAGGCCGGCAAGAACCGCGAAAACGCTTCCGTGGGTCTTTATGACTATCCTGTGCTGATGGCCGCCGACATTCTGGCCTACCGCGCCACCCATGTGCCGGTCGGCGACGACCAGAAACAGCATCTGGAACTGGCGCGCGACATCGCGCAGAAGTTCAATAATGACTTTGGCGCCTTTGGCGGCGAAGACTTCTTTCCGTTGCCTGAGCCCTTGATCATGGGCGCAGCAACCCGGGTTATGAGCCTCCGCGATGGCTCCAAGAAAATGTCCAAGTCTGACCCGTCTGACATGAGCCGGATCACCTTGACTGACTCAGCGGACGACATCGCGAAAAAGATCCGCAAAGCCCGCACCGATCCCGAGCCGCTCCCGTCGGAGCTGGAGGGCCTGAAAGAACGTGCCGAAGCGGACAATCTTGTGGGCATCTATGCAGCACTCGCAGACGTGACCAAGGAACAAGTGCTTCAGGAACATGGCGGCGCACAGTTCTCAAGTTTCAAACCGGCACTGGCAGACCTGGCGATTGAGAAGCTCTCGCCCATCACCGGCGAGATGGCCCGGCTCATGGACGACCCGGCTTACATTGACTCCGTTCTGAAAAGCGGCGGCGAGCGGGCCGATGCGATTGCTCAGCCGATCCTGGCGCGAGTGAAAGAAATTGTCGGGTTTGTTTAAGGCGCGGTGCGTTTGTTAAGTTCGTTTGTGCGGTAGGAGAGATCGAATGAAGTCAGTCACCGTCGCCGGCATTGAGATCGGCAATGACAAGCCGCTCACCCTGATCGGGGGGGTGAATGTCATCGAGTCCCGCGACATGGCCCTGAAGGCGGCAGAGACCTATGTCGAGCAGGCCACCAAGCTGGACCTGCCCTACATCTTCAAAGCCTCCTTCGACAAAGCGAACCGTTCGTCTGTGGACTCCTTTCGCGGACCCGGGTTGGAGGAGGGCCTCAAGATCTTTCAGGAGATCAAAGCGACCTTCGGTGTGCCGGTGATCTCCGACATTCATGAGATCGAGCAGGTGAAGCCCGCCGCAGAAGTTCTGGACATACTGCAGATCCCGGCCTTCCTGGCCCGCCAGACGGACCTCGTACGCGCCATCGCCGAAGCGGGCCTGCCGATCAACGTCAAGAAGCCGCAATTTTTGAGCCCACAGCAGATCCCGAACATTGTCGACAAGATCAAATCCTGCGGCAATGACCAGATCATGATCTGCGAACGTGGCTCCAGCTTCGGCTACGACAATCTCGTGGTCGACATGCTGGGCTTCGGCGTTATCAAAAACGAGAACGACAATGTGCCGATCGTCTTTGACGTGACCCACGCGCTGCAGACACGGGCGCCCGGGTCAAAAGCGTCCGGCGGCCGGCGGGAACAGATTTACGATCTGGCGCGGGCAGGCATTGCGGTCGGCGTTGCGGCCTTGTTCCTGGAAGCGCATGAAGACCCGGACAATGCGAAGTGCGATGGCCCAAGCGCCCTGCCCTTTGCAGACCTGCCGAAACTTTTGGGCCAGGTAAAAGCGGTGGATGAACTCATCAAACCCATCACCAATGGAAATTGAGTCACTTGTTCGCCCGTCTTGCATTTTGACCATTTAGTGGCAGCGCTTGAACGACACGGTTAAAGCTCCCACATTTCACTGGTCAATAAGGTAAAAAGGGAAAAATAATGGCTGTCCGCGACACTCTCGGTGGTTACGCAGACCGGATGAAGCATCGCTGGATGTACCGCAAGGGCGGTTCCTTTCCCTCTTTCAAGATCGGTAATCTCGGACGCTTCTTCAAAGGCGGCGCCGCGCGCAAGACGGGCATTGGCGTTCTGGTCTTCCTGTTTCTTTACTATGTGGTGGGTGGTCTCTGGATCAACGACATTGATGATGATCCGAATTTCCGTCCCATGGCAGAAGAAGTCGTGCCCGGCGGATCTCATGCTGTCGCCATGACGGCGGCGCTGATCCAGCGCGAAGTAAATGACAAACGGTGGACGTCGAACGATCCCTGGTTTGTGCCCTCCGCCTTTCTGGACAATATGCCGAACTATCAGCAGGGCATTGTGTCGGCCTTGGCACGTTTTTCATTTGAGCTGACGGACCAGCTGGGCCGGACCCGCGGGTCCAGTCAGGCGGACCCGGATCTGCAATCGGCCTCTGGGCTTCTGCAATATGCAGGCGATGTCTGGGTGTGGGACCCATCCGTGTCGTTGATGCCGCGGGCATCGTCGGAAGCGCAGTATCGCGAAGCACGCAACGCTTTGCTCAAATACAATCAGCGTCTGGCCGCCGGTCAGGCCGTGTTTGAACGCCGCGGCGACAATCTCATGGCGACGCTTGATCGCATCGCCCTCGACATCGGGTCTTCCTCTGCGGTGCTGGACCAGGCGGTGGTCGAAAACTCTGGCAGCTTTATCGACACGTCGGCGGATGATCATTTCTACAATGTGAAGGGCCAGCTCTACGCCTACTACCTGCTGCTCGACGCGCTGGGGAAAGACTTTGACGCGCTCATCACCGAGCGCGAGCTCAACACGGCCTGGGAGCAGATGCTCGACAGCATGTTGAAGGCCGCCATGCTCTCACCCTGGGTCGTGGTAAACGGCGCCCCGGACGCACAAATTCAGCCGAGTCATCTGGCGTCGCAAGGCTTCTATCTGCTCCGCGCCCGCACACAGCTCCGCGAAATCACGAATATTCTGCTCAAGTAACAGAACTATCTGCGGATGTTTCGAAGAATCCGCAGACCGCCTGCGAAAATAAGTGCAGCAACAATACCTATTGGGGTCAGTAAGGTGCCGAACAGCAGGCCAAAGAAGACGGAGAGTGGGCTGATAAGCGCACCAGTCATCAATCCAATCCAATAAGTGCCATCGCTCATAAAACGATTGGTAATGATCAATATCGCAAAGAGCATGGCAACCGATAGAGTCGTTACCAGGCCGCCAAAAGCCACGACTCCAACTTGGTTCAAGGGTTTACCAGCCGCTTGGTTGAGGAATCTCGGCAGGACCAAGGCTCCCGATACTGCTCCTGATACCGCCGCGATAGTGAAGCCGGTGCTGAATATAGGCTGGCCGAATATGAGGTTCAGGGAAGCCGCAGAACACAATGCTGTCCATAGTGCAGCGAGAACTCTGAGTCTCCACAAGGGCCGCAACCAATTGTAGAAACGTTCGATCATCCCCAAAAGAGCGCCCACAACCACCTTCCTTTGTCTCCTCTATATTAGGACTCCCTTAATCCTGCTTGCAGGAAATAGTGTCGCAGGGCAGCATAGCCCTATGACAGCCAAAGACACTGAAATGGCGAAAGACACCGGTGCCACGCCCATCAAGCGGCGGAAGTTCCTGGTGGTCGTCGACGAAACGCCCGAATGCGAAGTGGCGATCCATTTTGCGTCCCGTCGTGCACGCCACACAAAAGGCGGTCTTGTTCTGCTGGCGGCCTTGGAGCCCGGCGGTTTTGAGCATTGGTTGGGCGTTGAAAACCTGATGAAGGAAGAGGCGCGCCAAGAGGCCGAACGCATTCTCCACCGGCACGCAGCCCGGGTGAATGAGGTCTCGGGACTCATGCCGGAGCTTGAGATACGCGAAGGCAAAAAGCCAGAGATTGTGAAGGCTATGATCAAGGAAGACCCGGCGATTTCGATCTTGGTGCTCGCGGCCGGCACCGGCAAAGAGGGCCCCGGTCCTCTGGTGCAGATGGCAGCGGCTGGCGTTGGCACGGGTTTCTCGATCCCCGTGACCGTGGTCCCGGGGTCCCTCACAGAAGACGAAATCCACGACCTGGCCTGAGTTTTCGGCGTTTTTTGGCGGAATGAGCCTCTGAAATACCTGAGCGGGCTACTTGGGCTTGAAACCCCCCGCCATTTCAGCCATTTAGAGACCAAGAACAGTCCAAAAACCCATGCCATCCAAGGGGTTATCGGACTTAAACCTTCTATAGGAGCAGGCGCCATGTTTATTCAGACGGAATCAACGCCGAACCCCGCAACCCTCAAATTCCTGCCCGGCCAGGATGTGCTGGGCGAGGGCAATGCGGCCGATTTCCCGAACGCGACCGCCGCGGAGCGCTCCCCGCTCGCGAAAGCGCTGTTCGAGGTGGACGGCGTTGGCGGTGTCTTCTTCGGCGCCGACTTCATCACCGTCACCAAAGGGGACGTTGAGTGGCAGCACATTAAGCCCGCGCTCCTGGGCGCCATCATGCAGCACTTCACCTCCGGCGCACCCCTGATGGCGGACAGTGTCGAGACCACGGACCCGAACGAAGTCACGGAAGAAGATTCCGAGATCGTCGGGCAGATCAAGGAACTGCTCGACACCCGCGTGCGCCCTGTCGTGGCGCAGGATGGCGGCGACATCACCTTCCAGGGGTTCGACAAAGGCATTGTCTATCTGAACATGGTGGGCGCCTGTGCGGGGTGCCCGGCATCGACCCAAACCTTGAAGCACGGCGTTGAAAACATGCTGAAGCATTTCGTGCCGGAAATTGAAGAAGTCCGCGCCGTTTAATCGCGACGCGGACCACATAAAGATAAGGACAGACCATGGGGACGTTGGACGGGGCGGCGCTGGATACGATTTTCCGGGACGCCAGATCATTTAATGCGTGGACGGACAAACCCGTTTCCGATGACACGCTGACAGAACTCTACGACCTCATGAAGATGGGACCGACCAGCGCCAATTGTTCCCCCGCCCGGATCGTCTTTGTGCGCTCTGAGGAGGCCAAGGAAAAACTGATGCCGGCCCTGCTGCCGCAGAACCAGGGCAAGACAAAAGAGGCACCGGTCTGCGCCATCATTGGCTATGACCTGGAGTTCTACGAAAAGATTCCTGAGCTCTTTCCGCACAACCCCGACGCGCGGAATTGGTTCGCGGGCAATGATCCGCTCATTCAGGAAACCGCCTTTCGCAATTCAAGTCTGCAGGGCGCCTATTTCATGATCGCGGCCCGTTCGCTCGGTCTGGATTGTGGCCCCATGTCGGGCTTTGACCCGGAGGCGGTGAACAGCGCGTTCTTCCCGGACGGTAAGGTGAAGGCAAACTTCATCTGCAATATTGGCTATGGGGATCCGAGCCGTGAACTGTTTGAGCGCTCGCCGCGCCTGGCCTTCGACGATGCGTGTTCCATCCTCTGATCGCCGCAACGCAATCTGAACATGACCTCTCTTCTCGCCATTGATACCGGACAGGCGGCCTGCTCCGTGGCTCTGTGGCGGGACGGCACCATTGTAGCGCATCGGTTGAAAGCCATGCCCAAGGGCCATGCGGAAGCCCTGGTGCCGATGATCGAAGAGGTTCAGGCAGAAACAGGATTCACGTTCGAGGGTCTCGACGCTTTTGCCGTCACCGTCGGCCCCGGCACCTTCACCGGTCTGCGCGTGGGTCTGGCGACCGCCCGTGGACTGGCGGTGGCCGCCGACAAGCCGTTGGTCGGGATCACCACGCTGGAGGCCATCGCCTGGCCTGCGCGGCAGGAAGCATCCGAAGGCGCGGCAATCGCCGCAGCTTTTGATGCGCGGCGAAACGAAGTCTACCTGCAATGCTTCACATCTGAGGGTGAGGCTCTCACCGAACCGGCTCTCGTGTCGCTCGACGACGTTTCCGCTCGCGTGCCTGATCAGCCTTTGCTCTGTGTGGGAACCGGGGCGGATCTTGTGCGCGACTGTTTACAGGGTCACGGGCACGATGTGGACCTTGCGACCGCCTCCGCACTGCCCGACGCACAGGCGGTTGCTGAAATCGCGGCGCGCCGCCCGGCGGACAAAGGCCGTCTGCCAAGCCCGCTTTATCTACGCGCACCGGACGCCAAGCTGCCTGCCAATCCGTTGACGGCTTCCCAAAGCAGCGCCCAGAGCGGCACACAGTGAGTGATCGCCTGCGCACAGAAACGGCAAGCGTGGCGCATGCGGAGATCTTGTCAGCCCTACACGGTCAATGTTTTGACGAGGCCTGGTCGCCGGAAAGCATGGCCTCTCTTTTTTCCACACCCGGCATGGCAGGCGTGATCGCGATGGACGAGGCCGCGGAAAAGCCTGTCGGCTTTGTCCTGATGCGGGTGATTGCGGGCGAAGGGGAGATCCTCACCATTGGCGTGCTCCCGGACGTTCGAGGCGCTGGTATTGGCACATATCTCTTGGGGATAATGCTCCGCGAGCCGGTGTCAGCCATCTTTCTCGACGTGGCAGCTGACAATGAGGCGGCCCTGAAACTCTATAAGAGCCAGGGGTTTGAGCTGGTGGGGCGCCGTTCGGACTACTACAAACGGGCGGATGGAACGCGCGTCGATTCTCTCACGATGAAGCGCGTCGTTGGGTGACAAGGAAGACCCGAAAGACTAAACTCGACCAAGTTTTAACAGTGGCGGCCGGAACAAGCAGAGATGCCTGAAACAGAACGTGTCAAACATGTAGATGATGACCCGCAGCGCATTGAGGACCTGTGTGTCAAAAAAGGCATGCGCATGACGGAGCAGCGCCGCGTGATCGCGCGCATTCTGTCGATGGCAAATGACCACCCGGACGTGGAAGAGGTCTATCGCCGGTCAGCGGCTGTCGATAACAAGATTTCGATTGCCACTGTCTATCGCACGGTACGTCTGTTCGAAGAGGCCGGGATTCTGGAGCGTCATGACTTCCGAGATGGTCGCTCGCGCTATGAGCAGGTCACGGAAGAACATCATGATCATTTGATCAATTTGCAGACGGGTGAGGTCGTTGAGTTTCACAATGATGAAATCGAACGGCTTCAACAGATCGTCGCGCGGGAGCTGGGCTTTAATCTGGTGGACCACCGGCTTGAGCTCTATGGCATTCCACTCGCCGATTCAAAAAAGGCTCCCAGCACCAAATAAGCGGTGAAACCGCGCGGCGTGTTGGGACGGGAGGATTGGGCTCGTGAAAAATGTTCGCGCTGGAAGCAAACTCTTCCTCTTTGTGATGTCCGCCTTAATGGTGACCCCGGTCCAATGGCTGGGTGTCAGACTTGGGCGCCCTTATGCCAAGACCCTGCCCATCCGATTTCATCGTGTGCTCTGCGGCATTATCGGGATCGAAGTCACCGTGCGCGGGACTCCCTTTAAGGACGGTCCCTGCCTGATCGCGTCGAACCACAATTCCTATTTGGACATTCCTGTTCTGGGTTCGATTACGTCCATGTCCTTTGTCGCGAAGAAAGAGGTCGCGGCCTGGCCATTCTTCGGCACGCTGGCCCGGTTGCAGGAAACGGTCTTTGTGGATCGGGAGCGCCGGACCAAGGCAGCGGCGACCGCAAACGAGATCCACGACCGGATCGCCGGGGGCGACACGCTGGTTCTCTTCCCGGAAGGCACCTCCAGTGACGGTAATCGCGTGCTTCCCTTTAAAAGCGCGCTTATGGCGGTGGCCCAAATGGCGGTCGGCGATGGCGAAGAAGCAAAACAGGTCCATGTTCAGCCGGTTTCCATCACCTATACCAAACTCTGCGGCATGCCCATGGGGCGCCAGTTCCGCCCCTACTTCGCCTGGTATGGCGACATGGATCTAGGACCCCACCTTTGGGAGGCTTTTGGGCTTGGGCCGTTTGAGGTCGTGGTGGAGTTCCATGAGCCGGTCACCCTGGACACCCATGGGAACCGCAAGAAACTGGCCGCCTATTGTGAAGAACAGTCAAGCATGGGCGTTAAACGGGCCCTGGCAGGGGAGGTTTCACTGCCGGAGGCCAAGCCCGGCAGTGAAAACCCAGAGCTTCCCCAAGAATCTGAGACAAAGCCCCGACCCACGGTGGCGGCGGAATAGACCTGCCGAAATCCCATCTGACATGGTAATATCGCGCAATTCGCTCTATATGATCCGATCTTGAGCGAAAAGCCTCTAAGTCCGCGTGACCGGGGCCGATGAGAACCGAGCGGAGTGAAAAGCGCCGACTGTGTCAGAGCAAGTAAGTGAGACCCCAGCCAAGCCGGCTGCGTCAGAGCTGGAAACGGCGTCATTGACAGAAGGCCAGGGTGCCGATCTGTCCGCGGCTGGGGACGAAAAGAAATCCGTTTTCATCAAGACCTATGGCTGCCAGATGAATGTCTATGACAGCGACCGCATGGCGGACGTTCTGGCGCCGTCGGGCTATGCAGAAACGCTCGACCCGGCAACGGCCGATCTGGTCATTCTGAACACCTGCCACATTCGCGAAAAGGCCGCGGAAAAAGTCTATTCCGAGCTCGGACGCTTGCGCGCGCTGAAGGAAGAGCGGGAGCGCCAGGGCGGGTCGATGACCATCGGCGTTGCGGGCTGTGTGGCGCAGGCCGAGGGTGAAGAAATGGTCCGCCGTGCGCCGGTCGTGGATCTTGTGTTCGGACCGCAGAGCTATCATCGCCTGCCGGAATTGTTGAAGCGGACGGACAATGGCGCCCGCGGCATCGTGGAGACCGATTTCCCCGTCGAAGACAAGTTCGATGCGCTGCCGTCTCCGGAAAAGAAAAAGACCATCGCGCGGGGACGCACCGCGTTTCTGACCGTCCAGGAAGGCTGCGACAAGTTTTGCGCCTTCTGCGTGGTGCCCTATACGCGCGGCGCGGAGTTCTCAAGGCCCGTTGCCAAGGTCATCCGCGAGGCGAAGGAATTGGTCGCCGGCGGCGTGCGTGAAATCACGCTTCTGGGCCAGAACGTCAACGCCTATCATGGGCTAGGGCCGGATGGGAAAGACTGGTCTCTCGGCCGCCTGATCTATGCACTGGCAGATATCGATGGCATTGACCGTTTGCGCTATACGACGAGCCACCCGCGGGACATGGATGACGAGCTCATTCGCGCCCATGGCGAGGTCGATGTGCTCATGCCTTATCTCCATCTGCCGGTCCAATCAGGCTCGAACAATATCTTGACTGCGATGAACCGGCAGCATGATGCCGCGTCTTATCTGAGGCTAATCGAACGCATCCGCGATGCCCGCCCGGACATTGCTCTGTCCTCTGATTTTATTGTTGGGTTCCCTGGCGAGACCGACCAGGACTTTGAAGACACGCTGTCGCTTGTTAAAGAGGTCGGCTATGCCCAAGCCTATTCGTTCAAATATTCCCCGCGGCCCGGCACGCCCGCAGCGGGCGAGACGGTGCAAGTCGACGAAGCAGTGAAGGCTGAGCGCCTTGCCCGTCTGCAGGATCAATTGAACATTGACCAGGCGGCGTTCAACAAGTCCTGCGAAGGTCGCACCATGAGTGTGCTCCTGGATCGCAGGGGAAAAAGGGACGGGCAATTGGTGGGGCGGTCGCCCTATCTCCAATCCGTCCATGTAGAGGCGCCGGAAGAAGCGTTCGGACATTTTGCAGATGTGAAAATTGAACAAGGGTTCGCCAACTCTTTGTCTGCAACACTTCTCTCAACCCATCTCAATCAGGGAGCCAGCCAGACTTGACCTTATCGACCGAAGGACGCCCGGATGAAAAAAAGGGAAGTCTCGTTATCAACTTTGATGACAACCGGCTGTTGAGCGAATTGTTTGGGGAGCATGATCGCCACCTGGCGCGCCTGGAGCAGGAGCTGGGCGTGATGGCAACCTCACGCGGCAATGAACTTGTGCTCACGGGAACAGTGCATGCGCGTGAGCGCGCGGAAGCCGTCGTTAAAGATCTGTATGCGCGGTTGAAGTCGGGTCTGGAGGTGACGCCGGGTGAGGTGGATGGTGCCATCCGCATGGCCAACGCGCCGAAGGCAGAGCGTGAACGCGGCTCGGGCGCCAACAAAAAGCTGCAGATCACAACGCGCAAGCGGGTCATCTCGCCGAGATCGCCCACGCAAGGTACCTACCTTCAATCGCTTTTGGATAATGAACTTGTCTTTGGTATCGGCCCCGCCGGCACCGGCAAAACCTATCTGGCCGTTGTTGTCGCCGTCTCTATGCTGATCCAGAAGAAGGTCGACCGCATCATCCTCTCGCGGCCTGCTGTGGAAGCGGGCGAACGTCTGGGCTTTTTGCCGGGCGACATGCGCGAGAAGATCGATCCTTATCTGCGTCCCCTCTATGACGCGCTCTATGACAGCCTGCCCGGCGAGCAGGTGATGGCGGGTCTTGAGTCCGGCGAAATCGAGGTGGCGCCGCTCGCTTTCATGCGTGGACGCACGCTTGCCAATTCCTTCGTGATCCTGGACGAAGCGCAAAACTGCACCCCGGTGCAGATGAAAATGTTCCTGACCCGTTTGGGCGAGAACAGCCGCATGGCGATTACCGGTGACCCGAGCCAGGTTGATCTGCCTTTGGGCGCAAAGTCCGGATTGGGAGACGCTCTGCGCGTTCTTAAAGGCGTAAAAGGTGTCTCCACCGTCCAGTTCACGGCGCGTGATGTCGTGCGCCACCCCTTGGTGACCCGTATCGTTCAGGCCTATGGAGCCGATGAAAAAGACCTGCTCTCTCGTGACAACAAGAAGGCCGGAGATTGATCGTGAACGCCGATAGCACGAGTGACCAGTCTCAAGCTGAGCTCGACCCGCCCTATTTGACGGTAGAGATTTCCCGGGCTGGCGGAGAGTGGGATGCTGCGGCAGAAGAGATCGTATTGCGCATGGCGCAGGCAGCGTTCGAACAGGAGAGGAAGTTTCCCGCAGCGGAACTGAGTGTCTTGTTGGCCGACGACACGTTCGTGCAAAGCTTGAACCGGAAGTTCCGCGGAAAAGACAAGCCGACCAACGTTCTCTCCTTTCCCCATGCTCCGAGCCCGGCAGATGCGCTCCATAATGAACCCTCTTCTCTCGGTGACATTGCGCTCGCTTACGAGACAGTGAAAGCAGAAGCGAAACACCAGGGCAAAAGTTTTGATGATCACCTGGCTCACCTTGTGGTGCACGGCGTCCTGCATCTTTTGGGTTATGATCACGTGGACGAAAAAGACGCAGAACAAATGGAAATGCGCGAGCGCGACCTGCTGAAACTGTTCGGGATCAAGGATCCATATCTGGCGGCGCCCGATGACGCGGCTCAATCTGAGACCAGGTAAACAGCATGGTGGGGGATGAGAAAGAACACGACATGACAACGAACGACGCGGTCCCTGCGCAGCAACCGTCCACGCTGACCCGCTTGATGGCGTGGTTTGCAAAGAAAATGCCCGGCCGCGCAGAAGATCAGAGCCTGCGCGAGAGCATTGAAACGGTCATTGGCGGTCATGAAGCCACCGAGGAACTCGGGCCGCAGGCGCGTCATATGCTGATGAACATTCTGAGCTTCGCCGAACAGCGGGTCGATGATGTGATGGTACCCCGCGCGGACATTGTGGCTGTCGACATTTCGGCCTCTCTGGACGACCTGCTGTCGCTGACAAGAGACAAGGCGCATTCTCGACTCCCTGTTTATCGTGAGACGCTCGATGAGCCGATCGGCATGGTCCATATCAAAGACGTGCTCGCTTGGATGGCCTCACATCCAAATGATCGCGGCTCGTTTGATCTGAGAACGATCCGCCGACAGGTTCTTTTTGTGCCGCCATCAATGCCCGCGCGGGATCTTCTTTTGAAGATGCAGTCGTCACGCATTCATATGGCGCTGGTTGTCGACGAGTATGGGGGGACAGACGGGCTGCTCTCGATTGAAGATCTGGTCGAAGAAATTGTCGGCGATATCGAAGATGAACATGATGTCGCGGAGCGCCCCTCTCTTATCCGCCTGAGCGACGGGTCCATTGATGCGCTGGCGCGGGCGCCGATAGAAGACCTGGAAGACATGCTGGGGCTCACATTGCTCGATCGAACAGAAGATGACGATACCGACACGCTTGGCGGCCTGGTCTTCTCGCTGGTCGGACGGATCCCACAGAGAGGCGAACTGATTTCGCACCCTGCCGGCATTGAGTTCGAGATCCGGGATGCGGACCCCCGCCGAATTAAGCGTCTCAATATCCACCAGGATGCTTTTACGCCGTCACAAACGACAGCTGGCAAAGGGTCTGAAGCTGAAGCGGACAAAGCTCCAGCGGCGCCGTCCGCCGAAAAGACCGTTGCGTCATCTGATCTCAATGACCAGTCCTGACGCATATAGAGCCGCCGACATTGCGGGCCGCGGATTTGTAGCGCTCGAACGGTTTGCCGCAAGGTTGCAGGCGCTGAGAGGATGGCAGCGCTTCGCTGCCTGCTTTGTGTTCGGCTTGTTCACCGTTGCGGCTCAAGCCCCGGTCCATCTCTTCGCCATCTTGCTTGTCACTTTGCCGTCGGTGGTGTGGCTTCTAGATGGCACAGACACACCAACGCGAGAGAACTGGAAGCCGGCGCGCGCCGCCGCCGCCATCGGTTGGTGGTTCGGCTTCGGCTATTTTCTGGGCAGTCTCTATTGGATCGGGGAAGCCTTCCTTGTGGAAGCTGAGATGTTCGGCTGGCTGTTGCCGTTCGCGGTGACAGGCCTGCCGGCAGGCCTCGCGCTCTTCACCGCCGCAGCCTTTGCGCTGGCCCGCTACCATTGGCCGCCCGGCTACCGTCGGACATTGACCCTCGCTGTGGCATGGGCAGCGTCGGAATGGCTCCGAGGGCACATTTTGACCGGCCTGCCATGGAACTTGCCTGGGCATGCCGTCACCGTCTCGGACTCCCTGATGCAGAGTGTCGCCCTGTTCGGGTCTTATGGGGCGACACTCCTCATTCTCACCGTCTTTCTAACCATCGCGTCCTTCGACCCGCGAAGGCGCAAACCGCGCGACGATAGAGAAATTCGGGAACAGGGGGTCTGGCGTCCGACAGCGGTCGCTTTCGCGGTGCTGGGGCTGGTCTGGTTTGGCGGCGGTGTTCGCCTCCTGGCGTCGGACGTGGCATGGGTTGAAGGGGTGACGCTGAGATTGGTGCAGCCCAATGTTCCACAGCGCGAAAAATGGAAACCGGAAAACCGGCAGGAGATTGTCGGCCAATTTTTGCGCATGAGTGATGCACCGGGTGAGCCGGCGGCGTCGCCGACGCACATTGTCTGGCCGGAGTCGGCGCTGCCCTTCATTGTTGACCGTGAGCCGGTTCTTCGCTCTGCCATATCACGGGTTTTGGCGCC
This sequence comes from Parvibaculaceae bacterium, assembly GCA_965276845.1. Lineage (GTDB taxonomy): Bacteria > Pseudomonadota > Alphaproteobacteria > Parvibaculales > Parvibaculaceae > Mf105b01. The sequence goes on from OZ255699.1 coordinate 3,381,204, forward strand.
AGGCGGTGTCTTGCTGTTGGGGGCTGTCCGAGGCGAGCCGGATGAAACCAAACCGGACCGAGACCTGGGGCGCTTCTTCAACTCCTTGCACATTATGGGCCCCGACGGCGAAATCAGGGACACATACGATAAGGCCCATCTGGTCCCATTTGGGGAATATCTTCCCCTTCAATCTGTGTTGGAAGCCGTGGGGCTGCAGCAACTCACCCGGTTACGGGGCGGATATCAATCCGGACCGGGACCTGAGACGCTCGCGGTACCCGGTGCGCCCGCAGTCAGTCCGCTGATTTGCTACGAGATCATTTTCTCTGGCACCGTCGTCGGGGCAGAGCGGCCTGGCTGGATGGTCAACGTGACCAATGATGCCTGGTTTGGCAGTTCGGCTGGACCGTATCAGCATTTGGCGCAGGCAAGACTGCGCGCCGTAGAGCAGGGACTGCCTATTGCGCGCGCTGCCAATACGGGCATCTCGGCGATGATTGATCCTTTTGGGCGGGTCTTGGACAATGTGCCGCTAAATCGGGAGGGCGTTATAGACACAAAGCTGCCGGAAGCGCTGCCCCCGACCCTGTACGCCCGCATTGGCGACTGGCTCTTTCTTGTGCTCTTGGGCGCCGTGGCTGCCCTTGCCCGAAGGAAACCCGCCGCCTCACGATAGCGTCTATCCAACAATTGGGCTTTTAGCGCGCCCCAAAAGCCTCTAACCTATGGTTGCAATGCGCGTGCAATGCCCTCAAAGCGCCGCGAAAGAACGCCCGAGACGAGGAAAGAACGAGGCCAGAATTGCCGCAAAAGACGCCCAATCCTGTCGATATTCACGTTGGTTCCCGGGTCCGCTTACGGCGCATGCTGGTCGGCATGAGCCAGGAGGCTTTGGGCGAGCAATTGGGGCTGACGTTCCAGCAAATTCAAAAGTATGAAAAGGGCTCAAACCGCATTGGAGCGAGCAGGCTCTATCAGATCGCGCAGACACTGAATGTGCCCGTCGACTATTTTTATGAAGGCCTCGAGCAGAATGGAAAACCCGCTGCGACTGGTTTCTCTGACGCGCCAGCGGCGGATTTCAACCTGGATTTTCTGTCGACCACAGAAGGGGTGGCGATGATTGCGGCGTTTTCGTCAATTGAGGACGCGGATGTTCGAAAACGGGTGCTTGATCTGGTGAAAGTGCTGGCCCGCAATTCGTCTACGCAGGCATGACGCCCTTTGGCGAGCAATGTCTCGCCTTGACCCCATCGTAAAACCTTGTCAGAACAGCCACCGCATTAGAGCGCGCCTGCACCCTACCGCTTACAGGGCTGTGCAGGCATTTATGGGAGACGTACGAGCGTGCCACGATCAGACTATTTGTTTACCAGTGAGTCGGTTTCTGAAGGCCATCCAGACAAAGTCTGCGACCGAATTTCCGATGCAGTTCTGGACCTTTTCTTGGAAGCAGACCCGCTGTCACGGGTGGCGTGCGAAACGCTGACCACAACCAACCGCATCGTGCTCGCGGGCGAAGTTCGCGGTCCCGACAGCATCACACCGCAGAAGATTGAAGAAGTCGCCCGCGCCGCCGTCAAAGACATCGGCTATGAACAGGATGGTTTCCATTGGAAGAATGCAGATGTGGCGGTTCACTTGCATGCTCAGTCTGCGCACATCGCGCAAGGTGTCGATGCGTCCGGCAATAAAGACGAAGGCGCTGGAGACCAGGGCATCATGTTCGGCTATGCCTGCAAGGAAACGCCGGTGCTGATGCCAGCCCCGATTTACTACTCTCACCTGATCCTGAAGCGCATGGCGGACTTGCGCCATAGCGGCGAAGTCAAAGGCTTTGGACCGGACTCAAAGAGCCAGGTCACGCTCAAATATGAAAACGGTCAGCCGGTCGGCGCGACATCGGTTGTGGTATCGACCCAGCACGACGAAGGCCTGGACCAGGCAGCGATCCGCGAGCTTGTGCGCCCCGTCGTCGAAGAAATCCTGCCCGACGGATGGATGTGCCCGGAAGAGGAGTTCTATGTGAACCCGACCGGTCTCTTTGTGATTGGCGGGCCCGATGGAGACGCAGGCCTCACCGGTCGTAAGATCATTGTGGACACCTATGGCGGCGCAGCCCCTCACGGCGGCGGGGCTTTCTCTGGCAAAGACCCGACCAAGGTGGACCGGTCAGCTGCCTATGCGGCGCGCTATGTTGCCAAGAATGTGGTCGCTGCAGGCTTGGCCGACAAATGTACGCTCCAACTCGCCTACGCGATCGGCGTGTCCAAACCTCTGTCCATCTATGTGGACACCCATGGCACTGGAAACGTCGACGAAGCGGCGCTGGAAACAGCCATCGGCAAAGCCATGGACCTGAGCCCGCGCGGCATTCGCGAACACCTTAACTTGTCGCGTCCGATCTATGCCCGCACGGCGGCCTATGGCCACTTCGGCCGTGAGCCCGATGCAGACGGCGGTTTCTCCTGGGAGAAAACGGATTTGGTGGACGCCATTAAGGCTGAATTGCCTTAAACCAGTTGGGCTCAACGCCAATGCCAGACAAACAAGCGCCGCCAGCCGAAAAACCCGGCCGGCGGCGTCTTCTTTACGGACGCCGCCAGGGCCATAAGCTGCGAAGCCATCAAGAGAGCTTGATGGAAAACCTGCTGCCCAAACTTGCGGTGCCCCTTGAGACGCAAAACCTGTGTCCCCATACCCTGTTTAACGAACCCGTCGATCAGGTCTGGCTGGAGATCGGGTTTGGCGGCGGCGAGCACCTGGTCGCTCAAGCGGTCGCGAACCCAAAGGTCGGGCTCATCGGCTGCGAACCCTTCATCAATGGTGTGGCCAAACTCTTGGCCGAGGTGGAGACAAAGGGTCTGACCAACGTGCGCATCCATCACAATGATGCCCGCGACGTGCTGGAGCGGCTGGAAGACGCGTCATTGGACCGGGTCTTTCTGCTCTTCCCAGACCCCTGGCACAAAAAAAGGCACCATAAGCGCCGTTTTGTATCTCAAGAAACGCTGGATGAACTGGCGCGCATCATGAAAGACGGCGCTGAGTTTCGCGTCGCCACAGATATAAAGAACTATAGCCGGTGGACATTGCGGGAAGTGAGAGCTCATGGGGTGTTCGAATGGCAGGCCGAAACCGCCGATGACTGGCGGATAAGGCCGGATGATTGGCCCGGCACCCGTTATGAAGCGAAAGCCGGCCGGGAGGGCCGGGTGCCGGTTTACCTCAGTTTCCGCCGCAAAAAGCGGACCACGGTAGCGGAATAGAGACAAATCCTCTCTCAATAAACCGCTTGAAAAGGCGCCCTTTCTGGGAGTAATGTCCTTACGAATTTTCACATAGCAGGCATCGCCTGATTGTTGAAAGTGGGAACTCCAGACCGGGGCCCCGCTTTTTTTGTTATCTGGGCTCCGGTTTCGGCGCTCTTTGGGAACACCTGAATTCGTGCAAAGCGAAAGCAACACCGAAAAACCGAGCGAACGCAGCCATCTGGTTGCGCCTGGCGCTGTGGCGAGCCGCATTGCCGACTTGGTGGAGCCGGCGATCATTGATCTGGGCTTTGAGCTGGTGCGCGTGCGTCTCACCGGCGAAGGTGGCTCCGTGTTGCAGCTGATGGCGGAAAAACCGGACGGCACGATGCACGTCGCCGGGTGCGAAAGCGTCAGCCGTGCCGCGTCGGCGATCCTCGATGTGGAAGACCCGATTAAGAACAACTACACGCTGGAAGTCTCGTCCCCTGGCATTGGACGGCCGCTGACGCGGGAGAAAGACTTTGATGTCTGGGTGGGCTTTGAGGCCAAAGTGGAATTGTCGGAAATGCTCGCTGGGCGGAAACGTTTCCGCGGCGAGTTGCAGGGCATGGAAGATGGGGAAGTCCTGCTGCGGATGGAGATCGAAGGACACGATGAACCACAGATCGTGGGCCTGCCCTTCCGACTTGTCAGTGATGCGCGGTTGGTAATGACCGATACGTTGATTGAAGAAAGTGGAAAACGGCTGTCGCAAGCCGACACCTGAGATCAGGTGCAACCGATACAATGAACGCCCCTCAAATGGGACCGGATAGTCCCGGGGCTTAAGATGGAGACGAGACAATGGCTCAGGCTGTGAGCGCGAACAGATTGGAACTTCTGCAGATTGCCGATGCGGTCGCGCGGGAAAAATCGATCGAACGCGAACTGGTTCTTGAAGCAATGGCGGAAGCGATCCAGAAGGCGGCCAAGTCTCGCTATGGTGCTGAGAATGAAATCCGCGCCCGGATCGACCCAAACACCGGGGAAATTCGCCTGGTCCGCCTTTTGGATGTTGTCGAGGTGATCGACAATGACGCGACAGAGATCACTGTTACCGATGCGCAGCGACGCAATCCGGCAGCGCGCGTTGGCGACTTGATTGAAGATGAGCTGCCGCCGGTCGACTTTGGCCGCATCGCGGCGCAGACCGCCAAGCAGGTGATTGTGCAAAAAGTGCGGGATGCCGAGCGCGAGCGCCAGTATGAAGAATACAAAGACCGCATTGGCGAGATTGTCCACGGCATCGTGAAGCGGGCGGAATATGGCAATGTGATCGTTGATCTGGGACGTGGCGAAGGCATTGTCCGTCGCGACGAAGGCCTGCCACGTGAAGCCTTCCGCGCCGGTGACCGCATCCGGGCTTACATCTACGATGTGCGCCGCGAGCAGCGCGGACCGCAGATCTTCCTGTCTCGCACACATCCGCAATTCATGGCGCAGCTCTTTGCCCAGGAAGTGCCTGAGATTTATGACGGCATCATTGATGTGCGGGCCGTTGCCCGTGATCCGGGGTCGCGCGCGAAGATCGCCGTGACATCAAACGACCATTCGATTGACCCCGTCGGCGCTTGCGTAGGCATGCGCGGCAGCCGCGTTCAGGCGGTGGTGAACGAGCTGCAGGGCGAGAAGATCGACATCATCCAGTGGACCGATGATTTTGCAGGCTTCATCGTCAACGCTCTGGCGCCGGCCGAGGTCGTGAAAGTTGTGTTGGATGAAGATGCACAGCGTATTGAAGTTGTGGTGCCGGATGAACAATTGTCATTGGCGATTGGTCGGCGCGGCCAGAATGTGCGTCTCGCCTCACAGCTGACAGGCTGGGATATCGACATTCTGACGGAAGCAGAAGAATCCGAGCGCCGTCAGGCTGAATTCATGCAGCGCTCCGAGACCTTCATCCAGGCCTTCGATGTGGACGAAGTGATCGCGCAGCTGCTGGCCTCGGAAGGGTTCTCGACGGTCGAAGAAGTGGCTTATGTGCCCGTTGAAGAAATTGCGGAGATCGAAGGTTTCGATGATGAGACGGCGCAGGAAATCCAGAACCGGGCGCTCGACTTTATCGACCGTCAGAACGCAGAGTTCGATGCCAAGCGGCGTGAGCTTGGCGTTGCCGACGAAGTAACGGAAGTCCCAGGCGTCACAACGGCGATGTTGGTGGCTTTTGGCGAGAACGACATCAAGACCGTCGAAGATGTGGCGGGCTGTGTCACCGATGATCTGATCGGCTGGTATGAGCATGTCGACGGCGAGCGGACCCGGATGGAGGGTATTCTGGACGGATTTGATCTGGGCGCTGAAGAGGCCCAGGCCATGATCATGGCGGCTCGCGTTCAGGCCGGCTGGGTCACTGAAGAGGAGCTGGCGGCAGCAGCTGCGGAAGCTGAAGGAGAGGAAGAAGAGGGCGAAGCAGAAGACGGTGAAGCGGCGCCGGAAGCTGAGGCGTAGGGTCGAAAGACAGGGGCGCTGCCAATGACTGCAGCCCTGCCGGAAGACCAAGCCGAGGACGGCCCAGACCGCAAGGAACCTGCGAAGGGCGTGTCTGAGCGGCGGTGCATCGCGACCGGCGAAAGCCAGCCCAAAGCGGGCCTCATCCGGTTTGCGGTGGGTCCGGATGGGACGATCGGACCTGATCTCGCCGAAAAGCTGCCCGGGCGCGGCATTTGGGTGACAGGCACCAAAAAGGCCCTCGAACTGGCGATCGCCAAGAAGGCCTTCGCCAGGGCGGCAAAGCAGCAAGTCACCGTGCCCGAGGGGCTGGCCGACTTGGTGGAACAGCTCTTGGAGGCGCGTGCGGCAGAAACCTTAGGGTTAGCGCGGCGTTCCGGTGAATTGATCATGGGGCTCGAACGGGCGTTTGAGACCCTCGACCGGGAACCGGTCGCGCTGATGATTGAAGCGACCGATGCCGGTCGAGACGGGGCTCGCAGGCTCCGCGCGAAGCTAAAAGCGGCGGATTTAAGCGATCTGCCGGTGGTACGAGGCCTCAAGTCTGCCCAAATGGGCTTGGCATTGGGGCGGTCAAATGTGGTACATGCAGCCCTGAAAACGGGACGTATGCAGGAAAAGGTGCTGGCGGACTTTGCCAGATTGGCGGCCTGGAACGATCAGACAGATCCAGGCGACGTAAAGGAATAGAATGAGCGATCAGACGGACGACGGCGAACGCAAAGCATCAGGCGGGAAAACCCTTAGCCTGAAGCGGACGGTGGACTCTGGCCATGTGCGCCAGAACATCTCCCACGGCCGTTCCAAATCGGTTGTCGTTGAGACAAAGCGGAAGCGCACGATCAAGCCGACCGGCAAAGCAGCGGGTGCCGCCGACGAGAAAAGGGTGACCACGCCGACGCCCAAGACGGTGGTGAAGAAGCCGGCTGCGCCAAAGCCTGCAGCCGCTAAGACAGAAGAGCCAGCGCCGAAAAAAGACCGCAGCGGCATGGTTCTGCGCACGCTCACGGAAGAAGAAAAGCAAGCTCGCGGCCGCGCTTTGGATATGGCGCGGGTGCGCGAGGAAGAAGATCGCAAGCGGGCCGAAATTGAGGCAGCACGTCGTGCTGAAGAAGAAAAAGTCCGCGCCAAGGAGCAGGCCGAAGCAGCAAAACGCGAGGCGGAAGAAGCACAGCGTCTGAAGGAAGAAGAAGAGGCGAAGCGCCAGGCCGAGATCGAAGCGCAGAAGCGTCTCGACGCGACGCCCCCACCGCCTCCGGGTGAAGAGACAAAACCTGCTGCGAAAACGGCTCCCAAAGCGAAGACTGACGACAAGAAAACCAGAGGGCGTCCAGCTGACGCGCGTCCGACACCGACACCGTCGCGCCGCGGCGAACCCCGTCGTCGGGCTGGTAAGCTCACCATCGACAGCGCCTTGCGAGGTTCCGATGGTGATCGTCAGAAATCCCTTGCAGCGATGCGCCGCCGCGCCGAGCGCGAGAAGAAGAAAGCCATGGGCCAGGCAGGTCCTGCGGCCAAGGTCGTCCGCGAAGTCGTGATCCCTGAAGCCATTACGGTGCAGGAGCTCGCCAACAGAATGGCCGAACGCGCCGTCGATGTGATCAAGATCCTGATGAAACAGGGTGAGATGGTCACGATAAATGACGTGATCGACAGCGACACCGCGCAACTGATCGCGGAAGAGCTTGGCCACACGGTAAAGCGTGTCTCAGAGGCGGATGTTGAAGAAGGTCTGGTCACCGACGATGACGCCGATGAGGCAAAACAGCCTCGCGCGCCTGTCGTGACCGTCATGGGTCACGTTGACCACGGGAAAACGTCGCTGCTTGATTCTCTTCGCCAGACGGATGTGGTGGCGGGCGAAGCCGGTGGCATTACGCAGCATATCGGCGCCTACCAGGTGAACATGGAATCCGGGGATAAAATCACCTTCCTCGATACACCAGGCCACGAAGCCTTCACCTCCATGCGCGCCCGCGGTGCGAAGTCGACGGACATCGTGATCCTCGTCGTCGCCGCAGACGATGGGGTCATGCCGCAGACGATTGAGGCGATCAATCACGCCAAAGCGGCGGAAGTCCCAATCATCGTGGCCATCAATAAGTGCGACAAACCGACGGCCGAACCCCAACGCGTGAAGAACGAACTTCTCCAGCATGAGATTTTTGTTGAAGACATGGGCGGCGACATTCAGGCCGTTGAAGTCTCAGCGCAAACCAAAGAAGGCCTCGACAAGCTGGAAGAAGCCATTGTGCTCCAGGCAGAAATTCTGGAGCTGAAGGCAAACGCTGACCGGCCAGGCGAGGGCGTGATCGTTGAAGCCAAGCTCGATAAGGGCCGGGGTCCCGTCGGTACGCTCCTCGTTCAACGCGGCACACTCGCCGTCGGCGACATTCTCGTGGCGGGCGCTGAGTGGGGCAAGGTGCGCGCCCTCATCAATGATCGTGGCGAAAGCGTTGAAAGTGCCGGACCATCGCAGCCAGTGGAAGTGTTGGGTCTGAACGGCACACCGGAAGCCGGCGACGTTTTCGTGGTTGTTGAAAACGAAGCTCGTGCCCGTGAAGTGGCGGACTATCGTCAGCGCATGCAACGCGACCAGCGTGTCGGTGGGTCCGGGCGGACGTCGCTCGACCAGATGCTGACACAGCTGAAGGAAGCAGATCGTGCGGAGCTCCCCATCGTCGTGAAGTCGGACGTGCAGGGGTCCTCGGAAGCCATCGTGCAAGCCATGGAGAAACTGGGCACCGACGAAGTGTCAGCTCGCGTCATCCATTCAGGCGTTGGCGGGATTACCGAAGCAGACGTCACTTTGGCGAATGCGTCCGGTGCGCCTGTCATCGGCTTTAACGTTCGCGCGAATGCGCAGGCACGGGAAGCCGCGCGCGCCGCAGGCATTGAGATCCGCTACTACTCGGTGATCTATGACCTGGTGGACGACGTGAAAGCTGCCATGTCGGGCCTTCTGTCTCCGGAAGTACGCGAAACCTTCAACGGTAATGCCGAAATCCTGGAAGTGTTCAACATCTCGAAAGTGGGACGCATTGCCGGGTGTAAGATCACCGAAGGCAGCGTGAAGCGCGGGTCGAAAGTCCGCCTCATTCGCGATGATGTGGTGATCCACGAAGGCACGCTCTCCACGCTGAAGCGCTTCAAAGACGAAGTGAAGGAAGTGGGCAACGGGCAGGAATGCGGCATGAGTTTCGAAAACTATCAGGACATGCGCCCTGGCGATGTGATCGAGTGCTTCGATGTCGAAGAGATTGCTCGAACTCTGGATTAATCCGCACCGGACAAGCCAGTCCAAATTGGTTGAAGTTGCGTGAGGACTGTCCGGTTCATACCGGGCGGTCTTTCCCTTTTGAAGTAGAGAGCCATGAGCCAGCGCCGCCGAGGCAATAACAAACATCCGTCCGGCAAAGCGCCTAGCCAGCGCCAGCTGCGCATTGGCGAGGTCTTGCGGGCCGCACTCGCAGAGATTTTCACGCGCCGCGACGTGCGTGATCCTGTTCTGCAGGAAGCGATCATCACAGTGTCGGAAGTGCGTGCGAGCCCCGACCTGAAAAACGCCATTGCCTATGTGGTGCCTCTTGGGCATGACGACCCCACTGCGGTGGTGGACGCTCTCAACAAGGCGAAGAAGTTTTTCAGGGGCGAAGTCTCAAGGGCGGTGGATCTGAAACACATGCCGGACCTTGTTTTCGCCGCTGACACCACTTTCGACTATGCCGCAAAAGTTGACGCCATGCTGAGCTCGCCGGAAGTCGCCCAGGACCTGACGAAGGACCTGCAGGACCGGCCATCCGGCGAAGACCGCGAGGACTAGCCGCATGGGTCGCCGCAAAAAGGGGGATCCGGTCTCCGGTTGGGTGATCGTCGACAAGCCGGTGGGTCCGACGTCCACCCAGGTGGTCGGCGCGGTGCGCCGCGCCTTCAATGCCCAAAAAGCGGGGCACGCAGGCACGCTCGACCCGCTGGCGGAGGGCATTCTGCCCATCGCTCTGGGCGAAGCGACCAAGACCATTCCTTACGTGGTGGACAGCGAGAAGGTCTATCGTTTCACCGTCAAATGGGGCGCGTCGACGACCACGGATGATGCGGAGGGCGACATCGTCGACGCCAGTGACGAACGGCCGGACCAAGACGCTATCGAGTCTGCCCTCGAGGGGTTTTTGGGCGAAATAGAGCAGGTACCGCCGCAATTCTCCGCCATCAAGGTGGACGGCGAGCGGGCCTATGATATCGCGCGGGACGGGGAAACCGTCGAGCTCAAGTCCCGGAAGGTGACCATTTTTGAAGCGACTCTGCTGGAAATCCCGGACGCGGACCATGCCACCTTCGAGATTATCTGCTCGAAAGGGACCTATGTTCGCGCGCTCGCCCGCGATTTAGGCGCAGTTTTGGGCTGTTTTGGCCATGTGGTGGCCTTAAGACGCCTCGCGACCGGTCCTTTTGGCGAAGAGGCGTCGATTTCGCTGGATAAAGTGAAGGAGTTCGGCAATAGTGCCGCCGCTCGCCCGACCTTGTGGGCGCATCTACATCCGCTTGAGACCGCGCTGGACGACATCCCGGCGGTGGCCGTGAGTGGTCAGGATGCCGCCCGATTGAAGCAAGGCCAGGCGATTTTGTTGCGCGGCCGCGATGCACCGGTATTGGAGGGATTAGCCCTCACCGTTGCGGGCGGGACGCCGGTGGCCCTGGCCGAGTATGACCGGGGCGAATTGAAGCCGGTCCGTGTGTTTAACCTGACCGATCAGGGCTTGTCTCGGGCGCCGCAGGCGGCATCCGGCAATGGGCCCTGAAATGTACCGGGAATGTCCCGGTCGACCATTAGGAGTTGCCGATGTCGATCACAGCTGATCGCAAGCAAGAATTGATCAAAGAATTCGCCCAAGGTGAGGGTGATACCGGTTCACCGGAAGTACAGATTGCCATTCTGACAGAACGGATAACCAATCTGACCGAACATTTCAAAACGCACGGTAAGGACAATCATTCCCGCCGCGGGCTTTTGAAAATGGTGAGCCAGCGCCGTCGTTTGCTCGACTATGTAAAGGGCAAGGAACAGGCGCGGTACGAAGCGTTGATTAAACGCCTCGGTATCCGGAGATAAGAGAGGGGCCTTGGCTTCTCGAACCATGAAACAGCGTTCGCTCCATCTGGGATCGAGCGCTTTTCGTGTTTCGCACAAGTAGTATCGATTTGAGTAACAAAGAGACTCTGTCCGTTTGACGCGGGTCTAACCGACAAAGCCCGACATGCTTCTGTCTCTTGAGCATCGGGGCAAATGAAACGTTGGAAGGGTCCCGTCCACAATCCGGCCGCAGAAATGAAAGCGGCATAACCGACGCGCCACGCACCCAGCCAGAAACCGATCTGGGTGTGACGATATGAGAAATGAAGGCGCAAATTAGGAAACTGAAATGTTTGATATTGTCCGAGAGGAAATTGAATGGGGCGGACGGCCCCTCATCATCGAAACGGGTAAGGTAGCCCGCCAGGCGGATGGCGCCGTGATGGTGACATATGGCGAGACAACAGTGCTCGCAACTGCAGTGGCTGATCGTCAGCCCAAACCAGGGCTGGACTTTTTCCCGCTCACGGTGAACTACCAGGAAAAAACCTATGCTGCCGGCAAGATCCCAGGCGGCTTCTTTAAGCGCGAAGGCCGCCCGAGTGAAAAGGAAACACTCGTTAGCCGTCTGATCGACCGGCCGATCCGCCCGCTCTTCCACAAGAGCTTCAAGAACGAAACCCAGATCATCACAACGGTGATCTCCCACGACATGGAAAACGACCCAGACATCGTGGCCATGGTCGCAACCTCTGCAGCGCTGACCATTTCCGGCATCCCGTTCATGGGTCCGATTGGCGCGGCCCGTGTTGGCTATATTGACGGTGAATACTCCCTCAACCCCATGATCGACGAGCTTCCGGAAAGCTCTCTTGATCTTGTGGTGGCAGGCACCGAAGACGCTGTTCTGATGGTTGAATCAGAAGCGAAAGAACTGTCGGAAGACGTCATGCTCGGCGCTGTTATGTTCGGCCATGAAAACTTCCAGCCCGTAATCGACATGATCATCCGTCTGGCGGAAAAAGCGGCAAAAGAGCCTCGTGCCATCGAAGAAGAAGACACGAGCGAACTGGACGCCAAGGTTGCCGCGCTGGTGGAAGCAGATCTCGAAGCTGCCTACTCCATCGCCGACAAGATGGAACGTCAGGCCAAGGTTGCCGAAGCACGCGACAAGGCACTGGCTGAACTTGCGAACGAAGAAGACGAGAATGCTTACCCCGCCAACAAGGTCGGCGGGTCTTTCAAAGGCGTTGAAAAGAAGATCGTTCGTGGATCGATCATCAAGACATCCAAGCGTATTGATGGCCGTGATCTCGACACGGTCCGTCCGATCGTGTCGGAAGTAGGCATCCTGCCACGCACACACGGCTCCTCGCTCTTCACACGTGGGGAGACGCAGGGTCTCGTCGTGGCGACGCTGGGCACCGGCGATGACGAGCAGTTCATCGATGCGCTGGAAGGCACCTACAAGGAAAGCTTCCTGCTGCACTACAACTTCCCTCCATACTCCGTGGGGGAAACAGGTCGTGTGGGCTTCACCGGCCGCCGCGAAGTGGGCCACGGTAAGCTTGCCTGGCGCGCACTGCGGGCTGTTCTGCCAAGCAAGGAAGACTTCCCCTATACGATTCGCCTCGTTTCCGAGATCACGGAATCAAACGGTTCGTCCTCCATGGCGACCGTCTGTGGATCGTCTCTGGCCATGATGGATGCAGGCGTTCCGCTTGCCCGTCCGGTTGCAGGGATTGCCATGGGCCTCATCAAGGATGAAGAGGGTGTGGCGGTTCTGTCCGACATTCTGGGTGACGAAGACCACCTGGGCGACATGGACTTCAAGGTCGCGGGGACCGAAGAAGGCATCACATCGCTTCAGATGGACATCAAGATCACCGGCATCACCAAGGACATCATGCAGACCGCGCTGGACCAAGCGAAGGGCGGCCGCATGCACATTCTGGGTGAGATGGCGAAAGCGATTTCCGAAGGCCGTGAAGAGCTGGGTGAATATGCTCCGCGCATTGAAACCATGACGGTTCCGACCGACAAGATCCGTGACGTGATCGGCGCAGGTGGCAAAGTGATCCGTCAGATCGTGGAAGAAACCGGTGCCAAGGTCGACATCAATGACGACGGCGTTGTCAAGGTGTCGTCTTCCGATGCGGCGAGCATCAAAGCGGCGATCGACTGGATCACGGGCATCACCGCGGAACCAGAAGTGGGCGTGATCTACAAAGGCACCGTTGTGAAGACGGTGGACTTTGGCGCGTTCGTGAACTTCTTCGGACCAAAAGACGGTCTGGTTCACATTTCGCAGCTTGAGCCGCGCAAAGTGGCGCAGGTGACCGACGTGGTTAAGGAAGGCGACGAAGTCTTCGTGAAGCTCTTAGGATTTGACGATCGCGGCAAGGTACGCCTCTCCATGAAGGTCGTTAATCAGGAAACCGGGGAAGAAATTCCTCGCGAAGAAGGCGACAAGGCTGAGGGCGGTGACAAGTCCGATGGGGACAAGCCGCGCCGCCGTCGCCGGAAACCTGCGGAAGAAAAATCCGATTAAGTCTTGGCGAACAGCCTAAGGCACGACAAGATTGAGGGCTCCCATTTGGGGGCCCTTTTTCGTCTGGGTAGCCGCTTTCTAGACGGTTTGGAAACCGTTCATGGTGGACAATGTAAGAGACACAGGGCCTTAGGGCTCAAAGCTTGGGGTTTTGAGAAGGATATGGGGATGAGGTCCAGTTTCGCGGCCATCACTATCTTGACACTGGCGCTTCTGGGCGGCGCCCACGCGGAAGTTGCCGACGAGGCGAATGCTGCGGCAACGGGTCAACCCGCGGTAGAGCCCCAAGCGAATGAGGGCATCCCGCCGGAATATCTGTGGACGAATGTGGTGACCGACTTCGACCGGGACCGGCTGGCCCGGCTGGATGAGGCGATCGCACTTGGCAATGAAGAATCTTACGGTGCATCGGCGACGATCCGCGAGCGCGCCGCCTTTCACAAGGTCATGGATGCAGCAACGAAACCGGTCAACGATGAGGACCTTCTCGGCTGGTGGGCGTGCCGCACCATGAAGGTGGGCGGACAGTTCGCCGGCCTCATCGTCTATAGCTGGTTCGACTGTAAAGTCACCGTCCGCGACGGCTTTTTGTTCTTTGAAAAACGATCCGGATCGCAGCGACTCTCCGGCCGTCTATATCAGGATGGTCCCGACCGGCGTGTGCTGCTGGCGGCGCCGACCTACAATGATGAACCGCAGCGGACTTATTCCGGCCCTGAAGGCGGCATCACCAACCCGCAACGCCAGGATAAGGTTGGTGTCTTGAGCCAGCTGGATGATGGCAGGCTGCGCGTTATCTTTCCCTGGTCGGTTCTGGAAAGCACCTATGATGTGCTGGAGCTGAAGCGTCCGGACTAAGGAACATCCAATGCTCTCCTTTCTCCTCGTTCATGGGGCATGGCATGACAGGCGATGTTGGGAACCGCTCGTGTCTGTTTTGCGCGCGCGGGGACACAATGTTGCCGCCCCCACGCTCCCGGGACATGGGAGCGAGACGCGCAATCCTTTCTCCGTGAGCATGAAAGTCTATGGCGCGCATGTGAACGCGGTCGCAAGCGCGCTGCCGGGAGAGGTGATCTGTGTTGGGCATTCACTGGGCGGCATGGTCATCTCTCAAGCCGCCGAGTTGAGACCGGAACTCTATCATCGACTGGTTTTTTTGGCGGCGATTGTGCCTGATGGGAAGAGCGGTCTGGCGAAAATCGCAGGCCGCGATACGGAGACGCTTCTTGTGCCGGAGAGGGTGAGCGTCAATTGGTGGAAGGGAACGATGAGTGTCCCGCCAGAGAACGTCCATCCGATCTTCTATCAGGACTGCCCGCAAGACATGATGCCGGGCGTCATCTCCACTCTATGTCCTCAGCCGATCCGCGCCATGCTGTCACCGGTGCGCACAACCGAGGGACGATTTGGCTCTGTCTCCAAAGCCTATCTTGAATGTTCGGAAGATCGGGCAATCTCACTGTCGCATCAACGTGAGATGCAGACCTATACCCAGTTCGACAAAGTTGACTGCCTTCCCTCGTCGCATTCGCCCTTCCTTTCCATGCCGGAAAGAATGGCCGATGCTCTCGAAAAGCTGGCGAAGGACTAGCGGCTACTCTGCAGCGTCTTTCTTTGGTGCGGGCGCTTCATCCGCCTTCATGTCTTCCCATTGCGGCATGCCGACAATGTTAAAGCCGGAATCCACATGGTGAACTTCACCGGTGACCCGCTTGGACAGGTCCGACAGGAGATAGAGGGCGGAGCCCCCCACATCGTCGAGCTCAACCGTTTCTTTGAGCGGCGAGTGAGACTTGTTCCACTTGAACACATAGCGCGCAGATCCGATGGCGGAACCGGCGAGAGTGCGCATAGGACCGGCCGAGAGGGCGTTCACCCGGATGCCTTTACGGCCGAGATCGACAGAGAGATAGCGCACGCTGGCTTCCAGCGCCGCTTTGGCCACGCCCATCACATTATAGTTCGGCATCACCCGTTCCGCGCCGGCATAGGTGAGTGTGATCATGGAGCCGCCGTTCGGCATCATTTCTGAGGCGCGACGGGCTATGTCGGTGAAGGAGTAGCAGGAGATTTCCATGGTCTGACGGAAATTATCCCGGGTCGTATCGACATACTGACCCTTCAACTCACTCTTGTCTGAATACGCGACCGCATGAACGACGAAATCAATCGTGCCCCATTTCTCCTTGAGGGCATCGAACAGCGTATCGAGGCTCGCTTCATCCATGACATCGCAAGGCAGGAGCAGGTCAGACCCGACAGACTCTGCGAGCGGCTTCACCCGGCGCCCGAAGGCTTCGCCCTGATAGGTAAAGGCCAATTCCGCGCCATGAGCGGCCGCCGCTTTCGCGATACCCCAGGCGATGGAGTGGTCGTTTGCAACCCCCATAATGAGGCCTTTCCGGCCTGCAAGAAGGTCGCCCGATTGAAATGCACTTCCGCGTGTCATCTCCGATGCCACTCCTCAATATTCTGTTGCGGCGCCCCTAAGGATCAGGTGTGCCGAAATGAGACGTTCTTGTAACTCAACCGTTAGGGGGAGCAAATCGCGTGCCTGCTTGAACGTGAGGATGTCAGCGGCCGCCGCTCCGCTAGCCGCTTACCCGTTATACCGTTGGAAAACCAGGGATCCGTTGGTGCCGCCAAAGCCGAAACTGTTGGACAGAACCGTGTTGATCTCTGCATTGTCGATCCGTTCCCGGACAATATTGGCATGCGCCACTTCCGGATCGATTTCTTTGATATTGGCCGATTCAGCGATGAAGCCGCTCTCCATCATCAAGAGGGAATAGATCGCTTCATGCACGCCCGCCGCCCCCTGCGCGTGGCCGCTCAGAGATTTGGTGGCACTGATGGGCGGCATATCATCGCCAAACACTTCGGTGATCGCCGTAATCTCGGGAATGTCTCCCACAGGCGTCGAGGTGGCGTGCGGATTGATATAGTCAATCTTCTCGCCAACGCCGTCGAGGGCCAGCTTCATCGCGCGCACTGCGCCTTCACCGGATGGGGCGACCATGTCGGCGCCGTCTGATGTGGCGCCATAGCCAACCACTTCGGCGTAGATCTTTGCGCCACGCGCTTTCGCAGTTTCCAGCTCTTCGAGCACCAGCGTGCCGCCGCCACCAGTGATCACAAAACCATCCCGGTCTTTGTCATAGGCGCGGCTCGCTTCTGCGGGCGTATCGTTATATTTGGAGGACATCGCCCCCATCGCATCGAACAGAGAGGAGAGCGACCAATCGAGCTCCTCGCCACCACCGGCAAACATCCGGTCCTGCTTGCCCCACTGAATCTGTTCCACCGCGTTACCGATACAGTGCGTAGAGGTCGTGCAGGCTGAGCTGATGGAGTAGCTGGGTCCCTTGATCTTGAAAAGGGTCGACAGGTTTGCAGAAACCGTGCTCGACATGGCTTTGGGCACGCTGGTCGGGCCGATCCGCTTCGGACCTTTCTCGCGGGTGATGTCGGCTGCAGCGACGATCGCTTTGGTGGACGGGCCGCCTGATCCCAGAATGGCGCCGGTGCGCTCATTGCTGATCTCGCCCTCTTCAAGGCCCGCGTCGCGGATCGCCTGCTCCATTGCGAGATAGGTGTACATGGCGCCGTCGCCCATAAAGCGTCTTGTCTTGCGATCAAGCACTTCTTCCAGGTCGAGCTTCAGGGAACCATGAACCTGGCTGCGAAAGCCCAGTTCTTCATACTTGTCTGCTTTGACGATGCCTGACTTGGCTTCACGAAGGCTGGACACAACCTCCTGCACATTATTGCCAAGGCTGGACACAATGCCCATTCCGGTAACGACAACACGCCTCATGGTTCTACTCCATGGCTGGGCGGGGGACCCCGCAATCAATTTCGGTTACCTCTTATGTAACCCGAAAGTGGCTTTTGTGAGAAACCGCAATCCAACGGAAGATTTTCAGTTAAACCCTCAGTTGGGCCGACACCTAGTCGGACGGACCTTCAACCACAACGCGCAGATCTTCTGCCTTGTAGATCGGTTCTCCGTCCGCCTTCAAAATGCCGTCGGCGGTCAGCATCACGATCTTGCGGTTGATGACCCGCTTCAGGTCGATCTCATATTCGATTTTTTTGATTTCTGGCGTCACCATGCCGGAGAAACGGACAGAACCGACGCCGATGGCGCGTCCCTTGCCCTGCGCGCCCATCCAACCGAGATAAAAGCCCACCAGCTGCCACATGCCATCAAGGCCCAGGCAACCCGGCATGATGGGGTCCCCCTCAAAGTGGCAGGGGAAGAACCAGCGGTCCGCCGTGATCTCATACTCAGCGCGGATCAGGCCTTTGTCGTTGGCCCCGCCTGTGTCCGAAATCTGCGTAATCCGGTCCATCATCAGCATGGGCGGCAGCGGCAATTGCGCGTTGCCGGGACCAAAAAGATCCCCGTGTGCACAAGCCAGAAGGTCTTCGTATGAATAGCTCGACTTTTGCTCAGCCATATCCGTTCAATCACCCCGCCCATTATGTGCTGACATGTGAGTGTCTTTCCGGGCAATCCCGGGTCAGCATCTGTTGAGCGCTTGGTAACATACGCGGCAAGCCCCGCAAACCCTTGATTTTTATGGCAAGAATGCCATTTCTCGCTGGCCCGACAGCTGAGCGGGCTCAGAGCTGGCTACTTGACAAGAGGCCCGCAATTCCCACATGGTAGGGTATTGTTTGTAATCGTTACAAACTAGAGTTCGGCGTTTGAGGGCGGTGTTTCGCCCGAGACGCTCAAAAGAGACAGGTTGGACATGACAGATCGTCCGTATAGTCAGACTTTAGCCCGGCTTCGTGAGGCGGGACTTCGACCCACGCGTCAGCGCCTGGCGCTTGGAAGGCTGCTTTTTGACGAAGGCGATTGCCATGTGACCGCTGAGGGTCTCCATGAGCAGGCGCAGGAAGTGGGCGTCTCTGTCTCTCTGGCGACCGTTTACAACACGCTGCACCAATTCACAGAAGTTGGGCTGCTGCGGGAGGTTGTCGTCGACAGTTCGCGGACCTATTTCGATACCAACATCTCTGATCATCACCACATCTTCCACGAAGATGAGGGGAGCCTAACC
Organism: Parvibaculaceae bacterium; assembly: GCA_965276845.1. Classification (GTDB taxonomy): domain Bacteria; phylum Pseudomonadota; class Alphaproteobacteria; order Parvibaculales; family Parvibaculaceae; genus Mf105b01. Next base: position 3,399,624 of record OZ255699.1, read on the forward strand.
GATATTTCCGGAAAGCTCATTGATGTTTCCGGCCTGCCCGACGTGCCGGAAGGGACAGAGCTGTCCCGCGTGGATGTGGTCGTCCGGGTGCGCAACAGCTCCTGAATTCTATAGTTGTTTTTGCAACTCATTCTCTTTAGAAGAATTATAAAGAGTTGACGAACCCGTTGGCGCGTCTTAACTTCTTTGCGACACCGCCCCCGGGTCTCCGGGAGGCGTGAGGAAAAGCGCAAAGGCGAGGAGAACGCAAATGTCGCTAGCAGGGTCTAAGACCGAAGGTAATCTCAAAGATGCGTTTGCAGGCGAAAGCCAGGCAAACCGCCGCTATCTCTATTTCGCTCAGAAGGCGGACGTAGAAGGCTACAACGATGTGGCAACTGTATTCCGCTCGACAGCGGAAGGCGAAACCGGCCACGCGCACGGCCATCTCGAATTTCTCGAAGCTGTTGGCGACCCGGCAACGGGCGAACCCATCGGCAGCACAGAGCTAAACCTCAAAGCAGCCATCGCTGGCGAAACCCATGAATATACGGACATGTATCCGGGCATGGCGCGCACGGCACGGGATGAAGGCTTCGACGAAATTGCAGACTGGTTCGAAACGCTTGCGAAAGCGGAAAAGAGCCACGCGGGCCGTTTCCAAAAAGCCCTCGACAATCTCGACGACTAAAATGCGGAGCAGGGGCAGGCAGTCACTTGCTTGCCCCACTTCTTTAGCCGCGCCGGGAGTCCCTACAGCGCGCACCGATAAAGCGAATAGAGAGAGTCCGGCATGAGCAGAGAAGGCAGCTTGGATGCGCCCATACGGCATCCGATCGATTGGCAGAACCCCGACTTCTATAATCGTGAAGAACTGGACGAAGAGCTTCGGCGGGTTTTCGACATCTGCCATGGCTGCCGCCGGTGTTTCAATCTCTGCGACAGTTTTCCGCGTCTCTTTGATCTGATCGACGACAGCGACTCCGGTGAGTTGGACAGCGTGTCCAGCGATGATTTTGGCCCGGTGGTGGACGCTTGCACACTTTGCGACATGTGTTTCATGACCAAGTGTCCCTATGTGCCGCCCCACGAATTCAATCTTGATTTCCCGCACCTCATGCTGCGCTACCGTGCCATCGAAACCAAAGCCGCAGGCGGCCCGCCCTTCGTGCCTGGCCAGCTGGCGAAGATGGACCGCAATGGCAAGCTCGCAGCCCCTGTTGCGGGACTGGCGAATTGGGGATCCAAGCGCTCCAACAAACTGACACGGCCTGCGCTCGAAAAAGTTGCCGGCATTGACGCCCGCGCCGAACTGCCGAAGTTCGCCGGTAAGACGTTCATGATGCGCGCCAAGGCGGAAGATGCCGCAGGTACGCTCACGGTGAACGCAGAGGCGCCTGGCAAAGGCCGCAAGGCTGCCCTCTTCGCCACGTGCTTTGTGAACTACAACAACCCGACTGTTGGTGAAGCGGCCCGCAAGCTCCTCGCGCATATTGGTGTCGACACTCAACCCGCCTATCCCGGCTGTTGCGGCATGCCCCATCTGGAAAGCGGCAATATTGAAAAAGTTGCGGAGCAGGCGCGGAAAGTCTCTTCAGAACTGAGGCCGCTGATTGACCAGGGCCTAGACATCATTGCGCTCACCGCGTCCTGCGGCCTGATGCTCAAATTTGAATGGCCACTCATCCTGCCCGACGATGAAAATGTCAAAGTGCTTTCGCAGGCGACCTTTGACGTGGACGAATATGTGGTCGACATCGCCAAGAAGGAAGGCCTGCCTGAGGGCATGACGCCGGTCGAAGGTGGCGTGACAGCGCACCTGGCCTGTCATGCCCGCGCGCAGAACATGGGGCCTAAGTCCGCGGAAATGATGCGGCTTATCCCGGACACGAAGATCGACGTGGTCGAGCGGTGTTCCGGCCATGGCGGCACGTTTGGCGTGATGAAAGAGACGTTTGATCTCGCCATGAAGGTCGGCAAAACGGCCGCGCGCAATGTCGCGAAAACTGAAAACAAATATGTAACGTCTGACTGCCCGCTTGCCGCCAAACATTTGGTGCATGAAGTCGAGACGCTGAACGGGGACGCGGATGCGAAGCCGCTCCCTCAAGCCCAACACCCGATTGAAATCATGGCCCGTGCCTACGGCCTGATTGACTGAGAGACGTAGAATGAGTGCTGCTCGTAAATCAATTTCCGCCAACGATATTCTCGACATGCAAACCTATGAGGGGGAGCGCAACGACCGCCGTGCCCGCCTGCGCGACATTAAACGCGATCGCCGCGTAGAGATTGGTCCCTGCGCAACCTTCTATTTCGAGAATTACGACACCATGCTGCACCAGATTCACGAGATGTTGCGCATAGAGGGCGGCGGCGACGAGCAGATGAAGGATGAGCTTGAAGCCTACAATCCGCTGATTCCGCAAGGCCGCGATCTGGTGGCGACGCTTATGTTCGAAATTGATGACGAAGTGCGGCGCGACCGCATGCTGCGCCAGCTCACCCATGTGGAAGGGACCTGTTATCTTCAGGTGGGGGGTGAAAAGATTATGGCGCGCGCGGAAGAGGATGTGGAACGCACCAAGGATGATGGCAAAACATCCTCCATTCACTTCCTGCATTTTGATCTGTCAGACGCGCAAGCAGACGCATTTAAAAACGGGGACGCAGATGTTTCTGTCGGCATCGGACACGAAAACTATGCCCATGCTGCAGGCCTTAGCACGACAGTGCGTTCAGCGCTGAGCAGCGATCTCGACTAATAAGCGTTCTCCACAAATCCATGCCCCGGGCTAGTTCCGTGGGTGCAGACTTTTGTGGTTCGAAAAAGCGAAAACAAAAAAGAGTTGGCCTGAAAATACTAGGGCACGTAAATCTCGACCTGTTTTGACGTGCTGACTATTCGAAGCGTTCGTCGGAATAGACTCCCCACAGGTCACGCTTCGCAATCCATCCTGCATACCCACCCGCTTGGGCGCGACACCAGTCCGCGCCGCAGGCTTCAAGCGCCACCACGACATTGGGTTCCGCAGCGGCCACGATCTCGCCGGTGCCGCCAGGGCCGTCATAGAGTTTCGCGGTTTCTTCGCCATTCGCTGGTCGGACAAGAGCATGGCGCCTGCCATCAAGAAGCGTGTGATAGACCCAGCCCACATCGCCGTCTGAATCGCGCACCCGGCGCCAATGTTCAAACTCGGCCAAGATTTCAATCGGGAGACCTTTGCGCTGATAGACCCAGCGAACGGGGTGTGAGCGGCTCGGTCCCACACGGACATTCACTTTGGTGGCCTTGAGGCTCACAAACCTTGGCAGAGGCAGGCCGGTTTCAATGCCAACAGGCCGGTCTTCCGCACGCGCGGAGATGTCGAAACCGCCAATTGCCGTAAGGGCAATCGCGGCAGACAAGCCCCAGGCCCATCCAGCTGGTCTCAAGGAATGGCAAAGCTGCGCTACGCGCACGGGAAACCCTCACATGTCAAACCGCATCAGGAATCACCATAACCTTATGCAAGGGCGCGCTGAGTGGGTCAAGACGAGGGGCGCCGCGCCTGCAGACTTTGCGGCAGCATCCCGGCTCTGCTAGATAAGAGGTCTCGCTTTACCGGAAAGGCGTCCTCAGTACATGGCCACAACGCGCGAAAAACCCTTAGTTATTGTCACCCGCAAATTGCCGGATGCCATCGAAGCGCGTTTGGGCGAACTGTTTGAAACCCGGCTGAATGAGAGCGACGAGCCGATGAGCCAGTCGGCACTGGCGAGCGCCATGCGCGAGGCGGACGTGCTGGTGCCAACCGTGACAGATCGGATCGACGGGCGGCTTCTGGCGCAGGCCGGCGATAAGCTCAAACTGATTGCCCAGTTCGGGACCGGTGTCGACAATATTGATGTGGAGAGCGCGATCTCCCGAGGGATCACGGTCACAAACACGCCAAGCGTTCTGACGGAAGACACCGCCGACATGACCATGGCGCTGATCCTTTCCGTGCCAAGGCGCATGGTGGAAGGGGTCGACTACCTTCAGGAACGCGCTGCAACCTGGTCCGGTTGGTCCCCGACATGGATGTTGGGTCACCGCATTTGGGGAAAGAAGCTCGGCATACTTGGCATGGGCCGCATCGGACAGGCGGTTGCCCGTCGGGCAAAGGCCTTCGGTCTCGAGATCCACTATCACAATCGGCAGCCGGTCAATTCAGCGGTCGAAGAGGAACTGGGTGCCACCTATTGGGAGAGTCTCGATCGGATGCTGGGGCAGGTCGATATTTTGTCGATCAACTGCCCGCATACGCCAGCGACCTATCATCTGTTGAATGCCCGTCGACTGAAGCTCATGAAGCCGGACGCCTATATTGTGAATACGGCGCGCGGCGAAGTGATCGATGAAAACGCCCTCGTTGAGGCTTTACAGAACAAAGAGATCGCAGGTGCGGGCCTTGATGTGTTTGAGCAGGAACCGGCGGTGAACCCGTCCCTCATCAATCACCGCAAAGTCGTGCTGCTACCCCATATGGGTTCGGCGACGATTGAAGGCCGGTTGGAAATGGGCGAGAAGGTGCTGATCAATATTCGCACCTGGGTTGATGGCCACAAGCCACCCGACAGGGTGATCCCGGCTATCCTTTAATACAAGCGTTTTCAGCAAAAGTTGCAGACTTTTGCGGTTCGAAAACGCGACAAGAAAATGCGGGCTAGCCCGCGTGGGCAGATAGATCGGTGATGGTGGGGTTGTCGCCCGTCAACGGATTGGCTGGGTCATGGCGGAGTGTGATTGTGCGCACCCGCGCATCCAACGCATCGTAGATGAGCAACTTGCCCACAAGCCCGGTACCGGCTCCGGTCAGCTCCTTGATGACCTCCAGAGCCTGCATGGATCCCATCACACCGGTAAGTGCTCCAAGCACGCCCGCTTCTTCGCAGGTCGGCACCAGCCCGTCAGCGGGGGCTGAGGGCACAAAATCGCGATAGGTGGGCAGTGGCACGCCGTCCGTGTCCGTCTCATATCCTTTATAGGTGCTGAGCTGACCGTCAAAGCGCCCGACGGCGGCCGACACCAGCGGCACCCGCGCGAAGTAGCAGGCGTCGTTGACGAGGAAACGCGTCTGGAAATTGTCGCAGCCATCCGCGACCAGATCATACTGGCCAATGAGTGTCGTCGCATTGGTGGCATTGAGCCGCGCTTCATGGGTGATCACAGACACGTCTGGATTGATGCGATGAATCGCATCCGCCGCGCTCTCAACCTTGGCGCGCCCCACATCTTCCGTGCCATGCACCACCTGTCGTTGCAGGTTGGAGAGAGATACGTGGTCATCGTCAATAATACCGATGGTGCCGACGCCCGCTGCCGCGAGGTAGAGCAGGAGGGGCGAGCCAAGACCGCCCGCACCCACGACCAGCACCTTTGACTGCATCAGCTTTTGCTGACCTGCGCCGCCGATTTCTTTCAGCACTATATGGCGCGCATAGCGTTCCAGCTGGTCATCATTGAAAGCCATCTATTTCTCCGGGCATCGGGCTTTTCTTTATCGGCCATGAACCATAGCAAAAAGTCAATCGTGGAGACCTAAGGGTCAGGCGGCGGGAGCCAGGACCACGGCCTGGGTCGATCTTCCGATCCGTCCATACACATCGTGGATTTCTGACTCGGTCATGCCGCGCCCATCGGCAAACCAGTCGGAGCGTGTTTTGATGCCGACCCAGGGCCCGACCGGTAGACGCGAGAGATGCAGGGAAAGATCCGCATTGGGCCAGCCCCCGGCATTGGGCCGCTCGCCTGAAGCAATAACCGAAAAGAGCGTCGAAAAATCAGCAAAACTGATGGTCGAGGCAAAAGGGGTCGCTTCCTCAAAGAGGGGCCGCGTTGCCCGGATCCAGATTGTGCCGTCATCCTCTTCGCGTATATCGACCGCGTTCAGAAAGGATTCGGCCATGGGCTTTCGAGGAAACTGCCACGGGGCCACGTCCTCGGGATTGAGCAGAGGCGCACCCGGCACACTTCCCTGGATGGCATCGGGCATCCCGGAAATCTCCGAGCCGTCCGGCACGCTTTTCAAAAAACACATGGAAGCTTTGGCTTGCAGTTTGTCGTTGGCCCAAAGCTCGTTCTCAAAGACGGCAACCCGGCCGCCCTCGCGAACAGCGACGGGCCGCGTTTCCACAAGTGTCGCTGGTGCTGGGCGCACAAGGTAAACCGTTGCCGAAATGGCGGGGCCGTGGCCAGCTCCTTTTGCCAGGGTTTCCAGCTCGCCCGTCAAGAGTCCGGACACAGCGCCCCCATGCATGCCGCCAAAAGGTCCCATGCTTTGGGGCGCTGGTCGCCACTTGCCGTTTTCCGGCGTGAAGACGGCTGAACTTGTGGGAGCATTCATCGGAGTTTTCCTTTTCACGCTTGCGAGCGATTACATAAGGATAAAAAGACGCCGTTGCCAGTCTCAGGCCTAACGCTTGTTGGAACCAAAATAGGAAACGGGCAGTTCCAATGAACCGCCCGTTTCTGCAAAACCTTGTGCTGTTTCGGCCTGACGCAGGGACATCAGCCTTCCATGAGCAATTCTTCAACCTGGTACAGCCGGTCTTTGCCGAAGAAACCTTCATCACCGACAAAGAAGAAGGGAATGCCAAACACGCCTCTGTTGGCCGCCGCCTCCGTATTGTCGATGAGTTTCTGTTTGACGTCCTGGTCCTGGGTGCGTGCAAGTAACCGCTCTGCATCGAAGCCGCCGGCGGTGAGCACTTTGGCAACCACTTCCGGGTCGTCCATCTTCTGCTCGTCTTCCCACATGGCCTTGGAGACCACTTCGATATATTTCATCTTGTCGCCATCCATCTCGGCGGCGATCAGCCCCCGCATGATCAACAGCGTGATGACCGGGAAGTGTGGATTGAATTTGTATTTGTCGAGACCATGCTTCTTGACGAAGCGTTGTGTCTCCAGCTGTTCGTACTCGAGCTTCCCTTTCACACCACCAAACGCGATCATCGGAGGTTGATTATTGGTAAGCTTGTGAATGCCCCCCAACAGCGCCGGGAAATAGTTGAAGGTTGCGCCCGTGCGCTCTTCGATGCCCGGCACCAGCTTGTGGCTCAGATACCCATTGGGGCTCCCGAAATCAAAAATAAAATCGACTGTTTTTCCCATCTTCTTTCCTCTGCTTATCGTCCCCGAAAATTGGGCTCGCGCCGTTCCATCATCGCAGCGACGCCTTCTTGCACGTCTTCGCTCGCAAACGCTTTCACCCTTTGTGGCGCAACATCTCTGTACGCAGCAGCCTCGCCTTGGGTCGCAGCCATCCGCGCATGTGCCAGCGTTGTGCGCACGCCGAAGGGCGCCATGGCCGCAATGCGCGTCGCAATCTCGACGGCGCGATCAAGCACTTGATCCGGCGCGGTGACCTCCTGCACCAGACCGATGCGATGGGCTTCAACAGCGTCGAACGGGTCTGCGGTGAGAATGTAGCGCATGGCATTTCCCCAGCCGCATTGTTCAGCAAATCGCCAGCTGGCGCCAGCAAATGGAAAGATGCCCCGGGCGACTTCGAGCTGTGCGAAGATCGTTCCCTCCGCAGCAACGCAAATGTCGGAGGCGAGAGCGAGTTCGATGCCCAGCGTGTAGCACCGACCATGCGCCGCCATTACCACAGGCTTGGAACAAGGTTCGGTTTCCAAACCATACGGATCAAGTTGATCTTGCGGTCGCGGTCCCCCTTCCTCCGAAAGAGATCCGGCAAGGGACATGAGATCAAGCCCCGCCGTAAAAGCTTTGCCGTGCCCGTGAAGCACTCCTGCCCGCAGGTCCTCATTTGTGTGGAGATGCATATAAGCGCGGCCGATGCCTGCAAGCATGTCCGCATCAAACGCATTCATTTTGTCAGGCCGGTTGATGCCGATGAGGGCCACGTGACCGCGCACCTCAAAGCTGATCTTCTCCGTCCCCGTAATCTCTGTTCCTGTCATGGTGCCAATTCCTGCTGATCAAAAAGTTTCCATCCACGGGCGGAGGTCCATTTCATGGGTCCACACGTCCCGTGGCTGGCAATGAATATTCCAATAGGCGTCAGCGATATGATCGGGCTTGAGGATCCCGTCCTGGTCTTTCAGCGCATAGCGTTCCGGGAAATTCTCAGCGATCCATTGGGTGTCGATGGCGCCGTCCAGGATCGGGTGCGCCACATGAATGCCTTTTGGTCCGAGTTCGCGCGCAAGACTCTGAGCGAGTGCACGAAGCGCATGTTTCGCACCGGCAAAGGCAGAGAAGCCGACCCCGCCCCGCACACTGGCCGTCGCGCCGGTGAAGAGCATCGTCCCCCGTTCGCGCGGCAGCATTTTCTTGGCAACTTCCCGGCCCATCAGGAAACCGGAAAAGCAGGCCATCTCCCAGACTTTGAAATAGACCCGGGAGGTGGTTTCCGTGATTGGGAAATTCACATTGGCGCCGATATTGAAGACAGCGACCTCAATAGGCGCGATCTCGGTCTCGATCTTCTCAACCAGGTCGATCATCTGGTCTTCCTTCCGCGCGTCCACGCCAAACGCATGGGCTTTGCCGCCCTCAGCCTCAATTTCCTCTACCAGCGGTGCCAACTGGTCGCCATTTCGACGCACCACACAGGCCTCAAACCCTTCTCTAGCGAAACGCTTGGCAATGGCGCCGCCTGTGGCATCACCTGCCCCAATGACCAGAACTGCTTTCTTTTCAGCCATTTTCTCTCTCCCGCTGTTTCAGCTGCCTTGATAAGTTCCTTTTTAGAACTTAAATCGTAAAGTGGGTTCCAATTTGGAACTTGTCAAGCTAGAATCGACATCTGACGAAAAAAGGACGGAACTCATGCGCTGGCGTGACCTGAAAAATGAACCCTGCTCGGTGGCTCGGACCCTGTCGGTGATCGGGGACAGATGGACCCTGATGATCCTGCGCGACTGTTTTGTGGGTCTGCGCCGCTTTGAGCAATTTGAAGAGAGCCTTGGCATTACCCGCCATGTGTTGGCGGATCGGCTGAAAAAGCTTGTCGAAGAAGGGGTGTTGAAAAAAGTGCCTTACGGCGAGGCTCCCGTGAGGGAAGAATATCGCCTGACCGAACGCGGATTTGATCTCTACCCGGTCATGCTGTCGATCGTGCAATGGGGTGACGAACACATGGCTGATGAACGCGGCGCGCCGATCATCCGGCGCCACAAAAAACACGGACACATTCTGCAAGGCAAGATGGTGTGCTCGGAAACCGGAGAAGAACTGGATGCCCGAGACGTGACCGTCGAAATTGGCCCGGGCTTTCTCGACGCAAAAGAAAACCAGGCCCGCTGACACGGCGCCTGGTTATCCAAACAAATTCAAAGACGAGAATTACAGACCGTCGAAAAGCGCCGTCGAGAGATAGCGTTCTGCGAAGGACGGAATGATCACGACAATGGTCTTCCCTTCCATGTCGACCCGGCTGCCGATTTCGATCGCAGCTGCGATGGCGGCCCCTGAAGAGATACCGACCGGCACACCTTCTTCCTTGGCCACCCGGCGCGCCATTTCAAACGCGGTTTCATTGCCGATGGTGATCACATCGTCGATAAGCGCGCTGTCGAGGTTACCCGGCACAAACCCGGCGCCGATCCCTTGAATCTTATGGGCGCCCGGTGCGCCGCCTGACAGAACCGGACTGTCTTCCGGTTCAACCGCAATCATTTTGAAAGAGGGCTTGCGCTCTTTCAGCGTGCCCCCCACGCCGGTAAAGGTACCGCCCGTGCCCACACCGGAAATCACCACATCGACGGCACCGTCCGTGTCGTTCCAGATTTCCTCCGCTGTGGTGCGTTGGTGAATGGCAGGGTTTGCCGGATTATCGAACTGCTGCGGCATCACTGAGTTGGGATATTCTTCGAGCAGTTCTTCCGCCCGCGCAAGCGCGCCTTTCATGCCTTTGTCAGCAGGCGTGAGTTCTAGTTCTGCGCCCAGCAGCGCCAGCATTTTCCGCCGCTCAATCGACATGCTTTCCGGCATGCAGAGGATGAGACGGTATCCTTTGGCCGCGCAGACAAAGGCCAGGGCGATACCCGTGTTCCCAGATGTGGGCTCAACAATCACCGTCTCGGGCGTGAGGAGACCGCGTGTCTCCAGATCTTCAATCATTGCAACACCGATGCGGTCTTTGACGCTCGCAAGCGGGTTGAAGAATTCAAGCTTCAGAAGAATGTCTGCTTTGACGTTTCGCTCTTTCGCCAGCTTGTTCAATCGAACCAGCGGCGTGTTGCCGATTGTGTCGGTAATGTTGTCGTAGATGCGGCCGCGTCCTGGCTTGTTGTCTGCCTGGCTCATAGTCTTGCTCCCTGTCGGGGAAGATCATGCGTCTTCCCTCATGTGTGCTGGGTACAGGTTGTACTCTAGATCGTAAAGTCTGCGTCGGTCTTGCTTTCGCCGTCGGCACCGACTTCGGCTGCGCTGCGGCAGAGATCTTCAATGGTCACAGAATCAAGTTTTTCCATCAAGTCCGATTGGATGCCATCCCATATTGGGCCGATGACCTTCTCACTCAAGACCGACGGAGTATCCCGCGGTTCATCGGCCAACTCCATGGCGCCAACGATCCGCACAATGTCCCCCATGGAGATCCGGCGGCGCTCCCGGGCCAGGCGGTAGCCGCCCTTCGGACCGCGCACACCTTTCAGAATATTGGCATGCACCAGTTGCTGCATCACTTGTTCGAGGTAGCGCTGCGGGATGCCCTGGCGGCGGGTGATATCTTTCGACTGTACCGGGTCTGGCCGCGCGTTGACGGCCACATCCAGAACAGCTTCAAGAGCCAAAAGTGTTTTTTTCGAGAGTCGCACTGTTTGCTGCCCTTCTTCTTGCCGTGCTTAAGCGCCACCGGTGCCTGTTGAGCCAAAGCCACCGGCGCCGCGGTCCGTGTCTGGCAGGCTGTCATGTTCTTCAAAAATGCCACGCGTTACGGGCGCGATGATCATCTGCGCGATGCGCATGCCCCGCGTGATCACCAGAGGTTCTTGCCCATGATTGATCAGGATGACCTTCACCTCGCCGCGATAGTCGCAATCAATGGTGCCGGGTGAGTTGAGCGCCGTAACACCATTCTTGGCGGCCAGGCCGGAGCGGGGCCGGATCTGCGCCTCATATCCATGAGGAAGCGCCATTGCGAGACCGGTCGGGATCATATCGCGCGCACCGGGGGCAAGCACCAGCTCTTCGCCTTCGCCAAGCGCCGCCTGAAGGTCAAGGCCCGCGGCACCGTCGGTTTCATATTGCGGTAGAGGTAGATCGCGCCCATGCGGCAGACGTTGAACGGGAACAGCGACTTCAGTGAAACTCATGGGTAGTCCTTAAAAATGTTCGGCAACGCGCAGCGCCAGACGCTGTGCGACATCGGCCTTCGACATGGAGGGCCAGTCTTCATGGGTGTCTGCGGTGATCAGATGCACGGCGTTCATGTCGCCGCCCATAATCCCGGTGCTGGGGGAAACATCATTGGCCACAATCCAGTCGCACCCCTTGCGTGCCCGTTTGGCCTGCGCGTAGTCGACGACATTCTCAGTTTCTGCGGCGAAGCCGATCACAAGCGACGGCCTCTGGCTCGCATGCTGGGAGATGGTCTTCAGAATGTCGGGGTTCTCCACGAGGGCAAGGGCCGGCGGTGCACCGGTGCCGTCTTTCTTCATCTTTTGGTTGGCGCTTTGGTCGACACGCCAATCCGCGACCGCCGCCGTGCAGACAGCAATGTCAGACGGGAGGGCGGCTTCACAGGCGGCGAGCATTTCGCGCGCCGTCTCCACATGTTTCACGTGAACGCCGACCGGGTCGGCTTGGTTTGTGGGTCCGGCAACGAGGGTGGTGTCCGCGCCCAAACGCGCGAGGGCCGCCGCAATCGCGTGGCCCTGCTTGCCCGATGACCGGTTCGCGATATAGCGCACAGGATCAATCGGTTCGTGGGTAGGACCGGACGTGACCAAAGCGGTCTTGCCAGACAGCGGGCGGCTTGCCGGGTTCGCAAGCTGGGCTTCAATGGCGTCAACGATCTCCATCGGCTCCGCCATGCGGCCAGGGCCGAATTCACCACACGCCATATCGCCATCATTAGGGCCCACAAAGTGGATGCCGTCCCCTTTAAGCGTCGCAAGATTGCGCTGGGTTGCGGCATGCTCCCACATGCGCACATTCATGGCGGGGGCAACGAGCACCGGCTTGTCTGTCGCCAGAAGTGCTGTGGTGGCCAGATCGCTGGCAAGACCGCCGGCCATCTTGGCCATGAGGTCAGCGGTGGCTGGCACAACGACCAGCAGGTCCGCATCCCGCGAGAGTTGAATATGGCCCATCTCACTTTCCTGGGTGAGATCGAAAAGAGACTGATACACCACATCCTCGGTCAGGCTGGACACAGACAAGGGTGTGACGAACTCTGCAGCCGCCTGGGTCATGATCGCCCGAACCGAAGCACCCCGCTCCCGCAATCGCCGGATGAGGTCGAGACTCTTGTAAGCGGCAATGCCGCCGCCGATGATCAGCAATATCCGGCGACCATTGAGACTCTGGCTCGGACGAGACGTGGCTGAGGACATAAGTGAAACTCCTGGAAAGCACGGAGCCAGCCGGAAATCAGCAGGTCAATGCAATCTGTTGGTGGAGAATATAGGGTTTCACGGAGACTTTGTGTAGATCAATTTCCCGTTAGGAGAAGTGCGAGAGAAATAAGCTCAGGTCACGGTAAATGAGACCAGTTTTTCGCGTGAAACAGGGCTGGGCACCTCACAATAGGGATGAAAGACCTCAAAAAAGAGGTCTGGGTCGATAGTGGCTTCGGGCGCTTTGACACCGGTGCCGGTGACCTTTCCGTCGATGAAGAGCTGAAGCGCCACAGCAAGCGGCACGCTCGTCGCACCCGCCATCCCATCCTTTGGGAGCGCTGTGATCGCGGCGGCGGCCACAGCGGCTTTACCGTCGCGCCGTCCTTCGGCAAGGGCGAAAAGGGAGGGAAGTTTAGGCCCGGAGAGTTTGGAAACGATCCATCCCATGAATTGCTGCAGCGAAGATCCCCCTCCGCCGGCAAAAGACCCGGCGATCTCTGCCGCCGCCTTATCAATCGTGAGGCGACCAGCATCAATGCGCCTAGACAGGTCTTTGAGCCCAAGGGCATCCAAACGATTGAGAACCATCGCATTGGATGCGTTCGTGACATGAGGAAAGGTAAGGGGAAGTGTGACCGGTTCCGGATGGCCCACCGTCCAGAGTGTGCGTTTGCCGAGGCCCGGATAGGTCACCGGCAGCGGCTGCAAGGGTTGCACGGACGTGAGCTTGCCATCGACCCAACTTTTCACTGTGCCGGAACATTGTTCCATCCAATGGACGAAGGCGGCGGTCCCCCCTTCGTCACTCAAATCGAGATCGTCCATCGCCCCGTCGACATCATCGTCGAGGCTCCAGCCGGTGATGAGATGATCTATCTCATCGAGCGCGTGACAGGTTTTGGCGGCGAGCAGGTTTGAGATGCCCGGGCTCGCGCCGATGCCGACGATCGCGAGCATGTTTTGCGCTTTTGCCTGTTCGTCCAACGCCAACATCTCAAGCGTCGGTTCGGGGTCATCGCAAATGTCGAAATAGGGTGTCCCGGTCTCTATTGCCGCAGTCAGGATGGGCACGCCAAATCGGAAAAACGGCCCAACACAGTTCAAGACCGCATCGGTGCTCTGAAGTGCGCCGCGCAATGCGGTTTCATCGGTGACATCCAGTTTAAGGGGGGTGGCTTTGGGACCGCATTCGCTCGCCACAAGTCGCGCGGCGTCTTCATCCAGGTCCGCGAGCGTGAGGGTCGTCACGGTGTCAAACGCGGCCACGGTTTCAGCCGCTTTGGCACCCATGCCGCCCGCGCCCAGAACAAGAACCTTCATTGTGATCTCCTCGTTGAGATGCGCCAAAGGTACAGATGATGAGGATGACGGTTGTTTGGCGGAACGGCAAGTTCAGCCGATCGAGTGTCGGTCGAAACTCAGAAAAGCTGCGTCAAGGCGAGGACGGCCAGTGCAACAGCTCCAACCCAGAGGGCGCCCTGTTGCCACCGTCCGGGCGCGCCTTGCGCTTTGCCGATGGCGTCGGCCGTGCTGGGGTGAAGCCTGATCCCCTCGCCATCAATATTCTCGCTCACAAGCCGCGCCGTCTTTTCCGCCCGGTCAATAAACTCCGGCAGATGGGTCACCACCCGACCGAGCGCAGCAGCACTGTCGGTCGCGTCCTGGATGATACCTTCGGGCCCGAGACGCTCCGCCATCCAGGCCGCAAGGATCGGTTCTGCACTGTCCCAGATATTATGTTCGGGATCGAAATGACGCGCGACGCCTTCAACCACCACCATGGTCTTTTGAAGCAGAATGAGCTCTGGCCGTGTTGCCATATCGAACTGATCGGTGACGAGGAACAGCTGCGCCAGGAGCCGTCCCATGGAGACATCTTTGGCGTCCTTGCCGAAAATGGGCTCGCCTATGGACCGTAAAGCCTGGGCGAACGTATCCACATTCTTGTCTTCCGGCACATATCCGGCTTCGAAATGAATCTCGGCAACACGCCGATAATCCCGCCGCACAAACCCGAAAAGAATCTCAGCGAGGAAGCGCCGAGAGCGCTGATCCAGCCGCCCCATAATGCCGAAATCCACTGCGACCAAAGACCCGTCCTTGTCGACAAAGAGGTTCCCCTGATGCATGTCGGCATGAAAGAAGCCGTCTCTAAGAGCATGGGTCAGGAAGGTCTGGATCACCCGAGTGCCGAGCTCCGCCATATTGTGACCGGCTGCTGCAACGGCATCCGCATCGCTGGCCGGGATGCCGTCAATCCATTCCATGGTCATGACCCGGCGCGACGTGCGTTCCCAATCGATCGTGGGCACTCTGAAATGTTTATCGCCGGCTGTGTTCTGCGCCATCTCGGACATGGCCGCGGCTTCAAGGCGCAGGTCCATCTCCAGCGCCACACTGTCCGCCAGGGTCTGGACAACCTCGACGGGGCGAAGACGCCTTGCGGAGGGTTGCACCCGTTCGATCAGGCGGGCGACCCAGAAGAAACTCTCCAGGTCCGCCGCAAACCGTTTTTCAACATCAGGGCGCAGCACTTTGACGGCGACGGGACGATAGGCAAGCCCATCGGGACCATTACCTTGGGAATGTTCCGCATCTGCAATGGTTGCCTTATGGACCTGGGCAATGGAGGCGGCAGCCACCGGGTCGCCCAGATCCACGAAAAGATCGCCGACACTTTGACCCAGATCGGTCTCAATGATCTTGATCGCAACCGACTGATCAAAGGGCGGCAGCTTGTCGCGCAGGAGTGCCAGGTCGCCCGCAAGGTCCGGTCCGATAATGTCGGCACGGGTGGCAAGAAACTGACCAAGCTTAATGTAGGAGGGGCCTAAGACCTGCAGAGCGGTCGACAGGCGTTCCGCATCATCATCGCTGGCATCGGGTTTGGGTTCCCAGGGCAAGCGAATTGCCGCGAGTGAACGACCAAGCTTCACAAAGGCGGGAACATCCTCTTCGAATTCCGGCGGAAACAAAGCGTCATACCGCGCCATCACACGGGCGGCGCGCACAAGTCGGGTCATGTTGCGAAGGGCGCCCATCGACTTAGATCCGCCAACCCCAATGAAGGGCCACAATGCCACCGCTCAAGCTTTGGTACTGAACATTCTCAAAGCCGGCATCCTCAATCATCGTTTTGAAAATGTCCGGTTTCGGAAACTGACGGGTGCTTTCGATCAAATATTGATAAGGCCCCGCATCGCCGGTCACCGCTTTCCCGATGGGCGGGATCGCGTTGAAGGAGAGGAAGTCGTACACCTGCTGCAGTTCGGGCGTGACCATATGAGACATTTCCAGCACCACAAACCGCCCGCCAGGTTTCAGCACGCGGTAGGCATCCTGTAGCGCGTTCTGCATCCGCGTCACATTGCGAATGCCAAGGGCGATGGAATAGGCATCGAAATGGCGGTCCGGGAAGGGCAGCGCCTCCGCGTCGCCGCAGATGAATTCCGTCCGGTCGCTATAACCTTGCTCGGCCGCGCGGGTGCGCCCCACCTCAAGCATGTGATCGTTTATGTCGCAAACTGTGACCTTGGCATTGGCGCCAGCGCGATCGAGCGCCCGAAACGCGATGTCACCCGTGCCGCCGGCCACATCAATAAGGTGCCAGGGGCGGTCATTGCGCGGCGGGGCCAACTTATCCACCATGGCCTGTTTCCAGGCACGATGAAGACCCATGGTCATGAGGTCGTTCATCAGGTCGTAGCGATCTGCGACCTTCTCGAAGACGGAGTAGACCAGCCGCGTCTTCTCTTCCTCGGAAACAGGGGTGAATCCGAAATGTTTGGCGCGGCTGTCATCAGCATATTTGTCGGCGTCGCGGGACGTCATGAAAACAGTACCTCTTGGCGCCGGACCATAGCGGAAGCGGCAGAACCACGCTACTTTGCGCGCTCCTTTCTTAATGTGCCCTTTCGACGCGTCCGGCGGCCTCGCGAACGGGCCGAATTCCTGATCAGAACGACCTTTAACCCTCTATGCCTGAACTTCCCGAAGTCGAAACCGTTCGCCGAGGCCTTGAACCCTCGATGGTAGGCCGTGTGATCGGCCGGTTGGAGGTCCGCCGCCCCGATCTGCGTTTTCCCTTTCCCAAAGGGTTCGCTCGGAAAGTCTCGGGACAACGGGTCATGAGCCTCAGCCGGCGGGCGAAATATCTGCTCATTCATCTGGCAAGCGGCGATGTGGTGTTGTCGCATCTGGGCATGTCGGGCCGTTTCACCATCTGCCCCCCTGAAGGCACGACAAATGTGCCGGGCGTTTTCACCCATGACGGGACCACCGCTGCACCCGACGGAACGGGCAAGCACGATCATGTTGTGTTCCACATGGAGGGGGGCACACGCATCGTCTATTCCGATCACCGCCGCTTCGGATATATGGACCTGATCGCAGAGGAGGGGCTCGCTCAATCAAAGCACTTGGCAGCCTTGGGGCCGGAACCCAACGGGAACGCATTTTCAGCGCAAAGCCTGGCGGATGCGTTGCGTGGTAAGAAGACCCCCATCAAATCGGCCCTGCTGGACCAGCGTGTCGTGGCGGGGCTTGGCAACATTTATGTCTGCGAGGCTTTATACCGCGCAGGCATATCTCCCAGGCGCAGTGCCGCGACGGTCGCGGGCAAGGGTCCAAAACCGACGCTTCGGGCGGAGCGCTTGGCGCCCCTGATCCGCGACGTCATCAATGAGGCGATTGAGGCGGGGGGCTCGACGCTCCGCGATTATGCACAAGCCGATGGTGAGCTTGGCTATTTCCAGCATCGATTTCAGGTCTATGGGCGCGAAGGCGAGGCTTGTCTCACAAAGGGCTGCACCGGTAGGGTGACGCGCATTGTGCAAAGCGGCCGGTCGAGTTTCTATTGCCCGTCCTGCCAGCGCTAGAAGAAACACCAATCAATCTGAAAGGGGCAGGCATTATGGCCTATGAGACGATCAAGACAGAAACGCGCGGCAAGGTCGGTCTCATTACCCTGAACCGGCCGGAGGCTCTGAACGCCCTCAACAATCAGTTAGTGGGCGAGCTTGTAGAAGCGGTTGCGGCCTTTGATGGAGACGAGGCCATTGGATGTATCGTCATTACCGGATCTGAGAAAGCCTTCGCTGCCGGGGCCGACATTAAAGAGATGCAGCCCAAGTCCTATATGGACGTCTACAAGGAAGACCTTTTTGCCGAGGCAGGTCAGATCGCTGATTGTCGCACGCCAACCATCGCCGCGGTTTCGGGATATGCGCTTGGCGGCGGGTGCGAGCTTGCCATGATGTGCGACTTCATTCTGGCTGGCGACAATGCGCGCTTCGGCCAACCGGAAATCAACTTAGGTGTTATTCCAGGCATCGGCGGGACGCAGCGCCTCACCCGCTTTGTCGGAAAATCCAAAGCCATGGAGATGTGCCTCACCGGCCGCATGATGGAAGCGGACGAAGCGGAGCGATCGGGCCTGGTGAGCCGAGTGGTGCCCAAAGAGTCTCTTTTGGATGAGGCATTGAAAGCGGCGGATACCGTCGCCTCCAAATCCCTACCCGTAGCGATGATGGCGAAAGAAGCCGTGAATCGGGCCTATGAGGTCACCTTGAGCGAAGGCATTCAGTTTGAGCGGCGGGTGTTTCACTCGCTCTTCGCGACCGAAGACCAGTCGGAAGGCATGGCGGCGTTTGTCGACAAACGCAGCCCCCAGTTCAAAAACCGATAAGGGCTTCATTTTCGCTCGAAATCCGCAGATTTTGGCGAAAAATGGCCTGTTGACGGACCCTTGGTGCCCTTGTATAACGCCCGCTCTCTCGCGACCGGGCAGCTTTATCGAGCGGCCAGGCCGTGCGACATGAATTCACCGCCCAGAACCAAGCTCCGATCTGCGAGAAAGACGGAGCCTTTGTGAGAAACGGACACGACCGATGGCCAATACCAAATCGGCAAAAAAGGCGATCCGCCAGATTGCGCGCCGCACCGCTGTAAATAAGAACCGCCGCACTCAGATGCGCTCGCAGGTTCGTAAAGTGGAAGAGGCAATTGCGGCAGGCGACAAGTCAGCGGCGAGCGAAGCTCTGAAAGCAGCGCAGCCGGAAATTATGCGTTGTGCCCAGAAAGGCATCCTGCACAAAAACACCGCGTCGCGGAAAGTGTCGCGCCTTGCGCAACGTGTCAAAGCCATCGGTGCTTGAGGGACCAGCCTCAAGTATCTGTTAAATAAAGGGTAGAGCGCCTCGAGCGGCCCTAAACGACCCCGGTACCGACAATGGTTTCGGGGTTTTGTTTTGCGCAAACGCATGCGCAATGAAGACAAAACATGCGCGCAAGTTTTTCTAGTGTGTGTGCTGCGTTCGATCGCTACATTTTGTGATCATCATAAATCGGCTTCCACAAGCCGATTTGAGACAGATATGGTTTTGTCATCTACGCGACAGTGCGTGTGCGTTTTGCAACAGCTTGCGCGGTAAACGTCTTTCATAGTGTTTCTTGCAAACTTTTTTTGACGGATTCGTCCACAGGCTACTTGCCACTCCCGTCGTCTCCCAGTATGGTTATCAGCCTCGGTTGATGGCAATGATTACTTGGTTTGTAAGTAATGATTACCTAATTCAAAGTATTCATTCTCCAAAATCCGAGATGTCCAAAGTATTTACTTTAGAGGCGACAGTCCGACCCAAGATCGGGCTTAGTCGAACAACGCCGTTGTGCTGGAACGGCGGCAGGTTTGATCGACCTGTTCTTATGGGGAGCGATGCGGAGCATATGGGCGGCGGCGACACATCATTACAACCAGCATTGCTTCAAGGCGCGCGCCCTTCAGACTATGCCGGTGATGTCTCCGTCGACGAAGCCTGGCGTGTTCTCCTTGAAGACAAAGACGCTGTGTTGATCGATGTGCGCACCCATGCGGAGTGGTCTTACGTCGGCATTCCCGATACCTCGGCGTTGGGCAAAGACCTTTTGTGTATTGAATGGCAGACCTACCCCTCTATGGATGTGAATGAGGAGTTTGCCGGCACGGTTGCGCAGGCGGTCGGGAGTATCGGCGCATCGAAAGGTTCAAATCTTTTTTTTATCTGCCGCTCAGGTGTGCGGTCACGCTCCGCGGCGATTGCAATGACGGCGGCGGGCTATCAGGCAGCACACAATGTCGCTGGCGGATTTGAGGGGGACCTCGATGAAGAACGTCATCGAGGGCGCGCGAACGGATGGAAGGCGGCCGGTCTGCCGTGGAGACAAAGTTAGGGAAAGCGTCTAGGCAATAAGGCGTCATAGGCGATCAAGGTCAGGGATACCGAGGTCTTGATCACCGAGTCAAAAGAGGATGAGGCAGAAGATGCAGCGCGGCTTAGGGGGGGCGCTGTAACGGATGGCCAAATAGGGGTTTGGACAAACAAGAATGTCGAACAGCGAAAACGCGGCACAAGGGATCACACAGGGGATCAATGGGGACGATCAAACAGAATATAGCTTACGGTCAGGGGCCAGTGACCTCTCAAAAGAGCAGCGCTCACGTGAGGATGCGCTAATGGGAGGCGAGGATCTCTCCAGCCAGTGGGCGCGCGTGAAGGCGCGCATGTCTGTTGAGTTGGGTGAAGCGACCTATAACAGCTGGGTCAAACCCCTTGAGCTGATTGGCATTGGCGACGGTCAGGTCATGGTATCTGCACCGACCCGCTTCATTCGCTCCTGGATCGTGGCACACCAGTCGGATCGTCTGCTTCTCTTGTGGCAGGACGAAGATCCGAGCATTGAGCGTGTGGAAGTATTGGTGAGTGCCGATACCAGAGCGACCGGTCTGGAAGCACCTCTGCCCGGCGATGAGACGGTCCCGGTTACAACCGACAAACCGGCGTCATCGACCGCATCTGCGACCAACACAACCCCGCAACGCACGACCTATGATGATGCGGCACCCGATGCCATGGGCGCACCGCTGGATGAACGTTTCACGTTTGACAATTTCGTTGTCGGAAAGTCAAACGAGCTGGCGCATGCCGCCGCGCGCCGCGTAGCTGAAGCGACGGACGTGACATTCAATCCGCTCTTTCTTTATGGCGGTGTCGGTCTTGGTAAGACCCACCTGATGCATGCCATTGCCTGGGAAATCCGCCGCCGGCGTCCGGACCGGAAGGTGCTCTACCTTTCAGCCGAGAAGTTCATGTATCAGTTTGTGCGCGCCTTGCGCTTCAAAGACACCATGGCGTTCAAGCAGCAGTTCCGCACCGTGGATGTCCTGATGATTGATGATGTGCAGTTCATCTCTGGCAAGGACTCCACGCAAGAGGAGTTCTTCCACACGTTCAACGCGCTGATTGACCATAACCATCAGGTTATTATTTCGGCAGACCGATCCCCGTCCGATCTGGAAGGCATTGAAGAGCGTATTAAATCGCGCCTCGGCTGGGGGCTGGTCGCCGACATCCACGCGACCGACTACGAACTGCGTCTGGGCATCCTGCAAGCCAAGGCGGATTCTCTCGCTCTGCGCGCCGGCGCCATCGACCTGCCGCCGGGTGTCCTTGAATTGCTGGCGCAACGGATCACCAGCAATATCCGGGAACTCGAAGGCGCTCTTACGAGGGTTGTGGCCTATGCCTCCCTCGTCGGGCGGCCCATTTCAATCGAGATGGCGCAGGAAGTCCTTCGTGATCTGCTCCGGTCCAACGAGCCGAAGATCACCATCGAAGAGATCCAGCGGCGCGTGGCGCAATATTATAATATTCGTCTGGCCGACATGCTCTCGCCGCGCCGAGCGCGCACCGTGGCCCGGCCGCGCCAGATCGCCATGTACCTCTCCAAGCAGCTCACCACGCGGTCTCTGCCGGAGATTGGCCGGAAGTTTGGCGGGCGGGATCATACGACCGTGATTCACGCAGTGCGTCGGATTGACGAGCTGTGCCGGGAAGACAGCGGCATGGAGGAAGATGTCGATCTTCTGAAGCGGATGCTGGAAGGCACGAGCCCCGATTTGAGCTAGCGGCCGACGCCTCGGGGCCATCGGCGGAAGCCGCACGGAAAGTGCGGGCAATCTGCCCAAGCCCAATCAGAGGCGGCCAGATCTGCTCAAGCCTCAATCTGACTTGACCCAATCCGACCTGGGCGCGGGCGGAAAACATTATCTCTTGGCGTCACCTCTGGTATAGTTAGCGTCTCTTATCGGGTGATTTGTCCTCCATTTGCCGGGGATAGCGGGCCGATTGTGCGGGACATCGGGATGCGGCAAGGCAAGTCCGGCGTGTCGCCATCCTACGGACCCACCGCTCAGCCATAAGTGAGCCTGCTGGTGGAGCAGAATGCGGACGCGGCCGTTTGCGTGATGTGCCCCAATCTGGCGGTGACGACGAGAAAAGAAAGAAGAGTTTGGGGACCCATGAAGATCACAATTGAACGCGGTGCACTCTTAAAGTCGCTCAATCATGTGCAAAGTGTCGTCGAACGCCGCAACACCATTCCGATCCTGTCCAATGTGCTCATGCGCGCGGGCCAGGGTCAGCTGAGCTTGACGGCAACGGATCTGGATATTGAGGTTGTTGAGGGAACCACAGCGGATATTGGTCAGGAAGGCGGCACGACGGCGTCAGCACACACGCTTTATGACATTGTCCGCAAATTGCCCGATGGGGCCCAGGTCGAAATCACGGACGGAGAAGACGGCAAACTGTCGCTCCAGGCCGGGCGCTCGCGCTTTGCCCTCCAGGCGCTGCCGCAGGAAGATTTCCCGGCCATGTCCGCGGGCGACTTGCCCCACCGGTTTGAAATGCCGGCGGAAGCCTTGGCGCGGCTCATTGACAAGACGCGGTTTGCGATCTCCACAGAAGAGACACGTTATTACCTAAACGGCATCTACCTGCATATGGTGGAAGACGGGGCGCCCATGCTCAGAGCTGTGGCGACCGACGGTCACCGTCTCGCCCAGGCTGATTTCCCCTTGCCGGAAGGGGCCGCGGGTATGCCCGGCGTCATCGTGCCGCGCAAAACCGTTCTCGAACTTCAAAAGCTCGTCGAAGAGGAAGAAGGCACGGTGCGCATTGGCGTGTCGGACACCAAAATCCGCTTCGAGTTTGGCGGTGTCGTCCTCACGTCAAAACTTATCGATGGCACCTTCCCCGACTACACGCGGGTCATTCCGGAAGGCAATGACAAGGACATGGAGGTGGATGGCAAAAAGTTTGCCGAAGCCGTGGACCGTGTCTCGACCATTTCGACGGAACGGTCCCGCGCTGTGAAGCTGAACATGGAAGAAGGCCGTCTCATTCTCACCGTTACCAATCCGGACAGCGGCAGTGCGACCGAGGAGTTGGGCGTTGCCTATGGGGCAGACCCGCTTGAGATTGGCTTCAACGCCCGCTACCTGCTGGATATTGCAGCACAGCTTGATGGCGACAAGGCTGTCTTCTCGCTGGCGGACAGCGGCTCGCCAACGGTTATCCGCGATGTCGACGATGAGTCAGCGCTCTATGTGCTCATGCCGATGCGCGTCTAGCGGGTTTTGAGCAGCACGCCATCACAGGATCAGGACATGTCGGGGGAGCCGGAAAGTCATGGCATGACTTCGGGAGAGACCCCGTCTGTCTATTTGTCACGTCTGGTGGTCACCCATTTTCGTTCCTATGAGCGCGCGGCCCTCGCGCTGGATGGACGGCCGGTGGTTTTGACCGGTCCCAACGGGGCCGGCAAAACCAATCTCCTCGAAGCGATCTCCCTATTGTCGCCAGGCCGAGGGCTGCGCGGCGCTCCCTTTACCGAGTTAGGATATAGAGCGGCCGGCGAAACGGATGCCCGCCACGGATGGGCCGTCGCCGCGACGCTCATGCATGATGGCGATGAGACGGTCATTGGGACCGGGCAGGACCCAAGTAGAGGCGAGGTGCCCCGATCACGAACGGTGCGGATCGATGGTGAGACCCAGTCTAGCGCGGGCGTGTTGGGCGACTATTTGCGCGTCCTCTGGCTGACCCCGGCGCAGGATCGCCTCTTTATGGATGGCGCGACCGGTCGCCGCCGCTTTCTGGATCGCCTGGTCATGGGCTTTGACCCAAGCCATGGCACCCGCGCCAACGCTTTTGAAAAAGCGCTGAGGGAGCGAAATCGATTGCTCAGCGAAGATGTACGGGACGCCATGTGGTACGCCGCCATTGAAGAGCAGATGGCGGAATATGGGGTGGCGATGGCGGCTGCCCGGGTTGAAACCATCGCGCGGCTTAAAGGCGCTATTGAAGCGACCGCGGAAAGCGCCTTCCCGAAAGCCATCCTGGCCCTCGAAGGCGAGCTGGAGAGTGCCGTCGCGAATGGCACGGCGGCAACCGATGTGGAGGATAGCTATCGGGCGCTGTTGGAGGAAATGCGGCCCCGCGACCGCGGCGCCGGGCGCACCCTTGATGGGCCCCATCGTAGTGACTTGCTGGTCCGCCACGCGCCGAAAGATATGGAAGCCAAGGCCTGCTCCACTGGCGAGCAAAAGGCACTGCTCTTGGGCCTCATGCTCGCCAACACACGCCTCCTCGCCCACACGACGGGAACATCGCCGCTTCTCTTGTTGGACGAGGTGGCCGCCCATCTGGACAGCGATCGCCGGGCGGCGCTCTTTGACGAGCTCTGTGAGATGGGCATTCAGGCCTGGATGACCGGCACCGATGCGAGCCTTTTTTCATCTCTGGGCGCGCGCGCGCAAGGCTTTGTCGTCCGCGAAAATCGAGCCGAATTGACCCCCCTTTAAGGCCTTGAAAACGCTTAGCAATTTAAGCTCAGAATCGGCCCCAAAAAACTGAGCGGTTGCGTTGTAACCTCTTGATTTTCAACCTATATTTGGGGCTGCAAAGAATCACTTCAAAACGCAAAAGAAGCCCCGAAAAATGTCTCATTCGATGAACGACGCTGATCCGACAGATCTTCTGAAAAACATGGCCAACCCTCTCCTCGAGAGCGGCCTTTTCAAGTCCCGCACAATTCTCATCACCGGTGAAATCAACGACCGCGTCGCCCGCGCGACGAGTGAGCGTCTGCTGGCGATGGCGGGTGAGTCCGATGATCCGATCACCGTTGTTGTCTCTTCACCGGGTGGCCATGTGGAGTCCGGCGACATGATCCACGACATGATCAAGTTCATTAAGCCAACCGTCCGCGTGCTCGGCACCGGCTGGGTGGCGAGCGCCGGGGCGCTGATTTTTGTTTCCGCGGACAAAGAGCATCGCTTCTGTCTGCCTAACACACGCTTCCTGTTGCATGAACCACGCGGCGGTGTTGGCGGGTCTGCATCCGAGATCGACATTCAGGCCCGCGAAGTGCTGCGGATGCGCGAACGTCTCAATCACATCTTTGCGGCGGCGACCGGTCAGACCTTCGAAAAGATCGTCGAAGACACCAACCGCGACTTCTGGATGAGTGCCGAGGAAGCTGTTGAGTACGGCGTCGTCAGTAAAATCGTGACATCGGTTGATGAGCTCAGCTAAGGCCGGGCATGGGTAATCGGGCAGCGGTTATTCAGCCCGCGCGCGATCCCATTTGATCCCAGTTAGCTTTTGCATGAGCGAACCCCAAGGAGAGAGCATGGCGGATGACGCCAACATGGGCGCCGACTATGGCGCAGACAGCATCAAGGTTCTGAAAGGCCTCGATGCTGTGCGCAAGCGCCCCGGCATGTATATCGGCGACACCGATGATGGCTCCGGCCTTCATCACATGGTCTATGAAGTCGTCGACAACGCAATTGACGAAGCGCTGGCAGGCCATTGCGATACGGTTGCGGTCACGCTCAATCCAGACGGCTCGGTCTCTGTCTCTGACAATGGCCGTGGCATCCCGACCGACATTCACGCAGAAGAAGGGATCTCCGCGGCTGAGGTCATCATGACCCAGCTCCACGCCGGCGGGAAGTTCGACCAGAACTCCTACAAGGTCTCCGGCGGTCTCCACGGTGTGGGCGTCTCGGTGGTGAACGCGCTTTCCGATTGGTTGGAGCTGCGCATCTGGCGGAACGGCGACGAACATGTCGTGCGGTTTGAAAATGGGGTCTCGGTCGCGCCGCTGGAAGTTGTAGGCGATGCCGGCGACAAGAGCGGCACTCAGGTCACCTTTCACGCGTCTTCCGACATTTTCACGTCCACGGAGTATGACTACGCGACGTTGGAGCACCGCCTGCGTGAACTTGCGTTCCTTAATTCTGGAGTCCGCATCACTCTCACCGATGCGCGTAATCCGGAACCCAAAACCGTTGAGCTTCTGTATGACGGTGGCCTGAAGGCTTTTGTGAAATTCCTGGACCGCACCAAGAATGCGCTCATTGATGACCCGATCACACTCTCAGAAGAGCGTGACGGCGTCACGGTGGAACTGGCGCTCTGGTGGAATGACAGCTACCACGAGAATGTTCTCTGCTTCACAAACAACATTCCGCAGCGCGATGGCGGTACCCACCTGGCGGGCTTCCGTGGCGCGCTCACGCGGGTCATCAATGGCTATGCGACCTCGTCCGGCATTGCGAAGAAAGAAAAGGTCTCGCTCACCGGGGATGACGCCCGTGAAGGCCTGACCTGTGTCCTGTCGGTGAAAGTGCCCGACCCGAAATTCTCCAGCCAGACAAAAGACAAGCTTGTCTCCTCTGAAGTGCGCCCCATTGTGGAAAGCAGCGTGAACGAAACGCTCACCACCTGGTTCGAAGAGCATCCGGGGGAAGCCAAAGCGATTGTGAGCAAAGTGGTGGAAGCCGCCGCCGCCCGGGAAGCGGCCCGCAAAGCCCGCGAGCTTACCCGCCGCAAAGGCGCGCTTGATATTTCAAGTCTGCCCGGCAAGCTGGCGGACTGTCAGGAAAGAGATCCGGCGAAGTCAGAACTCTTCATTGTGGAGGGTGATAGCGCGGGTGGCTCCGCCAAACAGGGCCGGGATCGCAAGAGCCAGGCCGTGCTGCCGCTGCGCGGTAAGATATTGAATGTGGAGCGCGCGCGCTTCGACAAGATGCTGAGCTCTGATCAGATCGGCACGCTCATCACCGCCCTCGGGACCGGGATTGGTCGCGAAGATTTCGACATCGAGAAACTCCGCTACCACAAGATCATCATCATGACCGATGCGGATGTGGACGGCGCGCACATCAGAACCCTGCTGCTCACTTTCTTCTATCGGCAGATGCCGGAACTCATTGAGCGCGGCCATCTCTATATTGCACAGCCGCCGCTCTACAAAGTGCGGAAGGGCCAGTCTGAGACCTACCTGAAAGATGAGCCGAGCCTGCAGGATTACCTCGTGGCGACGGGCCTTGAGGACATGGTCTTCACGACCCACGACGGCGCGCAGCGCGCCGGGGACGATCTTCGCGACATTGTCGAAAAGGCAAGGGAAGCGGACGCGGTTCTGAATGGGCTCCCGAGCAAATATCCAAAGTTCGCGGTTGAGCAGGCGGCCATTGCCGGTGCGTTGAACCCAGAACTCCTGTCGGAGGCGGAAGCGGCACGAGGTGCCGCGGACTATATCGCGCGGCGTCTCGATCTCCTGTCCGATGAAACCGAACGCGGCTGGACCGGCCGCCCAACCCAGGATGGCGGTTTGCGCTTTGAACGCGAAGTAAGAGGCGTCTTGGAAGAGGTCACCATTGACGGCCCTCTGATTGCGAGCTCCGATGCGCGGCGTCTGGACAGCATGGCGGCCCATCTTCAGGAGATCTATGTGAAGGCGGGGACGCTGACGCGAAAAGACGTCTCCCACGAAATTCGCTCCCCAAGCCAGTTGCTGAAAGCCATCTTCGACGCGGGCACCAAAGGTCTGGCGCTCAGCCGCTATAAGGGCCTCGGCGAAATGAATCCCGAACAGCTTTGGGAGACAACGCTGGACAGCGAAGTCCGCTCCCTCCTCCAGGTGCGTATTCGGGAGCTCGATCAGGCAGATGACCTGTTTGCCAAACTCATGGGCGACATTGTGGAGCCGCGTCGGGAGTTCATCCAGGACAACGCACTCTCGGTCGTCAATCTCGACGTCTAAACATCGAAACAGGCCAGCGACCCTGAAGAACGCTGGCCTGACGCGTTTTGTCGGGCCTATTGAAGCGACCTGTTGACCGCGTTGGTCACGGCCTTCAACGACGCCGTCACTGTGTTCGCATCAATGCAGGCGCCATGCCCGGTGCCCGCAGGCCCGTCGACTTCCACAAAGGCCACCGCTTCGGCACCCGAGCCGGTTGCGACCGCGTGCTCGTGAAAGGCTTGAACAGACGCGGTAATGCCGGCGTCGGCCTCAAGGCCCGCAAGATAGGCGTCGATCGGACCGGTCCCGGTTCCTTTGATCACTTTCTTTTCGCCGCGCACAGTGACCTCTGCCTCGATGCGGCAGGTGGTGGCGCCAGAAGTCACCTTGCACGTATGAAAGGTCACGGGACCGGGCGTGTTGATGTAGGTCTCCTGAAACACGGCCCAGATCGTCGCTGCGTCCACTTCCTTACCCGTCGAGTCGCCGAGCTCCTGGATCACGTTGGAAAAGTCCACCTGCATCGGGCGCGGCAGATCGAGGCCGTGGCGTTCTGCCAGGATATGCGCCACACCGCCCTTGCCCGATTGAGAGTTGATCCGCACCACCGCTTCGTAAGACCGGCCCACATCTTTCGGGTCGATCGGCAGATAGGGCACTTCCCACAATTCGTCATTGCGTTGCTTAAGCGCGGCAAAGCCTTTTTTGATGGCGTCCTGGTGCGAGCCCGAAAACGCGGTATAGACCAACTCGCCCACGTAAGGATGCCGGGCCGGGATCGGCAGCTTGGTACAGTCTTCCGCGACTTTCGCCACCGCATCAATGTCGGAGAAATCAAGTTCCGGATCGACGCCCTGGCTCATCATGTTGAGCGCGAGCGTCACCACACACACATTGCCCGTGCGCTCCCCATTGCCGAAGAGCGTGCCTTCAACCCGGTCGGCGCCTGCCATGACGCCGAGTTCACTGGCTGCGACCCCGGTGCCCCGGTCATTATGGGTGTGCAAAGACAGGATCACGCTCTGCCGGTTTTTGAGCGTGCGGGCAAACCACTCAATCTGGTCCGCGTAAATGTTGGGTGTCGCCATTTCCACCGTGGCCGGCAGGTTCACGATCATTTTCTTGCTTGGTGTCGGCTCCCAGACATCCATCACGGCTTCACAAACCTCAACGGCGAAGTCCATCTCGGTGCCGGTGAAGCTTTCCGGCGAATATTGAAACACCCAATCGGTTTCCGGCGCTTGTTCCGCCAGTGACCGCACGAGTTCCGCGCCGTCCGTTGCGATCTTCGTGATGCCGGCTTTGTCCAGGCCAAAGACCACCCGCCGTTGCAGCTCAGAGGTTGAGTTGTAGAGATGAACAATCGCGCGGCGCGCACCCTTCAAAGACCGGAAGGTCTCTTCAATCAGTTCGGGGCGCGCCTGCGTCAGAACCTGAATCGTGACATCGTCCGGAATGCGCCTCTCATCAATGAGTGCACGAACGAAATCAAAGTCGGTCTGCGACGCGGCGGGAAAGCCTACCTCGATTTCCTTGAACCCGATGTCGCAGAGCGTTTGAAACATGCGCTTCTTTTCTTCGACACTCATCGGATCAATAAGCGCCTGGTTGCCGTCTCTGAGGTCGACTGAGCACCAGACAGGCGCCTGCTCGATGATGACATCTGGCCAGGTCCGGTCGGGGAGCTTGATCGTCTGGTAAGGTCGGTATCGCTGAAACGGCATCGGCGACGGTTTGTTGTTTGGATTGGTCATGGAAAGTCTCCGGTTCAAACGTGAATGCAAATTGGGGTTAGGAATCGGAGCTTCTAAGTCGGTCCATGTGGCGCGCCCGCGCAAAAAGACAGCAGCGTGTCGTCGTAGGTCTGGTCATGATGTGGGATTTCTAAGGTGACGAAAAGGGAAGAACAGCGACCGCAAGCGGTCATCCACCGGCGCGCTTAAGCGGCCGGGGTGGTAAGTCGTAGAAGAGCTGTCCTGTTCGTCATCATGGGCGAGAACCTAGTGACAAGGGCGGGTGCCGTCAAGCCCCTGAAAAACAAGTGAAAATTGAAGCCCAGACTCCACGCCATTTTGTGGCCGTACTTCCCCCTCAAAACCCCGCGCGCGTGAGGTGGACGCGACGGCGTCTCTTCACCCCTCGTTAACCATCGCTTCATAGATTGTTAACGCGCACGGGAACAGGACCCCGAGAGTCTCTATGATGGGACGGCGGACCGGACAGGTTTTGAGACGGACGGCATATGAGTGAGCGACGAAAAAGCGGACGCAGAAGCGGCGCGGGTGGGACCCGCAACCGCGAACTTGTGTCGCGTCGTCTTCCCTTCGTTGGCACTCTGCGTCTTGAGCTGGAACGGCCGAAGAAAAAGCCTCGAAAAGCAGCGTCGAAGGCCCGGTCGAAAGCGAGCACCCGCGACGAAAGGGGACTAGGTGCCCGGATCGCCTATTGGTCCACGGTTGTGGGCCTTTGGGGCCTCGTCGCTGTCGGCGCAACCATTCTCTATTACGCCCTGACGCTCCCAAGTACCGACAATCTTTGGGACATAGATGGGACGCCGAGCGTCACCATCGCCGCTACCGATGGCACACCGATCACAACCCGCGGCGGGCGCCACGGCACGGCGGTACGCTTGGCGGACCTGCCGCCTTACCTGCTGGACGCGGTGATTGCGACGGAGGACAAGCGTTTCTATTCCCACCTGGGCATTGATCCGATTGGCCTGGCGCGGGCGATGGTCGCCAATCTGAAGGCGGGCGCCGTGGTCCAGGGTGGGTCAACGATCACCCAGCAGCTTGCAAAGAACATCTTTCTGACCCCGGAGCGCACCCTCGATCGCAAATTGCAGGAAGCGTTGCTGGCACTTTGGCTCGAGGCACAATTCACCAAAGACGAAATTCTGACGCTCTACCTGAACCGGGTGTATCTCGGCGGTGGCGCCTACGGTATTGAGGCCGCCTCACAACGATATTTCGGAAAATCAGCGCGCGACGTCACCCTGCCGGAAGCCGCAATGCTGGCGGGTCTTTTGAAGGCCCCGTCGCGGTTCGCGCCAACCAATGATCTTGAGAGAGCGCAGGAAAGAGCGGCGACGGTCCTTGCGGTCATGGTGCGCGATGGCCGCATTGAATATTCAGATGGTCAATGGGCGTTCGATAATCCGGCCGTGTTGCGCGGCGCTGCCCGGTCTCAGTCAGCCAACTATTTTGCCGATTGGATCGTCGACCAGGTGCCGGGCTATGCGGGGCGCCCAAACTCCAGCCTTGTCGTACGCGCCACCCTGGATACAGACCTCCAGCGGGCAGCGGAACGGGTGATTGATGCGGCCTTGGCGCGCAACGAGCGTGCGCTCGGCGTGACACAGGCGGCCCTTGTGGCAATGACACCGGATGGTGCGGTGCGCGCCATGGTGGGTGGTCGATCCTACCGCCAGAGCCAGTTCAACCGCGCTGTCTACGCGGCACGTCAGCCGGGATCCGCGTTCAAACCGATTGTCTTTATGACCGCGCTTGAGCGCGGTTTGACGCCGGACACGTTGCGGGTTGATGCCCCGGTTCTTGTCGACGGCTGGTCGCCCCGCAACTATTCTGAGACCCATGATGGCGTGATGACCCTGACCCACGCCCTGTCGAAATCGGTCAACACCGTTGCCGTGCAGGTGTCCGAAGAAGTGGGCCGCGAAAATGTGATCCGCACCGCCCGGCGACTGGGCATTCGAAGTGAGATGGCCCCTCATCCTTCCCTTGCCTTGGGGACGTTTGAGGTGACTCTTTTGGAGCTCACCTCCGCCTATGCAGCCTTTGCGAACGGCGGGGCCAGCGTCATCCCCCACGGGATTGATAGCATCGAGACCCTTTCCGGCAATCGGCTGTATCAGCGCCGTGGCGCTGGCCTTGGACCCATCATGTCGCAAAAGACACTGGGCATGATGAACCACATGCTGGGTGAAACCATCCGCACGGGCACGGGTCGGCGCGCGGCCCTTGCGGCACGTCCGAGTGGCGGGAAGACCGGCACAAGCCAAGACTTTAGGGACGCCTGGTTCGTTGGATATACGGCAGATCTCGTCGTCGGCGTATGGGTCGGCAATGATGATGGCACCCCAATGAAAGAGGTCACGGGCGGCGGTGTACCTGCAAGCATCTGGCGCGATTTCATGGAAACCACCCAGAGCGGGGTTCAGGTGACGGCGCTTCCTGGAACCTACACACCTGTCACCGCGGCGACGGGCTCCATTGGCACGTGGCCGTTTGATGAGGAGCCAGAAGAGGAACGGAGCTTCTTCGACCGGCTGTTTGGACGATCAGACGATAGCGAGGCAGGGGAAGACAGACGCCCGAATATCCGACCCGGGCGCCCAGGCTGGCGCTAAGCGCAAACGCCAATCATTTAGTTCTTATTGCTGTTACCGGTGTCGCCTCGATCGCTAGGCAGGTCCTGGTCGTCAAGACCGTCCTCCGCACCCTCGTCGACCAAATCCGGTTCCTCTGGTGTCGGTGCTTCCACGGCCGTTACATCGTCACCAAGAAACGTTGCGGTTACTGCAAAAGACCCTTCTGCCGTTTCATCAAATCCACGGACAAAGAGGTAGTAGGTGGCCCCTTCCTGAAGGTAGCGCTCGAAGCGGGGATTAAGGCCGTCATCATCATCGGATGTGAACGCTGCGGTCATGGTCGTGATGTCCGTGCCAGCCGCCGGCTTGTCGGCGCCAGGCAGAACGGGCAGCAAATGGGCGACCGTGTCCAGGCTGTCGTCTGCCGCACGCACGGAGATCACATGGCGTCCGGAGTCTGCCGGACTGAATTGAAACCAGGAGCCAGCTGGGTCCATGCTGCTTGTCGCCGCATTATCGAGCTCAAGCGTTGCGATCTCACCCTCCGGGAAACCGCCGGGTCCGTCTGTTGAGACAGTGCCGACACCAAAGCCGTCAGGCGCAGGTAGAACCCTCAACACGCCTGGACCCCCCGTCTCGCCATAGCTGGTGAGCTCAACCCGCCAAGTATCGGCCCCTTCAGTCACGGTGACCGGCACAATGGCATCGAGACCGTCAGTATCGTCATTCGTCGCGGTGACCGTGTCGCTGTCCGCGGCGTAGAGCGCGAGCACCGGATCTGACGTCCCATCGAGACCCCGCAGTTCGACCCTATAGGTACCGGCTTCTTCAAAAGTGAGGGTCGCGGATGTTGCAACGGTGCCGATCGTGACCATCTCTTCGGCGCCGCTTGCCGGGACTGTGAGAGTGAAAGCGCCGCCCGCTGTGTCCGCACCGGGTCCGGTATCGAGGACTTCCTCTGCGCCGATGACGAGTATCAGCGCACCCAGCGCTCCCACAAAACTCGCGGCAACCATGCCGCCGCTGAACCCGCCACCTGACATTGGGGCTGTTCTATCGCTCGCCATCACACTCTCCCAGTTTTCCTCTGTACCCACCCTATTGCTGACCGCCAAGTGTGGCGAGACAATGGCGCGGCGGGAGTTCTAATCTACAGAAAGCGGCGAGACGCCGTATTTGTGGAGCGCGGGGCCTTCCCTTTCCAGCCATGTAACCGCTTGGGAGTAGGAAGGGACAAGCATTTCGACAACGCGCCAAAATTGCGGCCCATGGTTCATATGACGCAAGTGGGCAACCTCATGGGCCGCCACATAGTTGAGGACGTCCGTTGGCGCAAAGATGAGCCGCCAGGAAAAAGATAAAGCGCGCGTTGAAGAACAAGAGCCCCAACGGGTGGTCTGGTCACGCACCGTCACACGGCTGGGTCTGACATTGAGTGTTGCTGCATGCATCAGCACACATTCGTTGAGATCACTCTTGGCTTGTTGCCTAAGCCAATCTGTGACGCGGCGCGGCAAAAACGACATGTCACCGCCCACATGAAGTTCCGCCGTGTCGCCGCGTGGCGAGTTGATTTGTCGGACCGCACTGCGCTGATTTTCAACGTGACGGATGCGATGTGGAATCCCTCTGACAGGCACCAAACCGCCGTCGCAAAAGGGTTCTGCGCGAACTACATGTTTGCGTTGTTCAATCAACCAGTCTGCATGGCTATGGGCAAATGAGATTGCCGCCTTGACGTTTCGTTTGTTGGGTGTCGTGACATGAACCGCCCCCGTCGTCATATCAACACGCACGATCAATCGCCGCGCACGCGGATTGTGCCGCACAACCAACGGCACCTTTTCGCCGCGAAGCGACAGCGTATCCATGTGCAAGGCACGGGACGTATTTTTCATGGGAGCACTGTACTCTAACGAATCACGCGAAGCGTTTCTGCCTACAATGAACACCAGAAAGCGACTAAGCTATGCAGATGTCAAGCATACCTAGGTTTCATCTCGCATTTTCCGTCGACAATATCGACACCGCTCGCACCTTCTATGAAAGCGTGCTCGGGTGTGGCATCGGGCGCAGCGATACCCGCTGGATCGACTTTGACTTGTTTGGTCACCAAATCGTTGCGCACTTGGACGAAAACAAAACTGTTCGCGATGTGAGCAATCCTGTCGATGGAGATGAAGTCCCGGTTCCCCACTTCGGGCTCATTTTGAGTTGGGAAGACTGGGTGGGCTTGGCGGCAAAGCTGAAAGAGGCGGACACCCAATTCGTTATTGAACCACATACGCGGTTCGAGGGATTGCCTGGGGAACAAGCCACCATGTTCTTCTGTGACCCGTCAGGCAACGCGCTTGAATTCAAGGCGTTCCGCCATGAGTCACAGATCTTCGCGACGGACTAATAGAAGAAGAACGGATCGCTATTGGCGATCTAGCTATCGCTTAAAGCGCTGCGGATGGTCTCTGCCATCTTTTCTGGCTTCGTGCCTGGGCCGAAATGCGAAATAAACCTGCCGTCTTTGTCCATCAGATAGATGATTGATGAGTGGTCCATTGTGTAATCAGCGTTTGAGGCGGGATCGGTCACGCGCTCATAGTAGACCCTGTATGCTCGGGCAGCGCCTGCGATCTGTTCAGGCGTCCCCGTAAGGCCTGTCATGCGGGGATGGAAGTTGCTGACATATTGAGCCATCGCCTCGACGGTGTCGCGCTCGGGGTCGATCGATATCAGAATAGGACGAACCTCGTCGGCATCATCACCGATCAGGTCAAGGGCCGCACTCATGATCTGCAGCTCCGTCGGACAGACATCCGGGCAAAAGGTGAAACCGAAATAGATCAGCATGAACTCGCCTTTGAACGTCTCATTTGTGACGGTGGTGCCGTCGTGCATCACGAGTTCAAAGGGGCCGCCAACCAGCGCCGCCCCACTGGAGCGTTGTGGATAGCCGTCTTGGCTGCCAGGAAGCGTCACATACAAGATAGCGGCGGTCGCCAGCGCAAGGCCGGCGATTGCAACAAGAAAGACGGTTAATCGAGACATGTGAGCTCCAAACATAGACATTCATACTGTATTCAGATGAACGTCTGCATTCTCCACAAATTGGTCCTGGAGGAAACGCAACTTTGCCTTGGACGGCGCACAAGCTGCGAGTACGATCCGGGCTGAATGTGCCTGACTGCACACGACCCCACAATGTGGATTCTCGTCGCAGGGCACAAAGCGCAAGTTTGGTAAGACACAAGATGATCGTTCGGCAACGAAGCACCGGGAGAAATCTCAGGCCCACAGCCATTCTATTCGGCGCAGTATTGGCTGCCCTGCTGGTTTTGGGCGCGTCCAGAAGCGCTAGTGCGGCCGGCATTCAGCAGCCCACAGTTGTCGCCCCTGATACGCCCTTTATCGAAGCAGTGCGCGACGGAGACCTTGAGGCATTGAAGGCGGCTGTGGTGCGCGGTCAGTCTCTGGATGCAAGAGACAAGTTGGGGTCGCCGGCACTGTTTGTGGCCCTCCAGTTTGGCCAGCATGACGTGTTTGACTTCTTGATCGAACATGGCGCCCGAATTCGAGCGAAAGACCGCGCTGGAGATACGCTCTTGACGCTCTTGGCGGGCACGAAACTTGTGCATTTGAGTGCGGCGCTGTTGGAAGCGGGTGCAGACCCAGACAGGCTGGGAGCCAGTCGCGAGCCCGCCATCATAATCGCGACACGGGCGGGTCAGGCTGAAATGGTGAAACTCCTTCTGGACTGGGACGCGGATTATGAGGCCACCGACCTCACAGGCCGAACCGCCCTTGGCATTGCAGAGCAACGGCGCGACCGGGTCATTGCCGATATGCTGCGCGATGCAGGGGCGTACTAGGATATGCGGCCGGCAGAAATCTGACCTTGCCGCAGGTACACCCTTTTATCGTGGGCGGGCGCGCCCTATCTTCTAATTCATGACCAAGACGAAAACGGCGCCCGAAAGAGACGCATCCGTGGACGCAGAGCGGCCCTGGCATCACTTGCCTGACGGCAAGTTTCGCAACCCAAAAGGCAGCCCCAAGAAAACTGTACCGCTGAAGATAGCGCTGCCCTATTTCGCGGAGATGTTCGGACGAAGCTTCAACAAGATTGAGGTGCCCACGTCACATGTGATGCCGCGCGACCAGGCGACCCAGGAGCTGCAAAACCATCTGGATCAGCCGGGCGACTTCATCACCTGGCTGGGACATGCGTCGTTTCTATGCCGCATCGCCGGGAAGGTCATCCTGACCGATCCCTATCTAACCTCATATGCAGGCCCAGCAGGGTTTGGGCCCCGACGATATGTGAAAAGCGGCATTGCGATCCGCGATCTGCCGCCGATTGATATTCTCGTTGTATCCCACAATCACTATGACCATTTGGATGAGCGCGCGCTGGCGCGATTGCCGAACAAAACTCAGACGACGGTCCTGGTGCCGCTTAACCTGGGCGATTTTTTTCGCAAACGGGGTTTTAGCCATGTGGTCGAGATGGATTGGTATGACGACCTGGTCGTGAACGATTTGAAGGTCACCGCTTTGCCCGTGGTCCATTGGTCCAGACGCGTAGGGTTTGACCACAACACGTCGCTATGGGCAGGATTTGCCTTTAAGGGACCGGACCACCACCTCTTTTTTGGCGGCGATTCCGGCTATGGACCCGTCTTCAAAGACACGGGCGAGCGCTATGGCCCGTTTGATACGGCCCTTCTGGGGATAGGCGCTTATGCGCCGCGGGAGATGATGAAAGCGTCCCATGCAACCCCGGAAGAGGCTGTGCAGATGGGCCAAGACCTGCGGGCTCAGACCCTTGTCGGCATGCACTGGGGCACGGTTGTCCTCACCCAGGAACCTCCCTTTGAGCCACCGGAGCGCTTTATTGCGGCAGGGAAAGCCGCCGGCTTGGCAGACGAGGCAGTCTGGGTCATGAAGATCGGAGAGAGCCGTCCGCTCAAAGCGCGCTGGCCGTCCAATGCCTGATGGGCTATTTCGTTGGGGCGCACCATTGCTCTAAGTGAGAGACCCATGGCCCAATCAGATAGGCGTTCCTCTTTCATCTCCAATCAGGCCGGGATCCGCCTGCAGACGATTATGTTGCTCAGGTGGCTGGCGGTGGCTGGCCAGTTGGTTGCCGTTCTATTCGTCTATTTTGTTCTCCAGTTTCCACTGCCTTTGGGGTTCTGTTTAGCTGCCATCGCGGCCTCTGCCTGGCTCAATGTTTTCTTGGCGCTGAGATACAGGACGCCTGTACGCTTGCCGGACAATCAGGCGGCGGCTTACCTCGCCTATGACCTTCTTCAACTTGCGGCTTTGCTGTACCTGACCGGTGGATTGGGT
Organism: Parvibaculaceae bacterium; assembly: GCA_965276845.1. Lineage (GTDB taxonomy): Bacteria > Pseudomonadota > Alphaproteobacteria > Parvibaculales > Parvibaculaceae > Mf105b01. The sequence continues at coordinate 3,436,759 of OZ255699.1, forward strand.
AATCCCTTTACGCTGCTCTTCATGGTGCCCGTAACGATTTCGGCGACCACGCTCTCGCCGAAATCAACCGGGCTGCTTTTGTCCCTGGCGTTCATCTGTGTCACCGTCCTGAGCGTCTATCATTTGCCTCTCCCCTGGACGCCGGACGCTCCGCTCGTCTTGCCATGGACATATCAAGCCGGCATCTGGGTGGGCCTCCTTTTGGGCCTCGGTTTTGTCGCGGTCTACGCCTATCGCATCGCGGACGAAGCACGACGAATGTCAAACGCGCTGGAGGCAACGGAGCTTGTGCTTGCTAGAGAACAAAGACTGTCGGCGCTTGATGGATTGGCGGCGGCAGCAGCGCACGAGCTCGGCACGCCGCTTGGAACCATTGCCTTGGTCGCCCGCGAACTGCAACGAGACAAACCCACCGGCGATCAACTCGACGAAGATCTCAACCTGCTTCGCTCGCAGGCGGAACGATGCAAGGAAATTCTGTCGAGGCTGACCCACCAACCCGATGCCAGGGACGCCCTATACGCCCGCATCGAAATCGATGCCCTCTTAAGCGAGATTGTGGCGCCGCACAGGGATATGGATGTGTCCTTCGATCTTGCTACTGAGGGAGAAGGCGACCCCACTCCCTCGCTCGTCCGCCGTCCCGAAATCCTGTACGGACTCGGGAATTTTGTTGAGAACGCGTCGGACTTTGCGCGCCGGACGGTCACCATCACCGGCGATTATGATGCGGAGATGGTTGGCATAACCATCACCGACGATGGCCCTGGATTTCCTGTTGATATGGTGGACCGGCTCGGCGAGCCCTATGTCACCACCAGGCCCAGGGGAACACCCAGATCCATCAGAGATGGGTCTCATGAGGGAATGGGGCTTGGCTTTTTCATCGGTAAAACCCTTCTCGAAAGAAGTGGCGCGACAGTGTCCTTCGGGAACCGGACAGATGGTCGCACCGGAGCTGTGGTTGTTGTGGAGTGGCCCAGAGAAACGATAGAAGCGCCACCGATAGGCGGCGCGCAGGATCAAATAAGCGATCATGAGTTGGCGTAACGCGCCGAACGGCGTAAAATTTGGCCACGATCGGCGGCCCGTACGTGCCGCTTGTTCTCGTGGTCGGCAGGAGCAACATGACAGACGAAACGAACGGCGCTAACGAAGCGACAAAAGAGGAACGGAGTCTTCTTCTTGTAGACGATGATGCGCCCTTTCTTGGGCGTTTGGCGAGAGCAATGGAAAGCCGAGGCTTTACGGTGTCTCAAGCGGGCACTGTGAAAGAAGGCGTTCGGCTGGCACAGGAAGTCAAACCAGAGTTCGCCGTCGTCGATCTGCGCCTGGATGACGGCAGCGGTCTTGAGGTCGTCTCCGCTCTGCACACAGTAAAAGAAGATGCACGCGTCATTGTACTGACAGGCTACGGCAATATCGCCACTGCGGTTGAAGCCGTTAAGCTCGGCGCGGTGGATTATCTTTCAAAACCTGCAGACGCTGACGACGTCGAAGCGGCACTTCTGGCGCAGCCGGGGGAAAAGGCACCGCCGCCGGAAAACCCAATGTCGGCGGACCGTGTGCGCTGGGAACATATTCAACGGGTCTATGAGCTGTGCAATCGCAACGTGTCGGAAACGGCGCGACGCTTGAACATGCATCGCCGGACCCTGCAGCGCATTCTGGCGAAGCGCGCACCGCGGTAGAACGCTTAATCCGTCTCCTCATTCCCAATGAGTGCGCTGACACCCGGATCAAGCGCTTGGTGAACGCGGGCGGCTGCCGCACGCGCAAACAGAAGTGTGACGGCTTTTCGTCGAGCGGCCGCCAAGGCGTCCCGAGCCGGTTCCCTCAGAACCTCGGCGCCGAACTTGTCGGCGACAATGACACCCACTGCATCATCATCCGGGAGCACCTCTAAGGGAAAGTCTGGGGGCACCGCGAAGAAAAACAGATCGCAATAATCAAGATACTCGTGCCATTTCTGATCGACCCGGAAGTCGGCAAGCGACGATTTGATCTCGACAATGATCACCTCCCCCTTTTTGTTGAGGGAGGCGACGTCAACCCGCCGCCCGTTTTTGAGGCCGAGTTCAGTAATCGGCGTATGACCCATGTGGATGAGAAGGCGACACACGCCGCGCTGTACCGCTGCTGCGACGGGGGATTGGCGACCGTCAGATGTTGCATGAGAGAGAGCATCATCGTCGGTCATGGCCGGTCAACCTCAAGACCCGCCTTGCTGGCGCAGTGGCGCACCATGCCGCGAAGACGCATGCCCTTACGTGGATCATTCGCGGCAACGCCCGGCTGCACGGTGCCTCCATGGTAGAGCGTGCCGAGCGCGTTCACTGTGGCGGCGAGATAATAAATGTCGAGATCAATCGGTTCGCCGCTGGCTGCCTGGTAGCCCATAAAAATCGCGTCTCTGATCTCCGGCCGTTCCTCGAAATGCCGAAACTCCGCATGAGGAGGGCCCATGCCGCACTCGGCGAAATCAACCAGCCCAAACGTGCCGTCGTTGGTCACGAGAATGTTGCTCAGATTTACGTCGCCATGCAGAAACACGGTTGAGCAGGGCGCCAACGACGTCCATCGCTCTTTGAGCCTATCGCAAAGCTCTTTATCGCCAGGCTTTGGCAGTGCGTCGCGAAGCTGGTCGAGGGCCCGGACAACTGGGTCATGGGACGGCAAGTTCGTCCCATCTGTGAGCGCGCCGACATCAGCATGAAAGTCGGCCAGTGCCGCACCGAGTGTCTCGCCCAGGCGTTGGCGTTTGTCAGGTGTTGGCGGGATTGCGTCACCAAGGCGTTGGCCGTCTATTTTGGATAAGCGTAGCCACCCTTCGAGCGGCGCGACAAAGGGATTGGCCGGCAGATCAATGTCGTCATGACCCAAGAGCTCTGGAATGGCAAAGCCACCGCACTGCCGTCCACCGAAGGTATTGAGAGCCGCCACTTCTCTCTGGATGAGAGCGCCGGCGGAGCCAAGCCCACCGCGCTTGCGCACCAGCTTAAGAACAGACCCGTCGCCCAGATCATAAACAATCCCCCAAAGACCCTGCCCAAGTTCCTGCCAGGGGGGCGCAGGTATGGTTTCGCCTTGAGCGTTCAGTGCGGCGTGAACAAGGTCTTCGATGCTGGCGAGTGTCATGAGCGCGATGCTAGTGCATGTTTCCGAAAAGTGCGTGCGGTTTTCGGACAAAAACATGCACAAAAAAAGAACGGCCAAAGCATTTTCAACAACAGGTGTCGGACTTTTCGTTTGAGAATGCGCGGTCTGGCCATGCCGCACGGAGACAAAAAGAAAGGGCGGCCTGGAGGAAGGCCGCCCTTTGCATTGCAGAATAAGAGGGGTGCGGAACGCGTGTTCCGCGAGGGGGATTTACTCTGCGGCAGTGAGGCCCGAGAGAGCATCCTCATTGGTCGAGAAATTGATGGTCTTGAGATACTTGATACCGTCCTCTGCGATATCGTCCCCAACCATGCGATCGCCTTCTTTCTTCAGTTCGTCCATGTCCACATAGGTTGCATAGAAGTCCTTGGTGCGATCGGTAATGATCCCCGCTTTGAGCAGTGTCTTGATGAGCACGCGGAAAATATTCGTACCCTCTTTCATCTGCTCCTTGCGGTCTTCATCCGTGAAGGCTTCCAGCATTTCTGCCTGGACGGTTTCCCAATCGAGACCGAACTGCGGATAGATCACTTTCTTCTGCTCCGGGTTCACCAGATTGAACAGAAGCGTCTGGAAGCAGTGAGCCGCCCAATCTTCGATGATGTGCTGTTCTTCTTCCGACAGGCTTGGGATCGTGCGGTCCGCCCAGATTTTCCCGAACTTATGGTGGAAGGCTTCGTCTGTCATAACGAGCTGGGTGAGTTTGACCAGCAGTGGATCGTTCGACCCGGTGTAGAGCGTGGCGAATGCGCCCATGGCGAGGCCTTCAACCAGCATCTGCATGCCGACAATCTTCTTGTAGACTTCCGGTGCATTAACAATGTCCGTTAGCAGCGTGCCCAGCGTCTCACCGACGGGCAGCGGTTTGCCGAACCGTGTTTCTACATATTTGGCGAAAGCTGTGACGTGACGGGCTTCTTCGCGGGTCTGGTTTGCAGCATATTCCTGCGCGCCAGGGTCAAGAAGGATGTGGCAAAGGCTTGCCGACAGGTTGAGGGCGCCTTGTTCACCATGAAGGATCGCAGAGAGGCTCCACCGAGCGGTTTCGTTGGCAAAGCGAACCTTATCTTTCTCAGAGAGAGCCTGGAAACAGGGAAGACGAAACTCAGGGATCATTTCTTCCGGCATGATCATCTGGGTTTCCGTGTCGAACGGTTCGTTAAAATCGATGTACTTCGCGTCCAGCGGGTCCCAGAAATGATCATGGGTCGCCGAGATGATTTTATCGAACGCGCTGGAGCGGTTGCCGTACCGGTCAACATCCATCATCGCGGGAAAATCGTCCGGAGCGCAGGCGTTGTAGGCCTCGTCCTTTGTAATCTGCCGAATCTCGGTCATTCATTCCTCCAAAAAGGCGCATTGCAAAGTGAAATGGATCGTTTCCGCGCCTGACGCTCCCGTGCCGGAAATGCCAGCAAAAGAGCCAAAAACTCGTCTTGCACCAAAGATAGGACTGAGAATGGCGTCTATCAAGCAGAAAATGACACCCCCGTCACCTTTGCTGAATAAGGTGTGAAGAAGGCTTTGAAGGTGCTCTAGCTGTGCAGACGGCGGTCAGGCAGATTGGGGGGGACCACACTACACAAAGGGGTATTCATGAACTTGCGAGGACCTCGTTAATCTCTTCCGTTCAAATCCCTGAATGGACATGCGTTTCCCGTTACATTGAACAGAAAACTGTGCTATCGGAGAAGGGTTGCACGCAAAACAAACAGGCAGATGCCTGCGGGCGGAGCGGATTGCAACAAGGGGTGCTGGATGCTGACCTTCAAGTCTCCAGCCTGATAGAAGAACAAGAATGTGATCGGCAATTCAATGTCGGCGACCCGCGACGAGCGGGACTTGGGAGGGGGTAGGCCATGAGACATGCCTAAGGCGTGTTTTGTGGAGGTCAGACAAAAGAACAAGGCAAAAGTCCGTCTTAAAGTTCTGACCAATAAGATTCTGGTTGAGTGCCGTGAGGACTTCACCGATTTGTTAGGATCTTCCCCCTAGATAGTTTTGCGCAGAGGCGCCGCGCTTCTCCACCACCGGAGCAAGGGCGGTCGGCATCTGTGTTTAGTGTTTACGGTCGCTGAGGGGCGACCAGGGAGACGGGAAAAGGTCAATGGTAAAGTTACTCGAAGCCCTAGTTTTTAGAACGCGCGTCATCATTCTAGCCGGGCTCGCGGCCTTCACGCTCTATGCAGGGTACTACGCGACACAGCTGAAGATGGACGCTGGGTTCGATAAGCAGCTGCCAGCTGGGCACGAATATATTCAGACCTTTCAGGAGTATCGGGAAAAGCTCTTTGGTTCCAACCGTGTGATCATTGTGCTGGAAGCCAATGAAGGAACGATCTGGAACAAGCAGTTCTTCCAGAAATACAAAGATATCACCGACGATATCTTCTTCCTTCCTGGTGTTGCTCGCCACACTGTGACCTCTTTGTGGACGCCGAACACCCGTTATCTTGAGATTACAGAAGAAGGCATTCGTGCTGATGACGTGATCCCCGGCACCGTTACATCCGAAACGATGAACGACGCCGCCCTCGCTCAGATCGAAAACAATGTGATCCGCGGTGGTTTCGTTGGGCGCCTTGTGGCGGAAGACTTTAGCGCTGCGATGATTACGGCGGAGCTTCTCGAATACAATCCCAAGACACAGGAAAAGCTGGACTATTTCGACCTTGCGGCAAAGCTTGAGAGCGAAATTCGTGCCAAATATGAAACTGAAGGCGGCGACTACACAGTCCGTGTCATCGGTTTTGCGAAACTGATCGGCGACATTGCTGATGGTGCAGGCTCGGTCGTTCAGTTCTTCTTTATCGCGTTCTTGCTCACGACCCTCTCGGTCTATCTCTATGCAAGATCCATCATTCTGACTTTCCTGCCTCTTTTCTGTTCGCTGGTCTCGGTTGTTTGGCAATTCGGGGTTTTGGCGTTCCTGGGCTACGGCCTGGACCCGCTTGCGATCCTGGTGCCCTTCCTGGTTTTCGCCATCGGGGTGAGCCACGGGGTGCAACAGATCAATCTGATCACAGCGGAAATCTCGAACGGGGCAACGTCTGAGGAAGCCGCGCGGACAAGTTTCTCCGGTCTTCTGATCCCGGGCACGATGGCTCTGGTGACTGACCTTGTGGGCTTCGGTACGTTGATCCTGATTCCGATCCAGATGATCCAGGAACTGGCGATCACGGCGTCCATTGGTGTGGCGCTTAAGATCGTGACCAACCTGATCATGCTGCCGATCATGGCGTCTTACTTCACCTTCGATGAAGGCTTTGCCGATCGTGTGGCACGAGCGCGTGAAACGCGCCTGAAAGTGATGCGGGTGCTTGGCAATATCGCGAACCCGAAAACCGCGGTTATCACGTTGATTGTATCAACAGGCTTCTTCATCGCTGCTGTGGTTGAGAGCCAGGACCGTCACGTTGGTGCGCTGCACCCTGGGTCTCCTGAACTGCACCCTGATGCACGATACAATGTGGACAGCACGACGATTGCCGACAAGTTCTCTCTGGGACTTAACCTGCTCACCGTCGTGACGGAGACGCCGACAGAGGCATGTATCAAATACGACCAGATGCGTTATTTGAACCGCTTCACCTGGCACATGGAAAATGTCGAAGGCGTGTCGCTTGCGCTCTCCCTTCCTTACGCGGTGAAGAACTCATCGGCTGGTTGGAACGAGGGGAACCTCAAATGGCGTGCGCTTCCGCGTAACCAGTTTGCCCTGGTGCAGGCTGTGGGGCCGGTGCCGCCGTCAACAGGTCTTCTCAATCAGAACTGTTCGGTCATGTCTCTCCTGATCTTCCTGGAAGATGCGAAGGCGACGACCATTGAACGTGCGGTGGAAGAAGTGGTGGCTTGGCGTGATGCAAATCAGCGTGACGACGTGAAGATCCGTCTTGCCTCCGGCAATATGGGTGTTCAGGCCGCTGTGAACCAAGAGATTGAAACGTCCGAGCTTCCTATGATGCTCTGGGTTTACGTCGCAATCGTTCTCCTGGTGGTGCTCACCTATCGTGACTGGCGCGCAACGATCGCTTGTACGATCCCGCTCACCTTCGCCACCTTCTTCGGTTACTGGTTCATGGAACTGCTCGAGATCGGGCTGACCGTGGCGACGCTGCCGGTGATGGTGCTGGCCGTGGGTCTGGGTGTGGACTATGCGTTCTACATCTACAACCGCGTTCAGTTCCACCTCGCGGAAGGCTTGAACATTACGGACAGCTATAAGCAGACACTTTTCGAAACCGGTATGGCGGTTGTGTTTACAGCCATCACGATGGCGGTTGGTGTCTCGACGTGGACCTTCTCCGCCCTGAAATTCCAGGCGGATATGGGTCTTCTGCTGACCTTCATGTTCTCAATCAACATGATCATGGCCATCACAACCCTGCCGTCGATTGCGGTGGTGCTGGACATGCTCTTCCCACGGAAACGCCCTGTAAAGGCACCTTCAGGCGCTCTCGCGCACTAAGTTAGTGGGATAAAGAAAAATGACGCCGTCGAGGGACATTGTCCGTCGACGGCGTTATAGTTTGAGGCAACAGATGCTGGCCGACACGGGAGCGGCCAGTACAGGGAAGACCGGAGGCACATATGCTCGACAAAATTCTGAGCCTGTTAAAAGAAGGACCAAAGGCACCACCGGCGGCGACAGTCGCAAGTGGCGATGCGAAGCAAGTCGCGGCGGCGGCACTGATGGTTGAGGCGGCGCGCCTCGATCGCGACTTTGATGATGGCGAGCGCGCCACGATTGAGCGTGTTGTGCAGGAACAGTTTGGCCTGTCCGACGAAGCGACGGCAGATCTGTTGGACGTCGCTGAGAAGCGTCAGAAGGCGAACTATTCTGACATGGCCTTCATCAACATTGTGGCGAACAGTTTTGATGAGGGGGAGAAAAAGGACCTACTCAAAATGCTGTGGTCTGTCGCCCTGTCGGACGGCAATCTCCACAAATTTGAGGAGCACCTGGTCAACCACGTTGCCAAGCAATTGGGTCTTACCGCCGCAGATACGGAAGCAGCGAAGGCGGCGGCCAAAGGCTAAGCTTATTTGAAAAGTGAAATGAAAAAGGCCGCCCTTTGGGCGGCCTTTTTTGTCTGACTGAGAGCTGGCCGCCTAGCGTAGCGAAAACCCTACCGCTGCTTCCAACTCCTCAAGCGCTTGCGGCGCATTCAGGACCTTGATGGTTGTCATGCCGAGCGCTTTTGCAGGCTTAAGGTTGATGCCCAGGTCATCCAGATAGACTGATTGGGAGGCCTCGACCCCGAGGGTTTCACAGGCCATCTCATAAATGCGGGGGTCCGGTTTCCGAATCCCGATTTTTGAACTCTCAATGACATGGTCAAAAAGGGACATGACGTCGGCAACAGCAGCGGCTTTGCTCTCCGTCCGCGCCATGCCCGCCCCTTCACCGGCACTGACATTATTGGTGATGCATCCAACAGTGAACTTCTCTTTGCAACGTTTCAGCGCCGTCACCATTTCCGGCCGGATATCGCCGGAAAGCAGCGCCACAACTTCACGGCCCGTAACGCTGCCTCCAAGGGCAGTCGCCTCTTTAGCAAACATCTCGTCAAACTCATCAAGCGTGATGTCGCTTCGCTCGAACAGCGCCCAGGCGTTTGTGTCCGGGTTGGTTGAGTTGACCTTTCGGATGAAGTCTGTTGGCAGTCCCCGCTCCGCCTCGAACCGATTGAATGCCTCGAAGGGACTGGACGTAAGGACGCCCCCGAAATCCCAGATGACTGCCTGAACCATGTGTCTCATCTCCAATTTTGATGCCGGACCCTACCTGAGCGTTTCCAAAACGCAAACGTTTCTCCCACGGACGAGGCAGAGGAAGTGAGGCCGGACACGTGGATTGTGTCCGTGGGCTCGAAACCAAGGTGTGGGTGGGGTTTACGGTGCCTGTTTGACCAGACAATCCTGCCCTTGTGCTTTGAGGGAGGTGCACACAGCTGCCGCATCGGCTTTGGCGTCGAAGGCGCCGAACCGGACTCTGTAGAAGGTCCCGCGCTCGCCGAGGTCCGCAGCTTCAATGTTCAGTGTCTCTGCGCCCAACAGGTCGGGATGGGTCGACTGAAGGTTGGTCCAGGCTGTTGTGGCCGCTGCCTCAGATCGGACGGAAAGCAGTTGGATCAAATATTGGCCGGTTTCGGCGACTGCAGGGGCTGGTGTGGCTTCGATGACGGGCTCAGGCTCGGCTGGTGGTGTCTCAGAGGCAGGCGGCGTAATCGTCGCTGCCTCACGTGGCGGTGCAGCCGGTGCTTCAGCAACCGGTGTTTCCTGCGGCGTAGGCGCAGGGGGCTCTTCCGCGACGACGGGGTCTGGCGTCGCCTCCGCGGGATCAAGGCGCAAGTCAGCGGCGTCTGGCGGCACAGGCGCGCCATCCGATTGAGGTCCGGGCGCTGCTATAATCGGCGCGACACTTGGCGTATCGGCTACCACTGGCGCGTCAGAGTCCTCGAGAGGGGCAACACTGGTTGTTGTGTCTGTGCCAAACATGCTGACGGCCAAGACACCCGCCGTCACAACCGCGACCAGGGCAAGCACACCTGCAAGACGGCGGCGGGACCCATCTGCGGCGTCATCCGTCTCATCCGCTGCGATGACGATATCGGGCTCCGGTCTCACCGGCCCATCAGGTTCTGCCCCCGTTTCCGGTGCAGGCATGTCCGGGGCCGTCGCACGATCTTGCGGGTCGATGGAGGAAGGCGTGGCTTCCCCTTTCCTCACCAGGAGATCGCTCGTCAGCGGGGCAGGCTTCTTGGACATTTAGGCGGCGCCTCGTAGGGAAGACCCATCACTCAAGGGTGACAGCGGTTCTTTCGTTGTTGTGGTTTCGTTCGGCAACAGGAGGGGCGAAGCGGTTTCGCCCGTCAGTCGGCTTTTCAGGAAATTCCAGAGTTCGGCAATTTCGCCAGGTGAGCGTGATGAGCCGCCCAGTTCCATGACCGTGCGTCCATCAATCATGGCGGAGGCGAAGTCAATGCGTTGATGCACGATGGCTGGCGAGACCGCGCCATGATGCGAAAGAGCGATGGCGGCTTCTGTGGTAATGCGTGCTCTGGGGCTTGCGCCATTGATGGCAAAGACCAGCGGCTTGTCGACTTCTTCGCAGATCTGAACCGTTGCTCCCGCAGCACGCAGGTCATGTGGACTTGGGCGGGTCGGAATCACAACCAGGTCCGCCTCGGCGATGACTTGGCCGATGGTCGAGGTGATCGCGGGCGGTGTATCAATCACAACCAGTCCTGTTCCTGCAGCTCTCAGCGCGGCCAAATCCGACGCCAGGCCATTTTCAGACGTTCGAACAAAGGCTGGCGTTTCTGCCTCTCGAACGTTCCACCATTGAGACAGGCTCCCTTGGGGGTCCGTGTCCATTAACACTACGGGGCCAAGCCCCGACCGTTCTGCTTCGACCGCTATATGTCCGGCCAGGGTGGTTTTGCCTGAACCGCCCTTTTGAGACGCGAACGCAATCACGTACATAACGCAGGTACCCCTGTTTACTGACGGGTTATTTGGAGAAGAAATCTCCTGGCGCCCGGTCTTAGGGTCCCGTCATGACCTAAGGCTCAGTAAGGCACGAAAATCGGCTGATTCCCTCGAATCAGCTTGAGAGCCAGATTAACTTTTACCCTGAAGAGCCTCAATAGTGCTGACGGGCTCAGGCGCGCCCAAAACGCCGGTTTGAGCAAAAATTCCGCAGACAAATGGCCTATTTTTGCGCCCATTCTGAGAGGACGCGCAGCATGGCCTGGGTGAGAGCCCTCAAGTCGCTTTCATCGATCACCAGGGGCGGCGTGGTATAGATGACATTCGCAAACGGACGAACCCACACGCCCTCCTCGATGAAGCGGCGCTTCAACCATTCGGTGTCTTTCAGTGTGTCGACCTCAATCACCCCGATGGCACCAAGTACCCGCACGTCTTGAACGCCGGAAACCGCCCGGGCGGGTTCCAGTTCTGTTTTCAATTGCGTTTCGATCCGAGCGACCTGCTCAAGCCGTGGCTCTTGTTCAAAGAGATCAAGCGCCGCATTGGCGGCGGCACACGCCAGAGGATTGCCCGTATAGGTGGGGCCATGCATCAAAGCCTTGCCCGGGTCATCGCTGAGAAACGCCTCAAAGATCGGAGACCGCGCGGTAGTGGTGGCAAGCGCCATGGTGCCGCCCGTGAGCGCTTTGGAAAGCGTCATGATGTCGGGGACGATCTCGGCCTGGTGGCAGGCAAAAAGGGTGCCTGTCCGGCCAAACCCTGTGAAAATCTCGTCAACAATAAGAAGCACATTGTGACGATCACAACACCGCCGAATGATCTGAAGGGTTTCAGGTAGGTGGAAAATCATACCGCCTGCCCCTTGAACAAGCGGCTCCATCACAACGGCGGCAACTTCGTGAGCGTGGGTCTCAAGGAACCGATCAAAAGCGGCTTCGCCATCGGCGCCGCGCGGAATATCCGTCAGCAGATGTTCCGGGATCACACCTTTGAAGAGCGTGTGCATGCCCTCATCCGGATCGCACACGGCCATGGTGCCGAGCGTGTCCCCATGATAGCCACCTCGGAAGCTGACAAAGTGGTGGCGGCCGCGCACACCCTGATTGATCCAATATTGCACGGCAATCTTCATCGCAATTTCAACGGAGACGGACCCGGACTCAGAGAAGAACGTATGATTGAGATCGCCGGGAAGAAGGGCTGCGAGACGTTTGGCCAGCCGGAACGCAGGCTCATGGGCGAAACCGCCGAGCATGATGTGCGGCATCTGATCCAGCTGCCGTGTCACCGCCGCGCGAATATGCGGGTGATTGTAGCCATGGGCCGCCGTCCACCAGGAAGAAACCCCGTCAATCAACTCACGTCCATCCTCCAGCGTAATGCGCACACCCTCTGTTTTGACAGCTGGTAAGGTCATCGGCACAGTTTGCATTTGTGCATAGGGCAGCCACACATGGGCAGCACTGTCCTGCAGCCATTCCGGCGGATCAGGATAGGCGGGATTCACTGGGGGGACACTGGCCATGAGGTACCTCATTGAGAATGCGGACGCCGCAATGTCGCGGCGCGGCGGCGCCAGTGCAATAGGTAAAGTGGCCTAAAGACCTGCTTTCGGACCCATTTGATCGAGCGCATCGACGGAAAGCGCGAAAGGCCTATGATTTCCGTTGATAGACCCCAATCACTCAGCGCGGATGGCCAAGCCGATGCTTGAAAAGGTGGACGAGAATATCTGGATCGCCGAGGGAGACTGCGTAAGTTTCTACGGATTTCCCTATCCCACGCGCAGTGTCATTGTGTGTCTGCAGGACGGTGGCTTGTGGGTCTGGTCGCCGATCAAACTGACCGGGGCTCTCAAAGCTGCTGTCCAAAACTTAGGTCCGGTTAAGCATCTCGTGAGTCCCAATAAAATCCACTACCTCTTTCTGGAAGAATGGGCGTTGGCGTTTCCAGATGCGAAGCTTTGGGGTCCAGCTTCGACGATCAGAAAATGCCCGGATCTCCAATTCGAAGAACCGCTGATCGACACGGCACCGGCAGAGTGGGCCGAGGAGATTGATCAGGTCTGGATGCGTGGTTCGCCCGTGATGGATGAGTTGGTTTTTCATCACAAGCCCTCGGCCACAACTATTCTGGCCGATCTGTCCGAGAACTTCAGCGACGCCTTCTTGGAGGAACATTGGAAACCATGGGCGCGGTGGATGGCCTGCAAGTGGAAGATCGTGGAGGGCTGGGGATACGCGCCGCTGGAGTGGCGTCTGTCGTTTATCTTCCGCAGGCGCGCCAAAGCCGCCAAAGCACGTCTCACCGCTTGGCCAACACAGCGCGTGATCATGGCGCACGGTGAATGGCAACGAGAGCAGGGCCAAGCCTATCTCAAAAAGGCCTTTGCCTGGCTTTGACGTGCGGCCGCGCTGCTATTTCCGCCCGACCGTGAAACCTGTCAGAAACGACGTGAGGTTGTCGCCAAGCTCCGGACAGATATAGCCGCCTTCCTGAACAATGACCGTTCGGAGACCAAGACCGGCAATGGCTCCGGCAATGCGGGCAAAGCCTGGCGTGGATATGGAAAAGCCTTCAAAGGGGTCGCCTTCAAAAGAATCCAATCCAAGCGCAACCACAAGGGCACCCGGCGCGAACGCATCGATGCGCGCGAGCGCCTGGTCAAGCGCAGCGAGATAAGCATCATCGGCCGTTCTGCGGGGCAGCGGGATATTGAGATTATACCCTTGGCCCGGTCCGTCGCCCCGCTCATCCGCATGACCCCAGAAGAACGGATAAAAGCGTACCGGGTCCACATGCAAGGAGATGGTCAGAACATCGGGGCGCTCATAAAACACATCTTGCGTGCCGTTCCCATGGTGGACGTCAACATCAAGAATGGCGACGCGCTCATGGCGTTGGCGCAACACCTCTGCCGCAACGCCCGCATTGTTGAGATAACAAAACCCGCCGGCGATTTCCCGCATCGCGTGATGCCCCGGCGGCCGGCAGAGGGCATAGACACCGTCATCGCCTTTGAGCACGAGGTCGGCGGCATGGGCGGCGGTCTGTGCCGACCAATAAGCGCTCTCCCAAGTATGTTCGCCGATGGGCGACGATGTATCCGACGTGTGATACCCCACTTGCCCGTCTGCCGCCGCCGGATACCCAAAGTCGCGCCGTTGGGGGTGGATATTGGGGATCACCTCTTCGGGAGCGCCGGGTTTCCGGGACCAGCGGGCATAGATGTTCTTGAGGAATTGCACATATTCCGGCGTGTGGCACCGGCTGATCGCCCCAAGGCCATGATCTGTCGGCTCAACCCTTGAGAGGCCGGCTTGCTCCGCCCCTTTCGCCAATATGCCCGCGCGGGCGGGAACTTCCTCACTCTTCGAGATGACGCCACTTGCAAGAAAGAACTTCGGGTGATGTTTTGTCTGCGCATCTGCGAACACATAGCGCATCTCAGAACCTGTCATAAGCCGATCACCATCCTCATTTCCATGGGGATATTGTGCTCACGACAGGGAATGGGAGCAACCGTTTCCGCCATGCAGGTGAGGCCCATTGATTGGTAGAATTTGACCGCCGGATTGTCGGAGAAGACATCCAGATGGAGCTCTTGGTATCCATGCTTGCGGGCGCGATCGATGGCATTGGTGAGCAGTTTCGCGCCAAGACCCGTGCCACGGGCCGCCGACGTGACGGAAAGGGCTGTGATGTAATAGGCGTGGTCGGGGATGTGCGGATTCATGTAGGTCATCAGCCGTGATCGCTCTCCAAGAGCAACCACGCTTTCTTCGTTCAGATGGCCGGACTCAAACAGTTTGCCGATGACGCCGCCGCCTGATTTATGAAACTTGTACCAATCGCTCCCGCCATACCCGAGCTCGATGCCCATCAGCGTGGACCCGTCAGCGATCACGCTGGTTTGGGTGTGGGAGAAAAGATTGTCCGGCGCCACCCAGCTTTCCTTCATAAAGGCATCGAAGAGAACCCGGTCTGGCCCGAACAGGAAATTATAGGTCGCCGCGCCGGTCTGGTGCACGAGATCGGGAAACTGATCTGAAAGTTCTGACGCTGTGTTCTGATCTGGCGTGATGATTTCCATTGCGGTCTCCCATGCGCTTCAAATAAAATAGGTCATTGACATAATTTAGAAGAAAAATAGGTTATCGACCTAAAATATGCAAGAGGCTGATCCGGAGATGAGCGCACAAGCCGCCGCAATTGTTGAAGATGTTAAGCTGACGAAGGGGCAGAAGCGCCGGGCAGAGATCATTTCCCTGGGGCGCGCTCTCCTGATTGAAGAGGGGTATGACGCGTTTGTGTTGAGAACCATCGCGGCCCAAGCGCAGATCACCCTGGGCAATCTCCAATACTATTTTCCTAAGTGCGAAGACCTGTTGGAAGAAATCGTCCGTCAGGAATTCGCGCGTAGCCAGGACACCGTGCGTGAAGCGATCACCGGCTTAGGCACGGCTGAGACCAGACTGACGCAAATGGTTCATAAACTATTGGACGATTGGAACGAGACAGGGGGACGTATCTATGCCGTCACTGTGATGCTGGCGCAGCATCAGGATCGTTTTCGACATCTGCACAGACAGCACTACAGACACTTCTATCAGGCGGTCGCAGAGCTGGTACGAGAGCTCAGTCCCAGACTATCCAGTGACGAAGCGTTGAAGAGGGCACGGATCATCACGACCTTGATGGACGGGTCGCTTTTTCAGGTCGAACCCCGTGGACGAGGGTCCCGCACCAAACGCAAAAAATATCACGACGACCTTGTAACAATGATCCTGGGGGTCATTGTTACCTAGACATTGCGCTTAGACTTCCGAAGGACACCGATGCGCAGGCATGGGCTCAAGACCGAGCTTGTCGAACAGGGCTTCGTCCTTGTCCTGACCTGGATTCTTTGTGGTGAGCAGCTCGTCCCCAACAAAGATGGAATTGGCCCCTGCGAGGAAACACAGCGCCTGCGTCTCATCTGACATCCATTCGCGGCCCGCCGACAGTCGGACAATGGATTTCGGCATCATGATGCGGGCAACGGCAATCGTGCGCACAAACTCGATCGCATCAATCTTCGCGTTCTCTCCAAGCGGCGTGCCTTCGATCGGGATCAGCATATTGATTGGCACAGACTGCGGGTGCTCGGTGAGATTGGCCAGCGCCATCAGCATGCCCGCGCGGTCCTGACGTTCTTCGCCGAGACCCAGAATGCCACCGGAGCAGACATTGATGCCCGCTTCGCGAACGCGCTCCAGCGTATCGATGCGATCCTGGAAGGTGCGTGTCGTGATGATCGACGGGTAAAACTCTTCAGACGTGTCGATATTGTGATTGTAATAGTCGAGACCCGCATCTTTGAGCTGGATCGTTTGTTCCGGGCTCAGCATGCCAAGGGTCATACAGGTTTCCATACCCATTTCCCTGACGCCTTTGATCATGGCGACGATGGCCGGCATGTCCCGGTCTTTTGGTTCGCGCCAGGCGGCCCCCATGCAATAGCGCGACGCGCCCGCTTCCTTCGCACGGCGCGCGCCTTCCAGCACCTTTTCGACTTCCATGAGTTTGGACGCGCTCAAGCCCGTTTCATATTTCGCGCTCTGAGAGCAATAGCCACAATCCTCCGGGCAACCGCCCGTCTTCACGGACAGCAGCATGCTCTTTTGCACCTCGTTTGGATCAAACCATTCGCGGTGCACCGTCTGAGCGCGGAAAATCAGGTCATTGAAGGGAAGGGCAAACAGCGCCTCAACTTCCTCACGCGACCAATCATGGCGGAGGGGTGTGGTCCCCGATGCCTTGGAGGTCTGGGGAGCAGCGGTCTGCTCGGACACGGGCGTCTGGATATTCATGGACTCTTCCCTGATTGACGACGGGCTTTGGGGCATTTTGAGCGGGAGCATAAGCGTTTCTAGGTGAAGTGGAAACACTTCACCGCCCAGAAACGCGACAAATTGAGGCGGCAGAACGGGCCAGTTTGCAAGCAAGAGAGTCGGGGGCCTTGGGGCCGGATTTGGTTGACTCGGCGGGGTTCAAAGCGCAGGTTTGCCGCCGATTTTGGCAGAAGCGGACTGTCGCAAGGGAAACCGGCACAAAACCCCCAAATCCGGGCAAAAGGTGATCGTTGCAGAATGAGCTCTTTAGACGACATGGCGCTCCAAAAACTGGCCGAACTGGAGGCCGGGAACCTGCGTCGACGCCTGAAAGAGACCGACCGCGAGGCAGGCGCTTATGTGCAACGAGACGGGCGCACCCTCGTTTCTTTCTGCTGCAACGACTATCTGAACCTCGCGCACGACCGCCGTGTCTTGGACGCCGCCAAAAAGGCGTTGGATGAACGTGGTGCGAGTTCAGGTGCCTCCCGTCTGGTAACCGGTAACCATTCCATCTTTACGGAACTGGAACGCCGCCTGGCGGCCCTGAAACAGACCGATGATTGTGTGGTCTTTGGGTCGGGTTATCTGGCCAATCTCGGCATCATTCCGACATTGATGAAGCCAGGCGACCTGATCCTGGCGGACGAATTATCTCACTCCTGTCTTCTGTCTGGAACCGATCTCTCCGGCGCCAAATCCTTTCGGTTCAGGCACAACGATCTGGACCACCTGACAGAGCTCCTCGCCGCTCACCGGGCGGACGCAAGACACTGTCTCATCGTGACCGATGGCGTCTTCTCCATGGATGGCGACCTGGCACCCGTTACGGAGATGGCGGAGATCGCCAAAACGCATGATGCCTGGCTGATGACCGACGACGCCCACGGCATTGGCGTGCTGGCCGACGGGCGCGGGTCGAGTTTTGTGACTGGCACCAAAGCGGACGTGCCGCTTCAGATGGGAACTCTGTCGAAAGCCATCGGGTCTTATGGCGGGTACATATGTGCGAGCCAGCCGGTGATCGACCTCCTGCGCACAAGGGCGCGCACGCTCATCTATTCCACCGGCTTGCCGCCGGCGAGTGCCGCCGCTGCGATCGCGGCACTCGATATCATCGAAGCAGAGCCCGACTACGCGACCCTGCCCGTCGAAAAAGCAAACCGCTTCACCAGAGCGCTGAACCTGCCCGCGGCGGAGAGCCCGATCGTGCCTTTGGTGTTGGGCGATCCGGAAACCACCCTGCAGGCGTCGGCCTTGCTGGAAGACCAGGGGTTCCTGGTGACTGCCATTCGCCCGCCCACCGTGCCGCAAGGCACTGCGCGTCTGCGCTTCACCTTCACCGCACGCCATAGAGACGAAGACATTGATCGCCTGGCGGATCTGGTTCGCACCCAAATTCTCAATAAACGAGCTGCAGAATGACCCACCTGTTTGTAACCGCGTCAGGCACCGATATTGGCAAAACCGTGATCAGTGAAATCCTGATCCGCCAGTTTTTGGCTCGAGGCAAAAAGATCACTGCGCTCAAGCCTGTTCTGAGTGGGCTTGAAGGCGTGCCGCTCGAAGAAACGGATTCAGGCAGGATGTTACTGGCGTCCGGCGCGGAGGTGAGCGAGGAAGCGATTGCCGCGATGACACCCTGGCGGTTTGATCCACCCCTCTCGCCGGATATGGCAGCAGAGCGCGTTGGCGTGACGATGGAGCTCGACAAGCTCATCGACTTTTGTTTGGCGCCCAAAGACCAGGACTACGTGCTGGTGGAAGGTGCGGGCGGCGTGCTGGTGCCGATCAACAGGCAAGCGACCATGGCTGACTGGATGGTCGCGCTTGACGAACGGACCGATCTCAAAACTGTCCTGGTGGTTGGATCCTATCTAGGGACCATCAGCCATACGCTGACGGCGCTTGAGAGTCTGAACGCGCGTGGGCTGACACCCGCAGTGATTGTGATCTCTACATCTGAGGTGAATCCGGTGCCCGTCGAGGAGACGGCCGAGGTCATGGCGCGCTTCGCCGGTGATGTGCCCATTGCCATTGTGCCCCGCCTTGATGAAGGGGAAGCGCCTGATCTTACACGTTTCTTTGAATAGTCAGCCGCGCGGCCCGAAGAAGTACCAGAGGATGAGGCCGAGGATCGGCAGGAAGAGGATCACGACGATCCACAGGACTTTCGTGAGTGTCTCCGCGTTGCTCTGCACGGTCTTCACGATCGCATAAATGTCAGCGATCAGAATGAGCAGCCCGAACAGGCCGTTAAACTGAAGATCAATCATATGACGCAACTCCCCTGAAAGCGTTTTCAGGATAAGTGGTAACGGTTATCCGTCCGAAAACGCGGCAATAACATGTTGGAGGTTGGTTTTGACAAAATCAAAACCAACCTCCTGATGATTCAGGCATAAACCTTATCGCTAAATGAGGGAGCCTGCGAGCGCGCCCTCATGATCCAAGAGCCATTTTTTAGCGGGCAGCCCGCCACCAAATCCAGTGAGGGTCCCGTTTGCGCCAATGACCCGATGGCAGGGCACGATCACGGGGATCGGATTTTTGCCATTCGCAAGGCCGACCGCACGGACCGCTTTGGGATTGCCGATTTCGGTCGCAATGTCGCGATAGGCGCAGGTGTCGCCATAGCCAATTTTCAGAAGCGCCTTCCAGACACGCAGCTGAAAGTCGGTGCCTTCTGGCGCCAGCGTCAGGTCGCCGAAACTACGCCGCTTGTCGGCGAAATATTCTTCGAGAGCCTTCAGGGCAGCGTTCAGATGCGCCTTGGCGGCCGCCGATGGATTGGGGTCTTCGTTGAGCACCTCGTCTTTTTGCGCGGCGAAAAGAACACGGGCGAGACCGCCGGCATGAGCGGCGACCCGAACGGGACCAATCGGTGTGTCGAGAGTTGCGACGGCGAGCGGTTGTGATGACTTGGGCATGATGTTTTCCTAGGAAAGACTCGACCAGAGATGAAGGGCGGCGTAGCCCCGCCAGGGGCGCCAGCTTTCGGCAGTCTGTGTGAGCGATTTGGCACTAAGTCTGTCGCCGCAAGGGGCCGCGGCTTTCTGAAGACCGAGGTCGCCAGACGGGAAAGCGTCGGGGTCTCCGAGCGCGCGCAACGCAACATAGGAGGCGGTCCAGTCCCCAATCCCTTTGAGGGATGTGAGAGCCGCGACCATGTCGGCAATATCGACACCGGGATGAAGCGTGACATCGCCGTCCGCGACGGCCTTGGCGATAGTTGAAAGGGTCTCGCCACGCGAGCGCGGCATGCCGAGTTTGCCGAGGTCATCGCGCACCAGCGTCTGAGGTTCCGGAAACAGGTAAGAGGGCCAGTTGGCGCCCGGCGGCGTCACCGCATCGCCATGGGCCTCCACCAGCCGACCGGCGAGGGTGGTCGCGCCTTTGACGGACACCTGCTGACCCAGGATAGCGCGGACCGCGAGTTCAAACCCGTCGAAGGCGCCGGGTATGCGAAGACCCGGACGCTTCGTGACCAACGGACCGATGAGCGGGTCATCTGAAAAGTGGGCGCCGATCGCTTGTGGCTGCGCATCAAGGTCAAACAGACGGCGCAAGCGCATATTGAGGTCCGCAAGGGCAAACGGCCGGTCGCTCATGACCCGCACCCACAGAATGTCGCGGGTTTTGTCTGGCTCTGCTTCGATGAACGCGTGGCTGTCATCAAGCCGCACCGTGCGCCGATACCGGTTGCCCTCTATCGCCTCGACGCCTGGGATGGCGCGCATGCGGAAATAGTCGAGGATCATTTGCCAGTCAAAGGGCGGGCGAAAACCAAGACGCAGCCGCAGATCAAAGGGGAGAGCATTGTCCTTATTTGTCGCTTGGTGGCCCTTCTTGCGCGCCGCCCGTCGGATGGCGGTAGGCGGCTCTCCATAGCGTTTGGCAAACGCATCATTGAACCGTCTGAGGCTCGAGAAGCCGGCGGCAAAGGCAATGTCGGCAACGGCCAAGTTGGTGTCGCGCAACAGTTGGTTCGCAAGCAAGAGCCGCCGCGTCGCTGCAACCGCCTCCGGGTTGGCGCCGAGATGTTTGTTGAAGAGACGACGGACCTGACGCTCGCCCAGGCCCAGACGGTCTGCGAGTTGGCAGACACTGCCTGTATCCAGCGCGCCTTCGCCGATCAGCCGCAGCGCTCGGGACACTGTAGCAGCAGAGCCCTGGGCCGCCGGGGTTCCGGGGGCCGCTTCCGGTCGGCATCTGAGGCAGGCGCGAAAGCCCGCCTGCTCAGCCGCGGCCGCCGATGGCCAGAAGGTACAGTTTTCCCGCTTGGGGAGCCGCGCAGGACAGACCGGTCGACAATAGATGCCTGTCGATGTGACGCCGGTGAAGAAGCGGCCGTCAAAACGGGTATCGCGGGCCTTGATGGCCGCGTAGCACGCCTCTGGCGAGGGGAATGACGATGGTGAGCAAGTTTCCATGCTCTCAGCATAGCGGGCATGCCGGGAAATTACTCGCCAGATTCGGACATGGATGGCGAGCCAATCAGGCGCGCCTCATCGCTCCGTAAAGGCGATATCCAGGGAGCGGAAGACTGGTTTCAGCAGATAGCGAACCAGAGATTTGGAGCCGGTGATGATCTCCGCATTGACCACCATGCCCGGCAGGATCGAGTGGTGGGTTGCGCCCAGGCCCACATGCGCCTTGGAGAGCGCGATGATCACTTTGTAGTAGGGTTCGTCTTCTTCGTCTCTGAAGGTAGAGGCAGAAATGCGGCGAACTTCGCCGTCTATATCGCCAAACCGTGCCGTATCATAGGTCGTGATCTTGACCTTCGCGAGATCGCCGATCTGAATATGGCCAATGTCGGTGGGCAATACCCTGACCTCTGCGACCAACTCATCATCCATGGGCACAACCTGGGCGACAAGGCCCCCCGGCTCGATGACTTCCCCGATGGTCTTTGCTGGCAGGTCCTGCACAATGCCGCGCACAGGCGCTGAGACTGTCAGCCGTTCAACCCTGTCGGTGAGCTTGCGAATAGCGGCGACGGTTTCGTCAAGTTCAGCGGTCGCCGCAGAGCGCTCAGCCAGCGCGTCGTTGATGAGTGTCGCATCCAGCTCTTCCAGACCCACTTCTTCCTCGCGAAGGGCTTCGCGGGTGGCAGCAAGGTTGCCCGCGGTTGAGATCAATTGCACCCGCGTCTGTTCATAGGTGCGCTTGGTCTCAAGATAGGCAATACGCGAAACAAGGCCCTTCTCTAGAAGCCCACCACGCAGCTCAACCTGTTCCAGCATCAGCTCAACCTGTTCTTTCAGGCTGGTGCGCTGGTCTGTGAGGGAGACGATGTCGGTTTGGCGTTGTTCGATGCGGGCAATGAACCCTTCCCGCTGCCGGTCGGCGGCGGTGAGAGACGCGTCAAGCAGCGCGAGTTCGTTTGCATAGAGGTTGGCATCAAGTTCTTCAAACGCCGGATCCATAGGACGTGCATCGATGTTGGCGCTGAGCCGTTCGATCTTGAGTTGCAGCGCGATCTGGCGCGCCGTCAATTGTCCTAGGTCACCTTCCGCAGCAATCGGCTGCAGACGTGCGAGCGGTTGACCTTGCTCGACGAGTTCGCCTTCACTGACCAAGAGCTCTGCGACAATGCCGCCTTCCAAGTGCTGGACAAGCTGCACACGTCCCGCGGGCGTGACTTCGCCTTCAGCGCGCGCCAACTCTTTGATCTCCGTGATGGATCCCCAAAGAATAGCAAGCGCCAGAAAGACGCCACCAACAATCATCAGGTTCTGATAGAAGCGCGGCGGGCCGGACTCCTCAAGCGTCAACGGCAGCGCAAGCTTCTTGGAGAGCTGAGCTTTTTGCTTCTCTTTCGTCGAGCTCTCTGTCTTCTCCTGCGCCAACGGCGTAACCCTTCCACTCGTTCGCTAGAAACCAGGCCTAGGACGTTGTTCCGCAGGTTGAAGAAACTGCGGTTGTACCAGCTGAACTGAGGGAAATCCTGACGGAATATCCTTAAAAGCGGCTTAATGTCAGCCGTTCAGGCGGTCCAAAACGGCACTTGGGGCGCCATCAAGCGCGACCCGGCCCTGATCCAAATAGACCAATCGATCAGCCAGCCGCATGTGGCTAGGTCGATGGGTTACCATCAGGATGGTGGATTTGCCTTTGAGCGACGTCAGCTTGTCGACAAGGGCGGCGTCGGCAGCATCGTCCAGCCCGAATGCGGGCTCATCCAGAAGCAGCATAGGCGCGTTTTTGACATAGGCGCGGGCGAGGTTCAGACGTTGGCGGACACCGCCAGCCAGATTGGCGAAGTCTTCTTGCGAGAACCGGGTATCGACGCCGTCCGGGAGAGAGCGGACATAGTCTTTCAATCCGGCATCAGCGATGGCTCTTTCGATGTCGCGGTCACTGGCGGTCGGCTCGGCAAGCCGCAGGTTCTGCGCAATGGTGCCATAGAAGAAGGTGGCATGTTGGGGAAGGTAAGCGATCGAGTTGCGCATTTCACCTGAGTCAAGTTGCCGAATGTCGAGCCCATCAAGTGCTACCGATCCCGCCTGGGGTTTGTAGAGCCCCGCGATCACCTTGAGCAGGGTGGACTTGCCTGCCCCATTCGAGCCATTGATGGCGATAAACTCTCCCGGTTCAACCTTGAGCGCGGCGCCCATCAACGCGGGTTCGGCACCTGCCGAAAAGCGGAGCGAGACATTGTTGAGTGTGATGCCGCCTTTGAAGGAACGGAAGAAGGAGGGCAGTTTTCCGGCGTCCCGCTCCAGCGGCAATTTCATGAGCCCGTCTATCTGCCGGAGGCTCTGACTGACCTGCCCGATCCGGCTGAAGCTTAAGAAGATGGACTGGATGGGCCCCAGTACACGCCAGACAAAGGCCATGGTGGCGATCAGAGCGCCGACGGTGAGGTCGCCCTCCATTGCGTAGAGCGTACCCATGGCAAGGGTGGCAACACCTGCAATGGTCATCAATGTCTGCGCGACCGTTTGGATGAACATATTGATGCGCGCGGAATGCGCATTTGAGAGGGCCGCGCGTTCCGAGATGCCGTAAAAGCGGTCGCGCCAAGTGTCTTCAGCGGAACACTGCTTGAGGGTGCGCTGTTTGCTGACGAGCTCAATGAGGAAGTTCTGGCGGGTGATGCGTATCTCGCCCGCCTCGGCCACGGCTTTTTTCATGATCGGCGCCATCACCAAGCCAAAAATGATGAAGGCAGCAATCAGTGCAACCGGCACCCATCCGATCGAGCCGGCAATGACAAAGATCGCGGCAAGAAAGACGAGTACGAAAGGCAGGTCGAACGCAGCGGCTGCGAGCGGACCGGTGAAGATCTCTCGCACGCCCTCAAACTGTCGGAGTCGATTGAGCTGCGTGGCGACAGGCGCGCTCTCGGTCATGGATACCGGCATGTAGAGAAGCTGTTGAAAAGACGCGCCGCCAACCTGCGCGTCAATACGTGCACCCATATAGGCCAGAGCGCGCCCGCGAATAACCCGTAGGGCGGCTTCAACGCCAATGATGAGCAATATCCCGGCAACGAAATAGGCGAGTGTCTCGGATGAGCGCGTGCTAATCACGCGATCATAAACGCCCATAATGAAGATCGGCACCATAAGCGCCGTGATATTGGTGATGAAGCTGATGGCAAACGTCTGCGCGATGAGTCTCTTGAAACGACCCACCACATTCCAGACCCAACTCCCCGCGGCGCGCTGGACCGGCGCCGCTTCCATCGTATCGGAGTGGCTGATCAGATAGGCGATACCTTTGGTCTTGCTGGCGTCAATTGTCCCTTCGGCTTTCATCTTGCCGTCGAAGATCGAGAGCGTGTCGCCCTCGCGGGAATAGATCACGCCAATATGCTCGCCGTCTGTGGAGAAGAGGCAGGGCAATTGACTTGGACCGAGGTCGCACAGCCGCATATGGCGCGCGGTCGTGGCGTAGTTCAGGTTGGACAGGATCGTCCGAACATCATCAAAATCGAGATCGTCGACAAAGTGCGGCAGCGCTTCCGCGAGATGACGCGCTTCGCCCCGCCACCCCAGTTTGGTAAGAAGCGGCATGAGACAGGCGCCAGCGGACGTGCCGCCCACAAAACGATCCAGATCTCCGCCGTGCAGCATGGATGACAGGAGAGGCCGACCCTTAGGGGGCACAGGTTTCGGCGAGACGGCTGCCGTTGCGGCATCATCAAAGGTGAGGCTCACGACGCCGCCTCCGCTGTTGCATGTGTTTCAGCCGGAGCGGGAGCGGGCGCCGATGCAGGTGAACTCTCTGCACCGCTGACCTCTTTCAGCACGCCATGGTTCATCTCAAAGTGTCGATCTGCGATCCTCATAAGTGAGGGGCGATGGGTGACCGCAATAATCGTCGGCCCGCCTTTAAGGACTTCCAACGCCTTCAGGACCTTCTGGTCGCCCTTCTGGTCAAGTGTGTTGTTGGCTTCATCAAACAGAAGCACCTGCGGTTTCATTGCTAGCGCGCGGGCAATCGTCATGCGCTGCAGAAAGCCGCCTGGAAGCTGCTCGGCAATGCCCTGATTGACGCGCGTATCATAGCCATCCGGCAGGCGGTGTATGTCTTCTTCCAGACCAATCGCGCGCGCTGCCAGACGTGCATTGTCAATAGCTTCGCCTGTTCGGAACATGGCGAGGTTTTCGAGGATGGTTCCCTGAAACAGCACCGGGTTGGGCGGGATATAGGCAATCCAGTTGGACAGTGCTTTTTGATGCGGCCCGGTGACGTCCATGCCGTCAATCATCACATGGCCCTCTGTCGGGCTCGCTTCCCCAGTGATGAGACGGATCAGGGTGGATTTGCCGGAATTGTCGATCCCTGTAATGGAAATCATCTCGCCGGGTCTGAACTTGGCGGTCACCTGCTTCACCACGTCAGGGAGATCAGGACCGTACCGGAATGAGGCGCGTTTTAGATCAATCTGGCCGGCGAGCGCGGGCACGGTGGTTGGCGCAGTGGCGGCCTGTCCGCCCGGTAGGTCCAGCAGGCTTGCCGCTTTTTCGCGGGCGACATCGACGCTCTGAAGCTGTGTCCAAAGGCTGAGCCCTTTCAACAAGGGCTGGATTGTGCGCCCGGACAACAGCGTACAGGCGGCGAGCGAGCCCATGGTCAGGCTTCCGTCAATGACCAGCAGGGCGCCGACAGAGACGACGGACACCATGGTAACCCCGGCGAACACGGCGCCAAACGACTGCGCAATGCCACCGAGCTCAATGGTTCGATAGGTGGCGGAGGCGCCGGTGCGCAGCAGCCGTTCATAGCGGCGCTGAATCTGCGGTTCCATCGCCATGCTTTTGATGGCGGGAATGCCGTTGAGCGTTTCGACGACAAAACTATAGCGACGATCATCGAATGCCCATCGGTCGCTCAGCACCTTTCGCAGGGCGCTGCCGCTGATGGCTGTGACGACAACCAGAACGGCAAACAGGGCAATGGGAACCAGGACCAGGGAGCCACCAATGATCCAGATAAGACCGAGAAAGGCGCCGACAAAAGGCAGATCCAACATCAGCAGCCGCGATTGCCCGCCCTCAAAGTCGCGTATGGTGTCGAGCGCCCCGAGCTTGTCCATATAGCCGCCCGGTGTTTCTTTCTCGAACTCCTGAGGGGGCGTTTCGAGGAAGCGGTCAACAAGCGTGACATTGAGCGCGTGGTCGAGTTGGGCGGCGTACCAGATGACCAGACAGGAGCGTGAATACCGGAATACGGCATCAATGCACATGATGCCGATCAGGCCCATGACCATGATCGTCAGGGTCTCAACGGCCTGGTTGGGGATGATCCGGTCATAAACCTGAAGCAGCGCCAGGGGGGTCGCCAGAGCGAAGAAGTTGATGGAAATGGATCCGATAAGGATGGGCGGGCTCAACGGCCCGGCCCCCTTCGCAGTGAAGCCGGCAAACCGTTCGTCGCGCCCGCCAGAGATGAAGACTCGGAGAGACTCCACCGCCGACTGAATTTTGGTGCGCGGTCCGTCAGTTGGCTGTTCTTTACTCATGCCGACGTGCGTGTCCCAGGAACAGATAAGGCGGAAAAGCCCGCCATCTTTTCCTCAGAATCCCCGGAAGTTTTTGTTTTTTGGTTAATTTTTTCCTTTTGCCGAATTTTCCGCGGATTAGCGTCGATATTAATGACCATTTTAATAAAAATTTCCTGGTTTTCTGCGGTTTTTGGCCAAATTCGGTGTTTCAGCACGAATGGCCCGGGATGGTCACAAGGCGTTAACCAGAATTATTGACGGCCAGTTAATTTCTGGCCCCCAAATTGTCTAACAAGTGAAAAACCCATCGCTGTTTTGCGACGGGTTTCAGTGCTGGGTCCAAGCGGCTCAGCCGCCTGTGTATTTGGCGTGGAAGGTAGACATGGCTGACGAAACGAATCGTGAAGACGAAACCGAAGTCAGGAGCGGTACCGGTAACGGACCGCAGAACGATGATCTCTTCATTTTCGATGAGGCGGGCGATCGCACGAAACGTCGTGAGGAAACCGAAGCCGATCTGACCGGGCTGGATAGCGCGCGAGCCGCCGATGATGTCACCAATCCCAATATCCACATGGGGATCGAACGCAGCGACCCAGAACTGCCTGAAGGCGCAACACTGGGTGGTATTGCGGAAGCGGGGACGGATACACAGTCCTCAATTGCGGACGGCCAGGGTGTAACCGAAGGTCGGGAGGCAGCCAATGGTCAGGATGCGCTGATTGCTGAAGAGGTCACACCTGCCACGCTGACAAACGAGAACACAGACGGGTCGATGGGGCCGTCGCCTGCAGCGGAAAGCCTGCTGGACGAGCCGGAAATGGATCGCGCCACCATGGACATGAAAATATCCGAGATGGCCGGCGCTGACATCACGAATGGCACTGGAGCTCAAGCTGCAGACGCTGCAGGCTCTTCATTCGTGGAGCCAGAAGTCCCTCTTTCTGCCCTCAACCAAGCCCCGGACAACATCGAACTCAGCAATACAAGCTTTGATGAGAACGTACCGGGTGCTGTCGTTGGCACCCTCTCGACCAACGACACAGGCGAGCACACCTATGAAGTAAGCGACGCCCGATTCGAAGTTGTTGATGGCGTTCTTAAGCTGAAGCCAGGCCTCAGCCTCGATCATGAAGCAGAGCCGTCAGTTTCCCTCTCAGTCACTATCACAGATGAAGGCGGTCTCTCCTTCACGCAGGATTTCACGCTGTCAGTGGGCGATGTGAACGAGGGCCCTGAATCCGTTGATTGGACTCCGCTTCCGTTCGACGAAAATGTTGAAGGCGCTTCAGTCGGCATTGTGAATGTCACTGACCCGGATGAGGGCGAGACATTCACCTATACGGTGTCAGACAATCGATTTGAGGTTGTCGAGCAGAATGGACGCACGGAGCTGCGCTTGAAAGACGGCGAAAGCCTCGATGCAGAGCAGGGAAGTGTTCCGGTCACAGTGACCGTCACCGATTCCGGTGGCGAAACAGCAATGCGGTCCGTATCTGTCACGCCGACAGACGTAAACGAAGGTCCGAGCGATATCTCCCTTTCCAATGCGTCTGTCGATGAGAATGCCGCGGGTGCCGTGGTCGGCTCCCTGTCGACGACGGATGTGGACGATGGCGATACACATACCTACAGCGTGGACGATGCCCGCTTTGAGGTGGTCGATGGCGATCTGAAGCTGAAGGACGGTGTCTCTCTCGATCATGAGACGGAGTCGTCTGTAGCCGTTGAGGTCACTACGACCGATGCGTCTGGCGCCACCTATTCCGAGACCTTCAATATTGCCGTCGGTGATGTAAACGAGGGTCCGTCGGACATCAGCCTGGATAATCTGTCTGTCGACGAGAACACAGCTGGCGCTGTGGTCGGCAGCCTGTCGACGACCGATGTCGACGATGGCGACACACATACCTACGCGGTCGATGACGCCCGCTTCGAGGTTGTGGACGGCGATCTGAAGCTGAAGGATGGCGTGAGCCTGAACCACGAAGCTGAGAGCTCCGTGGCTGTGGAAGTGACAACCACAGATGCGTCAGGAGCCACCTATTCCGAGACCTTCACCATTGCCGTCGGCGATGTGAATGAAGGTCCGTCGGATATCAGCCTGGACAACCTCTCAGTTGATGAGAACGCAGCTGGGGCCGTGGTCGGCTCGCTCTCCACCACAGATGTGGACGATGGCGATACACATACCTATAGCGTTGACGATGCCCGCTTTGAGGTGGTCGATGGCGATCTGAAGCTCAAAGACGGCGTGAGCCTGAACCACGAGTCCGAGTCTTCGGTGGCTGTGGAAGTGACCACGACGGATGCGTCTGGCGCGACCTATTCCGAGACCTTCACCATTGCGGTTGGCGATGTGAACGAAGGCCCGAGCGATATCTCCCTTTCCAATGCGTCTGTCGACGAGAACACAGCTGGCGCTGTGGTCGGTTCCCTCTCCACCTCTGACGTGGATGACGGCGATACCCACACCTATAGCGTCGATGATGCCCGCTTCGAGGTTGTGGACGGCGATCTGAAGCTCAAAGACGGTGTCTCTCTCGATCATGAGACGGAGTCGTCTGTAGCCGTTGAGGTCACCACGACCGATGCGAGTGGGGCGACCTATTCCGAGACCTTCACCATTGCGGTCGGCGATGTAAACGAGGGTCCGTCGGATATCAGCCTCTCAAACGCAAGCGTTGACGAGAATAGTGCCGGTGCGGTGGTCGGCTCTCTCAGCACCACAGATGTCGACGATGGCGACACGCACACGTACGCGGTCGACGACGCCCGCTTCGAGGTGGTCGATGGCGATCTGAAACTCAAGGACGGCGTGAGCCTGAACCATGAAGCTGAGAGCTCCGTGGCTGTGGAAGTGACCACGACGGATGCGTCTGGCGCGACCTATTCCGAGACCTTCACCATTGCGGTTGGCGATGTGAACGAAGGCCCGAGCGATATCTCCCTTTCCAATGCGTCTGTCGATGAGAACGCAGCTGGTGCCGTGGTCGGCTCCCTGTCGACCACCGATGTGGATGATGGCGACACGCACACGTACGCGGTCGATGACGCCCGGTTTGAGGTGGTCGATGGCGATCTGAAGCTCAAAGATGGTGTCGCTCTCGATCATGAGACGGAGTCGTCTGTAGCCGTTGAGGTCACCACCACCGATGCGAGTGGCGCGACCTATTCCGAGACCTTCACCATTGCGGTCGGCGATGTGAACGAAGGTCCGTCGGATATCAGCCTCTCAAACGCAAGCGTTGACGAGAATAGTGCCGGTGCGGTGGTCGGCTCCCTCTCCACCACTGACGTGGACGATGGCGACACGCACACCTACGCGGTCGATGATGCGCGCTTTGAGGTGGTCGATGGCGATCTGAAGCTCAAAGACGGCGTGAGCCTGAACCACGAGTCCGAGTCTTCGGTGGCTGTGGAAGTGACCACGACGGATGCGTCTGGGGCGACCTACTCCGAGACCTTCACCATTGCGGTCGGCGATGTGAACGAAGGCCCGTCGGACATCTCTCTCTCAAATGCTTCCGTTGACGAGAATAGTGCCGGTGCAGTCGTCGGCTCGCTAAGCACGACCGATGTCGACGATGGCGACACGCACACCTACGCGGTCGATGACGCCCGCTTTGAGGTGGTCGATGGCGATCTGAAGTTGAAGGACGGCGTGAGCCTGAACCACGAGTCCGAGTCTTCGGTGGCGGTCGAAGTGACCACGACCGATGCGAGTGGGGCGACCTACTCCGAGACCTTCACCATTGCCGTCGGTGATGTGAACGAGGGTCCGTCGGACATCAGCCTGGATAACCTCTCCGTTGATGAGAATGCTGCCGGTGCAGTTGTCGGCTCGCTAAGCACGACCGATGTGGACGATGGCGACACGCACACCTACGCGGTCGATGACGCCCGCTTTGAGGTTGTGGACGGCGATCTGAAGCTTAAAGACGGAGTCTCGCTCAACCACGAAGCTGAGAGCTCCGTGGCCGTTGAGGTCACCACAACCGATGCGTCTGGGGCGACCTACTCCGAGACCTTTACCATTGCGGTCGGCGATGTGAACGAAGGCCCTTCTGACATCAGTCTGGATAACACGTCAGTGGCCGAGAACAGTGCTGGTGCCGTCGTTGGGTCGTTGAGCACCACGGACGTGGATGATGGCGATAGCCACACGTACTCAGTGGATGACGCCCGCTTTGAGGTCGTGGATGGCGATCTGAAGCTGAAGGATGGCGTGAGCCTGAACCACGAAGCTGAGAGCTCCGTGGCTGTGGAAGTGACAACCACAGATGCGTCAGGAGCCACCTATTCCGAGACCTTCACCATTGCCGTCGGCGATGTGAATGAAGGTCCGTCGGATATCAGCCTGGACAACCTCTCTGTTGACGAGAACACAGCTGGCGCTGTGGTCGGCAGCCTGTCGACGACGGATGTGGACGATGGCGACACGCACACTTACGCGGTCGATGATGCCCGGTTCGAGGTGGTCGATGGCGATCTGAAGCTTAAAGACGGCGTGAGCCTGAACCACGAGTCCGAGTCTTCGGTGGCGGTCGAAGTGACCACGACCGATGCGTCTGGCGCCACCTATTCCGAGACCTTCAATATTGCCGTCGGTGATGTAAACGAGGGTCCGTCGGACATCAGCCTGGATAATCTGTCTGTCGACGAGAACACAGCTGGCGCTGTGGTCGGCAGCCTGTCGACGACCGATGTCGACGATGGCGACACACACGCTTATGCGGTCGACGACGCCCGCTTTGAGGTGGTCGATGGCGACCTGAAGCTCAAGGATGGTGTCTCGCTGGATCATGAGACGGAATCATCTGTCGCTGTCGAGGTCACTACGACCGATGCGAGTGGCGCCACTTACTCAGAGACCTTCACCATTGCGGTCGGCGATGTGAACGAAGGCCCGAGCGATATCTCCCTCTCAAACGCCTCCGTTGACGAGAATGCAGCCGGTGCCGTGGTCGGCTCCCTGTCGACAACCGATGTCGACGATGGCGATAGCCACACCTACAGCGTGGACGATGCCCGCTTTGAGGTGGTCGACGGTGATCTGAAGCTGAAGGATGGCGTGAGCCTGAACCACGAGGCTGAGTCCTCCGTGGCCGTTGAGGTCACCACGACCGATGCGAGTGGCGCCACTTACTCCGAGACCTTCACCATTGCGGTCGGCGATGTGAACGAAGGCCCTTCTGACATCAGTCTGGATAACACGTCAGTGGCCGAGAACAGTGCTGGTGCCGTCGTTGGGTCGTTGAGCACCACGGATGTGGATGATGGTGATACACACTCTTACTCTGTTGACGATGCCCGCTTCGAGGTGGTCGATGGCGATCTCAAGCTCAAAGACGGTGTCTCGCTGGATCATGAGACGGAATCGTCAGTCGCGGTTGAGGTCACCACGACCGATGCGAGTGGGGCCACTTATTCCGAGACCTTCACCATTGCGGTCGGTGATGTGAACGAAGGTCCGAGCGATATCTCCCTTTCCAATGCGTCTGTCGATGAGAACGCAGCTGGTGCCGTGGTCGGCAGCCTGTCGACAACCGATATCGACGATGGCGATACACATACTTATGCGGTCGACGACGCCCGCTTTGAGGTGGTCGATGGCGATCTAAAGCTCAAGGATGGTGTGAGCCTGAACCATGAAGCTGAGAGCTCCGTGGCTGTGGAGGTGACCACGACGGATGCGTCTGGCGCGACCTATTCCGAGACCTTCACCATTGCCGTTGGCGATGTGAACGAAGGTCCGTCGGATATCAGCCTGGACAACCTCTCTGTTGACGAGAACACAGCTGGCGCTGTGGTCGGCAGCCTGTCGACGACGGATGTGGACGATGGCGACACACATACTTATGCGGTCGATGATGCCCGGTTCGAGGTGGTCGATGGCGATCTGAAGCTTAAAGACGGCGTGAGCCTGAACCACGAGTCCGAGTCTTCGGTGGCCGTTGAAGTGACCACGACCGATGCCTCTGGCGCGACCTATTCCGAGACCTTCACCATTGCCGTCGGTGATGTAAACGAAGGTCCGTCGGATATCAGCCTGGACAACCTCTCTGTCGATGAGAACTCAGCAGGTGCGGTTGTGGGTTCCCTCTCTACCTCTGACGTGGATGATGGCGACGCGCACACCTATAGCGTGGACGATGCTCGCTTTGAAGTCGTGGGCGGCGATCTGAAGCTCAAGGACGGCGTGAGCCTGAACCACGAGTCCGAGTCTTCGGTGGCGGTCGAAGTGACCACGACCGATGCGAGTGGGGCGACCTACTCCGAGACCTTCACCATTGCGGTCGGTGATGTGAACGAGGGTCCGTCGGATATCAGCCTGGATAACCTCTCCGTTGACGAGAACAGTGCCGGTGCAGTCGTCGGCTCGCTAAGCACGACCGATGTCGACGATGGCGACACGCAAACTTACGCGGTCGACGACGCCCGCTTCGAGGTTGTGGACGGCGATCTGAAGCTCAAAGACGGTGTCTCTCTCGATCATGAGACGGAGTCGTCTGTAGCCGTTGAGGTCACCACGACCGATGCGAGTGGGGCGACCTATTTCGAGACCTTCACCATTGCGGTCGGCGATGTAAACGAGGGTCCGTCGGATATCAGCCTCTCAAACGCAAGCGTTGACGAGAACAGTGCCGGTGCAGTCGTCGGCTCTCTCAGCACCACCGATGTCGATGATGGCGACACGCACACTTACGCGGTCGATGATGCGCGCTTTGAGGTGGTCGATGGCGATCTGAAGCTTAAGGATGGCGTGAGCTTGGACTACAACACTGACCCGTCGGTCGATGTTACGGTGACGACCACAGATAGTGCGGGCGCGACTTACCAAGAGACATTCTCGATATCCGTCGGTGATACCAACGATGCGCCAACTGATATTACCCTCGACAACCTTTCGGTTGACGAGAACAGTGCCGGCGCTGTGGTCGGCAGCCTGTCGACGACGGATGTGGATGACGGCGATACGCACACTTACGCGGTCGATGACGCCCGCTTTGAGGTGGTCGATGGCGATCTGAAGCTCAAAGACGGTGTGAGCTTGGACCGCGAGTCCGAGTCCTCCGTGGCCGTTGAGGTGACGACGACGGATGCGTCTGGCGCCACCTATTCCGAGACCTTCACCATTGCCGTCGGTGATGTGAACGAAGGTCCAAGTGATATCTCCCTCAGCAATGCGTCTGTGGATGAGAACAGTGCCGGTGCGGTGGTCGGCTCCCTCTCCACCACTGACGTGGACGATGGCGACACACATACTTATGCGGTCGATGACGCCCGCTTTGAGGTGGTTGATGGCGATCTGAAGCTCAAGGACGGCGTGAGCCTGAACCACGAGTCCGAGTCTTCGGTGGCGGTCGAAGTGACCACGACCGATGCGTCTGGCGCCACCTATTCCGAGACCTTCAATATTGCCGTCGGTGATGTAAACGAGGGTCCGTCGGACATCAGCCTGGATAATCTGTCTGTCGACGAGAACACAGCTGGCGCTGTGGTCGGCAGCCTGTCGACGACCGATGTCGACGATGGCGACACACACGCTTATGCGGTCGACGACGCCCGCTTTGAGGTGGTCGATGGCGACCTGAAGCTCAAGGATGGTGTCTCGCTGGATCATGAGACGGAATCATCTGTCGCTGTCGAGGTCACTACGACCGATGCGAGTGGCGCCACTTACTCAGAGACCTTCACCATTGCTGTCGGCGATGTGAACGAAGGCCCAAGCGATATCAGCCTGGACAACCTCTCTGTGGACGAGAACGCTGCCGGTGCAGTTGTCGGCAGCCTGTCGACGACCGATGTCGACGATGGCGACACACATAGCTATAGCGTCGACGATGCCCGCTTTGAGGTGGTCGATGGTGATCTGAAGCTCAAAGACGGTGTCTCTCTCGATCATGAGACGGAATCGTCTGTGGCCGTGGAAGTGACCACAACAGATGCCTCCGGGGCGACTTACTCCGAGACCTTCAATATTGCCGTCGGTGATGTGAACGAGGGTCCGTCGGATATCTCCCTCTCAAACGCCTCCGTTGACGAGAACGCTGCCGGTGCGGTCATTGGCTCCCTCTCCACCACGGACGTGGATGATGGCGATAGCCATACTTATGCGGTTGACGACGCCCGCTTCGAGGTGGTCGATGGTGATCTGAAGCTTAAAGACGGTGTCTCTCTCGATCATGAGACGGAGTCGTCTGTAGCCGTTGAGGTGACCACCACCGATGCGTCCGGGGCCACCTATTCCGAGACCTTCACCATTGCGGTCGGCGATGTGAACGAAGGTCCGTCGGATATCTCCCTCTCAAACACCTCCGTTGATGAGAATGCCGCGGGTGCCGTGGTCGGCTCTCTCAGCACCACAGATGTCGACGATGGCGATATGCACACCTATAGCGTGGACGATGCCCGCTTCGAGGTTGTGGACGGCGATCTGAAGCTTAAAGACGGCGTGAGCCTGAACCACGAGTCCGAGTCCTCCGTGGCGGTCGAAGTGACCACGACCGATGCGTCTGGCGCCACCTATTCCGAGACCTTCACCATTGCGGTCGGCGATGTGAACGAAGGCCCGAGCGCCGGTGCCGTAGATCTGGGCGCGACCAACGAAGACACATCAGTCGTGATTACCAGCGCTCAACTCCTGGCGAATTCCAGCGATGTGGATGATGGCGACTCAATGAGTGTCAGCTCACTGTCAGTTGATGCCCAATACGGGTCGCTCAGCGACAATGGAAACGGAACCTGGACATTCACGCCTGCCAATGATGTAAGTGCCGACAATGTTCCTTTCTCCTTTACGGTAACGGACGGAGAGGTAAGCGACAGCGCTACAGCTACGCTCGACATCACGGCAGTAGCGGATACGCCGAGTGTATCGCTTGCGCCCACCACAACGACGATCATTGATTCAAGCTTTGAGAGTGCCAGCGCCGATTTCCTGTCGACTGCTGATGGGTGGAGCACTGACAGTGATGCGATTGAGGTGTGGAGCGCGAGCGACTCTGGCCGTTCATCATCAGACGGCGACAAATTCATCGAACTGAATGATGACGCCATCGACAATTACGACGATGCTGCAGATATTTACCAGATGGTGGATACAGTCGACGGTGCAACCTACACGTTGACTTTCGATGTCTCCCCTCGGCCTGGATATGATGCCTCGGTCGCTCGGATTGAGGTTGTCTGGGACGGCGTAGTTGTCGATACGATCGCTCTCGATGGCTCAAGCAACAGCGACAATGTCTGGCAGAGCTTCGAGTACACCATGACCGGTGACGGAGATCCTGCGAAGCTTCAATTCCGCGAGGCAGGTGTCGACCAGGATAATGGTCGCGGCATGTATCTCGACAATATCAAGCTGACTGAAACCACCGACGGAACCGTGGTGAACGGAAACGAAGATGGGACAATCAGTCTGCCTGATATCTCAGCAAACTTGGGCGATACAGACGGCTCGGAGACGCTGGCACTGACGGTCGGCAATATTCCAGACGGCGCAACGCTCACCGACGGGTCGAACACGTTCACAGCCAGCGGCGGCTCGACAAGTGTTGATGTCTCCGGCTGGGATCTGTCTGCCCTCGAGGTGACGCCGGCGGCAAACTACAATGGCACCTTCAACCTCTCCGTGACCGCGACGGCAACGGAAGGGTCAAACGCGTCGACTGCCTCAGACACAGTGCAGATCGAAGTCAATGTCGCGAGTGTCAATGACGGACCGTCCGATCTTTCTCTATCGAACAATTCAGTCGATGAAAACGCGTCCGGTGCCGTCATCGGTGATCTTACGACAACGGATGTAGATACCGGCGACACCCACACCTACACGGTTGACGATGCGCGCTTTGAAGTGGTGGGCGGTCAGCTGAAGCTCAAAGATGGTGTCTCGCTCGACTATGAGACAGAAACCACGGTTGCTGTTGAGGTGACCACAACAGACGCTGCCGGAGCGAGCTATGCCGAAACCTTCACTATTAATGTCGGCGATATCGCCGATGCGCCGGTAGAGCTTTGGAGCGAAGACTTCTCAGGTCTCTCCAATGGGGCGACGTCTGATACCGGGTCGACCGCCTGGAGTGCGACTGATGCTGGGTCCGACATGACTGGCAACCACGGTGTGGAAAGTGGTGCGTATGAGTTTGGTCGGGTAACCGATGAGTCCAACGACAATACGTCTAAGGTCGTTTGGACCAGCCAGACCATCGATATTTCCGGGCAGTCAGAGATCGATTTGAGCTTCCGATTGTCGGCAGACGGAGACATGGAAGAAAGCGGCGACTGGCAGGATACCTTCAAGGCTTTTGCTGTCATCGACGGCGTACGGACTGAAATCCTGTCGCAGGATGGTGATTCCGGTATTCAGGACGCCTACAACTTCCAGGATATTGGCACAGGCTCGACCCTGGTCATTGAATTCGAAGCCAAAACGACGTCGGGGTCGGAAACCTTCTCGGTCGATGACATCAGCGTGGTCGCCAACGGCTCGCAGACGCCGCTTTACGATATCAGCGATCCAGGTGATGCGATGCCGACCCTGTCTGGCGCGACCTACACCTCTGACGATGATTATGACGGGTCATCCGGTGATGACGTGATCGTCTACAACGGATCGGACAGTGACAACAAGCTGGATGGTGAAGAAGGTGATGACATCATCGTCGATGACAACACCAAAGGCGAGCTCAAGGGCGACGATGGCAACGACACGCTCTATGGCCGCGGCGGTGATGATGAGCTGAAAGGCGAAGACGGTGACGATACGCTTTATGGCGGCTCCGGCGACGACAAGCTTG
Organism: Parvibaculaceae bacterium; assembly: GCA_965276845.1. Lineage (GTDB taxonomy): Bacteria > Pseudomonadota > Alphaproteobacteria > Parvibaculales > Parvibaculaceae > Mf105b01. The sequence continues at coordinate 3,474,051 of OZ255699.1, forward strand.
AAGGCAAGGATGGCGACGACATTCTTGTGGGCGGCACCGGCGACGACGAACTCAAAGGCGGCGAAGGCGAGGATGTGCTCTTCGGTGGCGCCGGTGATGATGAGCTGAAGGGCGAAGACGGATCTGACCTCTTCATCTTCGAATCCGGCAATGGCGACAGCGACTATGCCGACGGCGGCAGCGGCTCCAGCTGGACAGACACCATCCAGCTGCAGGGCAATGGCGGTGGCGCCGTGACCATGGATTGGACGCTCGAGCTGGACAGCGGCTCAATTGAGGGCAGCGACATGAGCTCCTACGATCTATCTGAAGATGCGGCCGGCACCATCACCTTCGCCGACGGATCGGAAATCTCCTTCGACAATATCGAACGGATTGAATGGTGATCCCCTGTCATCTTGATCCCTGTCATTCCTGATCTTGAAGAGGCCGCTTCTTGTGAGCGGCCTTTTTCTTTGCCTGCTTCCGGATTGCGTTAAGCCCTGTTAGGTTGCCAGAACCGGAAGGGGGTTAACCCTTCAGTTTTTGGGGGAAATCATGGCCGACACGACCAGCGCGCAAGCGTCAGCAGGCAACTTCATCACGCCCGGCTATCGGCGCTATGCACTTGGCATTTTGACCGTTGTCTACTCGGTCAACTATGTCGACCGACAGATTTTGTCGATCCTGCTTGAGCCCATCAAGATTGATCTCTCGCTGAGCGATACACAGCTGGGTTTGCTCTTTACGACCTTTGGTCTCTTCTATGCGACGCTTGGGCTGCCGATTGCCATGCTGGCCGACCGCACCAATCGGCGAAACGTCATCACCGCTTCGATGACGATTTTCTCCGGCATGACCGCTGTCTGCGGCGCCGTGACGTCGTTTTGGCAATTGATGGTCGCGCGTATCCTGGTCGGTGTTGGCGAGGCCGGTTCCAGCCCGCCGTCACACTCCATGATTGCGGATCTCTATGAACCCGAGACACGCGCAACAGCCCTCGCCATCTTCTCTTTGGGCGTCAATATCGGCATCTTCATTGGCTTCCTGGTCGGCGGGTTTGTGGCGCAATGGTACGGCTGGCGCATGGCCTTCCTGGTCGTTGGTCTGCCTGGCCTCGCCTTGGCGGTTCTGGTTCATTTCACGTTGAAAGAACCGCCCCGGGGGCATTCCGAGGGGCGCGTGGGCCATGAAGACAAGGAAGACGCGCCGGGACTTATGGAAGTCCTGCGATTTCTTCTTACCCAACCGGCCTTCCGGCATATTGCGGCAGGGGCAACCCTTGTCTCTTTTGTGGGCTATGGTGCGGTTGCGTGGTTGCCGCCATTCCTGGTCCGGTCCCATGGCATGGAAGTGGGGGACATCGGTCTGGCACTCTCTCTCATTATCGGTATTGCCGGCGGGCTCGGGACCTATGGCGCAGGATTTCTGGCAGACCGGCTCGGACAGAAGGATATCCGCTGGTACATGTGGGTGGTTGCAATCGCGGGCGTAGCTGCATTCCCCTTCGGCTTCAGTGTCTATCTTGCCGAGGATCTGCGCTGGGCTTTGGGCTTGTTTATCATTCCAGCCGCGGCCGGGTCACTCTACCTCGGACCCAGCCTTGCTATGACCCAAGGGCTTGCGCGGCTTAAAATGCGCGCGGCTGCCTCGGCGTTGCTCCTGTTCATTCTGAACATTATTGGACTGGGCCTTGGGCCACAGGCCGTAGGGATCGTCAGCGACCTTCTGGAGCCCTCCTACGGGGCAGAGTCACTCCGCTACGCGCTGCTCGCCATGACGCCGCTCGGCCTCTGGGGTGCGTTGCACTTCTTCCTGGCTGCACGGACCCTGGGTGATGGCCTGGAAAGAGCCAAGTCTCTCTCAGCCTGATATCGGCGCGCGTTTTCAGGAAAAGTGCCAAGTCGGACTTGGAGTTTTCCGTCCGAAAACGCGGCAGAAGAGTCTAGTGCTCGTGGGCCGTCGATTGCTCTTCTTTGACGAAGATCATGAGTAACAGTCCGACGATGAGGAAGACGACCACACTGCCGAGTCCGACCCGCTGGCTGTTAGTGGCTTGTGTCACAATGGCGACCGTCAGGGGTGCGAGGAAGCTGGTGGCTTTGCCGCACAGAGCATAGAGACCATAGAACTCTGCCATCATGGCAGGCGGGGCGATGCGCGCCAGCATGGTGCGGCTTGAGGACAGGGACGGGCCCGCGAAGACGCCGGTGGCTGTTGCCAGGAACAGGAACCACCGCTCGGCACTCGTGTCAAAGCCCATGCCGTTCAGCGCTTCACCAAAAATGGTTGTCGCCACTATCGGCTCCATGCTGACCGACAGCATAAAAGCGGCGGTCTCCGTTGTTGTTCCAACAAGCAGCATGAGTCCGATCGCGAAACAGGAAACCGCCCCGACGATCGTCTTCTTGGACCCGAGATAGTCGTCTACCAGGCCACCGAGCAGCGTAAACGGAACCTGCATGACAATAATGATGAGGCCGTAAAAGCCGATCTGGGTTGTCGGCCAGTCGAACACGCCTTTGGCATAGACGCCGGTAAAGATGAAAACGGCTGCCTGGCCGTCATAGTAGACCATGCGCGCAAGCAGGTAGGTTGCGATGTTCTTGTAATGAGGCAGCTTCTTGATGGTGCCGATCACCATGGCCACGCCTTTTTTGGCCGCCTCCATGCGGTTCAGTCCGGTACGCGGCTGATCCGGTGTCATGAAGAAGAATGGCAGCGCGAAAACGAGGAGCCATAGGGCGGACAATGGTCCGACAACGCGATTGTGCTCGCTGACGGTTTTGTCGATCCCGAACCAGGGGATGTCCGGAAGCCCGAACAGGAGCAGCCAGACGGCAAAAGACAGAATGGCACCAACGGAGCCGACGGCATATCCAACGGCCGAGAGGGTCCCGATACGCTTTTTGGACACGAGCGCAGGGAGCATTGCGTTGTGATAGACGATGGCAAATTCCAGGCTGGTGGCGGCAATCACAACCCCCACAATCACCAGCAAGATCGAACTGGGCTCGCCAGGCGCGGCAAACCACAGAACCGACATGCCCAGAAAGGCGAACACCGTAAAGACGAAGATGCCGGGTTTGCGCGGCCCGGCTGCATCCGCCAGGGAGCCGAAGAACGGGCTTAAAAGGGCGATCGACACGCCAGCAGTTGCCTGCACATAGCCCCAAATGGCCTGACCGCGAACATCGTCGCCGACAACCTCACTGGAGAAATAGGGCGCAAAAACAAAGATGTTGATCAGGATGAAATAGGGATTGAGCGCCCAGTCATAGATAAACCAGCCGAACATGCCGGCTTTCCCAGTGGGCTTCTCTCCGGTGACCGTCAGGTGACCGCCAGGCTGTTCATGGGTGATCTGTTCTTCATAGGCACTGGTCACGGGCACGCTCCTCCTCAACAAATCAGGAAAGAACCATCCTAAGGACGGTTGTTCCTGTCGGCCACGTCCCATGGCCCCTAAAGGGGTATGGCCTTTAAGTGTTTGAAAATCAACGATTTATTTGGGTTCGCGCCAATTAGTATGCGCTTTCTAGACATCTGGTCCTAAACCGATACCCAACGAGGGACCCAGCCAGTCAGTTTCCCCAACCAGCAGGGCCCGCAGCAAGAGACCCAAAAGACCGGATTCTAGGAGAAAGAACATGGCGACGAAGACACGTAAGACAACCAAGAAAGCAGCCCCTGAAGCAAAGCTCCCGCTTGCTCGTGACATTTGGCTGGCAGGCCTCGGTTTCTATGGCCGCATCTATGATGAGACAATGGAACGCGCTGAATCAGCACGCACTGAAGCCAACAAGCTTTTTGACGAGCTGGTGGATCGCGGCACCGTTGTAGAAACCGAAACCCGCAAAGCGCTGAAAGATGTCCGCATCGACACAAGCGGCACTGTTGAAGAGCGTATCCAGAAGCTCCGCGACGCGCTTCCAGAGCTTCCTAAGTTCCCTGAAATGCCAGAACTCCCAGAGATGCCTGAGCTTCTCCAGTTCCCGCAGTTCAAGTCCACGCGCGTTCGTGAGCTGGAAACGGAAGTCGAAGCGCTGACGAAAAAAGTCAACGCGCTGAGCCGCAAAGCAGCTGCTAAGCCAAAAGCACGCAAAACCCCGGCCCGTAAAGCTGCGTAACAAGCTTTGCGAGCGTAGCCGGACGGCGTCGTGGTTCACCACGGCGCCGTTCGTGCATTTTATGCCCTCGAATGCCCTCACAATGTGAGTTTCTGCTGGCGACAAACCCTCAAGCGCAGTCTAATCGTCTTAGACTAAGTGACGGCCTCAATCACGAGGCGGAATGGGGAACAGATGTCAGACAAGTCTTCCAGCGGCCGCAAATCGGCAAAAGCAAAATCACCTGTCGACAAAGCAAGCGACCTTGCGCGCCAGATCTGGCTTGCGGGCGTAGGCGCCTATGGCCAGGCCGTCGATGAAACGCAGCAGGAAGTGACCCGCCGCGTCGCACAAGTTAGCCAGGATACGTCCAAGTTCTTCGAGGAATTGGTGACCCGCGGCACCGATCTTGAAAAAAACATGGGCGCCTTGGGCAAGATAAGCGCAGACATGAGGGCAGAGGGATTGCGGCGGGGTGCGGACATGTCTCTCTCGCTGGAGGATCGTTTGTCTCGTATGCGGGACATGCTGGGGCTGGCGCCCTCCGGAAGCGGCTTTGAAGAGAAAGTCGACAAACTCACAGCCGATGTTGCGGCGCTCAACGCCAAACTGGATCAGGTCCTTGAGCAATTAAACGATCCTGTCTCAAAACCACCAGCCAGGAAAGCGGCCGTAAAAAAGAAGGCGGCACCAAAGAAGAAAACGGCAGCGAGGAAAAAAACGACGACGGCCCGAAAGAGGACCACGGCGAAAAAGAAACCGACGGCAGAAAAATAACGGTTGGTACCCGCGATGAAAACTCGGGAACGTATCCTCAAAGCAAGTCTTGAACTCTTCAATGAAGAAGGGGAGACCAATGTGTCGACGGTCGATATCGCCAATCAGGTCGATATCTCACCGGGCAATCTCTATTACCATTTCAAAGGCAAGGACGCGCTCATCACCTCGCTCTATGACGCGTTTGAAGAAGAGATGCGGATCGTTCTGACGGCGCCGGTGGAAAGTCCGCTCAGAGCTGAAGACAATTGGCTCTACTTTTACATTGTGTTTGAAGAGATTTTTGACTTTCGGTTCTTTTACAGAAATCTGACAGACCTGCTGACCCGCTATCCCCAACTCAATGCGCGTTTTGACGATCTTTTGGAACGCAAGCAGGCGACCTGCGAAGCTCTGCTCAACAATCTGGCCGAGAGAAATGTGCTGGACATCAGAGAAGGCGAGGCGGAGCAGGTCAGTACGCGTCTGACAATGTTGCTCACCTATTGGTTGAATTTTGAAGCGGTTCGGCACCCCAACGCATCCGGGCCAGATATTATTCATGGTGGCGTCTTCCACGTGCTCAGCCATGTTGCGCCTTATTTTGCGGCTGGCCGTGGCGTCTTTATGGATGTCATCTCAGCGCTTTACGAAGACCAAAAAGCAGATGCGCAGAAGCGGGCAAGTCGATAGATAGATTTCGCATTTGCGAAACCACAAGACGGGCACGGTTGAATTTCACCGCGATCCAGACTCTTTTTCTTGCCAATGGTGGCGGGAGCCCCCATTTTATTCTCATCGAATTTTTCTTGGAGCATTGTGACGGCTCCCGGCCTTGCCTCAAGAAGGGCTATGCGGCGTTTCCAAAAACGATTTGATACCCTACACACGGGGCTCGTGTGAGATTGAAGACCGGCGCGACAGCGCCGCACAGGAGAATGAGATGGCGACTGGTACAGTCAAATGGTTCAACCCAACAAAAGGGTATGGTTTCATCCAGCCGGAAGATGGCGGCCAGGATGTTTTCGTACACATTTCCGCGGTTGAGCGTGCTGGACTCGCTGGGCTTGATGAAAATCAGAAGATTTCCTACGAGCTTGAGACCGGACGGAATGGGAAAAGCTCTGCAGTGGATCTGAAGATCCTTTAAACCCCCAATGCAGCAAGTTTTTTTGAGGGAGCGCATTGTCGCTCCCTTTTTTGTCGTGGGTTCGCACCAGCATACCCCTGCGTCATAAACCCCTCTTTTCAATACCGTTGACGCTTGCGTTGGCGCATGTACTTTTCCTCTCAGATTCATTTGTTAGAGAGAAAAGAAATGCTTCAGCCGGTAAGCGAAACTGCCCTGGTCGACATCCCCGATGCGGGACCAAGCCATACCCCTGTCTACAAGACACCTGAAGGGTTCAATCTGTCTGACAACAATGCTTTTACGTCCGGCCAGCCTTTTGACTATTACAAAAGACTGAGAGACGAAGCGCCGGCCGCGTGGACCCCGGTGCCGATGGCGGCAGGATATTGGGCGATCACCCGCTATGATGATGTGAAGCGGATCGAGCTCAATCCGGATATCTTCTCCTCACAGCGAGGTGGGATCAACATGGCAACCGCGGAAAGAGGCCGCGGCCATGAACGTCTTGCGGGCGCAGCACTTAATACGCTGATCAGCCTTGACCGCCCCTATCACATCCCCCTGCGGATGCAGCACCGTGCCTTCTTCACGCCGGACTATATTGCGGAGCTGCGCAAGAAGGTCGAAGTGAAAGTCGACGAACTGCTGGACGACATGGAGCGCAAGGGCCCAGTTGTCGACATGGTGAAGAACTTCTCTGAACAGCTGCCGCTCTTCACCCTGTGCGAAATGCTGGGCGTTGACGAGAAGGATCGGCCCAAAATTGTGCGCTGGATGCATTACCTCGAACTTGCATCCCACATGATCACGGAGCAGGCCGCGGGTCGCAAAATCAGCTACGTGTTCCTTGCCAAGTTCCTGTGGAATGTCCGTCAGATGTTCCGGTATGGCGAGCGTGTTCTTCAGGACCGTCGCGCCAATCCACGCAACGATCTGCTCACGGCGATCGCCCAGGCGGAGATCGATGGGGAACCCCTCTCGCAGGAGTTTCTGGACGGCGCCTGGTTGCTGATCATCTTTGCCGGCAACGACACGACCCGAAACTCTTTGTCTGGAACCATGCGCCTGCTGACGGAGTTCCCGGATCAAAAGCAAAAGCTGTTGGACGACCCGTCGAAGATCAAACAGATGGTGCCGGAAGCGATCCGGATGGTGTCCCCGGTGATCTTCATGCGCCGGACTCTGTTGGCTGACACTGAGATTGCCGGTCAGCAAATGTCTGAGGGCGAGAAGGTCATCATGTATTACGGGGCCGCGAACAGGGATCCATCCGTCTTCGAGAACCCGGACCAGTTTGACATCGAACGGGCAAATGCCGGCGACCACCTGTCATTTGGTGCTGGGCCTCACGTGTGTCTTGGGCAACGCGTTGCCAACATGCAATTGGAGGTCGCCTACGAGAAAATTCTGTCGCGTTTCCCCAATGTCAAATTCACCGGCAATTGGGCGCAGGCACCGAACAATTTTGTGAACGCCATCTCGAAGCTGGAAGTCGATCTGGGTACCTAGCATCCGCTGGTCCCGTGGACCGAAAGATGCGGCTAGATTGCGCCGCCCAATTTTTGCCAGAGCTTGGCAGGCATAGATGAGCGACCTGCCACCTGGTGCCGATTTGATTGAGGGGCTTGTCAGCGCGGAGCGTGCTGCCGAGCTCATCTCCATCATTGGTAATGCGGTTTGGAAGCAGGACTTGCGCCGTCGTGTTCAGCACTATGGATGGCGATATGACTATAAGGCACGGCGCGTTATAAAAGATGACTGGCTGGGACCATTGCCTGCCTGGCTCGCGCCAGAGGTGGAGGCCGTACGTGTTGCGGGGCATTTTGAAGATCCGCCTGACCAGGTCATCGTGAACGAGTACCAGCCCGGACAAGGCATCGCCCCTCACATCGATTGCGTACCCTGCTTCGGGTCGACCATCGAGTCACTGTCACTAGGTAGCGTGGTCATGATGCGGTTCGAAAGTGCAGCAACTGGGGAAAAATCAGAGGTACTCTTGCCTCCCCGCAGCCTGCTCGTTCTCACCGGCCCCGCCCGCTATGAGTGGCGTCATGGTATTTCCCCGCGCAAATCGGACATTTTGAAGGGCGTCCGAACACCCAGGAAACGGCGGATTTCGCTGACTTTCAGGACTGTGGTCTCTGGCTGGGCCTAAATCCCTACCGCACATCGGGATTTTGTTGCGGCGCAGCAATGGGTCGCGTATGAAGTGCCCTCACCAGTAGCGTTCTTCCCAAGACCGGGCCTCCCCTTATCGTGATCAAGTCAACTTTTGCGGCTTTTGCCGGCCACCTTTCTATTGCCGAATGGAAGGGCCGTGACCTTCCTGTCTTTTCACCGACAGTCCTGAAAACCGAAATCCTGTCAGGCCTGACAGTCGCTTTGGCGTTGGTGCCGGAAGCCGTCGCCTTTGCGTTTGTGGCAGGCGTTCATCCCTTGGTGGGACTCTACGCAGCATTCATTGTCGGCCTCATCACTGCGCTTATTGGAGGTCGGCCTGGCATGATTTCAGGGGCGACTGGCGCGCTGGCGGTGGTCATGGTGTCTCTGGTCGCAACCCACGGGGTCGAGTATCTGTTTGCCACGGTCGTGCTCATGGGGATCCTGCAGGTCCTTGCCGGTGTCTTTCGCCTCGGCAAATTCATCCGCCTTGTGCCCCATCCGGTCATGTTGGGCTTTGTGAATGGACTCGCGATCGTCATTTTCCTGGCGCAGCTGACCCAATTCCAGGTGACGGACGCGGAAGGCGTCAGGACATGGATGTCCGGCATGCCGCTCGTCACCATGTTGGGACTGGTAATGCTCACCATGGCCATCATCTGGGTCATGCCGAAACTCACCAACGCCGTCCCCGCGCCCCTGGCAGGCATCGGCATTGTGGCTGCCCTGGTGATTATCACGGGAATGGACGTGCCGCGCGTCGGTGATCTTGCGTCCATCCAGGGGGGATTACCCGAGTTCCACGTGCCCCTGGCGCCGTTCACCCTGGAAACGTTTGAGATTATTTTTCCTTATGCGGTGATCCTCGCAGCGATTGGACTGATAGAAAGTCTTCTCACGCTAAACTTGGTCGGCGAAATGACAGGCAAACGCGGTGGCGCGTCGCAAGAATGTATTGCGCAGGGTACCGCAAATGTTGTGACCGGCTTCTTCGGTGGCATGGGCGGATGCGCCATGATCGGTCAGTCGATGATCAATGTGAAGTCTGGTGGCCGCACACGTCTATCGGGCATCGCCGCAGCCCTCTTCCTGCTTACGTTCATTCTCATTGCGTCGAGCTTGATCGAACAGATCCCATTGGCAGCCCTGGTGGGCGTGATGTTTATGGTGGTGATCGGGACGTTTGCCTGGCAATCATTGCGGATCGTGCGGCGGATCCCCCTCTCCGACACCCTCGTCATCCTTCTTGTCACCGCTGTGACGGTTATGAGTGACCTCGCGATCGCCGTTATTGTTGGTGTCATCGTATCGGCGCTGGCCTATGCCTGGAACAATGCGTCCCGGATCCGCGCCTTCATCGACACCGATGACGAAGGCGCCCGCGTTTATCAGATCGAGGGACCGCTCTTCTTTGGATCAACCGACGGGTTCCTGGAACTTTTTCATCCCGAAGAAGATCCCGATGTGGTGATTGTGGACTTCCTCGACAGCCGTGTTGTCGACCAATCAGCGCTTCAGGCCATTGAGGCCCTTGCTGCGAAATATCAGGCGCGGAACAAGACGTTGCAGCTGCGACACCTGTCCCATGATTGCCATCGGTTGTTACAACGCGCGGGTCAGCTCATGATCGATTCAGATGACGATCCAGACTACGCCCTCGCCGTCGATTATTCGGTGAGAACCGGCATACTCGGCAGTGGCCACTAACCGCTATTTTGCACCCTGCGCGTATCAGGTCACGCCAACCGGCGGACGACCCACCGAATGATAGGTGACGTCGGCCTGCTCCATTTCAGCGAGCGTATAAATGTTGCGCAGGTCGATAATGAGGGGTTCGGTCAGCAGAGATTTGACCCGGCTGATGTCGAGCATTCTGAAGGCGTTCCACTCTGTCAGGATGAGCAAGGCCGCAGCGCCCTCCATCACCTCGTAACTATCTCCGCCCCACTCGACGCCGGGGAGCATCTCTTTGGCTTGCTGCATGCCTTCAGGGTCGAAGGCTCTGATCTTCGCACCTGCCTTTTGGAGCAGGGGGATAATGTCCAGGCTGGGCGCATCGCGCATATCATCCGTATTCGGTTTGAAGGTGACACCCAGCACGGCAAGCGTTCTGCCGCTTACATCCCCGCCGCACGCGGCAATGATCTTGTCTGCCATGCGCCGCTTGCGTTCGCTGTTGGCTTCGATAACGGATTCCACGATTTGCGTTGGCCGGCCGAATTTGCGCGCCGTATCAGTCAGTGCAAGTGCATCTTTGGGGAAACAGGATCCGCCGAACCCGGCGCCTGCTTGCAGGAACTTCTGTCCGATCCGGGAGTCCAGGCCGATGCCTTTTGAAACGTCCTGAACATCAGCCCCGGCGGCCTCGCAGATGTCTGAAATCTCGTTGATGAACGTAACCTTGGTCGCGAGAAAAGCATTGTTGGCGTATTTGATGATCTCAGCGGTTGTGCGCCCGGTGATCAGGACCGGCGTTTCGTTGAGAATGAGCGGGCGGTAGATGGATCTCATAAGGTCCCGCGCGCGCTCGGAGTCTGTGCCCACAACGACGCGATCTGGTTTCATGAAGTCGTCGATCGCCGAGCCTTCGCGAAGAAATTCAGGGTTCGACGCCACATCGAAATCGGCTTCGGGATTCGTCGTTTGGATGATCTTTTCGACTTCGTCGCCCGTGCCCACGGGCACCGTGGATTTATTGACCACGGTTGTGTACCCGGCGAGTCTCGGTGCGAGTTCAGCGGCGACGGCATAAACGGCGCTTAGATCGGCGCTCCCGTCCGTCTCGCTTGGCGGTGTCCCCACAGCAATGAAGATTGCGTCCTGATCGCCGATATCGGCATCCGACCATCCGCTAAAACTAAGGCGTCCGGCGGCGACGTTTTTCTTGACGAGTTCTTCCAGGCCAGGCTCATAAATCGGGATTTCTCCACGATGGAGCCGGTCAAGCTTGTCACTGTCATTATCGACACAGATTACGGTGTGTCCGAGGTCAGCAAAACAAGTGCCGCTTACCAGACCTACATAGCCGGTGCCAATCATGGCGATCTTCATCTGTCACGTCCCTAACGTCATTGTCTCTTTGCCCCAAACCCCAAGCGTCGCCTGACGTCCCTGCCGCGTCTTTGCGGCGGCAAAGCAGCACACTAGACCAGATATGCGACGGAAAAACGTCTAAGACCCGCCGGTCACCGAATAGTGGGGTTTTGGTAAACCGCGCCGGGGGCTCACTTCGCGCAGTCGGCTCATCTAGTCAACACTAAAACTTGCCTCATCAAGTCAGCTGAGACACTTTCGCATGATTTTAATGTTCCGGCGTAATCTGTATGTTGTGAGGATCTTTCCCGCGCACCTCCTTAGTCCCTGGATACAGCCGGAACGTCGGAGCGTGTGAGGAAAGACCGATGAGCCCGGCGACCTTTGGCTGAGACAGTCGACACAATGCTGCAAAACTTGAAAACCCTGTTTCGTTCGCTGATGGATCAAGGGTCTGTGGCGGACGCGCGTGTGCCCGACGGGATGCGAATTTATGCGGTGGGCGATATCCACGGCCGCGACGATTTGCTTGAAGTTTTGCTTGAGAAGATTGTGCGCGACGCGGCCTCAAAACAGGCGGCAAAAAACTGCATCATTTATCTGGGCGATTATGTCGATCGCGGACTGGAATCGTGTCAGGTCCTGGACAGGTTGATCGCCGGTCCGCCGGACGGGTTTGAAGCGGTGTACCTCAAAGGAAACCATGAGGAAGCGTTGCTGCAGTTTCTGGCAGACGCTCAATTTGCGAAAACCTGGAAATATTATGGCGGCCTCGAAACGCTCCACTCCTATGGGGTAACGGAGCTCACCCTGAGCGACGACCCGTTGGTGTTTGAGCAGGCGCGGGACCGGTTTGAGAAGGTTTTGCCCGACACGCACCTTAGATTTCTTGAAAACCTCCAGAAATCAGAGGCTTTTGGTGATTACTTTTTTGCCCATGCTGGGGTCCGGCCTGGCATTGGCTTAGAGAGACAGAGTGAACAAGACCTGCTCTGGATTCGGGATGATTTTCTCAGCTCAAAGGCCAATTTCGGAAAAATTGTGGTGCACGGCCATACGCCAAGGGAACAGGCGGAGTTCAAATCGAACAGAATAGGCGTGGATACCGGGGCCTATATGACAAATGTGCTGACAGCGTTGGTCCTGGAGGGGTCTGATCGAGAATTGTTGCAGGTCATCATGTAGCCTGGTTCTTGTGCGGTGCAGCAATCGCCCACTTGTCTCTTGTCCGACGCTGGCTTGGGCCTAAAGTTGCATGAAGAAAGGCGGAACAAGCGGATTTGTTTCAGATCGTCCCGATTTGAGCCAATTCTGCGCTGAATTGGGCCATGTCCGGAAGCTTGACGGGCTCCATTCAAAGGAACTGGCGCTGTAACAGGTGCCCCATGAGGTTAAAGGTGATTGATATGACCGGTGCGCGTACCGTATTGGCGGAAGTCTTCAGAAAAATGGCCGTTTTGTGCGGGGTCTTTGCCCTTGGTGCGATGGTCGCTGCGTGCGCCGGGGAGGGCCCAAGGCCAGCATCTTCCGGTGGAGCAATCGAAAACGCACCGGCCGCGGAATACCGACTTGGATCCGGGGACAAACTCAGATTTATCGTGTTTGGTGAGGACGATCTGTCCGGCGAATTTGATGTGGACGGTTCGGGCTCCGTTTCACTTCCCCTTATCGGCGAAGTCCGCGCCGCGGGCCTGACCTTGCGAGCGCTGGAAGACAGCGTGGCAGAGAAGCTGCGGGATGGCTACCTGACGGATCCGCGGGTGAACATCGAGGTTCTCAATTACCGCCCTTACTACATCGTCGGTGAGGTCGAAGAGCCAGGAGAATTCCCCTATACAGCAGGCATGACGGTGCTGAACGCCGTGGCAGTGGCTGGCGGCTACACCTACCGTGCCGACACCGATCGGGTATTCGTCTCCCGCCCGGCTCAAGACGGTGAAATTGAGTATCCGGCAGATCAGCGCCTGCGGGTCAATCCGGGCGACATCATAAGGGTCCCAGAGCGGTTCTTCTGATCGGCCCCACATCATCTCCAGATCAGCGTGTTGGCTTCTGCTGGCAAGCGTGTCCTGTTTTGATTGAGCAAATGCTTCCATTCGCTCTGCAGTCCCGCCTGAATCCCGAACCCGCTCACTGAAGCGGGGAGTTCCGGGTGCGGTTTCGGTATGGTTAACCAATTGTTACCATTTTGCCACCATAAGGTTTATTGACCGGAATCGACCGGAAACGGAGGGTCAGCAGCCTGAAAACACCCCGATTCTCGTTGTCTCGACATCACATTGTGATAATTTTGACTCAGTCTCATGAGACCAACAGTCAAAAGCCCAGTGTTTGTTATTGGGGGAGCCGTAACACCGGCTCAGTTTTGGAAATACAGGGGATCGTCATGATCAGGAAATTCCTTCTTTCTGCGCTTAGTGCGGCATTTGTAGTGGCTGGTGCCTTGACGCTGCCGACCACTGTTCGGGCTGATACGGCGGCGGACATAGCGGCGATCCTTGCGGATAGCTCGCTGACAGTAGAGGAGATAGCCGTGCAGGTTGCCGAATTGGTCGCTAACGCTGACGACCCGTCGGCGGCAGCAGCGACCATTCTTGCCGCAACTGGGAGCGCATCGGCGACACAGCTCGAAGGCGTTGGGATTGGGCTTGGTCGGGCGGTTTTGTCTCTGGCCACAACCGATGCGGCAGAGGCAACCGAGGTCGCAACTGAAGTCGCGGCGGCGCCTGCGTCAGTTCAAACTGCGTTCACGTCCACGACCGGACAGACCGCCGCAGTATTGTCTGGTGAGGGTGTCGGATCCTTTTTGATCACCGACAGCGGCTTTCAAAGCCCCGACTGATGCACTTGCGTCCCTGGCTGTTTAAGGCAGAGGGCGAGGGGTAAGCCGAGGCTTCTTGGGATTGCTTGGGCTTGAGTTTAAAGATGGTTTGCGAGGGCATCGAGCCCGACAGGGAAACGGACAGAATCGATGGGAATCACAAAGAAGATATTTGTACCGCTGCTTGCAGTATCGGCGATGTATGCCGGTTCAGCAGTAGCTGCCGAAAACCGTGGTGAGGGGGTTCTCGACCGTGCCCGTCCGGATTACGACCCGGCAGGCGTAAGAGTAGGCTCATTCCTTCTTTTTCCTTCTCTCGACCTTGGTGTCGGGCATGACGACAATATCGGTCGCGCGGACACCAACACCACCGAAAGCTTCACGTTGACTGTGCGCCCTGAACTAAACCTGCAGTCTCAATGGAGCCGTCATGAGCTGAATGTAGGCATTCTGGCAAACTCGATTTTTCATGAGTCCGACTCCGATCTCGACTACACGGATGTAACGACTGGGCTTGATGGGCGGCTCGATATCAGCAGTTCGACGAATATCGAAGTGTTCGGATCATACGCAGAGTTGAACGAAGAACTTCGGACCGCGACGGCGCCGACCGCAGCGGCGGAGCCAACAGAATACACGTCTTGGGACGCTGGCTTGCAGCTCAACCAACAGTTCAACCGTTTGACTGCGGAGCTTGAAGGGTCGCTGGGCGAGCTTGACTATGATGACGTCCCTGCCATCGGCGGCGGTATTGTCGACAACGACGCGCGCGATCGGTCTTTTGCAGAGGGCCGGCTGCGCCTCGGATATGATGTGGACCCAGACATCAATCTGTTTGTTGAAGGTGCTTTGAACGAAATCGACTATGACCAGGAACCACCGACAGTTGCAGCCAGCCGGGACTCTGATGGCTACCGGGTCGGAGCGGGTGCCTCGTTTGATCTCACCAAGCTGATGGCCGGCGAAATCGTTCTTGGCTACTTCGAGCAAGACTATGACAGCGCGGCATTCTCAGACGTGGACGGGCTGGCCGCTGATGTTGATGTGTCGTGGTTTGTGACGCCTCTGACCACTGTTAGCTTTGGCGCGGGCTCAGAGGTACGACAGTCAGATACAACCGGCAGCGGTGGATTCGTGGCACAGTACGTTGATGTCACCGTCGACCATGAACTTCTTCGCAATGTGATCGTGTCAACGAGTGCGTCATTTGAGAACAATGACTATGAAGGCATTGTGCGTAATGAGGATATTATTGGTTTCGACTTTGGTGCCCAGTATCTCATCAACCGAAATATGTCTCTGAAGGCTGCTTATAACTACGAACAGCGCGACTCCGATGTCGCCGGGCGTGACTATGACCGCAACAAGTTCGGAGTGACACTTCGTCTTCAAATCTAACGGCATTTGCTAAGTCAGTTACACTTGGTCGGGAGGCAGGTTGTGCCGTTTCTGAGACGGAATGGCTTCTACACCGACACATGCTGTAGCGAAACGATTTGCCGCTTCTGCGGCCTTCAAACATAAGAAAGCGCATGAGGTCCAACGGCGCCGCTGGCAGGCATTTTAGTGGTGATCTGCTGATGAGAGATGAGGCAAACTGCGAATGAACGCTGAAGTTTCGGCCGCTGATCACGATAGCGCAAGGGGTCTCGGCCGGCGATTCGAAGCGCAGCCAGATATTGGTGTGATTGACATCCGCGGCATCCTGATGTTTCTGCGCCGCCGCGCATATGTCATCGGCGCAGTTGGCATTCTTTTTGTGATAGGCGCGCTGATTGTCACAAGCCAGTTGACCCCTCGCTACGAAGCCGTCGCCACTGTTTTGATTGAAGGGTCGTCGGCCCAGGTTGTCGACATCGAAGCAGTTGTTTCGGGCGTGGGTTCGGGTGCCGCAAGAGCGAATGCCCAAACCGCCATCCTTGGATCGCGAGCGATTGCGGAGCGTGTTTCTGAACGGCTGAACCTATGGGAGGCGCCCGACTTCGGAGGCGCTGAAGTCCCAAAGCCCTCTATGTTAAACCCGCTGAATTGGTTCGCTGGGGAAGATGAAGCGGTCGATCCTGAAGTGGCGGCCAACCTGAAGCGTGAGGCCGTCTTGTCGGCGTTCAGAGGTGGGATGTCTGTTGCGCCCAACCCGCTGACCCAAACAATCAATATTGGCTACACATCACACAGCCCGGAACGGGCTGCGGAAATCGCGAACACAATCGCTGATGAATACGCACTTGACCAGCTAGAGGCAAAGTTCGAAGCAACCAAGAGTGCGGCGGACTGGCTGTCTCGCCGCCTTGAGGGCATGCGGGCGTCTCTCGACGCTGCTGAGCGCGCAGTTGAGATATTTCGCTCCGAGAACAACCTGATCAATGCGGACGGGTTGCTCTTGAGCGAGCAAGAACTGTCGGAACTCAATAGCCAGCTGATACTGATACGCGCAGAGAAAGCAGAAAAGCAGGCAGTCTACGCCAGAGCGCAACAACTGCTGGCAGGTGGGGCTGAGCTCGACTCCGTGTCACAGGTGATACAATCTCCCGTCATTGCGGGTCTGCGCCAGCAGCAGGCTGAGCTGAGTCGAAAGCAGGCGGACCTATCTGCTCGCTATGGACCTCGGCACCCTCAAATGCTGAACGTGCAAGCGGAGCGGAGAGACCTGGACGCCCTGATCCAGCAGGAAATTCGTCGGATCGTTGATAGCTTGAAGAACGCAGTCGCCGTTGTTCAAACTCGGGAACGATCAATCGAACGCAGTCTAGAGGACCGCCGGAATTTCGCTGCGCTGAACAATCAGTCTCTGGTGCAGTTGCGGGCCCTTGAGCGGGAAGCAGAAGCGACAAGAGCGCTTTATGAAACTTTCCTCACCCGATTCAAAGAGGTGAATGCGCAGGAATCGTTGCAGACGTCCGGCGTCCGGATTATCTCGATTGCGACCCCTCCATCGAGCCGGTCTTTTCCGAGGACCAATCTAATCCTGTTCGCGTCGCTGGTACTGGGATTGGCGGCAGGTGTTGGCGTCGCCCTCGCGATTGAGCTGTTCGACGATACTTTCCACACAGCGAAGCAAATGGAAAGCATGCTGGGGGCGCCCAATATTGCCAATGTGCCCCTTGTTGCGAGCGCGGGGAGTGAGGGTGTATCGGCCGACTATATGCTCGGCAGCCCCTTGTCTTCCTATGCGGAGGCCTTCCGCAGCATGAGGACATCACTCGCCCTCTCAAATGTTGATGCACCGCCAAAGGTCGTGCTGTTTACATCGGCAGTCCCTTCTGAAGGCAAGACCACAATTTCGACCAGCTACGCAATCGCTGCTGCCAGAGCGGGCCAAAAGGTCGTGGTAATCGACTGCGACCTGCGCAAACCCAGCGTCCACAAAATGTTTGGTGTGCCCGCTGAGGGAAAAGGTCTTGTTGGGTACCTCGCCGATCCGGTCGGCCTTGATCAGGCTATTCAAAACCATCCTGCCACGCGGGTGGACTTTATTCCCGTTGTCTCGGGATCGATCAACCCGACGGATGTGCTGAGCTCACAAAGTATGGCCGAGTTGGTTCAGACGTTGCGTGGAAGGTATGACGTGATCGTTCTCGACTCAGCCCCATTGCTGCCTGTGGCCGATACACGGTCCGTTGCAGGGCTCGCGGACACGACGGTTCTTGTCGTTCGCTGGGGCAGAACACCTCGCGCCGCGGCGGTGAATGCAGCGCATCTGCTGAGGCAGTCAGGTCTGCCGTTGGCCGGAACGGTCTTGTCAGCGGTCGACATGACCCGCCAAACAACCTACGGATATGGTGATACCGCCTATACCTATGGAAACTATGGTGAGTACTACACCAGCAAAAGTTAGTGAAGGTGCCAGAGACTGGGCGCTGAGGTCGTGGCCTGAATTGGCGATTGCCATTGCTGTTCTTCTGGTGATGACCATCTCGCTGCCCTCGTTCCTGAATGATGCCGGCCTCAATGATGCACACCTCACACGCTGGACTGTGGAGCGGGGATTGCCGGCTGACGTTGACGCTGTGCGACGCGCGAGTATTTCTTACGAACGCGCAGCCGACGCTTTCCGGGCCGATCCATTGAGCTGGGAGCGCAGCGCATCAACATCAATTCTGGCGGCTCAAATGAGTGGTCGGACCGGAGAGCTGGGGGTCGCCCATGCCCATTTGGTCCGCGCGGTCTCGGCTCTGCCTTCGCGGGGAGGGGCGTGGACACAGATGGTGTATGCCGACTTTCTGCAGGGGAAATTTGACGCTCAAACAGCGGCGGCCTGGCGAATGGCCTCCCTTACCAGTCGCCTGGAACTTGATGAGATGAAGATCCGTTTGTGGGTAGGACTTTTTATGTGGCCCCAATTGCCGGACGACGTAAAATCAGACTTGGTTTCGTTGGGACACACTCTGTGGTCCCCGCGGGTGAACTGGCCCGCACGCAGGGCGATGGCGGAGGTATACGCAAGACTTCCCCAGACCGCACGGAGCAGGGTACACAATATCCTACCGTCGCCGGAACAAGACCTCGTTGCCTTGGCGACGCTATCCAAGACGTTGAGTGAAGACTAGACCGCGCGCGACGGTGAAGACCTGCGGCGTGCGCCTGTACCGCTCGATCGTGTGACCGTACCTAGGCCGACGCCAAGCAGAACGCTATAGACAGCGGCAACGGCCGGAATCTGCATACTGAAATCGAGCACTGAGTGTATTCCGATAAGGAGTGTTGCCGCTGTTGCCACGGCGGGAATCGCACGGCGCCTGCGAAACTGACTAACGCTGCGGGCGCATTTCCATGCCACCGATCCAATGGCAGCGAATAATGCCAGTGCCGCTGGAATTCCAAGCTCAAGAAGTGTTTCAAGATAAGTATTGTGCGCTTTAACCCACGCGCTTGACGTAAACACGTCGCCATCCCGGTAGTAGGGAAAAACGTCGCCGAACGTCCCAAGGCCAGTGCCTGCGAGCGGCGCATCGCTGATGGCTGAGAGCGTTAAGCGATAGACTTCAATGCGGGAATTTTGGGCGAGTGTCGTGTCGTTTCTCTCAAGCCGGGACAATACTGGTTCGCTAAAGGGAATAGCGGCCACGGCCAGGATACTCAACATCAAGGCGACTGTACCCATGAGGCGTACCGTCTTCATGCGTCGTGAGCGCAACATGAGAAAGATCAGAAGCGTGACGGCAAGGGCAGTGCTGCCAATGCCCGCCCGTGAGCCGCTTAACATCAAAGCGATGAAAAGGCCAAGGGCTGCAAAGACATAAGGGCTATATTGCCGGAACAGAATCTCAACAGCTTGAGATGTTTTGACCTTGGGCGATGCGTGTGACTGAAGCACCGGAGATATCCCGCGTAACAAAATGGCAAGAGCACACAAAAGACCCATGCCAGCAAAGGTAGCAAAACTGTTTCGGTTGACGAATGTTGCAGAGAGATCGTCAAGATACTCCCATTTTTCATAGAACAGGATTGTTTCGTTTCCGGCGAGATACACCAGCAATCCATACCATCCGTACAACCCGCCAGTGAGCGCGACGGCTTTGACAATACCCATGGCCTTGCGTTGACTCGCCGCGATTTGAAACCCGACCAGGAATATGCAGGCATAGCCCAGCAAACCGGCGATGGATGTCAGGGTCGCATGCGGATTCACGGTTAGGCGGCCGGAAAGACCTTTGCCCAGGGCGTCCCCGGCGAGCGCCCAAACCGGGTGGTGCATTGCACTGGGGGTCCATGACGACCATTGCACGAAGGCCCAAAGAATTACCGCGCAAAACAGAGCGCCCGGCAAAGCCAGCTGGCGCATCTCAATGCGATACTTTTTGTCCGTCAGTGATAAGGCAACATAGCCTGCAAGCAACGCAGCAGCCCAAACGTTCAATAAGCTTTCCGACCACAACCGGTTGCTTCCAAAGGGAAGCGGGACCCACGCCAGAAAAAAGATGGTGCCAACAAACAAAAGCTGCACGAGACTGGGGCTGCGCAAAACTGAGATCAATTGAGCGATCATTTGCCGTCTCTCGTCCCATACTTTGTCCGTCGATGAGCACCCAGCCACAAGACCTTGCCGATCCCACCTTGAACTTCGACGGCATGCTCTCTGGCTTGGCGCGGACGGTTGATGGCACGATTCAGGACATAGAGGCAAGCGTGTAGGGCCGCTTGAATGGCGCCCCCAATCATGAAGATAGGAACGCGGGAGCGTCCACTTAGCCCACGGCGCCACAGACTATCTACGCGCTGCTGCCCTTGCGAACGCCGCCGCTCCTTAAGGTAGTGGAGACTTGCCCGTTCGCGCGATATCCATTCGAACGCGACGGCGCCGGGTGCCCAGGCAAACCGACGCCCTTGTTCCTTCAGTTTACGGAATAGGTCTATATCTTCGCCGCCTGAAAGGTTGAAGCGTTCGTCCGCGCGAACACCATCGTCAAAGCAAATCGCCCTCCTATAGGCAGAGTTTCCTGTGCCGACAAAATTGAGTCGGTCTCCAATGTCGTCTAGAGGCGGGCGTCCAAGGTCACGGGTATAGAACCTTGTCACATATTCGCAATGTTCAACATCCGGGTCTTCGAGCTTCGGGACGACTTTCCCGAAAACGACATCGGCGTCGCTACTCTCAAAAGCGTTGTTGAGTTCAGATATCCATGCGACATCCGCTTGTTCATCATCATCCAGAAAGGCCAGATAATCGCCTGTTGCTGTCTCAATGCCGCAGTTGCGCGCAAAGGCTAAACCGGGGCGGGGTTCGTGAACATAGTGAAGGTTGTCCCTATCGAGACTGGCGCACTGGTGCTCCGCGGAACCGTCCGCAGAATTGTCCACCACGATTATTTGCAGATGATGGCTGTCGACACCCGACTGTGCGTAACAGGAGGCAATAGCCTTCTTCAACAGTTCCGGCCGGTGGAATGTGGGAATGACTATACTCCAAACTGCGCTCATGCGTTCTGACCGTCGCGTGAAGCGTATCCAGAAAGCCATTCACGGCGCGCGCGCCAAATCTCTCTCCATGTAGTCGCATTGGCATGGTCGGCAGGGCGGCCACGCAACCATGACGCCAGCTCATAAGCGATAATCCGGGGCAAAGGAAACGCCCAGAGAAGAAAATAGCCAAAGGGTTGCGACCGCCTTGTCCAATGGTCGCGCATCAGTGTTACTTTGGCTTTGAGCAGGCGCTTCATCTTATCTGCACGAACAGGCTCGGATGCCCCGGCATAGTGCACGATCTGCGCCTCGGGACAGATTGTCGGTTTTGCGCCTGCCTTCCGGGCACGGAGGCACAGGTCAGCATCTTCGCCATACATGAAATACTCTAGATTGAATCCGCCTAGTGCCTTCCAAAGTCTGGCTTCGATCAGAAGAAAGCAACCGGAAACAATATCCACCTCCCTGACCGTGTCCCGGTTCCATCCCCCAAGGGCTTCAGAGTTAATTAGACCACTTCGCGGGAAAAGGTTCTTGAGTCCTGTCATTTGGAAGAACAGGGACCAGGGCGTCATCCTATTCCAGCACGAGGCGGGATTTAACGTGTGGTCCGCAAACAGGGTCCGACCGCCCCAGAGTTTGGATTGCGGGTGTTGTTTCGCAAATCGATGAAGGCGCCCGACCGCGTCCTGCAGCACAATCGTATCTGGGTTGAGCAACAGCAGGTATCGACCTTTTGCGCCAACGGCGCCCAGATTGTTGGCGCCTGCAAAGCCAAGATTTTTGTCCAGCGCTCTTAGATCAATATCAGGGAACTCGCTCGATATGGCCTCTGCGGAGCCGTCTGAGGAGGCGTTATCGAGAACGATTAACTCGTAAATGTCGGGATCGGTTTCGGCGATCAGTGAGCGTATGGCGTGCAGGGTCAGCTCGCGGGTATTGTATGACACCAATATGATACTGAGCTCGGGCGTCGAGGGACTACGTACAATATCCTCCATCTGACTCCGCCTTAGTCGGTCATCTTCGGTAATCGGAACCTGAAGGGCACAAGGTTGGTAAAGTTAATGCGCAAAACAAGTACATTAGATCAATCTATTGCGGTAGAAATAGACGCAGGCGGACAGCTTCTTTCTTCGTGGACACCGTAGCAAAAGCGGGACGTTTTTTCCATGTCCGGATCAAACAGAAACAAAAAGTCTGGTAAACAACATGACGCGAAGACAAAGGTGCTGGCGGTAGCCTCAGGTGGCGGCCATTGGATGCAACTGATGCGCCTGCGGCCGGCATTGCGGAAGCACAATGTCACTTATGTGACGACGATACCTGGCTTGGGCGAAGAGTTTGACGCGCTGCCTTGCTCTATTGTTCCCGACGCTTCACGGAAGGAGCCGTTTCGCTTGATCCGGATGGTCCTGCGCTTGACAGCCATTATTGTCCGTATACGGCCTCAGATTGTTATTTCCACAGGCGCCGCACCTGGGCTGATTGCATTGTTCGTCGGAAAGCTCCTGGGTGCAAAAACGATATGGCTGGACAGCATTGCCAACGCCGAAAAACTGTCCATGTCGGGTCAACTGGCGGGCCACGTCGCAGATCTGTGGCTTACGCAATGGCCCGGCTTATCGAAAGAGCAAGGCCCTGAATACAAGGGCGCTGTGATATGATTTTCGCGGCTGTCGGCACGCAGATGCCTTTTGATCGGTTGGTGAAGGCGCTTGATGTATGGGCGGCCGCCAACCCCGGCGAACGTGTCGTCGTTCAGGCGGGAGAGGGCGGCTATCGTCCGGTCGCGTTGGAACTTCATGCTTTTCTGGAACCAGGGCGTTTTTCGGAGCTTCAAGCGAGTGCCGACCTGATCGTGTCGCATGCGGGGATGGGCGCGATATTGGCCGCTGGGGCGCTTGCAAAACCATTGGTGATCATGCCGCGGAAGTTTTCCCTCGGAGAACATAGAAATGATCATCAGATGGCTACTGCGAAACAGTTCGAGGACCGTCCGGGAATCCATGTCGTCTGGCACGAAGATGCTTTGGGAGATATTTTGGATAAGCGCGGAAATCTGACAGCCGCGACCGAACTATCGCCTGATGCGAGCCCGATGCTGCTTGAAGCGATCGATGACTTCATTTGTCAGGTATCTGCACGGTGATGACGGAGCTTATCCCAACCTTGAAGAGGGTCGGCCACGGGCTCTTGTTAGCGGTTCTTGCTCTATCCGCAACATGGTGGACCCTTTCCACCCTAACCGGCGATGCACTTTCGATTGTGAGGCAAATTAACTATGCATCGCCATGGGTTGGGATGTTGCTTTTCATCTCTGGCTTAGCGGCGATCTCAATAAAGCGAATGAAGCTAGGCGTTGTGACACTGATCGTTGCTCTTTTGGTTTTGGCGCCCTACCAGGCGCAGTTGGGTCGGTTTTTTGTCGGGATGCCGCACAGCGCAGAAGACGGGAGTCCAACGCTTCGGGTCCTCAGCTACAATACAATGCTGCGTAACCATGATGTTGCCGCGATCTCTGATGTGATATTGGGTCACCGGCCGGATATTGCCTTACTTCAGGAGGTGTTGTCGCCCGTTGAACTGGGTCAGAGGCTCGCTGGTCTCTATGAGGGCGCGCCCGTTCATGTGGTGAGTGACGAATATTTGAGATTGATGATTGTGAGCAGGTTTCCAATTCGGGCTCAAGAATCCAGAAACGAAGTGCAGCGCGCGATTGTCAGTCCGCCGGGCTCGGCAGCCATTATGCTTCGTAATCTGCATGCTGTACGCGGCACAAACGATGATACAGACCAGCTTGAGTTTGTTGAAAATCTCGTCGCCGACATATCCAGTGTCTATGAACCACTTATCGTGGCGGGTGATTTCAATATGACCGAAAGCAATGAAGGCTATGGTATGATCAGTGACTGGCTCAAAAATACCCACGAAGAAGCGGGCGTGGGATTTGGGTTTACTTTCGCCACGCCTCAGAGGCGCTTTGGGACGCTAATGCCACTCATCCGTATAGATCATATGTTTGTCAGCAGACACTTTGATGTTTTAGAGGCGGGTCGTTTGGCGAAGTTTGGAAACTCAGACCACTTCCCGATTGAGGCGGTTTTATCGCTTTCGTCATCCTCTCGTCTTTGATTTTTGCTTCTTTGATTAGGGATAACCGGAGAGAAAAATGACATCTGACTTTAGGGACAAGATCGAAGCTGTAGCGGCGAACTCCCTTTATACTCAGGACGCAAACGTAGCGATGATCGAGCATACGTTTGGAGTTTTCAGTAGATACATTCGCGGTCCGGAGCTGTTGGAACTAGGGCCGGCCGAAGGCATTATGACTGACAAGCTGGCGGCATTGAATATGAGCTTAACGGTTGTGGAGGGAGCGCAAACGTTTTGCGATGCGTTGGCTAAGAGGCATCCAAATATCTCAGTCGTTTGCTCGCTTTTTGAAGAATTTGAACCGGACAAAAGGTTTGACACTATTGTGTTGGGCCATGTTCTCGAACATGTAGAAGACCCTGTAGAGCTTCTGCGGTTATGCCGAAATTGGATGTCAGAGGGCGGTGTCCTGCTTGCCGCGGTGCCCAATGCGCTGAGCTTACATCGTCAGGCTGCGGCCATTATGGGTCTGATCAAAACTGAAATGGAGATGAGCGAGCTCGACTTACATCACGGACACCTTCGAATTTTTGATCCGATCAGCTTTAGATCAGTGTTCACGGCGGCGGGAATGCGCATCGAAAAATATGGAGGCTATTGGCTAAAACCGGTATCAAACTCTCAAATCCATGAGAGCTGGACTAAAGAAATGCTGGAGGCCTTCATGGTGCTAGGAGAGCGTTACCCTGATATTGCCGGTGAGATTTATGTCGTCGCCCGGTCGTGAGCCCGAAAGACGAGTGCTCCTGGGAGCGTGCGGGACTGGTACCTCTTTCGCAATCGCAACGCGTCTGCGTTCAACGTGGGGTGATGCAGTCCATTTGGTTGGTCTAGATACTAACCCGCGGCATTTGGTGGCGACATCCGTCTTGTGCGATGATTTCATTCAAGCGCCGCCCGTGAAAAGTCAAGAATTTCAGCCATTCCTTGTGGCCACTATACGTACTAGGGACATCGACACATATGTACCGATCTTGAACGATGAAATAGCGCTTGCCAGCGAGATCTCGCGAGAAGGGGCTTTTGAATCGATCAGTATAGCGGCGCCCCACGCAGAGAACCCGCACCTCTGCTGTGATAAGCATGAGCAGTCTCTATGGTTGAGCCGATTAGGCGTTAATGCGCCCAAAACGTCAGATTCTTTTGACAAAATTTCTGGTAGTCACCTTTTTGTTAAGCCGGGAAACGGATTCGGCAGCGTTGCGGCAGAAGCTCTTCCGCGCAACGTCGTTGAGGGGTTGGACAGAAGCAAGCTTGATGGGATGATCTTCCAGGAAATCTGTGAAGGACCAGAGGTAACCGTAGACAGCTTCTACGACTCAATTGGCAATTACCAGCAAGTTATCTGCCGGGAACGCCTAGAGACGAAATCGGGTGTCTGTACCAAAGCGCGTTTGTTTCAAGACGAGGCGCTGGCTGAGATAGCATTGTCAATCGGGCGTGGTTTGAACCAGCGCGGTACAATCTGTTTTCAGGTTATGCAATTGCACGGTGAGTGGGCAGTAACTGACCTAAACTTCCGACCTGGTGCAGGAACTGCCATGACATGTGCGGCAGGCTGGGACGTGCTGTCCGCAATGTTTGCTTGTCAGTGGGGGGAGCCGTACGAGGGTTTCTTTCCTTCTGGCCCCCTTGAAAGGGACATATTCGTCACTCGACAATATTCAGAGTTTATTGCCTATGCTTGACGGTCCCATAGCACTGGATCTAGACGGAACTCTAATCTCGTGCCGAGAACGCCAAGTCGCTTTGTTCAGAGCGGTTCTGGCAGGAAGCGGAGTTGCTATAGATGGAGAGGAGTTTTGGACGCTTAAGCGTGATGGATTCTCGACTCATGAGGCGGCACTAGCACTTGGTTTGACTTCTGAAGAGGCGACTGAATCTGCGAGGAGATGGGTGCGAGACATAGAGAACCCTTATTGGCTGCAATTCGATAGGGTATATGCTGATGTGCGTGAATTTTTGCAGCGGCTGAGGAGTCAAAATGTTTCCTTCTTTGTACTGACGGCTCGTCGAAACAGATACTTCCTAGGGCAACAGATTTTGCGTCTTGCATTCCTGTCGAATACTGAAGTGGTTGTTGTCGCACCCCAAGATGCCGCGAGACAGAAGGCAGAGGTGTTACGGTCGAAGGATGCTGCGCTCTTCATTGGCGACTCAGAGTCAGATCTGAAGGCGGCTAAGGTCGCAGGTGTTGCATTCGGAGCAGTGGAGCGTGGGCAAAGAAACGCAGCCTACCTGATAGCAAGGGGCGCAGATCGGGTGTCAGACGATCTGTTGGAGATTTATGATAGCTGGCAGCGCACGCGATGAACATTGATGGTGGGGTCTTTGAACAAAACACATGATGTGAGTCTGACCGGTGGCGGCAACGGAAAAGGGGTATTCCATGGGTCTTGATAAATGCCAGATTGTGGAGCTGCCAAAAATATCAGACCCCCGCGGGAACCTGACTTTTGTTGAGGGCGGGCACCACGTTCCGTTTCCCATTGAACGGGTCTACTATCTGTATGATGTTCCGGGCGGTGAGCAGAGGGGTGGTCATGCCCATAAAGCGTTGGAACAACTCATAATTTCAATGTCTGGCAGCTTTGATGTGGTCCTCGACGATGGCCGCGAAAAGAAGACGGTTCATCTCAATCGATCCTACTTTGGTCTCTATGTTCCGACGATGATCTGGCGGGAGCTGGACAATTTTTCATCTGGGTCGGTATGCATGGTGCTGGCTTCGCAGCGATATGATGAAGCTGACTACTATCGTGACTATGATGAGTTTCTGCGGGCAGTGACTGATGAACGTTCCTTTTCTTGATCTCAAGTCGGTTTACGATGATATCGGAGCCGAGATTCAGGCTGCTGTATCGCGCGTTATTTCTTCGGGCTGGTACATTGGCGGGGAAGAAGTAGAAAATTTCGAAAGGGACTTCGCCAGATATTGTGAAGCTGACCACTGTGTCGGGGTCGGCAATGGCCTTGATGCCCTGCGCTTGGCGCTTCTGGCGCTTGGCGTGGAGCCTGGCGATGAGGTGATTGTTCCATCAAACACCTTTGTTGCGACTTGGCTTGCGGTCACGCATTGTGGCGCCGTGCCGGTCCCCGTCGAACCTGATGCCACGACCTTCTGTATGGACCCAGCAGCGATTGAGTCCGCGATTACCGACCGTACAAAAGTCATTCTGCCGGTCCACCTCTATGGCCATCCGGCCGACTTGGACCCAATTCTTTCAATCGCTGAACGGCATGGGTTGAAAGTGCTGGAAGACGCCGCCCAGGCACAGGGTGCCAGATATAAGGGGCGTCGTATCGGCGGACACGGCGATGCGGTTGCTTGGAGCTTTTTTCCGGCGAAGAATCTTGGCGCGCTGGGCGACGCGGGCGGTGTCACAACAAATGATGCGGAGCTCGCAGCGCAGATACGTCTTCTGGGGAACTACGGATCGCGGATCAAATACGAGAATGAGATTGTTGGATATAACAGCCGTTTGGATCCTATTCAGGCCGCCGCTCTGGGCGTGAAGCTTCAATATATGGACCAGTGGAACCGGCGCCGTAGCGAGCTTGCGGACGGATATTGTGCAGCGCTTGCAGCAGAAGGTCTGGCATTGCCGTGTAACCAGGCCTGGGCAGAAAGTGCGTGGCACTTGTTTGTCGTGCGCACCGCGGCCCGTACAGCCTTTCAGGCTCATCTGGAGGAGCAGGGGGTAGGGACGCTTATCCACTATCCAATCCCACCACATTTGCAGCGCGCCTATGAACATCTCAATCTAAGCGACGGAAGCTTTCCCCTGGCGGAGGAAATGGCAGAGCAGGTCATCAGTTTGCCGCTTGCACCCACCATGACCGACCAAGAGCAGGACATCGTGGTTTCAGCTGTTCAGAGCTTTCGCACTTGAACGAGAGCAGGACATCCAGCCAGCAAATGATGCGATCGGCGGGCGTCGTCGGCCTCGCATCAGTGGTGAATATACTGGCCGGCATCATTCGACTGAAAGTCTTTGCGCTCATTCTGGGGCCGGCAGGTGTTGGGCTGATGGGGTTGTTCACAAACCTCCTGATGCTGGCCTCCACAGCGGCCGGCCTCGGCGCTGGCAGCGGCTCTGTTCGGCACATCGCCAGCGTTCGAGAGGACCCCGATCGATCACCCACCGCGCTGCAAGCAGTCTTTCTTTTGGGCCTGTCTCTCGCCGTAGTCGGTGGCGCAGGCGTCTATCTGCTTCAGGTTCCCTTAGCGACACAGATTTTAGGAGACGTGAGCTATTCCGCCAACGTCGGATGGATCGGTTTAGGCGTTGCCGCATCTGTCTTGGCATTGGTTATGACGTCAATGCTACAGGGGCTCCAGCGCATTGGCACCTTCTCAAAAACAACCATTGCCGGCAATATTCTCGGCACGCTCCTGTCGATCTTGATCATCTGGCAGATGGGCGCCGATGGGATTTATCTTGCGGTCATCTGCCTGCCGGTCTCCCTTGCTCTCGTTGCTTTTGCTGCTATTCGTGGATTGCCGAACCTGTCATCTCTTAAATCGGCGGTCGCCCTCAAGAAGGAAGTGCGCGCCATAATGAGTTTCGGCATGGTGATGCTGGCATCAGCAGTCCTCCTTATGGGAACGATGATGATCGCCAGGTCCGCCATAAGCGAGGCGCTTGGGCTGGAGGCGGCCGGGTTTTTCCATGTCGCTTGGCTGTTGTCGGCAACCTATATTGGGTTTGCCTTGAATGCCATGGGCGCGGACTTCTATCCGAGAATCACGGCGACCATCTCGCAAAACGAAGATGCTTCGGCACTCCTCAATGAGCAAGTACTGCTGGCGCTTACGCTGACAGCCCCGCTGATTGTCGGTGTGGTCGCGTTCGCGCCGCTGGTCATTCTGGTGCTCTACTCCACGGAGTTTTTGCCCGCCGCCGACGTCGTTCGATATCATGTGTTCGGGGACTTGTTTCGTGTCATAGGGGTGCCGATGGCATACACCTTCCTGGCAGCGGGAGCCAAAAAGCGGTTCCTCTTTATGGAACTGGTGTGGAGTGCAGTCTATCTGTCGCTTCTCTACATGTTCCTGGCTGACTGGGGCGTCGTTGCTGTCGGTATAGGTTACTCGGTGGGATATGCCATCCATATGGTCTGCACCGCCGCGTTATTGGCTCGCACAAAACGCATTGTGATCAGACGTTCTGTATTGGCGAGAATAGGACTGACGATAGCGATCGCGAGCAGTGTGTTGGCGGCATCGGTCTATGCCGAACCAGCTGGATATGTCGCTGGAACGTTCGCCGTCACCTATCTGGCGTATCAGGCATTGAAATACATCGTGGCGGTGTCTGGATCGACGGATGCGCAGCCGCAAATACTCGTAAAGCTGAATGGCCTTCTCATGCGCCTCCGGGGAATCAGAGGTTGAGGCTATCGTGTTGCCCTACCTAAGCGCACGAACGAAGAGTTTCCTCAGCGGCTGCCGCAGCGCGCGGAGGCGATAGACCCCCCCCAGGAACACAAGCTCGCAGGTTGTCTGAACGAGCGAGGCTTTTGCGAGGCTTTGGTACTTTGCTTCTAGAATGTCGCGGCACTCATAAAATGATGGCGAGATCTTGCCGCTGCTCAAATGATTGATATGAAAGTCGATCACGTAGGCCGACAGACCTCTAAACCGCGCCTGGAGGCAGACATCCAGGCCGTAAAAATGAAACCCCTGGAGATCAGAGGACGGCCGGACTTGCCACTTTTTGTTGAAGACAAGAAAGTTTTCGTCAAGGCTCGTCACCTTGGCTGGGAAGGGCCCGCGGCATGTATCCTGTTCGTGCGGGTCGGTAATGCGGGCGTGCCACCTTCCGACTCCCGAAAAGCCGCTGTTTCCTGCGACCGCCCATCGCGGATCGCTGGCATCCAATTTGTTCAAGACAGTTAGCAGCGTCTCCATCTCTTCAATAAAGAGTATGTCTTGATGGCAGACCACGACGTATTGTCCTTGGGCATTGTCCAGAAAGTGGCTGATGCCGGTATACGCATCGTGCGCATTGCTTACGGAATTATCGATCTGGAGAAATTCAACCTTCTCTCCACGGAACCCGGCCGCATCGCAGCTTTCAAGCATCTCGCTATATTGCGTGTGATCTGTAACAAGGGTGCAGATAGAGAGAACGATGTCAGTTTTTTCCGTCGGAGTCGTCATGTTCTCCCCCGAGTTTTAGTTGCTTTCACTACACGGCGAGCAAGCCGCAGGACGATGGGAGGAAGGAAGTCTTCGACAACTTCACGCGTCCGTCGGCGGCCACTGAAGCCCCTATCGTCAGTATTTGGTCGGACGCCGAATTTGGTGGTATGCGTGGCTTTATCGGCGCTCCAGGTGGCGGTGTAGTAGTAGAGCGCGACAGACCGCCGCATTACACCAGCGGGATGATTAACCGGCTCCGGGTTGCCGTGATAGCTGGACGACGTGGTGTTAAAAACGACGAGCCGATTGAAGATAGGCGTGACAGACTTTTTGCACTCAGTCATGTCGCTGTCCCAAAGTTCAAGCGCGCCGCCATAGGCATTCTCCCAATCTCTGTTGAGATACAAGAGCGCATTGATGCGGCGTTCAAGTTTCATCCGTGGATGAAAATTAAAATCCGCATGGACATTGAGGTGGCCGCCATTGGCGATGGTGTGAAACCCGCCACCAAGGAAATCCGGGTCCGGTATAAGTCCTTTGATGCCGGTCAGCTCCTCCAGGAAGCGTATGAACGGGCGAGAGTTGAAATAGTAGAATATGGCTTGGCTTTCGGGGGGTGCCTTTTCCGGCGCGTATGCTGACTTTAGACGTTCCTGGGGAATGTCTACGGCTGTATCAGGCACCCCGTCGACGCGACTTATGTCCTGCTCAAGTTGGTTGGCGATCATCTCAGGAAGGAAATTGTCGATAACCGCATGGGGAAACGGCGCTTCGCTGATATAGCGTTCGTATCCCTCTTTGCCGCTGTTCGATAAGGATTCCTCATCAAAGAACAGATCCAGTGAACGCAAAAGAGCATCGCTCATTGTCCCCACCTCCTATATTCGATCAACAGCGCGCAAATGAAGCTTAGGTCTACGTCGCACGGGGTCATGGGCCGGAGATCAGCAAGTCTGATGATGGTTTCAATAGGCACCAACCTGCCTGATCCTTATTCACTCAAATCCTCGTTCGTGGCTGTCTTATGATAATCCAGCTCCAAAAAAAAATCCTAATATGCGTGCGTGTTGATGGCAGAACCTCGCCGGCGCCCGCAGTTTCACCTGGCCCCCAAAATTAACCAGCGAAGAAGTCTCCGTCGTCCGATATGAAGTTGTGTGGTCCTGCGTCGCTGAAAAAAATAAGCCAAGAGCCGTATCCTTTGCGTGAGAGGAACATCTGCATACAAGGGAACCGATAGAGCCAGCTTACCGTAGCTCTTGAATTGTTTCTGAAAGAAGAAAATATCAAACGGTGATTGGCTAAGTGCGACCGGAAGCTCTTCTCTTTTTCCGTCGGCGGCCGAGAGAAGCCTGCGGCAAAAGCCCTCGAAACTCTGCTCTTCCACTAGCAATTGTCTCACATTCGCCTGCCTGTCCCGATTCCCTTTGTTCAAAAGGGTGGCGGACACTTCTTGTGCCAAGTCCTTTACCGTCTCTGAACGCAGGCTGTCGGCGTAGGTATACCCGCCTGTCGGTTGGTATATGCCATGTACTGGCAATCCGGCGGCCAGCGCTTCACCAAACATGGTCCCCCCCGAAACGGGAAAAGAATCAACGTAGCAGCTTGCACTTGTTAACGCATCGCGGACAGCGCTCGCGTTTTGCATCCCGCGAAATTCCACTTGGCGTTTGGCTGTTTCTGAAAGAGTTTCCCACCAGGGCTCAGAGCCATCTGGCCCAATGAGAACAAATTTGGTGCCGACCGTATCTGCGAATGCGTTGAGGAAATCTGAGAAATTATAGCCTTCATAAGGTGCGTACTTCGCGGGTGTTCCGATTGAAAGAACGTAGTTGGACGGCGACCCATCTGCAGTGTTTGTCGGCTTACTGGCTTCCGGTCGGGGAAGTGGAATGCCCAGGTAAGACTGCGTGACGGTCGTGTCATGACTTTGAGTGAGCTGCCATCCGAAGGCGCTGACCTCCAGGATGGCATCTGCACCAAATCGACCAAAGGAAAACACATGATCCGCGTGGTTCACAAACAGGACTCGGACACCCTCACGCCTGAGGATACGCGCGGCAATTGCCGAGACGATGTCTTCCGGCGAAATGTGGAGGACCACAACTTTGTGGCGGCGTCCGAGCTGCACGAGCTTGGCGAGCTTCGCCGAGAGAGACCCTGTCAAAACCTCCAGGGACGCATCTGCTTCCGCCACTGATCGGACAAATCGGTCGGTGGTCGACTGCACGACAGCGACATGAGCGTCGTCGCCATCTTTGCTTGCCTGCAAACAATTTTGAAGAAGAGGCGTATGGCCACCATAGTCGAAGGTCTCGGTGACAATGTGAAACAGACCTCGACCCTGACCACCGGTGTACGGAGGTAGTCCCGCTACGAAGCTATCGAAACCTGCAGCCAATCTGTCTTCAAACTCGTCGTCACCGAGGATACCGATTTGATTTATGCGCAGCAGGTGGCCGTAGATACTCGCGATCCCAAGCGCCTGATCGACACTGCGGGTCGAGAGCGCTTTCGCTCGCAGTTCTGCAAGGAGCAGCTTAAGGTCCCGGGTGTCCAAAACGACCCTCTTCACAGGAGAACTTGCGGCTTAGCATTGGCGAGCCTACTGCTCGGCCGCTGAGTATGCCCGGGCAATTCTCGGCTGAAACACTCCCCACAGGCCGAGCAGGAACATCATGACCAGGAGGGCATGCCCAAAGTGATGCACTGTAAATCCAATGACAACTGCTGAGACAATCGAAAAGCTCCAAGCAACAGCCATACTGATCGGAAACTCGGTTCGCTCTTGTTCGATTGTGCGCCCAACAATCCGAAGGGCTGCCAGCGTTGCCAAAACGAGTGGGAGCGTACCCAGGATGCCGTATCGCATAAGAAGAACCAGCCAATAAGCGTCTATACTGGCGGTCATCCACCGAGCACGAAACCAATCGTTAAATCCAATGCCAACGAGTGGCGAGGCCAAAAAGTTCTGCCATCCAAAATCCCAGACGAGGAGTCGATAATAGCCCGTCCAGGGGTTGAGTGTTGCATAGGAAAAAAAGACGTGTACGGGCGTTCGGTTAGAGAGCAGGTCAATGAACACGTAGAATAAAACCGCGCCCACCGCAAACAGTAGCCAAGGTCGGTCGAGACGGGCCGACATCAACAAATAGATAGTCAGGCCAATTTGTATCGCAGCCGTCATAAATGCGGCTGATGAGAGGGACGTGAAGACGGCGCCCAGCATCAGCGCCGTAGCGATGAAGTTTCCAACTGTAAAGCCTCTCGGCCCCATGACCTGAGACAGCATGAAGGCCACCAAACTCGACGCAAAAAATCCCCATTGGATAGGGCCGGGAAAGGGCCCGGACGAACGATAGAACCCCAACCTTTGTTCCACATAAGCGTTTGAGCCAAGCTGGAAAACTGAAAATGTGGTGGTTGCCTCAATCCATGTAAAAAAACTGATGCCGAGCGCCAGCCAGACAAAGACCTTGATAACAGCAGCCAGCTCTTCGCGCGTGCGCACGAAGACCCGTGCGGTGAAATAGGGCACGAGGTATTCCAGACCTGTTATCCCGATATTCTCCCAGCCCACAGATGCGATCGGCAGCACATAAGAATAGACGAGAAAGGTCTCCGTCAGTCCATGATGGTAGACGGTGATCAGTGCCTGCATTGCCCCGAACAGCAGAAGCAGGTAGTCCGGTGCTCTGAGGCGGATCGGGTTGCGGACCATCTCCATCAGTATCAGCGGTACCAGAAAGACCAGCGCAAACTTGTAGATCTGCATATTGAGCGTGCCGAGTTGGAACGCGATGCTTGCAGGCCAGACGAGAGACCCAATAAAGATCCAGGTCCCCAGTCGCACGCCAAGAACGGCGTCTGCCACACCATATTGTGTCTGCGGCAGGCTGCTACGGATCGTTGCGAAGTCGGTCAAGCGGCTTAATCCTTCAGGGTGCTATACAGAGTCGCCTGCATCTACCAGAACCCCAAAACGGGTCACTGTTATGTTCTCTTTGATCACCGCCGCTGGATTACCGGCAACGATCGTCCGCGGGGGCACATCCTTGGTCACAACGGCCCCTGAACCGACGATCGATCCATCGCCGACGCGAACACCGGGAAGTATAACGCTGCGCGACCCGATAAAACAGTTTTCACCGATGTAAGTGTTGAGCCTCAGTGCGCGTGTCATGTCGTGCGCCAGTATCGCAGCATCAAAAGCGATATAGCTGTAAGCGCCGACATGTACGCCCTGTGGATGGGTCAGATCGAAATGCGTGGACAGGGAGAATGTGCAGGTTGGGTGGAGATTTAGTCCCCAAAACCGGGTCAGGTAAAAGCGGTAGACCCCGACCAGAAGTAACCTTAGCCAACGAAATCGGTTTAACGACATATTTCGCCTCTCCCCTGCGCTGCAAGACAATCAGGACTGTCAGACACGGCCGGACGCCACCAGGTTCAGGTAGTCAGCATACGAGCTTTTTCCGTAGCTCTCGGCGATCTGCAGAACCTGGTCGCTTGAAATTGTTCCATTTCTAAAGGCCACTTCCTCAGGACAACCGATTTTCAGATTCTGACGCTCTTCCATGGTTTGCACAAACTGGGATGCTTGCAGGAGAGAGGCATGTGTCCCCGTGTCGAGCCAGGTATAACCGCGCCCGAGCAACTCAACATTGAGCTTTCCGGCGTACAAATACATCTCGTTGAGCGATGTAATTTCCAACTCACCGCGCGCGCTGGGTTTTACGTCTGCAGCGTGGTCGCAAACATCTCTGTCATAGAAGTAGAGGCCCGTCACAGCATGATTGGATTTAGGGACCGCAGGTTTCTCCTCGATGCTGATGGCATTGCCGTCAGCATCAAATTCGACAACACCATAGCGCTCAGGGTCTTTGACCCAGTACCCGAACACCGTAGCGCCTTCGGATAAAGACGCGGCACTTCTTAGTCGGTCAGAGAGACCCGCACCGTAGAAAATATTGTCCCCCAAAACCAAGGCACAGGGTGATCCGTCAACAAATGCGCGACCGATGATGAATGCTTGCGCAAGGCCCTCCGGTTTGGGCTGAACGGCGAAAGAGAGGGAGATTCCCCAGCGGGATCCGTCACCCAAAAGTTCTTTGAAAAGTGCCTGCTCATGCGGCGTCGTAATGACAAGAATCTCCCTGATCCCGGCCAGCATGAGCGTCGTGAGCGGGTAATAGATCATCGGTTTGTCATAGACCGGCAGCAGCTGCTTCGAGATAGCGCGGGTGACTGGATAAAGTCGCGTTCCGCTGCCGCCGGCGAGAATAATGCCTTTCATAGTCTGATCCTCTTTACAGCCGACGACTCGATTGAGGGTCATCATGTTCCGGTGATCTCCGACGGAACCAAAAAGCTCCAGGACTGTTGTGGGGCTGAATCGTGGGGCATATTTGCTTCATGATCTGCGGATGCTGATTGTTGAGCCAGGCTAGAGCGGCAATGACTTCAAAGTCGTGATTGTTGGAGAGAAATGCCTCCAGCAAATATTGTTCATTCCACAATCTCATATCAGTCCACAGCCACTTTTCCGGGTAGTCGAATGGCGTAAAGATGTCGTGCACATGCACGAGCACACCAGGTGCCAGGGTCGGAATGATCTCGAGGAACTCGCAGAGCACATCCCCTCCCGGGCGGATGACATGCGAGGAGTCAATAAAGAGAATATCACCCGCACTTAGTTGGCCAAAAATCTCTCGGTCTACGTCTTCAACCTTCTCACGAATAAGTCTAACCGGCATCTCCTCCAGCCAGGGAGCTTCGTAAGGCTCTATGCATATGTGATCACAGTCTGGATTTTCCTTGGCGTTGGCGAGCTGAAACAGCTGTGTGCTCTTGCCAGCGCCTATTTCGATGATCCGCTTTGGTTTGGTGTATCGAACCAGTTGATACAGAAAGTCAGCGTCACCAGACGCGTACATATTGTTCTGAAAATCGAAATCCAGCGCCGGAATCTCATCGGCGAATGTCAGCTCCTTCAGCAGCGCTAACTGGCCGGATTCGTTAAGATCCAGGCCGGGTAGACGTCGATTCTCAGAGCGGCCAGATTGGATGAAAAGAGGTTCATAATAATGATCAGAAATGGGCAGCACGCCGAGCGACCTGAATATTGCTGAGCTAAATGGCCGGTTGGAAAAGCCACGACGTCGGCTCAACTTGAAATAGAGCGCTGCGAGGAAGGTGGCGGGCGCGAGGACTAGATCAATCGCAAATAGAATATGGTGACGCATATCAGGCTTCCAGTTTTCTAGGTCCGCTCAAGCAGCCTATCCAGTACCTGATTCAGCGCAAGCGTCCATGGACGCGGCATGATGCCAAAAGTCTGCTGTATCTTGGTGCAATCCAGCACTGAATTTTTTGGTCGTTCGGCCGGCGTCGGATAGTCGGCAGTCGGAATTCTTTGAACGGGGATGCTTGGACGACCGCGGCTCGCTGCGCCCTTCATGATTGCTTCCGCAAAGCCGTGCCAGGTGGTAGCCGGGCCGCTGCAGAAATGATAGGTGCCCCAACGGCCGCGCATGCTCTCAGGCTCTGAGAAATACTGGGACGCAATCGTGAGAAGAGCGTCTGCGACGTCGCCAGCGGCGGTGGGGCAGCCATGCTGATCGCCCACGACGGACAATTCATCCCTTTCGCCCGCCAACCGCAGCATCGTCTTCACGAAATTCCCGCCATGGGAGCTGTAGACCCAGGCTGTACGTAGGATGATATGCGCTGTCAGTGACGCGCGTACCGCGTCATCGCCGGCTGTCTTGGTCGCGCCATACACACCCAATGGGGCAACAGGGTCTGTTTCCTCGTAAGGCCCCTCTTTCTGACCATCGAATACATAGTCAGTGGAGATATGAAACAGGGGCACCCCAATACCAGCTGCCGCTTCTGCGAGCAGCTTTGGTCCGGTCTCATTGACCGCCCGCGCGATTGCACTCTCGCTTTCCGCCTTGTCGACCGCAGTGTAGGCGGCAGCATTCACAATCAGATCGGGCGCGTTGGACGCCAATGCGCTCCTGATGCTCGTTTCGTCAGTAATATCGATCGCTGGCAGATCCAGCCCAGAAACCACGAGACCGTGCGCCTCCGCTCGCTCAAGAAGCTCTTGCCCGACTTGGCCATTACACCCGACGACCAAAATTTTCGGCTTCTGTTGGTCCGTCATCTGGTTACGGCCAGCCCAAGCCGATCGCCCTGGTATGTGCCGGCTTGGATCGCTTGCCACCAGTCTTTGTTGGCGAGGTACCACTCAACGGACTTGCGTAGACCGCTCTCGAAAGTCTCATCCGGGCGCCACCCGAGTTCCTTCTGAATTTTGGAACTGTCGACGGCGTACCGCGCATCATGGCCGGGCCTATCCTCGACATAGGTGATCAGGCGTTCATGGGGTCCATTCTTCGACGGCGCCAGCTCATCCATCAGGGCACAGAGGCGTCTCACGATATCTATATTGGTGTGTTCCTCGCTGCCGCCAATATTGTAGCTCTCGCCCGGTGTGCCTTGGGTAGCGACACTCAGCAGGCCTTTTGCATGGTCGTCTACATAGAGCCAATCCCGCACATTCATCCCTGTCCCGTAGACCGGGAGCGCCTTGTCTTGGAGGATGTTCAAGATCATCAGTGGAATGAGTTTCTCCGGAAACTGATAGGGCCCGTAATTATTGGAACAGTTGCTGGTAACAACGGGCAGGCCGTAAGTGTGGTGCCAGGCACGCGCCAGATGATCGGACGACGCTTTGCTGGCGGAGTAGGGAGAATTGGGTGCGTAGG
Organism: Parvibaculaceae bacterium; assembly: GCA_965276845.1. Classification (GTDB taxonomy): domain Bacteria; phylum Pseudomonadota; class Alphaproteobacteria; order Parvibaculales; family Parvibaculaceae; genus Mf105b01. Next base: position 3,512,020 of record OZ255699.1, read on the forward strand.
GTGTCGTTTCGCTGAATGCCCCCGTGGGTCCCAGGCTGCCGAAGACTTCGTCCGTGGAAATATGATGAAACCGGAAGGCCTCCTGAGCTGGTGCGGAGAGTGTGCTCCAGTAGCGCCGCACAGCTTCCAGCAGTGTGTAGGTCCCATGAATGTTGGTGCTTATGAATTCGGATGGCCCGTCAATCGACCGGTCTACATGGGACTCCGCCGCGAGGTGCATCACAAGGTCTGGCTGAAGATGCGCCAATCCCTCATCCAATTTCTGGGCGTCCCGGATATCGCAATGAAGAAAATCATATCGATCTGAGCCGGCAACAGATGCGAGAGAATTCAGATTGGCGGCATATGTCAGCGCATCCAGATTGAGGACCTGGTGATCGGTATGATTGATCAGATGTCGGATGACTGCCGATCCAATAAAGCCTGCTCCTCCGGTAACCAGTATCTTCATCTATCTGTCTCATCTCGTCTCAGACGCACAAATATCCTGCGTCAGAAGGCATCTAGAAGGGCCAGGTCCCTAGAAGGGATTCTCTATGTCCTTAAGTGGCGGCAACCGTTTGTCCTTGTCAGACAGTGTTTCTGGGTTGGCAGACTTCGGCCAGTCAACTCCGATATCAGCGTCACACCAGATAATGCCAGCATCATGTTCCGCGGAATAGTGCGCGTCCACTTTGTAGGTTAACACCGTATCCGGCGCGAGCGTACAGAAGCCATGGGCGAAGCCCTGCGGAATGAAGAGCTGGCGACCACTCTCAGCGGTTAGCTCGACAGCTTCGTATTGCCCGAAGGTGGGCGAATCCCGTCGCAGGTCGACAGCAATGTCCAATATCGCGCCTGCCACAACCCGAACCAGCTTGGCTTGCGCAAATGGCGGTGTTTGGAAATGCAGCCCACGGATCGTACCCACCTCTCGGGACAGGGATTGATTATCTTGGACAAAGACCGTCGCGATGCCGTGTTCCGCGAGCCGGGCGGCGTTATAGGTTTCGACGAAATATCCTCGACCGTCGTCAAATCGCTTCGGTGTGATGATTTGAAGGCCGTCGAGCGAGGTCCGCAATATGTCGATCATTTTTGGTCCGTTCTCACCTGGGACGATCGCCCGGGAAGGGCGCGCCAAAGGAAGTCCATCGGTGTCTTACCATCAAAAATGTTTGGGTGATGTGAACAAACGGCAGAAAGGGTGGAATTTCTTGGTCACCAGAGCGTTAACCCAAAGGTCTGTATTCGACAAAAATTTGAATACAAATAAAAAACACTTTGAATAAAAGTAAAATCAAATAAAAAACAAAGTAAAACACACTAATAGACAATAAAAAAACATCTCTAAAGTAGCTTTTGCCTGGGACTAATAGTCTAGGGCAAGAGTAATGGTTGCGTTTCGGGTTGTGGCAGCATCGGTTGCGTTGCTGTCTTTGATTGGGTGCCAAACGACGTCGGGCACCTCCTATCGGTCTGGAGGAGAGTTGATGCCGACGGCTGGGGCCTTCATGCCGACCGGCCAGCAGGTCGTTCCACCCCTGGGCTATCTGATTTTCTGCAAACAGGCACCGAGCGAATGCGCCGTTTCGGATGAACCCGGCAGCAGTAGCGAGCCTGCGCGAAATGTAACAATCGAGTTGGCGCGACCCGCAGCGGCGCCATCGCCGGCCCCGGTTATTATGACAGCGGCCCAGACATCTCCGAAGGCCTATCTGCCGTTGCCGCGGCCGGATCAAGCGCCCCTGGTGCAGCTAACAGCGGGTACCGAGAAAGCGCCTGAGCCTGTGCAGCCAAGTTTGGCGGTAGTCATAGCGCCGCTGGCCGCGAACGAAGCCCCGCGCCCCGCGGCCCCCGAGAGGCCCTTCATTTTGACTGCGGCCCGGTGGCAGGAACTGGCCAGTGTAAACAACCAGGTCAACGATCAGGTTCGTGCTGTCACCGATGATGTTCTGTATCAGCGCAGCGAGTGGTGGTCTTACCCGACCAATAATGCCGGTGATTGCGAAGATTATGTTCTGTTGAAACGGAAACTGCTCATAGCGAAAGGCTGGCCGGCGTCGAGCCTTCTGATCACCGTCGCAAAGTTGTGGAACGGCGAAGGACATGCCGTCCTGGTAGCGGTGACCGACAAAGGCGAGTTTGTGCTGGACAATATGGAGCGTGACGTCATGAGCTGGCGAGAAGCCCCCTATCAATGGGTGTCGCGCCAATCTCAAGAAGACCCGAAAAGGTGGGTCAATCTCGATCCATCCCAGATGATCCGAAACGCACAGGCGGAACGCATGGTCTCCTTAGAAAACGATGACCGTCAAAGCTAGAAGGCCCGTTGTTTGTCTCACGCTCGCTGAAGGTGCGACGTGTTTTGTGAATATTTTATGACGCTCTGCTTCGCCGGATCTGTGCCGTAAGAGGGCGGTTGGAGCGGCCGTCCGAGGCACCATGATGGACCCCGCACAAACCACCAGCTATCTTGTACAATAGGCGGTCGCTTCCTCTAGATATAGTTGCTGCACCGTTTCGATTGCCCATGCGATAATCGTCCAGTCGGCCATGGGGCATGGGGATAGGATCTGTCCTCTTTACCAGTAGGGAGAAAAACAGGTGATCACCATCACTTCCTAAAGTAGTCTCATAGAACTAACTGGGACTAATCAATAAAACGCTGGTTTTTCGAGTAGGATGTCTGTCGCAGAGAAAATCGACGCAGATGCGCTTCGGTCCATCGAAGCCCGGGCACGCCCCGGTTTCTCGCAGCGGTTCCTTGCCGACATCGTTTCTCTTGTGGATGCGGCAATTATTTTTGGCGCCGGGTGCTTGGCACACGCCATCTATTTCAGTTTCTTTGCGATCGGCAGCTGGCAGCTGACTCTCACCGCATCCGCATTGGGTGCGGCTGCCGGTGTGGTCTTGTTTCGCCGACAGGGTCTGTACGACCTTCGTCGCTTGCTCCGATGGTGGGACAGGATAGGGCGCCTGGGTGTCACTTGGATCCTCCTGTTCCTTGCACTGGTAACAATCGGGTTTCTTCTGAAGGTTGCTGAAGCCTATTCCCGGGGTTGGACGCTCACCTGGTTCTTCCTTGGCCTTGGTATGCTGGTGATCGGCAGAGCGGTTATTGGTTGGTATCTGCAAAGATCGGTAGAGCAGGGAAAGCTTCACCAGCAGGTGGCAATTGTCGGCAGCGGCGAGCAGGCAAACCTGCTTCAAGACCACCTTTCCCGGGATGGGGGATTGGTGAATGTTGTCGGCACCTTTGATTGTGGCGCCACCGTGAATGATCAGAACACGTCCAATCTGGGGGGGCTCGCTGATCTCAAAGATCTTGCCCAGAGACAACGCGTCGACTGCATCATCCTCGCCGTACCCCGGTCGGATGAAAAGCTGATCTGGCAGCTGACAGAGCAGCTGGCCGCCCTTCCAGTCCACATTGGATTGGGGCCGGAAACATTCGATATCAGAACCGGTCAATCCAAAGAACATGTGATCGGTTCGATCAAGACGACTGTCTTGCTGCAGCCGCCCTTGAGCGACTGGTCGCGGATCATGAAAGCGCTTGAAGATCGCGTATTGAGCGCACTCTTGCTCCTGTTTTTCCTGCCAACAATGCTGCTGATTGCCGCGGCGATTAAGCTCGACTCGCCGGGGCCCGTCTTCTTTCGTCAGAAACGCCATGGCTTCAATCATGAAGTCGTGCCGGTTTGGAAGTTCCGGACCATGAGGGTTCTGGAAGACAGCGGGGATGTTGTTCAAGCCAAGAAGGACGATGACCGCATTACACGGGTCGGGCGGTTCCTCCGCAGGTGCAGCCTTGATGAACTCCCGCAGCTCTTAAACGTTCTCAAGGGAGAGATGTCGCTGGTAGGACCGCGTCCCCACGCCATTTCTCATAATGAACAATACGGGGCGATCATTGGCTCTTATGCGAGGCGGCATAAAGTCAAACCGGGCATCACCGGCTGGGCGCAAGTCAATGGATATCGTGGCGAGATACGTGAAGCGTCCCTGATGGAGAAGCGGATCGAGCACGATCTCTACTACATCGAAAACTGGTCACTGTGGCTCGACATCAAGATAATTTTGCTCACGCCGTTTCACGGGCTCATCCACCCCAACGCCTACTGACACGGGCAGACCCCAACACCGGGCACCTGTCGGAATTTTGTCGGTACCATGCATGAATAGCCATTGAGAAATGCTGGCGAATATCCCTCTGAGGTATGAGCGAGCTTGGCGTGGATAGTCTGTCCACGCCAATGCGTTTCTCTAAGGTTTGATGAGGTCTAGGGGATAACAGGTACAAGCAGATGAGAGTCAAATGCACCGCCGGCGTGGATCACGTGTGTTCCCTTGTTAACAGTGTTGGTGTGAGCCAGCGCCATGTGGTCCATCTGATCATAGCCCTGAATTGAGACTTCCAACGTCTCACCGGCCATGAAGCGGGTGCTGCTTGGCAGGATTTCGATTTCAACGGGGACGATTTCACCGCTCGCCAACGGCAGACTGCGTTCGTGGGCGAGTACCGGTTGGATCGGCGTTGATCGATCCGCATCAAGCTCACGCTGGGACGCGCGCAGCCAACCTAGGGCGACAGGACCTTTGTTGAAACTGGCCTTGGCATAGAACGTCACTTCCTCGCCCGCTGCATTGTACTTCCGTACAGCGACGAAAAGATCCATGTCGCTAGCCCCTTCTGCTTCTACCCACAGTTTCAGTTTCATGTTGCCGGTAAGCTCTGTCTCGGTATCAAAGGTCTTGCGGAATACAGCGCCCCCATCACGCGCGTCATACCGGAAGGCCCCGCTCGTTTCAGGTTGCGTGTCTGCCAAGCCACCATCTATAGGGTCGAGATAGAGTGGCGTGGGAACCATCGACGGCAGTGGCCATGTGTCGGCCTCGCGGACTGTATAGTCTTCCAACGTGTCGCGGACTTCCAACCTGACGCGCGGTCGCTCGTCGAACCCGTTGTCTTCACCTTTGAGGAAATGGTCGAAGAACGCCGTCTGCATCTCAAGCGCCTCGTCGCTGTAATAGACCTCCCATTTCGGCTGTCCGTGGGTGTAGAGCCACTTCTGGTCGGACGCGATGCGCTTGAAGCCCTCAAAAGACCCGCGCGTGTGCATGCCGTGATCGGACCAGCTCGCCGCGATCAGCGCCGGAACACTGATCTCCTCGAGTGCGATGCCCGAAGGTGGCATGACATTGTCTTGCAGCCATTTCATCAGCATCGGCCGATCACCAGCAAAGTTGACGATCGATGCAGGGGGCAGGTTAATGTCGTTTGCCTTGCTGCGAACGCGGGTCAGCCAGAACTCGGTGAAGGCAGTTTCGGGAATGCCTCCGTGAAACAGGACTTCACGGAAGTTATCGCTCTGGCCTTCCCAGGGCATGATGGCTTTGAGATGTTCTGGTGCGCTGCTTGCCGCGACCCATTGGGCGATCGCAAGATAGGAGACGCCCGTAAGCCCCACATTGCCGTTGCTCCAGGCCTGTGTACCCGCCCAGGTGATGGCATCGTGAAAATCATACCGATCCTGCATGCTCAGAACGCTGGCAACGCCCGCTGATTTCCCATATCCACGGCTGTCCAGCGTCACAACCACATATCCTTGCTGCACCCAGTAGGCTGGATCGGGGCCTTCCCAAGGCGTCCAGGGGCTTACAACAATGCGACCCATATCGTAGTCAGGTGTCGCATTACGGCGCAGATAGTCCGGATACTGGTTTGGGCCTTCATCCTTGTGATAGGCGGTGAGCATCATCACCACCGGGAAGGGACCGCCCGTGGTGGGCCGATAGACATTCGCTGACAGGCGAGTGCCATCCCGGGTCATCACGCCAACGTCACGGTCAATCGCCACGTCTGCTTCGATGTCGCTGATGTCCGTCACAATGATCGGGCTGTCCGGCGTGCCGATAAGATCAGACAGGTCTGATGGTTCATGCAGCGCGGGGCCGGTGCTGAAGATGACGATAATCCCGGCTGCGAGAAGTACTGCAACAGCGCCAAAGGCGATAAGTGTCTTGCGCATGTGGAACGTGTCCTATCTTGGTCAGGTTGGTTGAGATGTTACTCCGCGGTGCCGAACAGGGTCGTCAGTACACGGTTGATATGGGCGTCGATGCCGGCCTCACTGGCGATATCGTCGCGGTAGAACTTGTTGGTGAAGGCCGCGAGTGCGAAGGGGACCGACCCGAGAAGGACAAGAAAGATGAAGAACGAATCCTCGTCATGCTCCTGCAGGTATCCAGCCTTTTTCACACTTTCGAACACGGGTGTGATGGCGTGATGCAGCGGCAGCATGCGCTCCACCAGATAGTCCAGATGGGGTCCAGGTTCGCCGCAGTCTTTGACGGTCAGTTTTGAAAATTCCGGCATTTCGGCTGTCTGCCGCATGAAACTGGTGGCGATAGACTTGAGCAGCTTCACCGGCTCGTCGCCATCTTTCTGTTCCAGTAATGGGAGCTGGCGCCGCGCAACCTGCTCAATGAAGTTGTCGACCACGGCTTTCCACAAATCTTCCTTGGTGCCGAAGTGGTGGCGGATCACACCATGGGTAGTGCCGGCGCTGTCGCCAATATCGCGCAGGCTCGCGGCGGCAAAACCATGGGCAGCAAAGTGCTGTCCAGCCGCCTTGAGAATGTCGCGCCGGGTCTCGCCGGCGGCCTCAGCCGACCGTTTTCCAGGCCTGCGGGCAGATGCAGTAGTTTTATAATCCATACGGATAATAAAACTACAATTGGCGTCGGAGTCAACGGGAAAAGTGGAGTGCGGGTGTAGGACGCTTCCCAGCGGGCAGACTTACGTCGCCGCGCGCACCGGGGTGCCGCTACAACAGATTCTATGTTGGAAGTTTGGATGGTCAGGCTGGGTCGCACCTGGCGACAAAAGCCATAGATGTGTCGCCAAGGCAGACGTTGGCGCACCCGGCACGATTCGAACGTGCGACCTCTGCCTTCGGAGGGCAGCGCTCTATCCAGCTGAGCTACGGGTGCTCCGGTGTCCTGCGCCAAACGGCGCTAAAGCACGCGGCGGAACGTACCCGGTTCCCCAAAACATATCAATGGACCTTATAGGCGCGGGCGGGCGTCTTTGCGCGGTTTTCCACAGGCGCCAAGCACTTTTGCTCGAGAAACGGTACGCTGCTTAATGACAGTCAGAGCGATATTGCCTAAGTTCAAGGCTTGTATGCTCTCGGACCCAGCTCTGTGCGGGCCGCCAATAGTGAGAAGTAGTGAGAAGGGCAACTGGTTTTGGCGAAGGCATTGCAGTTAAAACCACTCAACCTCTTTGTGGACCCGGCGATCGAGCTGGTTGATCGACGCCTAGCCGATCTCCTGACATACTGGCAGGAGAAATGCGGTGCGCGGCTCATGCCCGCGCGGGTCGATATCTCGCCGGGTGATCTGGTGACCCATCTGCCACGCTTGGCCCTTCTGAATGTCATCAACGATGGAACATCGGGACCCCAGTTCAATGTGCGCCTGTCTGGCACAGGCATTGACGACTTGCTAGGTCATGATTACCGCGGCGCCGATCTGGACGACCTGCTTCCTTCAGCATCCGCAAAGCTGGTATCGGCGGCATTGGCAGCCCTGGTTGAGCACAAACGGCCCATGCGGTTTTTTGCCCGCGCGAGGCTGCCCGGAAATCCCGCCGCCTGCGTCGAAGGTCTGGCCTTGCCCTTGGGCGTTGAGGAGGGGCCGGTCAACATGATCCTCATTGAGACCGTGTCGATCCGGCAGTCAGACATGGGTGAGTTCCCTGACCTGGAGCTTGAGACCCTGGCCGAGGTGGCGTCTTAAGGAACCAGCTCCGGCTTAAGCGTCTGAGGTGAGTTGCAGGAACACGTCTTCAAGGGCCGCTTCTTCTGTCGACAGATCCGCGATTTCAATGCCGGCGGCACTGATGTCGGCAAGCAGAGCCGACATGGAATCAACGTCCGGATTGTAAACAAGCGCCAGGTGGCCATCGTCACGCAATTGGGCGCCGCGGCTGGAGAGCGACGCGGGAACGGCTGTGAGCGGGGAAGCTGGCCGGATCACCACGCGCTTTTCGTCAATCCGGGCGAGGAGATCGGGCGTCGACTCGCAGGCCACGACTTCCCCGTGATTGATGATCGCAATCTGGTCACACAAAGCTTGTGCTTCTTCCAGATAGTGGGTTGTCAGAACTACCGTCGTACCGCGGGCATGAAGCTCTTCAATATATTCCCACAATTGCCGACGCAGCTCGATGTCGACGCCCGCAGTGGGCTCGTCGAGCACCAGAATGGGCGGGTTATGAACCATGGCCTTGGCGACCAGAAGCCGTCGGCGCATGCCGCCGGAGAGTGTCCGGGCATAGGCATCGGCTTTATCCTCCAGCCCCATCGCTTTGAGGATTTCCATCGACCGGCGCTCGGATTTTGGCACCCCATAAAGGCCGGCCTGCAGTTCCATGGCTTCAAGGGGCGTGAAGAAGGGGTCGATATTGAGCTCCTGAGGCACGATCCCAATAGAAGCGCGTGCCTGGCGGGGATTGACGTCCGTATCAAAGCCCCAGACCGTCGCAGAGCCCGATGTCTTCATGACCAGGCCCGCCAGAATATTGATGAAGGTAGACTTGCCCGCGCCATTCGGCCCAAGCAGGCCAAAAAAGGATCCACGCGGGATGGAGAGGTTGATCCCCTTTAGGGCCTCTTTCGCCGGCTGACCGCCCGCTGCCTTGTAGACTTTGCGGAGATTGACCGCTTCGATGGCGGCAGGCTGATTGCCCCGCGGGGCCGGCTCACGCGGCGCGGGCACTTCGGCGATTTCTGCGTCGTCTGTGATTCCGTGCCCCATGCGTTTCTCCCCGGTTCGGCTGTCTCATGCGCCGTTGAATATTGCCTTCAGTGTTCTACACCCTTCCGTGGCAGTGGCCATAATGCCATATTGCCGGTCTTGGCGGTAAAGAACCGTGGAGACCAACAGGGCAGGTGGCATGGCGGCTAAGAAGAAGCAAAAAGAAGCACCGGTTGAAGCCGGACAGATGGGGGCGGCCAAGCCTGTCGGCAAGGGGGACCACCTCTTTCTGGTCGACGGATCGGGTTATATTTTCCGGGCCTATCACGCCTTACCGCCATTGACCCGTAAGTCCGACGGACTTCCCGTGGGGGCCGTGCATGGCTTTTGCAACATGCTCTATAAGCTCATTGAGGACACGAAAGACGAGTTCGAGCCGACCCATCTCGCCGTCATTTTCGATGCCTCAGGCAAGACCTTTCGCAACGAGATTTATGGGGAATACAAGGCCCACCGCCCGCCGGCGCCGGAAGACCTCGTCCCCCAATTTGGCTTGATCAAAGACGCTGTGCGTGCCTTCTCCGTGCCCTCCATCGAGATGATGGGCTATGAGGCAGATGACCTGATCGCGACATATGCGGCCCAGGCGCGGGATGCGGGCGCGCGGGTCACTATCGTGTCGTCCGACAAGGACCTGATGCAAATGGTGGACGATAAGGTCGACATGCTCGACACCATGAAATACCGAACAATTGGCCCGGCAGAAGTCGAAGAAAAGTTCGGCGTCGGCCCAGACAAGGTCATCGACGTGCAGGCGCTCGCTGGTGACAGCGCCGACAACGTGCCGGGCGTCCCCGGCATTGGCGTGAAGACGGCGGCTCTGCTGATCAACGAATATGGCGACGTCGAAACGCTCTTGGCCCGCGCGGAAGAGATCAAACAGCCCAAGCGCCGGCAGAACCTGATTGAGTTCGCGGAGCAGGCGCGCATCTCACGACAATTGGTAACGCTCGCCCAGGATGTGCCGGTGGAAGAGGGGATGGAAACCTTCGGGCTTCGTGACCCCGACCCCGTCACCCTCATTGGCTTTTTCAAGGACATGGAATTCAACACATTGACGCGTCGGGTGGCTGAACGCTTCGAGGTAGATGGAGACGCAATCGAAGCCACAGGTGCCTACGACAATGGGGAAACACCTGCGCCAAAGAAATCCGAAGGCTCTGCGCCGAAGGACGCGAAGAAGGGCGGCACGCCAGGCATTGTTGAAACAGGCCTCGACAAGGACCTGGGCAAACTCACCTACGAAACGGTCACCACGCTGGAGGCGCTTCAGCCCTGGATAGATGAGGCGTTTGATCTCGGTGAGATTGCCGTCGACACAGAGACGGACTCGCTGGACGCCATGCAGGCGCGGCTTGTGGGTGTCTGTCTGGCAACGGGAGCGGGCAAGGCATGTTACGTGCCTTTGCAGCATGGCACCGGGGAGGGGTTGGATTTTGGCGACGGCGCACCGGATCAGATTCCGTTGAAAGACGCGTTGGCGGCGCTGAAGCCGATGCTGGAATCGCCATCGGTCCGCAAGATTGGCCAGAACATCAAATATGATCTTCTGGTGCTGAAGAACCACGGCATCAATCTGGCGCCGGTCGATGACACCATGCTGTTATCCTACGCATTGGACGCTGGCCGTAACGGCCATGGCATGGACGAGCTGTCGGAACTCCATCTGGGTCATAAGCCAATTCCCTTCAAGGAAGTGGCCGGCACCGGCAAGAAGCAGATCACGTTTGATCAGGTACCCATCGACAAGGCGACGGCCTACGCGGCTGAAGATGCGGACATTACCTGGCGGCTTTACAAGCTGCTGAAGCCGCGCCTCATCCCGGAAGCAAAGACCACGCTTTATGAAACGTTGGAGCGGCCGCTGGTCCCTGTGCTGAGCGAAATGGAAGCTCATGGCGTGAAGGTGGATCGAGCCGTTCTGTCACGATTGTCCGGTGAGTTCGCACAGAAGATGGGGGCGTTTGAAGCGGAGATCTATGAGCTCGCCGGCGAAACTTTCAACATCGCCTCGCCAAAACAGCTCGGTGAAATCCTCTTCGATAAGATGGGGCTGCCGGGCGGCAAAAAGACAAAGACCGGTGCCTGGTCCACCGATGCAAGCACGCTGGATGAACTGGCCGCCAGTGGTCATGACTTGCCGGTGAAAATTCTGGAATGGCGCGGGCTGGCCAAACTCAAAAGCACCTACACCGATGCCCTGCCTGAGTTCATTCATCCCGACACGGGACGGGTCCACACGTCTTACTCTATGGCATCCACCAGCACCGGTCGGTTGGCCTCAACAGATCCCAATCTTCAGAACATTCCCGTACGGACCGAGGATGGGCGGCGGATACGCACCGCCTTTGTGGCTGAAAAAGGCAACAAGCTGATCAGCGCGGACTATAGTCAAATTGAGCTGCGTCTTGTGGCTCATATTGCAGATGTGCCGCAGCTCAAACAGGCCTTTGCCGATGGCATCGACATTCACACCATGACAGCGTCCGAGATTTTCAATGTGCCGGTTGAAGATATGGATCCGTCCATTCGCCGGCGCGCGAAGGCGATCAATTTCGGAATCATTTACGGCATCTCGGCTTTCGGATTGGCCAATCAATTGGGCATTGGGCGCGGTGAAGCGGGTGAGTATATCGATCTCTATTTTGAGCGCTTCCCGGGCATCCGGACCTACATGGATGAGACCAAGGCTCTGGCCCATGAGCAGGGTTATGTGGAGACCATCTTCGGGCGTCGTATTCACTTACCCGAGATCAACTCCAAGAACGGCGCGCGCCGCGCATTCCTGGAGCGGGCAGCGATTAACGCGCCAATTCAGGGCTCTGCCGCTGACGTCATCCGCCGCGCGATGATCCGCATGCCCGACGCACTCAAGAAGGCCAAACTGAATGCCCGCATGCTGCTTCAGGTGCATGATGAACTGATCTTCGAAGTGCCGGAGAAAAAGGCGGACAAGACATGCGCGCTTGTTTCCAAGGTGATGATCGGTGCCGCAACGCCTGCTGTCGATATCTCCGTGCCGCTAGAGGTCGACGCGCGCGCGGCGGACAATTGGGACGAGGCCCACTAACTCAGGTAGGGAAACAGATGACGGTCGAATCTGAAGAGGAGCTTGAGGGCTTGAAGAAGTGCGGTCGCGTTGTGTCAGAGACCTTGGCCGCGATGGGTGCCTATATGGAGCCCGGCATGACGACCGCAGAGCTGGATGCCTATGGGCGAAAACTTCTGGAAAAAGAGGGTGCGCGCCCAGCGCCTGAATTCACTTACGGATTTCCAGGGGCGACCTGTATCAGCATCAATGAAGTGTGCGCCCATGGCGTTCCCGGCGAGCAGGTCATCGAAGCAGGTGACTTGGTGAACATTGACGTGTCGGCTGAACAGAACGGATTTGTGACGGACACCGGCGGCAGCTTCATCGTCCCGCCCGCACGCCCCGACCATGAAGCGCTTTGCAAAGCGACAAGGATTGCCCGGGATCGGGCGATCAGGTCAATCAAAGCCGGGTCACGGATCAACATGATTGGCAAAACCGTTGAGCAGGTAGCGCGCAAAGGCGGCTACACGATCATCGAAAACCTGGCGAGCCACGGCGTGGGCCGGTCGCTGCACGAAGAACCGGGGTCAATCCCGGGCTATTATGACCCGTCTGACAAACGGCGGCTTTGGCATGGAGCAGTAATCACCGTTGAACCCTTCTTATCAACAGGCGCCATGGAAGCGGTTGAGATGGATGACGGCTGGTCGCTTACGACTCCGCCCGGTATCTTCGCGGCTCAGTATGAACACACCCTCGTTGTCACCAAACGCGGCGCGATCATCGTGACGTGAGGCGTCAAGCAAGCGCGTTCATGTACGTGCCAATGTCGAAATAGTCGCGCCAGACTTTTATCTTGCCGTCTTCCATCTCGAAAATACCAAAGCAGGGAAGGTCGACCGACTTGTCTCCAAGTTTGGTTCGGTCAACACGCTCCGCCATCACGATGTCATCTTTCGCGATGAGATTGAGTATGTCCCAATTGGTCTCCGTCCAATCCTTCGCAAAACCGGCGATGAAGGCCTGTACGTTGGCGCGTCCGGCCACAGGATCCGTCGGCATATTGTGGTAGACGCCGTCTTCGGCGAAATAGCTGGCGATTTCTTCCGCATCGAGACGCGACCAGGCTGCGATGAAGTCCCGAATGATTTGTTCGTTGTCGTGCATGCGCGCACCCCCCTTTTTTTAGGAAGTGTGCGCAAGAATGACGGTGAAGGCCAGAGCCTTTCGACCTATGTCAGGCTGCTTTCAGTGTGTCGCCGGGGGCTGCGCCGTCAAACAGGGTCTGCATGCGCGTGACATAGGCCATAAGCACCGGATTGGCGGTCACCGCATCTTTAAGCGGGCTTGGGATGTCAGGACCGACAATATTAATCAGCATCCCAAAGGCGGTAGCGTCTGCGACACTTGGCCGGGCGCCGAACAGGAAATCCTGATCCCCCAGGACTTGAGAAAGCGCTGAGATATCGCGAATGCCGAACCCATAGATTTCGTCGCGGCTGTGGCGCCCCAATCCGTGATGATGCAGCGCGGCCTCAACAGTCTTGTGCGCCTGGCGTGTGATGAAACCGCGAATAGGCCAGGGGATATCTGCAAAGAAGATGTCATCTTCCACTTTCGCGTTTTCAGGTTCCATCCAACGGCTGTAGACGATTGCCCAATAAAGACGCTCCTCAAGCATGCGCTGCAGCGCGTGGGACTGCGCTTTTTGCAGAGGGCTAAGGTGCCGGTCGAGATCGACGCCTCGCGTCTTCTTGAGATGCTCCAGAATAAGCACCGTGTCGCCAAGCACCAGGCCATTGTCGTCGATGAAGGGCAGTTTCCCCTTGGGGCCTTTCGCCGGATTGTCGACTTCAACCCGTTCGTGACCAACGCCAGCAATGCGCAGCACCGTCATAAGCTTAACAACGAACCCGGATGGGTCCGGCGTCCCAGGCAGACAGTTTTTGAAGGTGTGAAGGCGGATCATTTTCGGTCTCCTCGATAAAGGTCTCGCTTGATAAGGCGAAACATTACTGCCACCCTCCTGACACCCTGCTGTCAGGAGCCGTATGCGAGGGTGCAGACCATGAGACGTGCTGATCGACTGTTCGACATTATCGAATATTTGCGCCGCCACCGCCGCGTGGTGACGGCAGCAGAGCTTGCCGAAAAGATGGAAGTTTCCATCCGTACCATTTATCGCGACATCGCAGATCTTCAGGCAAGTCGCGTCCCGATTGATGGGGAAGCAGGTCTCGGGTACTTGCTGCGCGAAGGCTACGACCTGCCACCGCTGATGTTTAACGAGGAGGAGGCGGAAGCCTTGGCGTTGGGCGCGCGCATTGTGGCGGCCTGGGGGGATGACGAACTGGCGGAAGCGTCAAAAGCGGTTCTGGCCAAGTTACGCGCTGTTCTGCCGCGAGACCTGAAAGCGCAGTTTGACGCTCTGGGTGTGATGGCGCCCCCTGAGCATTACCAAGAAGAGGTTGTTATCGATTTGGCGCGTGTCCGCCGCGCCGTAAGGAACAAACGCAAGATCCGTTTCTCATATGCAGACAAGGGGGGCAAAGCGTCCATGCGCACCATCTGGCCACTCACGCTTTCTTTTTATGGCGCTGTCTGGACGGTGCCGGGCTGGTGTGAATTGAGGAAGGACTTTCGTGTTTTTCGGGCGGACAGGATGCGCGACCTGGAAGTCCTGAACGAGCGTGTACCGGCAGACCCTGACAAAAACCTGACGGCCTACCTGAAAACGGAAGGCGTTACCGATATCGGAGCCCTTACGTAGAAGAGCTTCCTGAAGTTCCTCACATAGCGCCCACAGCAGCGGGTTCTTTTGTAAGGAGCGTGACCGTAGATGCGGCGATGACCTGATGACACATGTCTATTGGCAAACCCTGCTGGAAGCGCATCTAATCCCACATCTGAAAAGAGTAGAGTGCTTCAACGCCATGCCGCGAGACGGGATCAGCGGCGGCGACCTCAGGAAGCGCTGACCAGAGGCGCAACCGCAGGCTCTGTGAGTTGGCAGAACGGATGGCATTCGCCTCTTCTTCAGTTTTAGCCCGCGACACATAGAAGAGCAGGTAGTTTCTGTTCTCTTCATAGATGGCGCCCTGCGCTTTCGCGTAGGCAAGAGCGCGCTCTTCTAGCGTGCCCTCTACTTTTGGTGCAACCATATCGACACCAAACTCCTCAGACATAAATGCCTGCGCGGTGCCAAAAAGACCTTCCATGTCGTCAAAGTGCCGAAAAAGCGTTCGCACGGCGACCCCTGCCTTGTCGGCGATTTCCTCTCCCCGTGGTCGCAGATTGCCTTCTCGGATTAATTCAAACAGCGCGAGAACAATTCTCTCGTGCGTGCGCAGGCCTCTATCGGAGCGCCCGTCGCTTTGCTGCGCGGCCATTCCCCCTCCAAAATTCTCCCCTCTGACCCCCCCAGGCCAGAATCTCCGCCTCTACGATAGCGAATGATTTGCGCAACGGCGAGCATTAGCACGCGCAAAGCGGTACCTATATTCTCCTAGTGCAGATTTATGACGTATCAAGAGACATGTCAGATAAACTGACAATAAATCGATCAAAAAGACTGTTCAGACCACCGGCGGCAGAAGTGCTGGCCCGCCTGGAAGAGAAAAAACACAATCAATACAGGTATATAATGGCCATCTGCGGCGACGCGGATTGCTATGTTGCGTTGCAAAACGGGCACACTGCCGAAAATGTCATCATAAATGACCATTACTAATTGACAGAAAAGATGACATTACGCTTTTCTGCGGCTCATCAGAAGGACTGCGTGTGCTTTCAGGAGCTGCTTATGTGAGGTGAGCGGTTTTCGACACGCAGATGTGCCAATTAAGGGGGGACCCCATGGGTAAAGCTCTTCGGAGAACTGCGTTCTCTGCAAGTGCCGCGATCATCACCGCGGCGCTGGCCACACAGCCAGCAAATGCTCTCGAATACAATTTCGGCGGTGTACAGGTATTCTTGGACACCACTGTTTCTGCCGGTGTTTCTATGCGTGTCGCAGAGCGCAACCTGAGCTTTGTCGCCGCGGGTAATGGTGGACCAACAGCCGCTGATACCGCCACGATTCTTCGCTTGGACGGCGCGGACGGTACGGTGCCAACAGCCATTGGCGGTGCCACGCAGAACCTGACTCTGGCGGTAGGTAACACCGACGCCTATGCCGGCAGCATCAACTCCGATGACAGCCGCTTGAACTTTGACCGGTGGGATCTGACCTCTGGCACTGTCAAGATGACCAACGATATCCAGGCAAATTACGAGAACTACAAGTTTTTTGCGCGAGTGAGTTCTTTCTACGATGCTGTTCTCGGCTCCGAAAGCTCCTATGAGAGGTCAGCGCTTCGTAAAGAAGGCTATCCAGACGCGGTTCGCGACATTGACCTTCTCGACTTCTATGTATCAGGTGACTTCAATGTGGGCGACCTGCCGTTGAACGTTCGCCTGGGGAAGCAGGTGGTCAACTGGGGTGAAGCGACATTCATTCTTAACGGCATCAGCTCCTGGAGTCCTTTTGACGTGAACGCATTCCGACGCCCAGGCGCGGAAATCAAAGAGGGATTGCTTCCAGTTTGGGGTGCATATGCTTCCCTGGGTCTGCCTTATGACCTTTCGCTTGAGGTGTTCTATCAGCTTGACTTTGAGCCGATTGCACTGGATCGCCCAGGCACTCCATTCTCGACCTCGGACATCGTCCGGGTAGGTGCAGGCACGGGTGGCAACGAAAATGGTGGGTCATGGCTCACCGGCGGCCGTTCCGGCGGTGGTTTCCTGAACCGGAACTGTTCCACACCGGATGCACTGACGGCAGCATTTGATGCGGCTTATCTTGCGGCGGGTGGTCAGACAAATTTTGTCTGCGGAGCCGGTGCAACCAACGCTTTCATTGACTACGCAACGGACCTTCCGATTGGGCAGAGTGAGTTCTATCGCCTCTTGCTCCGCGGGGGTGTTGCTGACGTCAATCGTCTGAATGACGATGAAGCAGATGACCAGGGTCAATATGGTCTGGCCCTTCGTTGGTACTCAGAAGAGCTCAACTCAACAGAGTTCGGCTTCTACTTCATGAACTATCATTCCCGTTTGCCAATGGTCAGCGAGCGTCTGACGCTGAGCACGGCCGCTGGTGCAACAGAAGTTCGTTCCTATCTGCTTGTAGAAGACAACGCCACAGCGACCACGCGTGGCACCAACCTCGGCGGGTGTTTTGCGCCGAGCAACTTGAACCCATTGCTAGGAGGTATTCCTGCAGGTCAGCCGGGCGCAATTACAGCAGCTCTTGATCCAGCTAAACTCCTCTACCTGAATTCAACGTCGTATCAGGACGGCCTTGGTCTTGTTGCCGCAGCTGAAGGTGTCGTTGGTGATGGTGCAACCTCTGCTGCAGCTCTCGGCCTGAATGCGCTCGTCGGCGGTGGTTTCGCGGTTGCTGACGGAAGTCTGCTGGAGTTGCAGATCCTCAACTGTAACCTTGTGGGGGCACAAGCCTCTATGAGCGGCGCTATGGGTGCAACGAACCTGATGGTTGATGGGACCGAGGTATTGGTGCCGACCACGCCGAACGGAGCCCCCTCGAGCCTTGGCCTGTTTCTAGAGTATCCGGAGGACATCAAATTGTTCGGTGTGTCCTTCAACACAACCGTCGGTGACTGGGGTGTGCAAGGCGAAATGGCTTTCCGTCATGACCAACCGCTCCAACTTGATACGGACCAGATCACGATCGCTGCACTGGGTGGGTCGTGTATCCTGGACCACATTCTTGGCTCTGACGCTATGACGGCGCTTCAATCACTGCAGACACTGCAGGGTTCCGCCAACACATGTGGATCAGCTGCTGCAAATTCGGTGACTGACTACCAAGGGTTCGTTCGTGAGGAAGTGATCACGTTCGATCTCGGTACGACCGCGACCTACACCAGCTCCAACCCTCTTATTGGCGCTTTGGGTGCGGACCTCGGTGTTCTGTTGACAGAAGTTGGCGCCATGTGGGTTCCAGATGTCCCGAATGAGGGCGACTTTAGCGTCAGCCAGCTGGGCAATGTCTGCACATCCGGGACCGATCTGCCACTTGGTGGCTTCCTGGCTCTAAGCCCGCGTCAAGGATGTCGGCCTACGGAGTTCTCCTACGGTTACGTGCTTGTAGGACAGCTGCAATACAACAACGCTTTTGGGACACCGATCACGGTAACGCCAAGCGTTTCCTGGTCGCATGACGTGAAGGGTAATTCGCCTGCACCTCTGTCGAACTATCGTGAAGGCACGAAGTCGGTAAGTCTCTCAGTAAACGGGACCTACCAGAACGCATGGCGTGGTGGCCTCTCGTACACGAATATTTTCGGCAACGAGAAGTACACGAAAGATGGAGATACAGATTTTGTCTCTGTCAATCTGAGCTACTCGTTCTAACAAACAAGAATCTCTGCTCCGGCCTATTGGCCGGGGCGGGATAAGGAGCCTCCCTCCTCCCTTATTCAGGAGGCTCCTGTTTTCACTATCGACCGTCCTGGCAGTCAGCATCCCTCAAAATGCGATGATCAGGTTTTAGATCGTAATGTGAAAATCGGCGGTCCCGGCCCTCATCCGGGACCGCCTTTTTTGTTCAGGCTCTCCAGGCGCTGGAACGCATCAACGCGCAGCCTCGCACTCTTGCTCGACGACCAATATTCATTTGGCGTGCGGAAAGCATTGTCATGTCAGATGCCGTGTTCTCTGATCTCAAGTGCGGAACGAAAAGTGCAGGGAACCAAGTCCCTGCTCACGGTGAAACCCATTTAAACCAATTGACCAAACCGTCGAAATAAATGGGAAAACAAGCAAAAAATGCGTGCTCTTAAAGACACGTTCTGCGACGGAATCGAGTTTCTAAACAAACCGAGATTATCAACGAATTTTCAAAATTGACGGTCCCAATGACAATACCGTTCCCTGAGTTTGATCAGAAGGGCGACGTGTTCCGATACGGGGGTATTTGGGTGAGGGTCCCTCCCACAAGCACGTCGCTCATAGTTAATCTATGGGGGGGACCCAATGGGATATGTTCTAAGGAGAACAACGTTCTCCGCGAGCGTTGCTGTCTTGGCAGCGGCGCTTTCTACGCAGTCCGCGACTGCGCTTGAATACAATTTTGGTGGTGTGCAGGTGTTTTTGGACACGACCGTTTCAGCGGGCGTCTCAGTGCGTGCCGCCGAACGCAACAACATGTTTGTTGCACCGGGGAATGGCGGCCCGGTCAACACGACCGCGACGATCACCAACCCCGGAGGCGCGGACGGGACGGTGGCCACCGTTCTTCATGGTGGCCCCGGCGCCAATTTGAACCTGGCGAGTGGCGACACAGCCAATTATGGGGGATCAATCAACTCTGACGATAGCCGCCTCAATTTTGATCAGGGTGACCTGACATCCGCGACGATCAAAATGACCAACGACATTCAGGCGAATTTTGAGAACTACAAGTTCTTCGCGCGTCTGAGTGCTTTCTATGATGCTGTCCTGGGCGACGAAGGATCTTATGAACGCTCAGCTCTTCGGACCGAAGGGTACCCTGACGCAGCCAGAGATATTGATCTTCTCGACTTTTATGGCTCAGGCGACTTCAATGTGGGCGACCTTCCACTGAACGTCCGCTTGGGCAAGCAGGTGGTGAACTGGGGCGAAGCGACCTTCATTCTGAATGGGATCAGCTCCTGGAACCCGCTGGATGTCAATGCATTCCGCCGACCCGGCGCGGAGATTAAAGAAGGTCTCCTGCCGGTCTGGGGCGCTTATGCATCACTGGGTCTGCCCTATGATCTATCGGCTGAATTCTTCTACCAGCTGGAATTTGAGCCGATTGCGCTCGACCGTCCGGGCACGCCTTTTTCCACCTCCGACGTTGCGCGCGTTGGGTCCGGCTCCGGCGGTAATGAGAATGCAGCCACATGGGTGACTAGTGGTACAGATGGCGGTGGTTTTTTGAACCGAAACTGTAGTCAGCCACACGCTCTGACCGCGGCGTTTGACGCTGCTTATAGTGCGGCCGGCCTCGACCAGTTCAGCTGTACCGCTGGAACTAATGTCTATCTCGACTATCAGCAGGACCTACCGATTGGGCAAAGCGAGCAATATCGCTTGGACCTGAACGGCGGCACCGCTGATATTCGGCGCCTGCAAGATGAGGAAGCGGATGATCAAGGCCAGTATGGCATGGCCCTTCGTTGGTATGCGGAAGAGTTGAACTCAACAGAGTTTGGCTTCTACTTCATGAACTACCACTCGCGGCTGCCCATTGTCGGTGAAAAATTCTTCAACAACCTGGATGCAAGCAACTCCGCGGTTCGCACCTATGTCGCGAGCGGTGACAGTTCTGATGCGACCACGCGTGGCTCACTCAACCTCGGATGTACGTCCGGGGGTACGGCCGGTCTTGCGGCACTGGGGACAGGTGGCATAGACAAAATCCTCTACCTGAACAGCCAGATGGTCAATGATCAGTACGGCCTGGTAGCTGCGGCCGAAGCTGTGGTGGGTGACGGTGCAACCTCTGCTGACGCCCTTGCGCTCAACGCTGCAATAGGGGGAGGTTTCACGGTCGCTGACGGCAGCCAACTGGAGCTGCAGATCACCAACTGTAACCTGTCGCTTGCTCAAACGGATGCAACGACCGGCCTGCAGGTAGATGGGGCGGAGATTCTGGTTGTCGGTCCCTCGGTTGGCGGGCTTGAGTCGACGGGTCTCTATTTTGAGTATCCGGAAGACATCAAACTGTTTGGGATGTCTTTCAATACAACACTCGGAGACTGGGGCGTCCAGGGTGAAGTGGCGCTCCGCCACGATCAGCCGTTCCAGCTTGATACCGACCAGATCACGCTGGCTGCATTGGGGGCATCCTGTATCTTGGATGACATCCTGGGGGTCGACACCATGACGGCAACGGTCGATGCCTTGCAGACCTATGGCGCAAACCAGACCTGTGGCTCGGTGGCCGATGGTGAAGTGGCGGACTATTCGGGTGCCGTCCGCGAAGAGGTCATGACATTTGATATCGGCACCACCGCCACCTACACAAATTCTAACGCGTTGGTCGGGTTTCTCGGTGCCGACATCGGCATTCTGTTGACGGAATTTGGCGCCATGTGGGTACCTGACGTGCCGGACGAAGGGGACTTCAGTGTCGCCCAGTGGGGCAATGTGTGTACGTCGGGAACCGACCTGCCGCTTGGCGCTTTCGTGGGGCTGTCGTTCCGCGCAGGTTGTCGCCCAACCGAGTTCTCCTATGGCTACGTGCTTGTCGGGCAGCTTCAGTACAACAATGCGTTCGGGACCCCAATCACCGTGAGCCCAAGCCTGTCCTGGTCGCATGACGTGAAGGGCAACTCGCCGGCACCGTTGAGCAACTATCGGGAAGGCAGCAAGTCCGTCAGTCTCGCGGTCAACGGTACATACCAGAACACTTGGCGCGGGGGCATCTCCTACACCAACCTCTTCGGCCATGAGAAATACTCCGATGACGGCGACAAAGACTTTGTCTCGTTGAACGTGAGCTATTCTTTCTAAGAGACAAGAATCCCTGTCCCGGCATGCATGTCGGGACAGGATCAGGTGATGGTTTGCACCGGCAAGCGAGACGCGGTCCCGGCCTCATCCGGGACTACTTTTTTGTTCCGCGTGTGAATGCCTGGGTGAGCTTACAAACCAGACGGCCCACGTATAGAAAAAGGCCGGGCGTTGAGCCCGGCCTCTCTCAACACTCTGATGTGTGTAAGTCTTATTCAGCCGCCTGTGCAGGAGCTGGAGCCGCATCGCGAACATCTGGGTCCACATGAGCTTCATAGATTTTGAAGTTCTCAATGAACATGGAAACCAGCTTCTTCGCCTGAGCGTCATAGCCTTCCTTGTCCGCCCAGGTATCCCGCGGGTTCAGGATCGAATTGTCGACGCCCGGAACGGAGACCGGAACTTCAAAGCCGAAATTCACATCTGTGCGGAACTCGACATTCGCGAGGCTTCCGTCAAGAGCAGCGGCGAGCAGCGCCCGCGTTTCCTTGATCGGCATCCGGCTGCCAACACCGTAGGCGCCGCCGGTCCAGCCCGTGTTTACAAGCCAGCAGTCAACCTTGTGCTCTGCGATCAGGTCGCGCAGCAGGTTGCCGTATTCGCTCGGGTGGCGGGACATGAAAGGTCCACCAAAGCAGGTGGAGAAGGTTGCTTCCGGCTCAGTGACGCCTTTCTCTGTGCCGGCAACCTTCGCGGTATAGCCGGACAGGAAGTGGTACATGGCCTGGGACGGCGTGAGCTTGGAAATCGGAGGCAGAACACCGAACGCATCAGCTGTAAGCATGATGATGTTCTTCGGATGGCCTGCACGGCCGGTTTCAGACGCATTGGGTATGAAAGACAGCGGATAGGCACCACGGGTGTTTTCCGTCAGTGACTTATCGTCGAAATCGATCTCCCGTGTGTCAGGATCCAGAACGACATTCTCAAGCACAGTGCCGAAGCGCTGTGTCGTCGCGTAGATTTCCGGCTCTGCTTCTGCAGAGAGATTGATCATCTTCGCATAACAGCCGCCTTCGAAATTGAAGACGCCGTTTTCGGACCAGCCATGTTCGTCATCACCGATAAGGGTCCGCGAAGCGTCAGCAGAAAGCGTGGTCTTACCCGTGCCAGAAAGGCCGAAGAAAATCGCTGAGTCGCCGGCTTCGCCGACATTGATCGAGCAGTGCATCGGCATGACGCCTTTGCCCGGAAGCTCGTAGTTCAGCATCGAGAAGACGGACTTCTTGGTTTCGCCGGCATAGGAGGTGCCGCCGATAAGCACGATCCGCTTCATGAAGTTACACGCGATCACCGTCTCCGTCCGGCAGCCATACTTTTCAGGATCGGCGCGGAAGCTTGGAAGATTGATGATGGTGAATTTAGGATCGAAGACTTCCAGCTCTTCAGGCTTGGGTTCGATCAGCAGGTTCTGAATGAAGAGAGAGTGCCAGCAAAGCTCTGTGAAGACCCGGGTGGGCAAGCGGTGGGTCGGGTCGGCGCCGCCGAAAAGATCCTGAACGAAGAGTTCTTTGCCTTCTGCGTGGGCCAGCATGTCGGCATGAAGAAGGTCGAATTGTTCGGGGGTCATTGCTTTCGCATTGTCCCACCAGACGGTGTCTTTGGTGGTCTCGTCTTTAACGACGAATTTGTCCTGGGCGGAGCGGCCTGTATGTTCACCGGTCTTGCTGACCAGGGCGCCGCCGGCGGCAAGTTCGGATTCGCCGCGCTGGAGTGCAATTTCATAAAGAGCCGGCGGTTTCAAATTCCAGTTCACTTGCGCCAGGTTCTTGAGACCCTGATTTTCCACACCATTCTTGCTGATGTGACGACCCGTCTGTTTCACGCCCGCTCTCCTTCGCGTTTCCCTCATGCGGTCGGATCCGCCGACCGTGGGTTACGGAAACTGCTCTACGGCGGGAGATCCCGCGGGGTTTCCGCAAACTGTTCCTGCAATTGAGAAAGCCTCAAGCTTTTCCAACGCTGAGCTATCCGGCCCGATCTGGGCCCCAAAAGCTTCGCTCAGCCGGGGCGGATGGCCATGTCTTCTACTGCGCGGCTCACCCTGTGCGAAGGCTTCTCAAGTGGCGGCCACCATAGTGAGACGGTCACACTTCTGCAACAGGATTCGGGGTCGTTATAGGACCTTTTAGGGGCAGTTTAGAACGGCTTGCCTAAACCCACTTTTGGACCATTTGAATAAGGTTAACCGGCGCTCTAAATGGCCTTTTTTGGGGTAGGGACGTTGGGTTTGAGCTGAAAGCATTCGGCGCCGTCCGCGACTCGGCCAGTCGGCGAGAAGCCCAGAGCGCGGGCGAGGCGCACAGAGCTCACATTGGCTGGTTCGACGAAGGCTTCCAGCACTGTTTCTGGCGTGGCTGCCTGTGCCCACGCAATGGCGGCCCTTGCGGCTTCGGACATGAGACCCTCGCCCCAATGATCCGGATGCAGGTGGTAGGCAATTTCGCTCACCTCGCCCAGCGAGTTGAACCCGACATGCCCCACAAACTGGCCGTTGGAGCGTCTAAGGATGGCCCAGCGAAACCCCCACCCATCCGCGGCGGCTCGCTCCCAGAAATCGATTATCTTGTCGCTCTCACTGGGTGTTGCCGCCGGCATGGGGATTTCATTGCGATCATAGTCGGTGACGGTGCCGGAATACCGGCAGACCTCCGGGTGGGACCATAGACTGAACATGCCTGCTGAATGCTCCTTCTTAAGAGCGGTGAGCCGCAGCCTTTCTGTTTCGATGTCCTCTATGATGAGCGTCATGGTCGCGTCACTGTCTTTAACCGGCGATTAGCAGGTCATCGAGACCAAGCTTCCGGAACCTGCCAAACCCCTGATTAAAGCGAACGCTCTCAATCGCGAAACGGTAATAACTGAAATCAAGCTCTGTATCGTAGGGCTCGGAGCCAGGATGCTTTTGAATGAACCGAGCTTTCGCCGCGGCAATCTCATCTGTTTCCAATGCGGCAATTGTTCCGTTGAGCGAAAGACGCGGCGTCGTCATTGGATCAGCGTTATCGCTTTCGCCTTGGACCATTAACGAAGCCCTCGGCTCTCGTAAGATATTCTGCGTGTGCGCGGCGAGTTGCGAGAGCAGCAGCAGAGGCGCGCCATCGGCCATCGTGGCGACGGCGACCATGGTTACCAGCGGACTGCCGTCTGGATTGATGGATCCGAGTGCAGCTACCTGGGCGTGGGCCAGGAGATGACGCGCCGCCTCAACGGAGTCTTTTTTCTCTGTGCTTGCCATGGTGTCTCTTTATACTTGAGCCCATCCGGAAACGTAATCCGGGCCCTTTTTGGAGCCATGGGATCCTCCCATGGCTTTTTGTTTTGAAGTCTCGACTCAATGACTGAAACGGTTCCCACCCAGGTCCGCGGGGACGACATGTCGCTCATGGGCCATGTGAAGCGCACGCTGACCCTCGCAGGGCCGGTGATCGTCGCGCGTGCTGGCATTCTTGTCCTCTTTACAGTGGACACGGTGATGGTGGGCCAGGTGGGCGGCGAGGAGCTGGCTTTTCTGGGCCTCGGTATGGCGATCCAGGGCGTCATCATGCTCGTGTGCATCGGACTTTTGCAGGGTACAATGATCCTGTCCTCTCAGGCCTATGGAGCGGAAGAACACAAAAAGTGTGGGGAAGTCTGGCGCTCCGGCATCTACCACGCCCTTATCCTAGGGATTGTGCTTGGCCTCATTTGTTTGGCGGGTGAGAGGCTCCTGCTTCTTTTTGGGCAGTCCCCCTCTCTTGCGGCCGGTGGCGGGAGCACCTCGATTCATTTCGGTTGGGGCATGCCCGCCATGCTGCTCTATGTCGCCTCCAGCTATTTTCTGGAGAGCATCCAGCGCCCGCGGGTCGGCATGATGGTTATGCTCATCGTCAACATTCTGAACTTTGGCCTGAATGGCATGCTGATTTTCGGATGGGGCGGCACGGGCCTTGCCTTGGGCGCCGACGGCGCGGTCATCGCAACCTCAGCGGTGCGCTGGATCGCGGCATGCATGATGGTGGGGTACATCGTTTCTCTTCCCTTGCGCCAGGGCGAAGACGAGTTTGGTGTTTGGGCGCCGTGGAAGACCATCGCCCATGATGCCGTGCGGCTGAGTGGCGCGCTGGGCGCCAAAATGCGCAACCTGGGTGCGGCGACCGGATTGGCCTATGGCCTCGAGTCGGCGGCATTCTCTTCCCTTGTCTTTATGGCGGGGATCATCGGACCGGCGGCCCTTGCGGCTCACCAGATTACCAATAACGCCGTGGCCCTGATGGTCATGGCCTCCATCGGCATGGCCGCGGCGACAGCGGTGCGCGTCGGTAATGCCGTCGGTCGTCAGGACCCGGCCGGCGTCCGCATGGCCGGGTGGGTGGGCCTTGGCTTGGTGGCGATCCTGCTCTCGCTGCCCGCACTCGCCATGTTGGTCGTGCCCCACGGGATCGCATCGCTTTATGTCAATGAGCTGGCGGTGCTTGAGATTGCCCGCTGGACGCTATTGGCGGCGGGTGTCTTTATCGTTGCTGACGGCATGATGAATGTCGCCATGGGTTCACTCCGCGGCATGGGGGATGTTTGGATCCCGATGTTCATGCACATCATCGCGTTTTGGTGTGTCGGCGTCCCGGTGGCCTGGCTCGCGGCATTTCACTATGACCTTGGCGCGGTCGGTTTGCAGATCGGGATCGCTGCTGCGGTGTTCCTGTCTGTTGGATCGCAGACCATCCGCTTCTCGATTGTTTCCAGGCGCCCGATCAAACGAACCTAGTCTGCGAGAACCTTCCTGGCCAAACTGCCAGCGTTGGGTCCTTTAACTGCTGCCCCGTTCAATCAGGCGCACGTAGAACTGCACGGCTTTGCCCATGTTCTCAACAGTGATGCGCTCATTGGTGCCATGAAACCGGCTTGTGTCGTTTGGCCCCAATACGATGGGGATGAACCGATAGACACTGTCCGACACCAGTTCGAACTGCCGGGCGTCTGTCCCGCCGACAACCAGGTTTGGCGCAACGATGGCACCGTCAAACGTATCGCGAATGGTCTGTGAGAGGATCTCATAGCCTTCAGAGCTTGTGCTGGACACGGCACTCGCCTCGCGGCCCGGATTGAACACACTCACTTTGACATTTTCATCGTCAATTGCCGCCGTCACATGGGCCACAATGCTCTCAACCGTGTCGCGGGGGTGGATGCGGAAGTTCACCTTGGCGCTGGCGGAATGAGGCAGCACGTTTTCTTTCACTCCCGCGTTGATCAATGTGGGCGCGATCGTCGTGGCCATGGCCGCAGCCATTGTCGGATTGCTCCGCAACTGGCTTTCCACAAGTGATCCGGTAAGCCATCGATTGGCCAGCGCAAAGCGAAGTCCGAAGGGTGTCGCCGGCGCAATCGCATCCATCATGTCGGCGACGGGCCCCTCAATACCGCCGGAGAAGGGCGTGTTCTCAAGTCGGTCAATGGCTGTTGCAAGACGCCCAATCGCTGTCACACCTGGTGGCATGGAGGAGTGTCCACCAGGTGCGGACGCGGTCAGGTCGAGCGTGACATATCCTTTCTCCGCGACGCCGATTAGTGCCACTGGACTGTCGACACCAGGGACCAGACCATCCGCGATGACGCCACCCTCGTCTGCCACCCAATGGAGGCGTATGCCACGCTCTTTCAGAAGCGGCGCCATCTTCTGAGCCCCGCTTGGGCCCCCGACCTCTTCATCATGACCGAAAAAGAAATGAATAGTTCGCCGCGGTTGGTATCCCTGCGCCGCCAACTGTTCAGCACCTTCAAGGATAGCGATCAAAGACCCTTTGGAATCGATGGCCCCGCGACCCCAGATGAAGCCGTCGGCGACCTTGCCGGAAAACGGGTCCTCCTCCCAATCACGCTGCGTGCCGGGCGCGATGGGCACCACATCGATGTGGGACATCAGCAATATGGGCTCGAGGGACGGGTCGCTTCCGGCCCAGGTATAGAAAAGAGAATATTTGCTGATCACTTCGCGCGCCGCGACCCCGTGAAAAGCCGGGTAGGTGGTTTCTGCCCAGTCCCGAAACGCGATAAAGGGCGCCCGACTTTCTTCCCGAGCAAACTGGGTAGACAGTGTCTGGAACTGAAGCGCTTCACCTAGACGGTTGGCCGCAGCTTCCGCATCAACGGTGACGGGAGCGACGGAAGCCGACGAGGATGCGTCGGGACCGGTCAGCGTCAGGGCACGGACAAGAGCGATTGCGAAAACCAGGACCACCAGCCCTAACAGAATAAGTCCGATACGTTTCATATGATCCCCCGCAGCACAGCCCCATAGGCGCGAATTTGTGATCGGCAGTGTTTTCCCTGCCTATGGTCTCGATTGAGCATTCTTGGGCGCGACCTGTCAATCGGGAGGTCGCGGTCTGGCCCCTGGTCCCTATAGCCAAGTATTTGAAAGCACGTCATAATTCGGACCAAATGACCCATTAGGTCAGGCTGCAAGATCTAGGGACAAGAAGAAGGATAAAGGGGCCTATGCCGACGATTGCACTGGTCGATGATGATCAGAATATTTTGACCTCCGTGACCATGGCATTCGAAGCCGAGGGGTTTCATGTGCAGACCTATACAGACGGCGCTGCCGCGCTCGCTGGCCTAGGCGCCAACCCGCCAGACGTTGCTGTTTTCGATATCAAGATGCCTCGGATGGACGGCCTGGAGCTTTTGCGCCGCCTCCGTCAGAACTCGGAACTGCCGGTGATCTTCCTGACGTCCAAGGATGAGGAGATTGATGAAATGTTCGGCCTGAAGATGGGCGCGGACGATTACATCAAAAAACCCTTTTCGCAGCGCTTGCTGGTAGAGCGAGTCAAAGCGGTTATGCGGCGGACGAAAGCGCGCGCAGAAGAGCCGACACAAGGAGGCAAGGGCGACCTTTTGGAGCGCGGCAACCTTGTGATGGACCCTGACCGCCACGTCTGCCGATGGAATGGAGAGCCTGTCACATTGACGGTGACCGAGTTTCTAATTCTTCAGGCGCTGGCACAGCGTCCGGGATATGTCAAAAGCCGCGATCAATTGATGGACGCTGCCTATGATGATCAGGTCTACGTGGATGACCGGACCATCGACAGCCATATCAAACGGCTCCGCAAGAAGTTCAAACAGGCGGACAACGAATTCGACGCGATCGAGACACTCTATGGTGTCGGGTATCGGTATAAAGAGTGATGGACCGGCCGGGCTCGTGGGTCTTGAAACACGCCTGACGGGATTGGAAAGTTAGTCGGCATGATGCGCGGAGAAGAGCAGCCCACAGATGCAACCTCCCAGAGCGGTTGGGTGTCTGTTGTGCGGGGCGGTGTCGTGGCGCTTGGCGCCAATGTTCGCCGCGCATCGAACATGTTGGCCGATGCCGTGCTTTGGGCCTTCAGAGGCGTCGTTGCTGGCAATCGCTTTTCCAGTCTCACCCGACGCATTGTCGTCTTTCAGGTCGTGGCGCTTCTCGTCCTTGTCGCGGGCGTACTTTATCTCAACCAATTTCGGCAGGGCCTGATCGACGCCCGCAAACAAGCCCTGCTTGTCCAGGCGGAAATTATCGCAGGCGCGGTCGCGGAGACCGCCGCGGGAACATTGGAAGCGGAAGTCATTGATCCGCTGGCCGATCTCGAAAAGCGCGACCAGTGGGTTGACCCGGACCTGGAATATCGGGATCGCGATGTGCCGATCAGTGCGAGTGAAGCCGCGCCAATTTTGCGCCGCCTTATTCTGCCCACCCAAACCCGCGCGCGCCTTTACGATAAAGACGGTTGGCTCATTCTGGATAGCCGTCAGTTGACCGCTTCAGGCCAGATCATCGCCTTTGAACTGCCGCCCGTCGGTGGTGCGGAAGATCAATCCTGGACCGCGCGTGCCATGGCCTGGCTGCGATCGCTGGCGCCGGGCCCCGACTATGAACGGTACCTTGAGGCCGGCAGTCAGAATGGGCGCATCTATGACGAAGTGAACCTCGCTCTCGGAGGTTTCAGTGCCACCATGGAGCGGATGAATGATCGCAGCGAGCTGATCGTGTCGGTGGCTGTGCCGGTCCAGCGTTTCCGAGCGGTGCTGGGTGTGCTGATGCTTTCAACAGAAGGCGGCGACATTGATGCGATTGTTCAGGCGGAGCGCCTTGCCATTGTCGAGGTGTTTCTGATCGCACTCGGCGTTGCGATCCTGCTGTCCGTCGTCTTGGCAGGCACTATTGCAGAGCCCGTGCGGCGATTGGCGGAAACGGCGGAACGCGTGTCTCAAGGTGTGACCGAGCGCGTTGAGATTCCAGACTTTACAGATCGACGAGACGAGATCGGAGATTTATCCGGCGCGCTAAGAGGAATGACCGACGCGCTTTACGCGCGCATTGACGCCATTGAAGCGTTCGCGGCCGACGTCTCGCACGAGTTGAAGAACCCCCTCACCTCGGTGCGATCGGCTGTCGAAACGCTGAGCATCGTGAAAGACGAGACGGCTCGCGAAAAACTCATGGATGTCATCCAGCATGATATCCGGCGGATCGATCGTTTGATCAGTGACATCTCGGAAGCATCGCGGCTGGATGCCGAGCTTTCGCGCGAGGAGTTGGTCCCCTTTAACATTGCAAGTCTGGCCGAGACGATTGTGGATCTGTTCAACACAACCGGAACCAAGGACGGCAAGTCTGTCCGGCTTGAGGTGCAGGATGTGGCAGATCGCGCGGCTTTTGACACGACCGGCACCGACAGTCGCATCGGTCAGGTCCTCCGCAACTTAATCGACAATGCTTTGTCATTTAGCCCGGAAGGGGGCGTCGTGACCCTCCAGGTCGCGCGGATTGGCGACAGCCTGTTGGTGACCGTGGAAGATGAAGGTCCCGGCGTGCCCGAGGATAGCCTGTTGAAGATCTTTGAGCGGTTTCACACCGACAGGGAGGGAGATTTTGGCAGCCATTCCGGTTTGGGGCTGTCGATCTCCAAACAAATTGTGCTCGCTCATCGCGGGCGTATCTACGCCGAAAACCGCGAAGAAGGTGGTGCACGATTTGTGGTGGAACTGCCAGCTGCCCGCAAGCCCCTGGCCAAGGCAGCTCCCAAAGATCCCGGCAAGCCAGGGAAAGAAACGTGAGCAGCCAAAATGTACACGGCACCTGCGTGTCCTTGAATGGCGTGGGCGTGCTGCTGTTGGGAGCGACCGGTTCGGGGAAATCCGATCTCGCCTACAGATTGATCTCAGAGCAGTGCGCAAAACTGATTGCGGATGATCAGGTTTTTCTAAGGCGCGAAGAGGAGGGCCTGCGCGCGTCCTGTAAAGCAGGCTGGGAAGGTCAGCTTGAGCTCCGTGGTCTGGGGATCGTGACGGTGCCCCATGAACAGGGCGTCCCAATCGCGCTTGCGATTGATCTGGTCGAACGCAGCGCTGTGCCACGTTTGCCAGAACCGCTCTTCGTCACGCTGATAAGCGTGCGAGTGCCGGTGCTCAAGCTCCACGCATTTGACGCGTCCACGCCGGCAAAGGTCGTTGTCGCCGCAGAAAACCTGCCCCGGTCTGGCTTTCCCGGGAGTGATGGCCGCTTGAGCTAATGCTGTTGACCACGAGCGGCGGGAAACAGAGGGAATTGGGGAGGCATATGCCCCCAGACCGTGAGGATTCGCCTTGTTTTTCCTTCGAAAATATTGTCACGATAGGCGCCTTACCTCACGCAATCCGGGTGGCTGCTTAAAGAGCGCCCACCAAGAGGAGCAGTACGCGTAAAAATGATTGGATTGGTCCTAGTTACTCATGGCCAACTCGCCAAACAATTTGTCGAGGCGATGGAGCATGTTGTGGGTCCCCAGGCTCAGGTGATTTCAATTTCGATTGGGCCTGACGACGATATGGAGCAGCGGCGGAACGATATTTTGGAGGCCGTCGACGCCGTTGATCAAGGTGACGGCGTTATCCTGCTCACCGACATGTTTGGAGGAACGCCGTCCAACCTCGCGATTTCCATCATGGACAAAGCCAAGGTCGAGGTGATTGCTGGCATCAACTTGCCGATGCTGATTAAGCTCGCCAGTGTGCGCGACAGCGTCAGTCTAGCCGACGCGGTAGAGCAGGCGCAGGACAGTGGCCGCAAGTACATTTCGGTAGCCAGCAAAGTGCTTGCCGGTGAAGGTTCGTAAGACCAGAAAAGAAACAATAATTCACTGAGAAAAATTCTGTGAGCGACACCAACAGCCCGTCAGAGGTGATTAAAAAAACACTGACCATCTCCAATGCTCGGGGTCTGCATGCCCGGGCATCGGCAAAGTTTGTTCAATGTGTCGAAGGGTTTGACGCGGAGGTCCGGGTGTCTCGCGAAGGCCAAACCGTCGGTGGGACCTCCATTATGGGGCTGATGATGTTGGCAGCGGCGACAGGCTGCACCATTGATGTGGAAGTGGAAGGTCCAGAGGCCAAGGCGGCGCTCGAAGCTTTAGAGGCGCTCCTCGCCGACAAGTTCGGCGAAGGGGAGTAAATGGCTGAATTCCGGGCTTTCGCTGCCGTAAACAAAGCCTTTATCAAGATATAAAGAATTCTTTATATGAGACTTGAAGTCGTGCGGAAGCCTTGTTATAGAAGCGCTTAATTGATCCGCATGGGTGCGCCCGTGCGCCTATTTGTATGCACCATCTTCCAGGAGCCATTTGCCATGAGCACCGACTACAAAGTCGCGGATATTTCCCTCGCCGATTGGGGCCGCAAGGAAATTGCTATCGCTGAAACTGAAATGCCGGGCCTGATGGCACTGCGCGATGAGTTTGGGGATAGCAAACCCCTGAAAGGTGCGCGCGTCGCAGGCTGCCTCCACATGACCATTCAAACGGCGGTGTTGATGGAAACACTGACCGCGCTCGGCGCCACCGTGCGCTGGTCCTCCTGCAACATTTTCTCAACGCAGGATCATGCCGCCGCTGCAATGGCAGCAGCCGGCATTCCCACATTCGCCTGGAAGGGTGAAACGGAAGAAGAATTCTGGTGGTGCATCGAGCAGACCATCAAAGGCCCCGATGGCTGGACACCCAACATCATCCTGGATGATGGCGGCGACCTTACCCAGATCATGCACGAGAAATACAATGACATGATGGACGACGTAGTCGGCATCTCTGAAGAAACAACGACCGGCGTGCTGCGTCTTTATGAAATGGCCAAAGCCGGCACGCTTCGTGTTCCTGCGATCAACGTGAATGACAGCGTCACCAAATCCAAATTCGACAATCTGTATGGCTGCCGCGAAAGCCTTGTTGATGGCGTGAAGCGCGCAACCGACGTGATGATTGCCGGTAAAGTTGCCGTCATCTGCGGGTACGGTGATGTGGGCAAGGGCTCCGCAGAGAGCATGCGGAGCCAAGGCGCGCGGGTTGTCGTAACAGAGATCGATCCGATCTGTGCGCTGCAGGCCGCTATGGAAGGTTATGAAGTCTCCACCATGGAAGAGATGGCGCCAGAAGGCGACATCTTCATCACCTGCACCGGCAACAAAGACATCATCACTGTTGACCACATGCGGGCCATGAAAGACCGCGCGATTGTGGGCAATATCGGTCACTTCGACAGCGAAATTCAGGTCGCAGGCCTCAAGAACTTCACCTGGCACAATGTGAAGCCGCAGGTTGACGAGATTGAGTTCCCGAACGGCAACCGGATCATTCTGCTGGCAGAGGGCCGCCTGTTGAACCTTGGCTGTGCGACCGGCCACCCCAGCTTTGTGATGAGCGCCTCCTTCACCAACCAGGTTCTGGCGCAGATCGAACTTTGGGAGAACCACAAGAACTACAAGAACGAAGTCTATGTTCTGCCCAAACACCTGGATGAGAAAGTGGCGACCCTGCATCTGGAAAAACTGGGCGTGAAGCTCACGACACTGACTGAGGACCAAGCCGACTATATCGGTGTTCCTCAAGCTGGCCCTTACAAGCCGGATCATTACCGCTACTAGGTCATCCAGCGGTATGAAGTTGGAGAAGCCCGGCCCCGAACTTTGGGAGCCGGGCTTTTTCATGAACCTTCAGCTCGAGATTTTGTATCGGCTCCGCAATGAACTGTTGCGTATGGGACTCAGATGGGTCCCAATGACACCATCTGTCGTAAGCGATCATCCAAACTACTTCTGGGCAGACGCGAAGAAACGAAGGTAACATCCTCTAACTGCGGTGATTTTCGCCGTCGTCGGGGTAGCGGTAAAAATGGGGGCGTCGGACCTGATTGTTGGGTTCGGTGCGAGATGCAGGTCATGGCGTCGGGCAAAAGCGGGACCAGATCCCGTGTTCAGTTGGGTTTGGCAAGCGCTGCCCTTTGGAGCGTGGTGGCTCTGCCCGCACGCGCGGCGCCTGTGGATACGCCGGACCCTCTCTTGGTGTTTGCGCCCATACTCGAAATGTTGGGCGTTGCCCCCGAACTTGCCAGCGAACCTGCCTTCGTCCTGAACTTTCTTATTGCGGTCGGCGCGGTGGCGCTGGCGATCGGCTGCGCCTATTGGGCGGCGCAATCCAGTGCCAGAACCCGTCGCCAGCGGCTCGCCCACGAACAGGAAGTCGTCGCCATGGGTGCGCGGGTGGACACGGTAGAAGCGATCCTTGCTTCCGAGCCCGGTGCAGTATTGATCTGGTCCCCTGACACCATGACCGCCAAGCCCGGCACCCTGCAATCTCGGCCGCAAATTGCCGGTAGTACAGTGTCTCTCGCAGACCCCGCCACCGGCAATGTGGACTATGAGGATGTACTGCGTCGCCTCACGCCGGAAACCGCTGGCAATCTGCGCAATGCCGTCGACATGTTGCGCTCCCGCGGTGCGCGCTTTTCGCTCACCATCCATTCCAATGATGGCCGCACCTTTGAGGCCGAGGGACGGCCTGCCGGTGCACAAGCCGTGGTCTGGATCAGAGACGTGTCGGGTGAGCGCGCAGAGATCAGCCGTTTTGTCGAGCGGGCGACGAGCGCTGAAACGACACGCGACCGGTTTTTGGAACATCTCAACCTGCTTTCCATGCCGGCTTGGCGGCGGGACAAGGACGGCAGGCTTGAATGGGTCAACCAGGCTTATGTGCGCGCCATGGACCTTGGGAGCGTGGACGAAGTGGTCGAAAAAGGGGCTGAGCTTCTGACAGATGAAGTCCTGGAGAAAGCGCGCCACGCCATTGCAGCAGGGGAGACCTGTCAGCAGCGCGTACATGCCATTGTCAGTGGCGAACGGCGCGCGCTTCACGTGACGGACATGTGTATATCGTCTGGGTCAGCCGGTGTCGCAGTCGATGTCACAGACCTCGACAATGCGGAAGGGGAGCTGCAACGCCATATTGAAGCCCATAGCGGCACCTTGGATCGATTGGCGACACCGGTCGCAATCTTTGGGGCCGACAAACGTTTGAAGTTCTACAACAAGGCTTACCTCAAATTCTGGGGCCTCGACGCAGACTGGCTCGCGACGGAACCGCTGGACAGCGAAGTCCTAGATGCGCTGCGTGGATCGCGACGCCTGCCGGAGCAGGCCAACTTCCAGGCCTGGAAGGCGCAGATGATGGAGATCTATCAATCGACGGAGCCTGTTGAAGAATTCTGGTATCTGCCGGACGGCCAGACCGTCCAGTTGATGGCGCAGGCCCACCCACTGGGCGGTGTCATCTACATCTACGACAATGTGACAGAGCAGCTAAACCTGGAGAGCGACTACAACACCGCGCTCAGGGTGCAAGGCGAAACATTGGACAATCTGTCAGAGGGCGTGGCGGTGTTTGGCTCGGACGGCCGATTGAAACTCCACAACCCGGTTTACGCGCAGATCTGGCGCTTTACAGACGATCAGCTGGCAAAGGAGCCGCATATTGGTGACATCGTGGATGCCTGCAAAGACCTCTACGATGACGGAACCATTTGGGACGATCTGAAATCGAGTCTCACCTCTGTTGAGGGGCGGCGTCAGCTCTCGCACCGCATGGAGCGGGCAGACGGGACCATCGTCGACTGCGCTACGGTTCCGCTACCTGACGGCGCGACGCTTGTGACCTTTGTCGACGTAACCGATGCCTCAAGGATTGAGCGCGCCCTTCGCGAACGCAATGAAGCGCTGGAAACGGCGGACAGATTGAAGTCTGAATTTATCAGCCATGTCTCCTATCAACTTCGGACACCGCTAACGAATATCATTGGGTTTGGCGAGATACTTGAAACAGAGATGTTTGGCGAATTACTGCCGAAGCAGCATGAATATACGTCTGGCATCCTGGACTCATCTCACGAGCTTCTGACAACGGTGAACGATATCCTCGATCTCTCAACGATCGAGGCAGGCGCTATGACGCTCGATCTGTCGGATGTGTCGATAGCGGAAGTCATTTCCAGCGCGGAGGCCTTCGCGCAGCAAAGGGCGCAAAAGGCGCGTGTGTCGCTTCTGACCGATTGCCCCCCCGACATTGGTGTCTTCCGGGCAGACAATAAACGCATACGCCAGATCATGTTTAACCTGATATCCAATGCGATTGCGTTCACGCAGCCAGGCGATGCAATCACCATTGGGGCAGAGCGCGGCACAAATGAACTGACACTCTTTGTCTCGGACACGGGTGACGGCATCAAGCCGGAACATCAGGCGACGGTGTTTGACCGCTTTGAAGCCCGTGGCGGTGCCGATAGGCGCCGCGGCGCCGGGCTAGGGCTCTCGCTCGTAAAAAGTTTTGTCGAACTCCATGGTGGGTGGGTGAGCCTGGAATCGGCGCCGTCCGTGGGCACTCAGGTGACCTGCCATTTGCCCATTTTGACCGATGCTCAGAACAAAAACGGCCAAAAACAGCCGGAAATGATCCTTGATCACTGAATGATCACTCATTTTAAGTGTTAAATATTTGCGAATGGGCTTGTTAATCGCCCGCTTTCACTCATATTCTTAAGTTTAGAATTCCACGTTCAATTTGTTTCGGTATCGCAAGCCCGCCGCCGCTTGAGAGGCAGATGCTCACAGGTCTAAGGCGGATCCGTAGGACCACACGGATCATTTGCGCAAAGGGAGAGAGACATGACTATTTCTGTCACCATCAACGGCAAGAGCCACGAGCTCGATGTCGAACCGGACATGCCGCTTTTGTGGGTCCTACGGGATGAGCTGGGCATGACCGGCACGAAATTTGGCTGTGGTGTCGCCGCCTGCGGGGCCTGCACCGTGCAGGTAAATGGTGCGGCCATGCGGACTTGTATCATTCCCATAGGGGCTGTAGCCGGGGCCGAGATTACAACCATCGAAGGCTTGAACGGAGAGGGACCAGACCTCACCGCGCTGCAACAGGCCTGGATCGATCATCAGGTGCCTCAGTGCGGCTACTGCCAGTCCGGCATGCTGATGGCAGTCTCATCGCTTCTCTCAACCAATCCGAACCCGTCTGACGACGAGATCGACGCGGCCATCACCAATATTTGTCGATGCGGCACCTATCCGCGCATCCGGGCCGCGATCCGTTCGCTGGCAACCGCATAAGAGAGGGGACAGAGATGAAACCGACAAGACGACAGCTTCTTATTGGCGGCACTGTAGTTGGCGGCGGCATGCTGCTTGGCTATGCAACACTCGGCTCTTCGCGTCCAGAGCGCGCTCAGGCATTCGCGGCGGGCGAGGGCGAACACTTCACCACGACATGGTTGAAGATTGATCCCGACAACAAAGTCACCGTCTATGTACCGCACTCCGAAATGGGCCAAGGCGTGCATACCTCCATGCCCATGATGGCGGCAGAAGAAATGGAAGCCGATTGGGACCTTGTTCAGATGGTCCAGGCACCAGCTGACGACATCTGGGCAAATGGGCCGCTCGGAAAAGGCTTCATTCTCGGGGAGACTCCAATCCCGTCGGCGCTCATTGGGGTGGTCGATGCAAGTTTCTTCAAGATCGCTGAAATGATGGTCGGTCAGATCACAGGTGGATCGACCGCCGTGCGCTTCACCGGTCAACACGGCATGCGGGTGGCCGGTGCCGCAGCGAAGGAAATGCTCATTCGTGCCGCCGCTGAAAAGTGGAATCTGCCCGAGAGCGAATTGACGGCACGGTTGAGCCACGTGCACCACGATGCGTCGGGCAAGAGCGCGACCTTTGGCGAACTCGCCGCGGCCGCAGCGCAGTACGATCCGCCAGGAAATCCGACCCTGAAGGATCGCAGTGACTTCACCATTATTGGCACGTCGAAACCGCGCTACGACATTCCGTCTAAGGTGGATGGCTCGGCGCAATATGGCGTCGACGTGCAGGTCCCCGGCTTGCAGGTCGCCGCAATTCGACAGGCCCCAGTGTTTGGCGGGTCGGTCAAGAGCTTTGATGGCTCAGCGGCGCTTAGCCAACGTGGCGTAACTGCTGTTGTATCGACAGGTGACGGAGTCGCGGTGGTCGCCGACAATTATTGGCGCGCCAAAAAGGCTCTGGATCTTGTTGAAGTCGAGTTTGATGATGGTGGCAATGGATCAGTTTCGAGTGAATCCATCTTCGCGGCCTTCCATGACAATCTCGAAAACGCTGAGTCGGAAGAAGATGTGGAGATCGGCGATGCCGTCGCTGCTCTTGCTGAAGGCGGTGATGTGATCGAGGCGCGATACGAAGTGCCTTTCCTTGCGCATACATGTATGGAACCGATGAACTGCACCGTTGAAGTCAAAGGCGACAAGGTGGAAGTCTGGGTCGGCACTCAGGATGGCCTTGGGACCCGGAACGTTGTGGCCGAAGTGTCTGGCGCAGCTCCGGAGAATGTGCATGTCAACAACCAGATGCTGGGTGGTGGCTTTGGTCGGCGCGGACCTGCATCTTCGAACCATGTCCACCAGGCGACGAAGATTGCCATGCAGGTTGAAGGGCCGGTGAAGCTTGTGTGGTCGCGCGAAGAAGACGTGCAACACGACTATTACCGTCCAGCAGTTGCCGCCCACATGTCAGCGACACTTGATGACACGGGTCAGCCAACCGCGTGGGTGAACCGCTATGTCCGTAAGGATGAGCCGGCGGAAGCAAGCCACATTCCCTATGCTGTCGCGAACCAGTCCATCCGCTACGTGGAAAGCCCGGTTCATGTGCCCTACGGCGCTTGGCGGTCAGTGGCGCATACGCAGCACTCATTCTTCAATGAGAGCTTCGTGGATGAGCTGGCGAACGCTGCCGGAAAAGACCCGCTTGAATTCCGGATGTCGATGATCGACGACAAGCCACGCCATAAAGCGGTGCTTGCAAAGGCAGCTGAAGCATCTGGGTGGGGATCACCGCTCCCTGCGGGGCGTGCCCGCGGTGTGGCTCTGCAGCAAAGCTTTGACACAATCGTTGCCCAGGTCGTTGAAGTCTCTATCGATGATTCAGGTGACGCGAAGGTCCACAAGGTGACCAGTGCTGTCGATTGCGGGCCAGTGGTCAACCCGGACGGTGCCATCGCTCAGATCGAGAGCGGTATCATCTATGGTCTGACAGCGGCGCTCTACGGCGACATCACCATTGAAGATGGCGCTGTGGTGCAGTCAAACTTCCCGGACTATGACGCGGTGCGCTTGGCGCAAAGCCCTGAAATGGAGGTCCACTTCCTGGAGTCAGATGCGCCGTTTGGTGGATTGGGCGAGCCGGGCACACCCTGTATCGCTCCGGCGGTCGCAAATGCGATCTTCACCCTCACGGGTCAGCGGGTGCGCTCTTTGCCACTCATGAACCATGATTTCAAAGCTGGACCTCGCTTGGCGTCAGCTGCTGACTAAGCGGGCGAAAATAGGATGAGGAGGGGCGGTTCAGGTGAGCCGCCCTTTTTTTGTGCAATCTCGAGGATCGGAGATTTCGAGGTTGCCGTAGAAAGTTGATCCGCTACTCTTGTTGGGCGAAACGAGATGGGGAGTGGGTCATGATCAGATTACTGACCATAGGTACGATCGCCTTCGCGGGATTCCTGTTCAGCGTAGTTGGCGCGTCTGCCGATGTGAGTTTCACATTCACGGGCAACGAGCGCACTTTGAAAGTGATCGGGAGCAAAGGCGACATAGTGCGGACCATCAGGCAGCGTCCTGCACCCCAGCAGGAAGGGTTGGCAGGCTTCTCACTGTCAGAACAAAACGACCGTCCCTGCGGACTTTCCGGAATTTTCATGGCGATCGATCCCGTCAATCGCACGGTAAAGGATCAGAAGATTGACGAGTGCAGAGACGGGAGCATGGGCAATTGGCGCGGCAGGCTCACAGTCTCCCTGGAGCGCAACCAATTTATTACGTTGGTGCGCCTTTGTATGAACCGCAACAAAACCCGGGTGAAAGGTATTGAGATCGTGGGGCGTGAGCTCCGCTGGTCGCCTGAAACAACAAAGACAGTCCTGACAACCGATTGGGTACCAGAGGACGATTATTGGACCGATGCAGAGGTTCGTGATCAGGGATATCGCCGCAATTGCAATCAGAACAACTGGACACAGTTCGATGGATGTTCAGGGAATACGCCAGGGGGCAGAGGCTTGGTGGTAGGCGTTGTCGCCCATTTCTCCTCCGCGACGGGGAGAAATTCAGCTTCGCTCACAGGCTTGCAACTGATCTGCCGGGACGTTGTGAAAACACTCTAGGTTCACGTCAGACACTGCATCCAGGAAACGCCCGTCAGCCCGCCATGTCTTTCATGTTGATGCTTTCATCGGCGAGTTTCTCAGCCGGGATTTTCGCTTTCGCGGCAATCAGTCGGCGCGACATCATATGTTCGGGCGCCCGGTTTACGGCATCAGACGCAATCATCACCCCGTCTTTTAGATAGAAAACAGCAAACGACCGCTCATTCTCCGGATCACCTCGGACAACGACTTCGTCATAGCCGGCCGATAAGCCGACGATCTGAAGTTTGAGGTCATATTGGTCTGACCAGAACCAGGGAACCTGGGCATAGGGCTTGTCTTTCCCGCAGATTGAGGCGGCTGCCGTCTTTCCCTGTTCCAGCGCGTTGTGCACCGACTCAAGCCGCAATCGTTGACCCAGAATGGGGTTGGGATGATTGGTGCAGTCACCGATCGCATAAATATCTGGGTCTTCTGTCCGGCAGCATTCGTCAACGGCGATGCCGTTCTCGACCTTGAGGCCGGCTTCGTCGGCGAGTTCGACATTCGGAATGATGCCCACACCGACGATCACGAAATCTGCGTCAAACGTCTTGCCATCCCCGCAGTCAATTTTTTCAATCTTGCCGTTCGATCCTTCAA
The DNA here is from genome assembly GCA_965276845.1 of Parvibaculaceae bacterium. Classification (GTDB taxonomy): domain Bacteria; phylum Pseudomonadota; class Alphaproteobacteria; order Parvibaculales; family Parvibaculaceae; genus Mf105b01. Next base: position 3,552,562 of record OZ255699.1, read on the forward strand.
AGCCTGAGACCGTGACCCCTGTCTCGATCTTCACACCGGCTTCTGTATGAGCCTTGGTATAGAATTTGGAGAGAATGGGATCGACCACACGCGCCAGAACGCGGGGCGCCATTTCCAACACGGTGACATCAATCCCCCGCTGCGCCGCAACGGCGGCAACTTCCAGACCGATATAGCCACCTCCGACAACGACCATCTTGCCGCCTTCGTTGAACTTCGCTTGGATCGCTTCGACGTCTTCAATGGTGCGCAGGTAAAACACACCGTCCAGATCAAACCCTGGAATGTTGAGTTCGCGCACCCGGCTGCCGGTCGCCAGAATGAGCTTGTCGTACCCTCGCGTGGAACCATCGTCCAAATGCACCAGTTTCTTTGGCCGCTCTATTTCAACAACCTTTCGCCCAAGAACCATTTCGGCGTCTGACTTTTCGTAGAAGTCCGGCGGCTTGAAATAGACCCGGTCGATGTCGATCTCGCCGGCGAGGAACTTTTTCGAGAGAGGGGGGCGCTGGTAGGGCACATAGGGCTCATCGCCAATCACGGTGATCGGGCCCTCATAACCTTCAGACCGAAGGCTGGCGACCGCTTGTCCTGCGGCATGCCCGGCCCCGACAATAATCACCCCGTCTGACATGTGCGATGTTCCTCCCATTTTCTTCCGAAAATGACGCCTGCGTCATTTTTATTGTTCTGAATGTGCCGCCACAGCCGTTTCAGTTCAAGAGAAATGTGCGCGATGAGGCAGTGAGACGCAAGGATTCCGGGGCAAAAGTAAGACAAAACGCAAAGGGCGCCGTGGCAAGCGAATGCTTGAAGCGGAACACATTCAGCGCGTAAAAGGGCCCTCATGAGTTCGATCACCCCTCCCAAATCCTCCGACAAGGACACTTCGTACGAAATCGCTCTGGCGGATGCCTCAGCGACGGAGAAGCTGGGAACGGCATTGAGTCGTGTGGTTGTGCCGCAAGACGTGATCGCGCTCTGGGGCGATCTGGGTGCCGGCAAAACCAGCCTGGCGCGCGCCCTGATCCAGGCGCTCCTGGCTAGGGTGGGCAAACAGGAAGACGTGCCCAGCCCAACATTCACCCTGGTGCAAACCTATGAGGCAGATGGTCTGCCGATCTGGCATGCAGACCTCTATCGCCTGTCAGACCCGGATGAACTGATTGAGCTGGGTCTGGAAGACGCCTTGGAGCAGGGGCTGCTCCTCATCGAATGGCCTGACCGCATGGCGGATGAGCTGCCGCGGGAGCGTCTGGACATCGAACTGAAAGAGGTGGGAGAGGGCCGGGTGGCACGCTTGACGGGGCGTGGGCACTCATGGGAAGACCGCGTTAACCGCATGTCGGCCATCATCGGCCTCTTATAATGCGCAACAGAAGGCCAGTGCCGGGGTGAGCGTGAGCGAACGAGAAGAACTGTTAGAGGCTTTCCTGCAGCGCGCGGGCTGGGGAAGCGCAACACGCACATACCTGCAAGGCGACGCCTCCATACGTCGCTATGAGCGCCTGGACCTGAATGGCGTGAAGGGCGTGCTGATGGACTGGCCGGCAGGGCCCGACGCGCCGGTGGAAGGCGGACATGCCGCCTATTCAAAACTGGCCCATCTGGCGGAAGATGTCCGACCCTTCGTGGCCGTCGGCACCTACCTGAATAGCCTTGGGCTGCGCGTGCCGGACATGATCGCCAGCGATCTCACACATGGCTTTCTGCTGCTCGAAGACATCGGTTCGCACGACTTTGGTGGGCTAATCGATAAGGGTGAAGGACCGGGCGGCGAAGCGCTCGACGACATGTACAAAGCGTGCATTGACGTGCTGGTTGCCTTGCAGGCAGCCGGGGCACCGGAGGCTTTGCCGGTTGGAGATGGCAGTGTCCACCAGGTGCCCGCATTCGACGACGGCATCTACCGCAACGAGACCGCCCTGCCACTTGATTGGTATCTGCCCGTCGTTGTGGGCAGAGAGGCAGAAAAAGACCTGCGGCACGAATATGAGGCACTTCTGACACAACTCTGGCCATGTGTTGAGGCGGGTCCACGTACGCTCTTTCTGAGAGACTTTCATTCGCCAAATATTCTGTGGCAATCAGACAGAGAGGGCCTGCAACGTGTCGGTCTGATTGATTATCAGGACGCGCTCATCGGTTCGCGGGCCTATGACCCTGTCTCCTTCCTGCAGGACGCGCGGCGCGATGTGCCGATCGAACGTGAGGAGGCGATGCGCCGCTATTACATCGCCGCCATGAAGGGCCTGGATTCGAGTTTCGATGTTGAAGAGTTTGAAACGGCCTATGCGGTCCTAGGGGCTGAGCGCGCGCTTCGCCTCATGGGTCTCTGGCCCAGGCTTTTGAAGCGCGACAACAAGCCCCACTACATGGCCCATATGGCCCGGACGCAGGATTATCTGCGCCGCAACCTGGCACACCCACTCTTGGCAGACTTATCGGACTTCGTTGAACGGCATTTCCTGGAAGGCGCCCCTGACCCTGGGCAGATAGCCGGTATAAGCGCATGACCCAGATTAAACGCGCAATGATTATGGGTGCGGGACGCGGCACCCGCATGGCCCCTCTTACCGACGACAAACCAAAGCCGTTGGTTTCTTTCGTGGGCAAACCCTTGATAGACCACGCGCTGGCACGATTGGCAGCGGCAGGCATTGAAGAAGTGGTCGTCAACCTCCATGCCCATGCCGACCTGCTTGAGGCGCATCTAACAAAAATCGCGGCACCGCGGATCGTCATCTCTGATGAACGCCAGGAGCTTCTAGATACAGGTGGGGGCGTCAAGAAAGCACGGCCATTGCTGGGTGACGATCCCATCATCACGTTCAATTCGGACAGCGTGTGGATTGAAGGTCGTCGACCGACGCTCACGCGCATGATGGATGCCTGGAACCCCGACGAAATGGACGCACTTTTGATGATTGCGAGTGCGACTAACACCATTGGCGAGGTGCGCCGGGGTGACTTCACCATGGAGCCCGATGGACGCCTGGTACGCCGGGAAGAACAGACGGTCGCCCCTTTCATGTTTGCGGGCGTTCAGATTGTCAATCCGACGCTGTTTGATGAGGGACCTGACGGGCCTTTTTCCACCAATCTCATCTGGGACAAAGCGATGGAGTGTGGCCGCCTTTTTGGCTTGCGGATGGAGGCGACCTGGATGCATGTGGGCACGCCGGAAGATCTCGCAGACGCGGAGCGCTTCCTGCGCGACCTGTGACGCCTGCCCAGGTAGACTGGGTCTATGGCCCACGATTCTTTGCCAACGCTGTTCACGATCCCGCCCGGCGTTCCCTTTCTGGACGCTTTGGCGCGGGCGCTGGTCGCTGACCCGACACTTGATGGGGCCCTCTCTGAAGAGTCCGAAGAACTGGCCAGTCTCACAATCCTGCTGCCGACCCGCCGGGCAGTGCGATCGCTCACCGAAGCGTTTCTGCGCGCTGGCGACGGCAAACCCATCTTGCTCCCTCACATCCGCCCCTTGGGCGATGTGGACGAAGATGAACTGCTGCTCACGGGCGACCCCGCCGAAGGTTTAACAGGTGGACTTGACCTGCCGCCCGCGGTTGATGGCATGGACAGGCAATTGCGTCTCGCACGTTTGGTGCTTGCATGGGGACGCGGGAGCCCTTTTGGACCAAAGAATGCCGGGCAGGCAACGGCCCTTGCCGCGGAGCTGGCCCATCTGATTGACAGTGCCGAGACCGAAGGGATTGATCTCTCGAAAGTGCGGGACCTGGTGCCGGACCGGTTCGCCGAACACTGGCAGCACACACTTTCTTTTCTGGAGATCGCGCTCGACTATTGGCCGCGCGAACTTGCCGAGCGCGGGCTGATTGATCCGGCCAAAAGGCGGAACCTCGCCATTCGCGCCGAGGCTGAAGCCTGGGCATCAAAACCACCGGCGCATCCGGTGATCGCGGCCGGGTCAACCGGCTCTATTCCTGCCACAGCAGAGCTCCTCAAAACCGTTGCCTCTCTGCCGAAAGGTGCATTGATCTTGCCCGGCCTCGATCAGACGCTTGAGGCGCGCGGATGGCACGCCGTGGGGCCGTCTCATCCGCAATATGGCATGAAGCAGTTGCTGGCAAGCATTGGAGTCGGCCGGGACCAGGTTGCGGCCTGGCCGCATGCAAGCCCCTCAACAGTCGCAACAGAGCGGACGGCATTTCTGTCCGAAGCCCTGCGTCCTGCAGAGACCACAGATGCCTGGAGCGGGGCTGACGCGCAGTCATTCGACGTGGCTGCGGCGACAAAGGGTCTGACACTCATAGAAGCGCCCACACCAAGAGAAGAGGCGGCAGCGATAGCCTGTGCTTTGCGCGAAGTGTTGGAGGAGCCGTCGCGAACCGGTGTGCTGGTGACACCTGACCGCTCATTGGCGCGCCGTGTCGCGCAGGAACTTGGGCGCTGGCAGATTCCCATCGATGACAGCGCCGGGACACCCCTTGGGGGGACGGTGCCGTTCGGGTTACTCCGCTTGTTGGCCGTCACCGCATCAGAAGGTCTGGCGCCCGTGTCCCTTCTGGACGTATTGAAACACCCGCTGACGGCCTTGAGCCTCAGCCCTCAGGAGTGCGCCGGGCGGACGAGAGAACTGGAGCGTTTGCTGTTGCGCGGTCCCCGGCCCGGGCAAGACATTGGCGGCCTTCGTGACGTACTGGCCCAGACAGATCTGGAACCAGACCAGAAAGAGCGGCTGACCGATCTCGTCGATCGCTTGGATGCGGCCCTCACACCGTTCCTGGAGCTCTATGACGAACACCAACTGCCGCTCGCCCGAATTGCCGAAGCTCATCTGAGGTCGGCGGAGGCATTGGCAACCAGCGAAGATACCAAAGGTGCTGACCGGCTCTATCGGGGCGACGCTGGAGAGGCGACCGCACTTTTCATGGAAACCCTCTTGGCGTCAGCGGAAAGCCTGGTCGACATGGAACCGCTGGCTTATCTGCGCTTGCTTGAGACCTTGAGTGCCGGACGTATGGTGCGGCCCCGCTTCGGTCAGCATCCGAGACTGGCCATCTTAGGCCCACTTGAGGCGAGGCTGTTAAGCGCTGATCGCGTCATCCTTGGTGGTTTGAATGAAGAGAGCTGGCCGACCGCGGCGCCGATTGATGCCTGGCTCAGCCGTCCTATGCGCGAAGAACTTGGGCTGGAGCCGCCGGAACGGCGTATCGGTCTGTCGGCTCATGATTTTGTGCAAGCGGCATGTGGGACAGATGTGATCATCACCCGATCCTTGAAGGTCGACGGCGCGCCCACTGTGGCATCGCGGTGGTTGCTCCGTGTGGACAGTCTCTTGAAAGGGGCAGGTCAGGTGGAGGGGCTGACACCCGATGCAACCTATCTGGATATCGCCGAGAAGTTGGATGCGCCAGAGGAGGTGGTGCCGACGCCGGCGCCGCACCCCAAGCCGCCGCTAGCTGCGAGGCCCAATAGGTATTCCGCGACCGAAGTCGAGACACTGATCCGTGATCCTTATGCGATCTATGCAAGGAAGGTGTTGAGACTGAAACCTCTCGACCCACTGGATGCAGATGCAGGTGCATTGGAGCGGGGCACGCTCCTCCATCAGGCCCTTGAGAACTTTGCGCGGAAGTTCCCCGAACGATTACCTCCTGACGTCGAAACCGCGTTTCTGGAGATGGGACGACTTGCTTTCGAAAACGCACCGAACCGTCCGGGCGTCACCGCTTTCTGGTGGCCACGATATGAAGACGTGGCACGTTGGATCGCGAGCTGGGAGAGTGATCTGCGAAACGAGGTCGTCCGCACGCATGCGGAAATAAAAGGCGAGCTTGCCCTTGAGGGTTTCGGGCGATCCATGACGCTATCGGCGCGGGCGGATCGTATCGATGAACGCCAGGATGGGTCGTTCGCCATCTACGATTACAAGACCGGAAACCCGCCCTCGAAGAAACAGGTGGAAGCAGGCCTCAGTCCTCAATTGCCGCTTGAAGCCGCCATCGCAGCGGCAGGTGGTTTTGCGACGGACGACGGAAAGCCCCTTGGCGCGCGCGCTGTGTCAGACTTGAGCTATCTGCATCTGTCCGGCGGCGATCCAGGCGCTGCCGAAAGGAAAGTGTCCGACGATGGCAGTGCCAATGCGGCGGATGTGCTGGCCGGACTTGTTGCTCTCCTCCAGCACTATGAAAACGAAGATGTTCCGTTCCTGTCCCGCCCGCGCGTGCAGTTTCAGGCGCTCTGGAGCGACTATGATCATCTTGCGCGCGTGCGGGAGTGGACCGCCGCCCAAAGTGGGGGCGTGGTCTGATGGCAAGTGCTGGTGCACTCACCGTCGATGATACGACGCGCCGGCAAGCCGCTGCCGCCGACCCCGAAGCCTCGGTGTGGGTGTCCGCCAATGCGGGATCGGGCAAGACCCATGTGCTCATCAATCGGGTGATCCGTTTGCTCCTGTCGGGTACAAATCCGGAGCGCATTCTCTGCCTGACTTTTACCAAGGCTGCAGCATCGGAAATGGCAAGCCGTCTTTACACCCGTCTGGGTGAGTGGGCGGTGATGGATGAAGCGACCCTCGGAAAAAAATTGGAGGATTTAGAAGGGGTTGCGCCGGACGCGGCAAAAATCTTGAGCGCCCGACTTTTGTTTGCGCGAGCCATTGAGACACCCGGCGGGCTGAAGATTCAGACCATTCATGCCTTCTGCGAGCGTTTGCTGGGGCGGTTTCCGCTGGAAGCGGGCGTCCCGCCGCACTTTGAAATTTTGGATGAGCGTACGGCTGCCGAATTGATGGCCGAAGCCCGCGACGAAATCCTGATCGAGATCGGAGACCAAGAACAGGCGGGTGCAGACACGGATCTATCACGAGCATTCGAAACAGTCACATCTTTGGTCGGCGAGTTTGGGTTTGACGATCTGTTCCGCGAGGTCGTCGGCAAGCGCGCGCGCCTGACCGAGACTATTGCGCGCGCCGGCGGTGTTGAAGGCGTGTTACATCGGGTCGCTTCGTTGGTGGGTTTGTCCCCAGCTGATACAGAAGAGTCGGTGGTGGGGGCGGCCCTCGATGCGGCACCGCTCAGTGAGCTGAAAGACGCACTGCCCTTGCTTCTGGACGGCAATAAAACGGACATAAAAACGGCGGACGCGATTGCGACGTTTCTGGAGGCGCCAACAGACCTTGATGTGTTGGATGTCTACAAGACGGCATATCTCAAGCAGGATGGCGACCCTAAGAAGCTCACACCGAGCATCATCACAAAAAAAGTCCACGAAGCACACCCGCACCTGCTGAACCTGCTAGAGCGGGAACAGGCGCGTGTTGTTGAGCTTGAAGAAAGACGACGTGCCGCCAGGTTAGTGACGTCAACCCATGCGCTCTACATACTCGCGGCAGCACTCCTGGAACGTTTTGACGGGCTGAAGTCACAATGGGCCGTGCTGGACTATGAGGACCTGATCCTCAAGAGCCGTGACTTACTAAACCGCTCCTCGGCGGCCGCCTGGGTGCTTTACAAGCTGGACGGCGGCCTTGATCATATTCTGGTTGATGAAGCGCAGGACACCAGTCCCCACCAATGGCAGGTCATTCAGGCATTGGCTGAAGAATTCCTGTCAGGTGAGGGCGCGCGCGACCTCACGCGAACCATTTTTGCTGTGGGCGACGAAAAGCAATCCATCTTTTCGTTCCAGGGTGCCGACCCTGCCAAGTTTGCTGAGATGAGGACCCACTTCGCCGCCAAGGTAGAAGGGGCTGGCAAGACATGGAACCCGGTCGATCTGCTTCTGTCGTTCCGCTCCACGCGTGAAGTTCTGAGCGCAGTTGATCAGGTCTTTGCAACGGAAGCCACAGCCACCGGACTCAATGCAGACGCGGAACCTCCAACGCATTTCCCATTTCGTGACCTGGATGCAGGTTTGGTCGAGATCTGGCCCACCTGCGCGCCTGACGAGGAAGAAGAGGCACTCCCCTGGGATGCGCCACTTGATTATCCAAACTCACAAAGCCCGGAAGCGCGCTTGGCCGAGCGGGTCGCGTCGACCATCGCGCATTGGCTCGCGTCGAAGGAAGTGCTTCAAGGTGAGGGACGTCCAATCAAAGCGGGCGACATCCTGATCCTGGTGCGACGGCGAAACCTATTTGTGGAGGAGGTTATCCGGGCACTCAAGAAACGGGATGTGCCTGTCGCGGGCACCGACAGAATGGTGCTCACGGATCAGATTGCCGTGATGGACTTGATGGCGTCTGCGGCCTTTGCTCTGTTGCCGGAAGATGACCTGACCCTTGCGACCGTGTTGAAAAGCCCGCTCATCGACATTGATGAGGAAGCGCTTTTTGATTTGGCGCATCATCGGGACGGCTCGCTATGGCAGGAGCTGAATGCACGCCGTAACGAGCGTTCGGCTTTTCACGCAGCATACGAACTCTTGTCATCCTGGCGTAGACGGGCGGAACAGATGCGCCCCTACGAATTCTTCGCACAACTTCTGATCGCGGATAGAGGGCGTCTCAAGCTGCGCGCGCGCCTTGGTGCGGACGTCGATGATCCGGTCGACGAGTTCTTATCGCTGGCGCTTGGGTATGAGCGCACCCACACACCGTCTCTTCAAAGCTTTCTCCATTGGGTGGAGGCCGGCGAAGCGGAAGTAAAACGTGAGATGGCTGAGGGCCGGGATGAGGTCCGCATCATGACGGTCCATGGTGCGAAAGGGCTGGAGGCCCCCATCGTTTTTCTACCGGACACTTGTTCCGTGCCAGGGGGGCAGCACGACCCGAGGCTCATCCCAGTTGCGGCAGACGATGACGATCTGTTGCTCTTCCCTGGACGCAAAGCAAACGACGATCCTGTCACAGGCGCGGCGCGAGACCATCTCCGCAATGAGGCCATGAACGAATACCGACGTCTTCTTTATGTGGCGATGACTCGCGCAAAAGACCGTCTCTATGTTTGCGGCTATGAAGGGGTCCGCGAGCCAAGTCCTGATTGCTGGTACAGGCTGATAGAAAACGGACTCGCCGCGGATATGGATGAAGTGCTGGCCTGGGATGGCGAACCGGTTCGGCGCATGGAAGGCGAACAGAAACGGGTGATTGAGCCGATATCAATCGCGGCCATTGAGCATGTCGACGCAGGTCTGCCTGAATGGGCGACAGAGGCGCCCGCTCCGGAACCTGTGCCCCCCAAACCCTTGGCACCCTCCAAACTTGTGGAAGAGGCAGCCGAACCATCGGTTGCCTCGCCCTTGAGCAAGGGCGGCGCCGATCGGTTTAAACGAGGGCGTCTCATCCACCGCCTTTTGGAGACTCTGCCGGACCTGGCCGAAGAGACACGCGGAGCCGCGGCGAAACGCTTCTTGGCGAATGAGGGCTTAGCGCTGTCGCCAAACGATCAGGCAGAGATTGCAGAGGCGGTTGAGCGTGTATTGTCGGCACGGCAATTTGCGCCGCTCTTCGGACCAGGGAGCCGTGCGGAAGTGTCCCTTGTCGGGGAAATTGAACGCCAGGGAGAACGTCTTTTCCTGAGCGGGCAGATCGACCGCCTGCTGGTCAGCGCGCAGCAGGTTCTCATCATCGACTACAAGACCAACCGACCGCCGCCAGCACGGATCGAAGAGGCAAGCCCGGCCTATATTGCGCAGATGGCGGGCTATGCGGCCCTTCTTGCCAAGCTCTATCCAGATCGCCCGATTCGTGCCGCCCTTTTGTGGACCGATGGGCCAAATCTGATGGAAATACCCGCGGAAATGCTGGCAAAAGCGCTTTAGTTTCACGCGAGCGTGACCATGCCTTGACCCTGCAAGGGGGGCTACCTAGATTCGTCCGAACGACATTTTGGGCTCGAGGACTGTCCTTGGCCCCCATCATCACCAACCGGCGTTCAAGCTGGAGAAAATGAAAGGCGTAACTCATGGCTACATCAAAAGTAACCGATGACAGCTTTGAAGCAGATGTGATCGACGCCAGCCAACCTGTGCTGGTCGACTTCTGGGCAGAATGGTGCGGTCCGTGTAAGCAAATCAGCCCGGCTCTGGAAGAGATTGCCGGCGACCTCGGCGATAAGCTCACGATCGCTAAACTCAACATTGATGAGAACCCTAACGTACCGACGAAGTACGGCGTTCGGGGCATCCCAACTCTGATGATCTTTAAAGATGGTCAGGTCGCTGCCACCAAGGTGGGCGCCCTGCCAAAGGGCAAGATCAAAGAATGGATTGAAAGCGAGATCTAAAAGCGTTTTCAGGAAAAGTGGCCAAATCAGACTTGGCGGTTTTCCGTCCGGAAACGCGAAAACGAATAAAGCCCACCTTTGATCTCTCAAGATTGAAACCGGTGCCGTTCGCGGAGCCGGTTTTTTCGTTCTGGAGAGGCGCGCGGCTAACTGTGTTCCTTCAACACATGACCCGCAAGATAGAGCGTGCCGCAAATGAGAATGCGTGGCGGCTCGCCAGTTTCCGCATCCGCATGTCCTACCGCCCGCCCGATGGCGGCCTCGAGGCTGTCCATGGGCTGTGCTTCGAGCCCGCCTGCTTGCGCCATGTCGGCCAGCTCTGACGCAGGAATGGCCGCGTCTGCGCCGGGAGCCGTAACAGTGAAGGCCTGCCGCGCCAATCCGCCAAAGTTCGCGAAGAAGGCACTCGCGTCTTTGGTGTTTTGCATGGCGCAGATGAGATAGAGGGAGCGGGGAAGCTTGTCATCGAGATCGGCCATGGTGGCGGCTGCGACCCGCCCACCTGACGGGTTGTGACAGCCGTCGAGCCAGACTTCTGCGCCCTCGCCAGCGGCGGTTACTAAGGGTCCTTGCTTCAACCGCTGCATCCGCGCCGGCCAGGAGACGGAGGCCAAACCTTCAGCAATAGCCGCTTCGTCGATGGAGAAGCCGGGCGCCTGCCTGAGAGCGGCAATTGCCATGCTGGCATTTTCGATTTGATGCGCGCCCGTGAGGCCGGGAAGCGGGAGGTCCAAAAGCCCATCCGTATCCTGATAGACCAGGCGACCCTGTTCTTCGTAAGCCGTCCAGTCCTGCCCGCCCACGAAGAGCGGTGCGCCCACGACTGCTGCTTCCCGTTCGATGCGATCGAACGCCTCGTCGGCCTGCGGCGCGATGATTGCGGGCACATCCCGCTTCAGAATGCCGGCTTTCTCACCAGCGATCTCGTGTAAGGTTTCGCCGAGGAAATGTTGATGATCGTACCCAATATGGGTGATGAGCGTGATCGCCGGGTTTTCGAATACATTCGTCGCGTCATAGCGCCCACCCATACCCACCTCGAGGATGAGGGCGTCAGCGGGGGTGCGGGAAAAGGCAAGAAGTGCTGCAACCGTGGTGATTTCGAAATAGGTGATGTTGGCACCGTCATTCACCCGCTCGCATTCTTCCAATATGTCCGCGAGGGCCTCTTCAGAGATGTTTTTGCCGCCAAGCACAATGCGTTCATGGAAGCTCACCAGATGCGGCGAGGTATAGCGATGCACGCTGAGACCCGCCGCCTCCATCATTGATTGCAGAAAAGCGGACGTGGAGCCTTTGCCGTTCGTGCCAGCGATATGAAAGATGGGAGGGAGCTGCTTTTCCGGATGGCCGAGCGCCGCGAGCAGACGTGTCGTCCGCTCGAGCGTCAGATCAATCAGCTTTGGATGAAGGCCCATCAGCCTCTCAAGAAGATCATCACTCTTGAGAGGGGCGCTCTTTGTGCTCATGGACCTATCGCTACTCAGCCGCTTGCGGTGGGGTGGGCGCCGCAGGCAGCTGATAGTCGGAATGGGGTGCTTTCGGCTGATGCATCATGAGGCGGACCAGGCGTCCCAGCGTTTCTTTCAGCTTGTGGCGGTGGACCACCATATCGACCATGCCATGCTCCAGCAGATATTCCGAACGCTGGAATCCTTCGGGAAGCTTCTCGCGAATGGTCTGCTCAATTACGCGCGGGCCCGAGAAGCCCAAGAGCGCTTTGGGTTCTGCAATATGCACGTCGCCCAGCATGGCGTAAGACGCCATCACACCGCCTGTCGTGGGGTCTGTGAGAACCACCAGGAAAGGCAGCCCGGCATCGCGCAGGCGCTGCACACCGACAGTCACCCGTGACATCTGCATGAGCGACAGAATGCCTTCCTGCATCCGTGCACCCCCGGAGGCAGCGACCATGATGAAGGCACATTTTTTGTCGAGGGCAACTTCAATGGCTTTGATGATCGCTTCGCCCGCGCCCATACCGAGCGAGCCGCCCAAAAAGGCAAAGTCCTGAACGGCGACGACGACTTCAGCACCGTCAAGACGACCGACGGCACCGGTTACGGCATCTTCCTTGCCGGTCTTGCCGCGAGCGTCTTTCAGGCGGTCGGTATACTTTTTCTGATCGCGAAACTTCAGCGGATCAGAGGGTACGGTCGGCGCTGCAATGGTTTCATATTCGCCGCGGTCGAACAAAAGCCTCAGACGTTCATCGGTCTCCAACTTAATGTGGTGATCGCAATTGGGGCAGACATTGAATGCCGCCACGAGGTCTCGATGAAAGACCATCTCGCCGCAGGAACCGCACTTGCGCCAAAGGTTGTCCGGCGTATCGCGCTTCTTGAATACGTTCTGGATCTTTGGTCGGACGACATTGTTAATCCAGTTCATGGGCGTCTCCTATGGACCCGGCTTTACAGAAAGACCGGGCCTATCAGTCAGCGGCTGGCGCCTTGCGGGCGCTGCGAACACCATCGGCCAGCGATTTCACAAATTCTAACACATGAGGAACAAGCTCCGCAGTGGGACGCCCGTTCTCATCCAAATTGTCCTTAACGCAGTCGACAATGGCGGAACCAACGACGGCCCCGTCAGCATGAGCGGCAATTGCGGCAGCATTTTGGGGGGTTTTAATGCCAAAGCCGACAGCGACTGGCAGCTCGGTTTCCGCTTTGATGCGGGCCACTGCAGCGGATACATCCGTTGTATTGGCTGCCGCCGCGCCGGTGATGCCTTTGACCGAAACATAGTAAACGAAGCCGCTTGTATTTTTGAGAACAGCGGGCAGGCGGTGTTCGTCCGTGGTCGGTGTTGCAAGACGGATAAAGTTGAGGCCAGCTTCCAGCGCTGGCAGACACATTTCTTTGTCTTCTTCCGCCGGCAGGTCCACAATGATGAAACCATCGACGCCAGCCGTCTTGGCATCGGACAGGAACTTCTCGACGCCATAGTGATAGACGGGGTTGTAATAGCCCATCAGAACAATCGGGGTCGTGGCGTCATCCGCACGGAACTGGCGCACCAGGTCCAGCGTCTTTTTCATTGTCTGGCCACCTTCAAGCGCCCGCAGATAAGAGGCTTGGATCGGCGGACCTTCCGCCATCGGGTCGGTAAAAGGCATGCCGATTTCAATCAGATCGGTGCCCACACCCGGGAGGCCTTTCACGATCTCAAGAGAGGTCTCGAAATTGGGGTCCCCCGCGGTCACAAATGCGACGAAGGCGGCGCGGCCCTCTTGTTTGAGCTCAGCAAAGCGTGTGTCGATGCGGGTGGTCATGTGAGGTCCACCCCAAGATGTTCGGCAACAGCGAAAACATCCTTGTCGCCGCGCCCGCACATATTCATCACCAGCAAATGATCGCTGGGCAGATCGGGCGCAATCGTCAGAACATGCGCAAGCGCGTGGGATGGCTCCAGCGCCGGAATGATCCCCTCAAGTTTGGTGCAGAGTTGGAACGCGTCGAGGGCTTGTTTGTCCGTCGCGTTCACATATTGCACGCGGCCGGTCTCTTTCAGCCACGCATGTTCCGGCCCGATGCCGGGATAGTCGAGACCCGCCGAGATCGAATGACCTTCTTCAATCTGGCCATCCTCATCCTGAAGTAAATAGGTCCGGTTACCGTGAAGTACGCCGGCAGATCCACCTGCCAGCGATGCGGAATGCTCGCCCGTTTCCAGGCCGTGCCCGCCTGCTTCAACACCAATAATGTTGACGCTCTTGTCGTCGAGGAAGGGATGGAAGAGGCCCATCGCGTTGGAGCCGCCGCCAATGCACGCAACCAGCGTGTCCGGTAGACGCCCCTCGCGTTCCTCCATTTGTTCTTTGGTCTCGCGCCCGATCACAGACTGGAAGTCGCGTACCAGTTGGGGATAGGGGTGAGGTCCCGCGACCGTCCCGATAATATAGAAGGTCTCATCCACATTGGTGACCCAGTCCCGAAGCGCTTCATTCATCGCATCTTTGAGTGTGCCCGCGCCCGAGGTGACCGGAACCACTTCGGCACCAAGTAGTTTCATGCGGAATACATTGGGCGCCTGCCGCTCAATGTCCTTTGCGCCCATGTACACAACACATGGCAGGCCAAAGCGTGCGGCGACTGTTGCGGTTGCCACGCCGTGCTGGCCCGCACCGGTCTCGGCAATGATCCGCGTTTTGCCCATGCGGCGGGCAAGCTGGATTTGTCCAAGGCAGTTATTGATCTTGTGACTGCCGGTATGGTTCAGCTCATCCCGTTTGAAATAAATCTTTGCACCGCCGCAGTGTTCCGTGAGCCGCTCGGCAAAATAGAGGGGGCTCGGACGGCCCGTATAGTGCTTCGCCAGATCGTCCAGCTCCGCATAGAAGGCAGGGTCCTGCTGCGCAGATTTATAGTTCTGCTCCAGATCGAGGATGAGCGGCATCAAGGTTTCGGCGACAAAGCGTCCGCCAAAAATACCGAAATGACCATTCTCGTCCGGTCCTGTTCGGTAGGAATTGAGCTCCTGCGGGAGTTCTGACACGTGTCACCTCATTCAGCTGCAGAACGCTTCAGGCACCCTGTGCTGCTTTCACAAATGCGCGGATCAGCGCTTCATTTTTTTGGCCCGGCGCCTGTTCAACACCGGACGATACATCCACCATGCGCGCCCCTGTCTGGGCAATCGCGTCGGCCACATTGTCAGGTGTGAGCCCGCCGGACAGCATCCAAGGAAGCGTCGGCTTAGCGTTGGCGATCAGGTCCCAGTCGAAGGAGACCGCATTGCCGCCGGGCAGCGCATTCGCCATAGATTTAGGCGGTTTGGCGTCAAACAGCAACAAATCTGCGGCTTTTTCGTAAATGCTGGCGGACGCAACGTCAGCGGCGTCGGCGACCGATATGACCTTCATAACCGGAAGCCCTGTAAGGTTTTTAATCTCAGAGACACGCTCCGGCGTCTCGCTCCCATGAAGCTGCAACAGGTCCGGTTTGACCGACTGCGCAACCTCATTCACCAGCCCGTCGTCCGGGTTCACCATAATGGCGACGGCCTGAACGCCAGCCGGCACCAGAGCGCGTAATTCAGCAGCCTGCGCGACGGTCACGTTTCGAGGGCTTCGCTCATAGAACATAAAGCCGATATGTGTCGCGCCGGCGTCCACGGCCACATTCACCATCTCAGGCGTTGAGAGCCCACAGATTTTGACGCCGACAGTGGAGGACATCGTCTCAGGCCGCGTCCGCCAAATCCTCAGCGATCGCCCGGGCGGCGGCAGCGGGATTGTCGGCTTTGATAATGGGGCGGCTGATGACCAGAATGTCGGCGCCCCGCGCAAGCGCGTCCTGAGGCGTCATGATCCGCTTCTGGTCGCCGATCTCGGCTCCGGCGGGGCGAATGCCCGGCACAATGAGCTTGAAGTCTGGACCGCATGCGGCCCTGAGCGCCTCAATTTCCATGGGGCTGCAGACCACGCCGTCGAGACCGGCTTCCTGGGCATTGGCGGCAAGCCGCAGCACTTGATCCTGTGCTGTCCCGGCGATGCCCATGCCATGAAGATCGGCGTCATCCAAACTGGTGAGCACCGTCACGCCAATCACCCAGGGTCTGGGTCCTTCAGTCTCTTTTGCAGCCTCCGCCGCGGCACGCATCATGGCCACGCCGCCGCTGGCATGGACATTGATGATGGCGGGGTTGAGCTGACAGGCCGACCGGATGCCGCCCGCGACCGTGTTTGGAATATCGTGCAGCTTGAGGTCGAGAAAGATCGGAATGCCGGTCTCCGCGATCGCCCGATAGCCGTCCGGACCGAAGGCATAGAAGAACTCGAGCCCGATCTTCAGGCCGCCGATCTCCGGCGCGAGTTGCCGCGCAAGCGCTTCTGCCTCCGCCCGATCATTGGTATCAAGGCCTGAAAATATGGGGTTTTTGAAGGACGTTGTGCTCATGATCCGCTCCGTTGGGCGGGTTATAGAGCATAAGCGGTCAAGCGCCAAACGTGGCGGCGATCAGCGGCGTGGGGGCGCGTCGGACATAGGAACCGGCAGGTTTTCTGCCGTTTCAACAATTTCTTCTGACAGACGTTTGACGTCTCGGCGCCCCTGCCGGGCTTCTTTGCGCCATTTGCTTTGGCGGGTCCAGGTTGCAGCACTGCCCAGAAACAACCCCGCCAGCACACTCACAAAAATCACCAAGATCAGCGGCAGCTGAAGTGCAAGGGCAGGTGTTTCCGGCGTAAACGGATCTAGGCTGAACAGCACCAAGTGCCGGTTGGCGAGCGAGAGGTAGAGCGCTACGCCAACCACCGGAATGAAGACCAGCCACCGAAGGATGCGCATGGGTCCGTCCTAGTTACTCGGCTGCCTGTGCGCTCTGCGCAGTGGGCAGACGTCCATTGATAACGTAATCAAGGATTTGCACCACCTGCTCCGGGCGCTCCGCAACGGCCATCGCGGCACCATCGACCTCCTTCAGAGGGTGGGTGAGCGCAGAGTCATGGAGGGTGATGAGGGATTTGCCAAGCGCCGCCGCATAGCCTGCATCAAAAGCGGCATTCCACTGCTTGTATTCTGTGCCAAAGCGGACAACCACAATGTCGGAATCTTCGATCAGGGCGCGGGTCCGGATCGCATTCACCTTGGCGCCCTTATTATCCTTCCAGAAGCCCTGCTCTTCGTCGCCCAAAATCGCCACGCCGCAATCGTCGCTCGACGCGTGGTCGGTCACCGGTGCGACAAGGCTCACGGGCAGACCGAGCTTTTGCACGCCTTGCGCAATCTGCTCGCGCCAATCGGTATGAATTTCACCAGAAAGATAAACAGTCCAGGTTCTCGTGGCGGTCATGTGTGTCTCCTGTGCGTGAATGCCCTAAGTAGAGGGTCGCACGTAAATATAGTGAAGCTTAAGCAGCAGAGAACCACCGGAACCGGTCGCTCTGCAAGGCTTGATGCCTAATCTGAGCTGGGAACAGGTTCGCTCGGCGTTGGTGCATCAGCGACAGGTGTTTCGGTGCTGTTCAAACGGTCCCGCAATTCCTTGCCTGTCTTAAAAAACGGCACAAACTTCTCAGCTACTTCAACGGGCTGGCCCGTTCTGGGATTTCTGCCAACCCGTGCGGGGCGGCTTTTTACTGAGAATGCGCCAAAGCCCCTCAACTCAACCCGGTCGCCGCGCGCGAGGGCTTCCCCAATCTCATCAAAAATGGTGGAGACAATCCGTTCGACATCACGCTGATAGAGATGAGGATTTGCTTGGGCGAGCTTGGCGACAAGTTCAGATTTGATCATGGCCCATCGCCCCTTCTGGCCTCATGCGCGCTCTGTCGAGAGTTTTGCGCTCATTCCCCCTTCAAAGGAGACCGGCCTGCTACACCCCAGTTCGAGCCAGCTTGCGTATTCGCTGACTTCCACTTACCGGCGGTCAGGTTGCCAAACGCTGACCAGTCCGTCAAGCGTAAGTCCCTTTGCTGCAAGAGTTTTTTCGCTTACAGAGGAAAAGACTGACACGATGAAGCTGGCCAGTGCGTCGCTCGAAATGAGCCCCAATCCGGTCTCGTCATAAACCACCCACTCTTCTGTCGGCAGATCCTGGTCGACATCATGCTCGTCAAACAGCCAGGTGCGTGCGACCTCTTCACCGCCAATGGCATCAATGAGCCCGTTCTCCAGAGCCTGGAAACCGGTATAGATGCGGCCATCGGAAACAGTGCGCGCTGCTTCTTCTTCCATACCGCGCCGATCCATCACAAGGTCCAGAAACCAGTCATAAGATGCATCGACCATGTCTTGGGTGGATGCAATCGCTGCGCGCGGTGGGTCCTGATAAGGGTTCGGTTGCGCCTTGAGGTCACCGGATCGGACATAGTCTACATCAACGCCAATGGTCTCCATAAGGCCTGTCAGCTGCGTCAGTTGAAAGAACACGCCGATGGAGCCGGTAATCGTATTGCCGCGGGAGACAATATGATCAGCGCTCAACGCCGCGATATAGCCGCCGGACGCAGCAACCGTGCCCAACACGGCAACAACCGGCTTTGTTTCGCCGACTTCCCGCACCGTCTCGAACAGCGCTTCTGAGCCGGTTGTGGTGCCGCCGGGGCTGTCAATGTAGAGCATCAGCGCCTTAACGCGGTCATCTTCCCCAATGTCGCGGATGAGCTGTTGCTGGGCGCGGTCGTCGACAATGATCCCGCTGACGGTGACGCGTGCAACATGGTCACCGACAGGGCTCAGCCCCGCACTCGGTAGAAAAGCAATGATGGCGAGGCCAAGGGCAACAAGCGCGGCAATGCGCCAAAGAGAAAGGCGGCGCTTGAGGCGCCGCCTGTCAATGATGGTTTCAATGTCGAGGGACATGAAAATCTCTCCAGACAGGCAAGGACTAAATTGGCCCCATTCTATCTGGAAGAGACTTACTTGTCGCCTTCGCCGTTTTCGTCAGCACCCTTAAGGGCGGCACCGAGGATATCCCCCAGGGACGCGCCACTGTCAGAGGAGCCGTATTGTGCGACGGCTTCTTTTTCTTCAGCGATTTCCAGGGATTTGATCGACAGAGACAGGCGGCGTGCTGCACGGTCAATATTCGTCAACCGTGCATCGATCTTGTCGCCAACTGCGTAGCGTTCAGGGCGCTGCTCGGAGCGATCACGGCTGAGATCAGCACGGCGGATGAAGGCCGTAAAGTCGTCATCGCCAACACTGACTTCGATCCCGGAATCTTGGATCGCTGTAACGGTACACGTAACGGTTGCACCCTTGGTGAGACCGCCAACGCTTTCGAACGGATCGCCATCAAGCTGCTTGATGCCCAGAGAGATGCGTTCTTTTTCCGTGTCCACGTCGAGGACAACCGCATTGACCACCTGGCCTTTCTGGTAATCCTGCAGCGCTTCTTCGCCGGACCGGTTCCAGTCCAGATCGGACAGGTGAACCATGCCGTCGACATCTTCGTCGAGACCCACGAACAGACCGAACTCGGTGATGTTCTTGATCTCGCCTTCGACCTTCGTGCCCTGCGGGAAGCGATCTTCGAAAGCCGCCCATGGATTGTCCATGCACTGTTTGAGGCCGAGAGAGATCCGGCGTTTGACAGGATCGACTTCCAGAACCTGAACTTCCACTTCCTGAGAGGTGGAGACGATCTTGCCCGGATGCACGTTCTTCTTGGTCCAGCTCATTTCGGAAACGTGGACAAGGCCTTCGACGCCCGGTTCCAGTTCCACGAACGCACCGTAATCGGTGATATTGGTGACGCGGCCTTTGAAGCGGGAATCCAGCGGGTATTTGGCTTCGACGCCTTCCCATGGATCAGCTTCAAGCTGCTTCATGCCAAGCGAGATGCGCTGTGTTTCAGGGTTCACCTTGATGACCTGAACCTTCACGGTCTCACCAATGGTGAGCACTTCGCTCGGGTGGTTCACGCGGCGCCATGCAATGTCGGTGACGTGCAGCAGACCGTCGACACCACCAAGGTCAACGAACGCACCATAGTCGGTGATGTTCTTGACCACGCCATCGCGAACGTCGCTTTCTTTAAGCGTTTCGATGAGCTCAAGGCGCTGTTCCGCACGTGTCTCTTCCAGAACAGCCCGGCGGGACACAACGATGTTGCCGCGGCGCTTGTCCATTTTCAGGATCTGGAAAGGCTGTGGAATATTGAGAAGTGGGGTCACATCGCGCACAGGGCGAATGTCCACCTGGCTGCCCGGCAGGAAGGCCACGGCGCCGTCGAGATCCACAGTGAAGCCGCCTTTGACGCGGCCGAAGATGTGACCTTCAACGCGCTCGTTCGCTTCGAAGGCTGTTTCGAGGCGAACCCAGCTTTCTTCGCGTTTCGCTTTTTCACGGCTCAGCACTGCTTCGCCCATGGCGTTTTCGATCCGGTCGAGGAAAACCTCAACTTCGTCGCCAACGTTCATTTCAGCGGGCTTGCCGGGTGCAGCAAATTCTTTGAGAGGAATGCGGCCTTCTGTCTTCAGACCAACATCGACAATGGCCAGATCGTTCTCGATGGCAACGACTTTGCCTTTGACGACGGAGCCTTCGGCACCTTCATTCGCCGTAAAGCTCTCTTCAAGAAGCGCGGCGAATTCGTCGCGCGTGGGGTTAAGTGTGTCGACCAAAATTGGTTCTCCTAAAATGACTTATCTATTCCTGCCGACGGTTGGCTCCGAGGGTCTTGGCAAACGGGTCAGTTAAAGCGCCCGCTGCCCATGGAAATTGGGTTCATGTCCGTACTCTCGCCGCAAAATCGGGCCCAAGCCTGGGCCAAAACTGGGAATGCTAAAACAGGGTCCCTGGCTGTCTTTCGGAAATCCCGAAAGACGCCTAACCCCTAAAGAATTCTCAGTCTTTTGACTTCTCGATAAGTGCGACGGCAGCGCCGAACGCCGCTTCTATAGACAAATCGGACGTGTCGAGCAAGTGCGCGTCGTCCGCCGGACGCATGGGCGAGGTGGCCCGATCTGCGTCCCGGGCGTCTCGTTCGCGAACATCCTCTAGAACTTGTGCCTCCGAGAGCGCAGACCCCGAGTCCTTGAGTTCCAGCCAGCGCCGGTGGGCCCGGATTTCAGCGCTCGCCGTGACATAGAGCTTCACGTCCGCATCGGGACAAACCACGGTTCCGATGTCCCGACCGTCCAGAATGGCCCCCGGCTCTCCGCCTGGCGGATTTTCAGCAAAACGGCGCTGAAAAGCCAATATGGCGGCTCTGACCGGCGGCATGGCCGCCACCACCGAGGCGGCTTCGCTCACCTCGGGGGTCCGGATCGCGACCGGGTCGATTTTTGCCGGATCCAGCGTTTCCGCGGCTTTGACCCCTGCTGCCTTGTCTTGGGGCTCGGCGCCGCTCAAGAGCACCGCATGGGCGACCCCCCTGTATAAAGAGCCTGTGTCGAGATAGGCGTACCCAAGATGCGCCGCCAGCGCGCGGGCGAGGGTGCCCTTGCCGGCAGCTGCGGGCCCGTCGACCGCAATGATCATGAATTTGCCTCTGAGGAGAGGGTCGCGCCCAAGCCCCGCATGAGAGGCACATAGTCCGGGAAGCTGGTGGCAATCATCGCGCCCTCATCGATGCTCACCGGTGCCTCTGCCCCAAAGCCAAGGGTCAGGAAAGACATGGCAATCCGATGATCCATATGGGTGAGGACGGTGCCACCGCCCGGCACACGACCGCCGGTTCCTTTGACCGCCAGACCATCGTCAAACTCCTCCACATGAAGACCGTTGACCCGAAGCCCAGCGACGGTGGCCGCTACGCGGTCGCTTTCCTTGACTCTGAGTTCCGCGGCCCCACGCATCACCGTTGTGCCGTCTGCGTGAGCCGCGGCGACCGCAAGGATGGGATATTCATCGATCATCGAGGGCACGCGGTCGACCGGCACCTCAACACCCTTGAGGGCACTGGAGCGCACACGCAGATCCGCCACCGGTTCACCGCTTTCGTCGCGCTGGTTTTTGACCTCAATGTCTCCGCCCATTTCCATGAGTGTTGTATAGAGGCCCACCCGGTGGGGGTTCATCATGACGCCGGTCACAGTGATGTCGGAGCCAGGCGTAGTGAGCGCAGCCACAATCGGAAAAGCGGCCGAAGAAGGGTCTGCCGGCACAATCACATCAGAGGGGGTGAGTTCCGTTTGGCCGGTAACGCGGATGACAGTCACTTCTTGCGGGCCGGGCTCGACACTGACCTCAGCCCCAAAGGCTCTCAACATCCGTTCGGTATGATCACGTGTCGGGTGAGGTTCGATCACCGTGGTTTGGCCGGGTGCGTTGAGGCCTGCCAGCAAAACGGCGGACTTTACCTGAGCGGACGCAACCGGAAGCGGATAGGTGATGGGGAGCGCAACGGCAGCACCCTTGACCGTGAGAGGCATCCGGCCGCCTTCGCGTGCATGAAACTCAGCGCCCATGTCCGTCAGCGGCGTGATCACGCGGCCCATGGGACGTTTGGAGAGCGACGCATCGCCAATAAAGGTAGCGGTGATCGGATGTCCCGCGACCAGCCCCATCACAAGCCGCGCGCCGGTGCCCGAATTGCCGAAGTCGAGTGCCGTCGCAGGTTCGGACAGGCCGCCCACACCGACACCTGTTACCTCCCAGGTCCCTTCACCCGTTCGGGTGACGGTGGCACCGAGCGCGCGCATGGCGTCGGCGGTGGCCAGGACATCTTCTCCCTCAAGCAGCCCGGTGATGTGGGTCGTGCCAACCGCAAGCGCCCCCAAAATCAATGCACGGTGGGAGATCGACTTGTCGCCTGGAACGGTAATCTGGCCTGTAAGGGAGCGTGAAGGGGAGGCAGTAAGGGTCATTGAGCGCTTGAAAGTCGAAAGTTGAATATGCAGCCATGTGGGCAGCGTATTCTGTGCTCGATTTCATGTCCTTTCAGATCATCTCGCGGAATAATGGCCGTGAGATGGGGTGACTGTGCGAATAGGTTTTGACAGGCGCGCCGGATCGTGGCAATGGGAATTTTCAAGTCACAAAACCTTGGGGGAGAGCCTCGGTGAAGCAGGATTTAGGAACAAAACGCGTTTGCAGCGAATGCGGAGCGAAGTTCTATGACCTCAACAAAAATCCCATGGTCTGTCCTAAATGTGGCCATGAGGAAGCGGTAGTTGCGCCCCGCGCCAAACGGAAAACGCCTGAGCCTGTTGCCGCAGCGCCGAAAGAAGCTCCAGCCGAAACGCCGGAAGAGGAAGAAGAAGGCGATCTGGTCGTCGGCGAGGACACCTCGCTTGACGAATTGGCCGCCGAAGAGACAGCGGCCGAGGGCGCGGATGAGGAGGACGGCGAAGACGATCTGCTGGCGATTGATGATGAAGACGAAGACGACGCATTCCTCTCGGATGACGAGGATGACGACGACGATGATGTCTCTGACCTCATCCCGGGTGTGAAAGACGACGAAATCTGATCGTCGGCGCGGGTGGAGCTCTGCGCACTGCAGATTGACCCTGTAGCGGCAAGTTTTGCTTGATCCCAAGTGCTGAGCGACCTAATTTCCGGCACCCAGGCAGCTGTATAGGGCATGCTTGGTTCGCGTACCCAAAGCGCGATGAGGCTGGAGGGTCAAAGACCTGACGGTCAGTGGAATAGGTAAGGGGCCATAGCTCAGTTGGGAGAGCGCTTGCATGGCATGCAAGAGGTCGGCGGTTCGATTCCGCCTGGCTCCACCATTTCCCGGTACTTTCTTTTGAGATTAGGATCCCGCTGGCGCTGTAACAGTACCAGCACCAGCACTTAAGCCCTCACGACGGCCGGAATCGGTGTGCGTGTCCGCAGCCGCTGCATGATCACGAACATGGGTGGTGTGAAGTAGAACGACACCACCATGGAAAGCAGTACGCCGCCAGCAATGGCCATGGCAAAAGGCGGCCAGAATCCCCCGCCGGCAAGGATCAGCGGGATGAACCCGCCCACGGTCGTGATCGTCGTTGAAATGATGTGCCGGGACGAACGCAGCACCACATCGCGTACGGCGGTGATGTCTCCCTCCATTGCACGCTCATCAGCTTGCAAGGCAGTGAGAATGATGATCGCCGCGTTGATTGACACACCGATAGAGCCAATGGCGCCGATCAGCGCTTGAATGCCGAAGGGGTACTGAAAGATCGCCAGAGCCAACAGGCTCAGGCCCATCGACAGACCCGCCACCATGAAAGTGATGACTGCAAGGCGGTAGGATCCGAAGGTCAGGAAGATCGTCACCACAGTGAGGATCACAACGATACCCCCGGCGCTCGCAAGGTTGGCCGCTGTCTCGGCCCGGGCGTCCGCATCACCACCCGTCTCGATCCGGTAACCGGGCGGTAAGGCGATGGGATCGCGGGCCAGCACATCCTGCAGGCTGCTCAGCGCTTCCTGTGGCAGCACACCCTGTGCCACGAAACCTTGGACCGTATTGACCCGCTCACCGTTGCGGCGGCTGATCGGGCTTTCTGATGGCACGACACGAACATCGCCGATGGCGCGCAACGGGACACCGGGATACTGCCCAGCACTTTCCAGTACTTGGCCAGAGGCGACCACATCAAGATCGCGCAGCGCATCGATGGAACCTCGGCCCGCATCGTCGATCCGAACGCGGACGGGAAGATCTTCCGTAGCTTCCAGAAGTGAGCCGCCAATGGCACCTGTCAGGCTCGCTTCCAACTGGCGGGCCACCGCTGCAAGGTCAAGGCCGGCCAGCCGCGCACGGTCTTCGTCGACGTCGAAGACGGCTTTCGGTTCACCGCCCTCAAGATCGGCGCGGGCATGTGTGATTGTTGGCACCTGGGTGAACCGCTGCCGTAGATCGCTCCCCAACTGACGCAAGACGTTAAGATCCGGTCCGACAAGGCGCAGCTCCACCGGTGCGTCAACCGGTGGGCCCTGTACCAGCTCGCGCACCAGAACCTGAGCGCCAGGGAAGCGGCGGTCAAGCTCGCTCTGCAGCTCAGGAATGAGCCGTGTGGTGGCCTCTGGCGAGGCGGAGGTTATCAGCGCCTCAGCAAAGCTCGAGACCCGGTCCTGGTTCATCACCATGTTGTAGAAGAACGCCGGTGCGCTCTCTCCGACCAACCAGTGCACGCTGCGTACATCATCACGATCGCGAACCAGGGCGTCGGCCTCAAGAGCGAGCGCTTCTGTTGAGGCAACCGATGCGCCCGAGGGCTGTTTGATCTGAATGTAAAACTGGTCGCGGTCCAACTGCGGAAAAAATTGTGCTGTGAGCGTCGGGAAGGCGAGAAAACCCATGACCGGCAACACCAGCGCGCCAGCGATCGCCAATCCACGATTGGCCAGTGCGAAGTCGAGGGACGCTTTGAACAGCTGGGTGGTGCGGACCAACCGGATGCCGGCTGACAGCATGGTTGGCCTGTTCTGCGGGGCGGTTGGGATGATCCAGCCTGCAATTGCTGGCGCAACGGTCAACGCCAGGAACAGAGAGGCAACCAGCATGATAATGACGGTCTGCGCAATCGAGCCGACAAAGTCACCAGCGGGTCCCGGCAACAGCGCCATGGGAATGAAGGCGAGCACTGTCGTGACAGTGGACGCCAGCAAAGGCGCAATCAAACGGCGGATCGACTGACGTACAGCTGATAGCGCCGACTGGCCGTCTTCAACCCGCCGCTTGATCTCATCGGTCATGACGATCGAAGCATCGACCAACAGACCCAGCGCGACGATGAGTCCGGTCACGGACATTTGCTGCACGGCCAATCCGACTGCCTGCATGGCGGTGATCGACAGCAGCGTAGCGAGAGGGATCACACTTGCGACCACCAATGCGGCACGCCAGCCAAGGGATATGATCAAGACCAGTATCACCAGCGAGACACCAATGGCCATATTCGTGGCGAGGTCACGGAACCGGTCCGCTGTGTAGGTGCTCTGGTCAAACAACAAGCGATGTTCCAGGCCGGCGGGCAGGGTTTTTTCAAAAAGTGCCATCTGCGCGCGTGCCGCCGCCGCCCAAGTATCTACCTGTCGGTCGTTCTCGATGCGCGCCGCCACAAGGACCGCACGTTCGCCATTTGTATAGGCGATTTCCCTCGACGGTTCGGCAACGCTCCGGGTGACCTGGGCCACATCGGCAACGCGAATGATCGATCCATCGGTGGCAGTCGCCAGCGGCACCAGGCGAATACGCTGCAGCACTTCGATTTCGCCTTCGACTTCCACCAGCAGATCTTGCGATTGGCCGCGAATACCTCCGGCGCTGACTTTTGTGTCGGCGCGGGTGATGGCAGACGAGACTTGATCGAAAGAGAGGCCGATCGCGGTCAGGCGGTCCATGTCGAGGGTGACGCGCACTTCTTCTGTCTGCTCGCCAAAGACGCGCACAAGTTTGGTTTCCGGCACTTGGCGAAGCTGATCCTGAAGCAACTCCCCGTACCGGCGAAGAATGGCGGGTGTGACGGCGCCGGCGTCGCGGGCGGTGATCGCTGAAATGGACGTGAAGGCGGTGCCCCGGTCTGTATCGAGCTCCGGTCTGCCAGCGCCGGCGGGAAAGCTGACAGATCCGTCTGCAAGGGCGTCGCGGACTTCGCTCCATACCTGTTCAATGCGGCTGTCTGAGATGTAGAGAGACAGCGACAAGCTGATAACCGAAATGCCAGTGCGCGACACGGACTCGATATTCTCGATCTCAGCAATCTCACGCAGCTCATCTTCCAGTGGCTCCGTGATCAGCGCCTCAACACGGGCCGGGTCAGCGCCGGGAAACGGTGTGACAATGGTCGCGAAGATATTCGTGATGGTCGGGTCTTCCTGCCGCGCGACGCCCGAGAGGGCAGCTGCGCCGAACGCAGCAATAACCCCGATCACCAACATGAAGAGGCGGGGACTGGTAAAGAGCGCGCTCATGGTGTGACCTCCTCGATCGAAGCGAGGCTCACCAGCTGCCCTGGGATCACCCGGTTGCGGCCTTTCGAGACCACACGCGCACCTTCCTGCAAGGTCCCGCGCACATAGGCGAGCTCACTTTCCACATGCAGGAGCTCGACAACTTCCCGTTGGAGGCGGCTGGGATTGTCGTCATTGCCCTCTAGGGTCAGAACCGACCAAAGGCCGCGTTCGCCCTCCATCAGCGCCGCCAGTGGAAGCCAGAACCCGCCATCGTCGATCTGGCGCGTCACTTCCATGGTGACAGTTTCCCCGATCGGCGCCGGGACGTTCTTAGGGAGTTCGACAAGCACCGGAGTCGTTCGGGTGGCGGATGTGAGATCGGGTCGGATGGCTTTGACGGTACCGACGAGCGGCGAGCCATTGACGGAAAGGGTGACCGCGTCGCCGACGGCAAGTGCGCTTGCTGCTTGACCTGATAGACCGATCCGCGCTTGAGGGCTGCCGGTCTCCAGCAGCTCGACAATCGGAACGCCTGCCTCTACCACCGCGCCCTCGTCGCGGCGTCGCGCGGCGATGGTGCCGTCAAAGGGCGCCTTGATGGATGACTTGGCGATGGTGATGTCGATCATTGTGAGGGAGGCTTTGATGGCTTTTAGCTGGCCGCGGATTGCCGCGGTGGCGAAGCGCGCTTCGTCTAATCGTTGGACTGAGACATGGCCTCTTTCCTTAAGGAAGCGCTGACGGTCCTCGGTCAGGAGAGACAATGACAGGTTCGCTTCGATCTGTGCCTTTTGACCGGCCAACTCATCGCGTTGCGCGTCAAGAAGAGATGTGTCGAGCACAGCCACCACGTCCCCGGCTGCTACCTGATCTCCTTCTTCGACGGTCACTTCGCTGACGAGCCCGCCGCGTTCGAACGCCAGCACAGTTTCGCGTGCGGGCTCCAGTGTTCCAATGAACCGCTCGGTCACATCATAGCCGGGTGACGCACGGGCAATGATGACCGACACCGGCAACGGCCGCTCGACGAAATCAACAGTGTTAGCGTTGGCGCGCAGGTACAAGAGCGAGGTTCCGCCGACCAGGACACCGAGGAAGGTCAAGGCTAACAAACCTTTGAAACCGCGCGCGAGAATTCCCTGTTTCTGATGTTCCATGTAGCGGTCCTCCGGTCATGGTGTTCAGTTGCTTTTACGTGGATATGCACGTATTGGATTACAAGCTGCGCAGATTTCCTACCTACAGGGCGGTTAGACCCGTCCTTCGAGCTTAACGAGTTCGTCGCGTACGGTGTCCCAGTCGGACCCACCTAGGCGTGCGTGCACAACCTTTTGTGCCCGCTGCCAAAGCGGATAAGCCTCGCGCCATAGACTTTCGCCCTTGCGGGTAAGCGAAACCAGGCGCACCCGGGCGTCGTTGGGATCCTGGCGTGTTTCAAGCAAACCCCGTCGCTCAAGGGGTTTGAGGTCCTTGCTCAAGGTTGTGCGGTCCATACCCAGATCCTGCGCCAGATCTGTAACAGGCACAGGGGCGGGACGCCTCAAGGCGGTCAGGATCGTATACTGGCCGATCTTAAGACCGGCAGGTTTCAGAGCCGCCTCATATTCCCGCGTAAGTGCCCGAGCGACCCGCCGCAATCCTTGGGCGACGCAGGCAAGGCCCGTCTCATAGCCGGTCTCTGGTATCTCGATATCTGTCATCAGGCTAATATAGGCGCATATGCACCTATATCAAGAGCATTGTTAGGGCGACGGGTATCTCATGCTCCGCTCTCTCGAAGAAATTAGGTCGTGCAGCGTTTTAGTCAAACGCCGTTTGAAATAGGTCGAGAAAAGCTACTGCGACCGGTGGCAGAGGGTAATCTTGTGACCAGGCGATGAGACCATTGAGTGGCGTCGTTATGGGATTGTCCTCAACGTCCAGTGCCACCAGAGAGGTGTCATCCAACAGATGAGAATGGGCGAGGAGGTAAGAGACAGCATCGGTGGATAGCAAAAGTTTCCGCACCAACGCCATATCCTGTGTGATGAGAAACTGATCCGTAGTTTGCTCAATGGTTTTGAAAACTTCCGGGAGGTTTTTCTGGATCATTTGCAACACCCAGTTTGGGGCGTCGCCGCTGATCATCGGGTATTCAACAATGTTGTCGATGGTTACCGCAGCCTGTTGTGTCAGAGGATGGTTTTTCCTGACAATCAGGGATGGGGCAGGCACAAGAAAATCTTTGAGCTCCAGATTGTCCATACGCCTGTCCGGCACAAAGCCGATATAGAGATCGATCTTCTTGGTGATCAGGTCTTGTTCCATCATGGCAGTACCGCCAGTGACAACGAGGATGCGCAGATGCGGCCAAGACTTCATCATCTCAATTAGAACAGGTGCTAGGACGCCTTCTCCCATATTGGCATCGACACCGATCCGCAGTTGGCCGCTATCAAGGTTACGCATCTGTTCGATTTCGCGTTTGGCCTGTTCTAGCTCGCCGACACTCCGTTCCATGGCGGCGATAAGGCGTGCGCCATAAGCCGTCGGGACAGTTTCTCTCTTTTGTCGGGCAAAGAGCGGAACGTCGAATTCCCTTTCGAGTTTGCTGATTGTTTGGCTCAACGCTGAATGGGTGACGCCCAAAAGGTCCGCTGCTTTTCTGAGGCTTCGGGCCTCTTTCACCGTGATGAGCTGGCGCATGATCTTGGCGTCTGACAGCAACCGTCTATCTCCTAGGCCAGATTTATTGGTAAGAAAAAGTTACCATAAAGAAACAAAAATACAAAAATTGTTTACCAAGAATTCAGGCGTGCGACAGTCCGCAAAACGGCAAATGCGGAGCATACAGCATGAATGAGTTGGACTTCAGATCGTTCGGAAAATCGGTGCAGCATAGGAGATTCTTATGGCTGATTGCCTGAAAATTCTCGTCCTCGGGGCCGGCGGCCAGATGACATCCAGGACAGCCAAGGCGCTTGGTGGTAAACGTCCTGAACTGCGCTACCGTCTTGCGGATATTTCCGAACACGCTGCGGGAAAAACCGCCGAGGCTATGTCGAACGCGAACACCGAGGTTCTGCGTCTCGACTTGTATGACCATGTCGCCTTGGCGAGCGCCATCCGTGACGCGGACTTTGTGATCCACGGTGCAGGTCCGTTTCACAAGACGGCGAAACTGGTGCGCCCGCTGTGCATCGAAAACGGTGTTGATTACATGGACATCGACGATGATGTTGAGAGCAGCCTGGAAGCAATTGAACTCCATGATGCGGCGGTGGCTAACAATGCGGCGATCTATTCAGGGTGTGGGGCGTCACCGGGCTTGACTAATATCATTGCGCGCAAGGCCATCGATATGATGGAGCGCGCGGATGATGTTGAAGTCGCTTGGTGTGTCGGAGATGAAGAAAATCAGCAGCTTGGCCGCGCGGTCATTGAACATACGATGCACATTGGGGCAGGTGACTGTGTCACCTGGCGCGATGGGGTTCAGGTCACGCACCAGAGTTTCAACGACAGTGTCATTTTTCCCATGGGACCCGCTCTTGGCGACACGCGATTGTATGAGTGCGCGCATCCTGAAACCGTGCACATTCCCAACAGTTTCCCCTCTCTCAATAATGTAACCTGTTGGGGCGGCATGCACCCCGCGCCGGTTAACGGTCTGCTGAAAGGTGTTGCCAGAGCCGAGCTATCTGGGGACATCACTATGGACGAAGCGGTTGATTTCTTTAAGGACATGATCGAGGGCCGCAGCGGATCATGGAAGGTCTGGCGAAAAGCGTTGAAGGGCGCTTGGACACAGATCAGATCTCGGGAGAGCAGCATGGGAAGCTTATTGAGCTACATGATCCGCCAGACGCTCGGCGGCAAACCCGACACACGAATGGGGATTGCGGCGCGGGTGACAGGACTAAGAGACAATCAGGAGGCTGTTGTGACCATCGCTTCCAATGATCACGATCCAGGCTCTGCACTCGATTCTATGGAAGCAGCCACGGGGCTCTCTCAGGCAGCTTTCATGCTACAGGCGCTGGATCATCGGAGTCAGCGCCACCCTGGGTGTCTGTTCCCTGAAAAATGGGCGGATCCGGATCGATTTCTGACAGACCTACAAAGCCTCGGCGATCGACCTGACGCGAATCTTCTCATCGAGCCCATTATTGAGGTGGCGTCATGAAGCGAACAATTGCCGGGTATAGGGACAAGCTGACGGTTCGCCCAGGCGAAACCATTCAGTTTATGGTCAGCAGCTTTGACGGCGAACCCTATGCAGCCGATTTGGTGCGGATCGTCAGCGGTAACACACGGGCTTCTTACGCGGGTCTTGAACTTGAATCTGTGCGTTCGGATTTCGAGGGGCCGCATAAGGGTATTGCTCAAGTTTCTCATATGGGGAGCTGCGCCAGAGCCAAGTTGGCGTCACCTTCGAAAGGGGGAGATCTTTCTTTCGCGATTGCAGTAATGCCGACGACGCAGGGTCGAGGCGATGTGTGTATTGCCCATCTCGCCGGTGCTGACCATGGCGTGGGACTAGAACTCGGAATATCGTCCGAGGGACGTCTCTTCGTTGAAGCGCGAGCACGTGATGAGTCGCAGCGACTCTTTCTAGATGACCCCTGTCCTTTGAAGCGATGGTCGGTTGTCGGGTTCGCTTGGTCGTCCGGGACAAACACCCTCACGCTTTTCCAACACGTCATCCCAAAAGGACCCAGCGACGTCTCGGCGAAATTCAGCGACCAAACAAGCGAAACGTTCGACCTGTCGAATGTTCCTATTTCTGGCGTTCTCTTCGCTGCGCGTCCTGACATGGACGAGAACCAGGAACTCACCGTGCATCACTTTAATGGCCGAATGGACTCGCCGCGCCTGCTCTACGGGCACTACTCACCAGACCGACTAATTGAGTCTGTCTTTGCAAGTGACATTGATCGGTCTAAACCCTTCGCCGGGTTCTGGGATTTCGGACTGCACATGGGGTCCGACCGATTTGGCGACCGCGTCCAAGCGAATGGCAATTGCGTGTTCGCCAACCTGCCGACGCGTGCTGTTAAGGGTATCAGATGGACGGGAGAAGAGCGCGACTGGCGTCAGGCACCGGATCACTATAGCGCGGCTCATTTCCACGAAGATGATGTGTACGACATCGGCTGGCAGCCCAGCTTAGGCTACGGCGTGCCAGAAAATCTGAGAAGCGGTGCTTATGCGGTGCGCCTCAAAAAGGGGCAGGAAACCGACTATGTGCTTTTCTTCGTCGCGCCGGCAAAGGCGACAGCGAAGACAGCCTTTCTTGCCTCTACCTCAACCTATCTCGCCTATGCCAACAACAAGGTCGGTCTTTTGGTCGACGCTTTACTGGAAGGAAAAATCGCACCTCTGCCGGAAGAGCAGATGATGTTGGACCATCCGGAATTCGGCCACAGCCACTATGATCATCATCTCGACGGATCCGGCGTGCATTTTTCTTCCTGGTTGCGCCCCGTGATCGATTGGCGGCCAGACACGCGCATTTGGTCATTTAACGCGGACACAGACATTCTTCGATGGCTGGAATATAGCGAGCAAGACTATGACGTGATTACAGATGACCTTCTGCACCGGGAAGGTGTCGACCTGCTCAGTCAATATCAGACCATCGTGACCGGGACCCACCCTGAATATTACTCAACGGAGATGCTTGATGGAATGGAGGCGTTTCTCCAGCAGGGTGGTCGCCTCATGTATATGGGTGGGAACGGGTTTTATTGGCGGGTTGCACATTCGCCAGACTGGCCCGCGGCCATCGAACTCCGCAGGGCCGAGGACGGCACGCGTGCCTGGGAGTCTCTGTCTGGAGAGTATCACCATCAGTTTGACGGCGAAGTTGGAGGATTGTGGCGTCGCCAGGATCGGGCGCCTCAGGAGCTGGTGGGAGTGGGCTTCGCCGCTCAAGGCTCGCACAAGGGGATTCGCTTCCGGAAACAGGAAGGCGCGACTGACCCCCGTGTTTCCTTTGCATTCGATGGCGTGACCGGCCCAATTGTCTGTGATTTCAAAAAGATGTGTGCCACACCAAGCGCCGAAGAACTGGACCGGACTGACTATAATCTCGGAACGCCCGCACACTGTCTCGTCTTGGCGAGCAGCGAAAACATTGCGCCGGACATGATGAAAACAAAGGAAGAGCTCCTAATCCTCCTTCCTGTTATTCCGGATGAGGATGTAAGAGCGGACGTGGTTTTCTTTGAAACGCTGAGCGGCGGCGCTGTCTTCTCCACCGGGTCGATCGGCTGGTCCAGCGTTCTGGCGCACAACAATTATGACAACCCGACCGCAAGACTGACCACGAACGTGCTCAATCGCTTTGTGGACGACACACCGTTTGAAGCACCAAGAGCGACAGCAACGATTGAAGATCTGACGCCACAGATCTACGCCGCGCCACCAGGTTGGCGCGTAAACACGCTTTCAAACACTGGCCTATTAAAGCGGGCTCTTCAAATGGGTGTCATGACCGTCCTGTTGGCGGCCGTCGCCCGCTTCAAAGGTGTTCCCAAAATGCTGCCCGGCAAAAGACAAAACTAATGCGATCAAAGATCAAGAGGAGTACCAGGGTGATGCTGGTGAGCGGGATGAGCGATGGGCTGGAACTTCGTAAAGCTCGATATTTGAGGTAGTCCGACGCCGCCTTAATCAGTGGTTCCTATGTCGAGTGTTCCAACATGGCGTGGCGCTGCTCCGTGCAGGCTGAGTGGATAGGTTGCCGCGCGAGGGCCATTGGTATCATCCCGAAATCCATGAACCACCTATGTGTCGCTACCAAAAACCTCATCCAGGTTTGGCGATTTGGACACATTCGTGGTTCACATTGGTCTTCCACCATAGTCATAAGCTATTGAAAATATTGGAACAACAGGTTCGGGTGGAGCGTCCGCTTGGCTCCACCATCCTCCAAATTTCCCTAGAGTTTCTGTTGTGCTCGACTGAGCGGCAGACATTTTTGCGCAAATTGGTACACAATCGTGGGCCACATTGGCGTGCTTTCCTGGAGCTCCCGCCCTGCTCCACCATCTAGGTCTTTATTGCACTTGGCTCATTCTGGCTGGCGCTGCACCTCCTCCCCGAGGTGAGAGCGTGATCCCCGAACGTGCAGTTCGGGGTTTGCGATCAAATCTAGATTTAGATCACTCCGATGGCCGTTTCAGCTATATAGGCAGGACAAGAATTGCCGGGATGATCTACAGGGGGGTAGAGCGAGTGATAAAAACGAGAAAATACGGAGAAGAACAGCCTTATTGGCCTTTGGGTCGGTTCAAGGTGCGGTTACCGCTTGTCCATTATCGTTTGGAACCGATCGAGGCCATCCAGGCTTTGATCATTTTTGTGGTGGCGCTCGGAATGATACCGCTTCTCGAACGTTATCTCGGGCTGCCCTACGACGTTGCTTTAGCTTATGTATTTGTGAGCGCGCTCGGGTTTTTGCTGCCAAGCCTTCTAGGCGTTCCCATGGTGCCAGGGTGGATCACACCCGCGATCCCGGTCGTGCTTCTGTTTCTAGGGAATTTTGAACCGGGCCCTGACGCGATAAAGGCAATGATTGCCTTGCAACTGATCGTGACACTCATCTTTTTTGTCTTGGGCGTTACGCGCCTGGGATCAAAACTGGTGGAAATCATCCCACAGTCGATGAAAGCCGGTATCTTGATGGGCGCGGGCATCGCCGCGTTCACTGGTGAAATCGCCGAAGGCGGCCGGCTTGCTGCCACGCCAATATCGCTCACGATCGGGTTTGTCATCACGGCCTATATGTTGTTTTCACAGTCCTTCCTTCGCATGACCGAAACGCAGCGATGGGCCAGAGCTTTGTCCAGCTACGGCATGGTGCCGGGTGCGATCGCAGCAATGGCGATCGGTTGGTCGCTCGGCGAGTACCCATTGCCTGAGATCGAGTATGGTTTCACCCAACCTGCCTTTGCTGAGATGTGGAGTTATCTACCCTTCAGCATCGGTATGCCAACCGCCAATATGTTTTTGCTTGCCATCCCAACAGCCGTGATCGCATACATCATCGCGTTCGGAGATATCATTGTTGGCAAGAGTGTTCTGGCGCGCGTCGACCATTTACGCCCAGATGAAGACATTGATGTAGATGTGGACCGCGTTCACTTGGTGACCGGTATTCGCAACCTGATCCATAGCTTCTTCGCGCCCTTCCCTGGGCTCGCAGGTCCGTTGTTCACGGGTGTGATGGTCACGATGGCCGAACGGTATCGGTACGGACGCCAAGCAATGGACTCCATCTATAGCGGCGGGGGAACGTTCTATTTTGTCCTACTATTGGCTCTCTTCGCTTTGCCCCTCGTGACCTTATTCAAGCCAGTCTTGCCCATCGCACTGTCGATTACCCTGCTGGTGACTGGTTACCTTTGTATCAGCGTTGCCGCCGATGACATGAAAAACAACACCCAAATGGGTGTCGCAGGTACAATGGGCGTCGTCCTTGCGACATACGGAGCCGCATGGGGGCTGGTTGCCGGATTGATTCTGTATTTCCTTCTGGAGTGGAGGGCGCGTTCCGACGAAGAGCCAGCTGAAGCTGAACCGCAATCACAAGGAGCTGCAGATCCCGTGTCCCGCCATGATCGAGTTGATTGAAATTCGTTGGTCAGCTGATCGATCGTGTTCTGGGCGTTCTATTCAGATCTGTCGTTTCAACCCAACACCGCTGAAATCCGGAGGCGCCAATGTCTGAATTTACACTTCGGCCTATGAACCTAAACTATATGGCGTCCGTTCCGATTGACTGCCAAGGTGGGCATGCCAGAGGTCGGCAGTTCGATTTCGCCCGGCTCCACCATTTTCAGATTGGCCCTAAACATCCAAGCGAGACGCAACTAGACATCAAGCTCTGATGACATCGACGACGCGATCCATTGTAAATGGCATGTGCCGCAGACGCTTGCCTTGCGCGGCATAGAACGCATTGGCGATGGCGGCAGGCACCATGGGCGTGCCCAGTTCGCCGACACCGAGTGGCGGGGCATCAACCTCTGCCATATAGATCTCGATCTCTGGCACTTGATGCATGCGAGCGACGTCGTAATCAGAGAAATTCGATTGCACGACCTCGCCATTCTCGATGTCGATCTTTTCACTCAGTGCCATGGAGATGCCGAAGACAATGCCACCTTCGATCTGGTTGAGCGCGTTGTTCGGCGTCACGATCAGGCCGGCATCGACAGCGGCCCAGAACTTCGTGACTTTTATCTCACCGCTCTCGGTATCAACCTCCACCTCGGCCACGCCAGCGGCCATCGACGAGCTGTAGCCTGCGAAGGACAGACCCAGGGCGCGGTCGCCGCGGCTGTGCCAGCCTGACATCTCGGCTACTTTTTCGAGCAGGTGACGCCCACGTGGGTTTTCCTGCAAAAGGTCCATTCGGAAGTCGAGCGGATCGCGGCCGGCCTGTTCGGCCACTTCATCCATAAAGGCTTCCGCAGCAAACGAGGTGTAAGACGCGCCAATTCCGCGATAGGGCGACAACCGGGCATGGCGTTCGGTGATGATGTGGTCTGCGCGGAAATCCTTGATGCCATAGAACTTGCTCTCCGCACCGCGCATCGAGATGACATCTTTCGGCTTTGCCGCTTCCCAGCGCAGCGGGTTGAAGAACCCGATGACGGAGGGCGTTGCTACCTTGTGGTACCAGCCATCAAGTGCACCACTCGCAGTCAGGCCGGCCTCAAGCTTCTGCGCCGCCGCCGGACGGAAGGTGCCCTGTTTCACGTCGTCTTCGCGCGACCAGATGACCTTTACCGGCCGGCCAACCGCCTTTGAGCACAGGACGGCGTCACGCACGTAGTTTTGCATCAAAGCGGTGCGGCGACCAAAGCTGCCGCCCATGCTCATCATGTTCATGCGGACCTTGTCCGCCGGAATACCAAGCGTCTCCGTCACGGTACGGATGGTCCAGGACTGGGTCTGCGTGCCGGCCCAGAGCTCCGCGCCCTGTCCATCGGCATCTACATCAGCCACCGCGGCCATAGGTTCAATCTGGGCATGATAGGCATAGTCTGACAAGTACATACCGCTGACCTGGCGGTCGGCGGCGGCAATAGCAGCCGGCGCATTACCGGCTTCGGCCCATACCGTGCCCTGCGCGCCGCGGGCGTCCGCGGTAGCGGCATATTCAGCCAGCGTCGCCTCGCTGTTGGATGTGCGGAAGGGCGATGTCTGCGACCACGCGACGTCCAGCAGATTGCGTGCTTGCATGGCGGCCCAAAAGTTCTCTGCGACGACGGCAACCCCGTCTGGCAAGCTTACGACCTCGATGACACCGGGGGCTTCACGCGCTGCAGCATCCGTCACGCTCAATGGGACTTCGTCCTCGACCGGCGCGCGAAGAACGGCGGCAAAGGCCATGTTCGGGACAGCTACGTCAATCGCATAGACCGCCCGACCGGTGCTCTTAGCGGGCACGTCGCGGCGCGGCAGGTCGTGGCCGATGATCCTGAACTGCGCACGCTCCTTCAGCGACACTGTATCAGCGTCGGGAACCACCAAACCGTCAGCCCCCAGAACGGCCAGATCGCCATAGGTGGCGCGCCGTCCGTCCGGGCCCAAGACGATGCTGGGCTCGGTTCGCAGCAGCGCTTTGTCGACGCCCCACGCGCGCGCTGCGATTTGCAGCAACACGTCCCGCGCCTGGGCACCGGCCTTGCGCATGGGATCGAAATAGAACTGGGTGCCCGTGCTACCTGCCGTATAGAGCACGCCGCCAAACAGCTGGTTGCCGAAGCGCCGGTCGTCTTTGTTCAGCTGTTCAATCTCGACGTCGTCCCAATCCGCATCCAGTTCCTCGGCAAGGATCTGCGGCAGTGTCGAATAACTGCTCTGCCCCATCTCCGTGGACGGGAAGACAATTGAGATACCGCCATCCGCACGCACGGTGAGCCAGTGGTTGACGTCGAGCGTTTCCGCCGGGGCCTCAGACTGGATAGCGATCACGCCGGCTGCGCCAACGGCGAAGGTCAGCCCGGCAGCGCCCAACAAAACCCCTCGGCGGTTCAGGGTAATCGTCATGCCTCATTCCTCCAGCCCTTTGACCGACCGTTCAGCATGAACCGTGTCATGCGCACTCCTCTGCGGGCAAGCTACAAGCTCTGGTCATGAAGGTAGGGCGTTTGCGGGAGATTTGAAGCGCAGTTTGCTCCAAACCGTTAGCAAGGAGTGCGGCCAGATCGCCATAGGTGGCGCGCCGCCCGTCCGGGCCCAAGACAACGCGCGGACCACTACTGAGGTTTTCACAAATTGTCATAAAGGATAGTCTGTACGGGTATGCTGGGCTGATTGCGCCAATCGACCTAGGAAGCGCTATTGTACCGCGTCTATGAAGCCTTCCATGCCCATTCAACGCAGTTGTTGAAGGTTTTGAGAAGAGGAAATCAGTATGAAGAGGTTCGAGTTGAAAAGTCTGGAATTCAACGGGTTGTTGCTTCTAGCACCGCTGGCATATGCAATTCATCATTTGGAAGAGCATGTGTTGTTCAATTTTCGGGAGTGGCGGCTTCGTTACTTTCCGGACAACAATGCGATACCAACGGAAGCAGTTCTCTCCATTCTTATGGCAGTGACCCTAGTTTTCATCATCCTGCATTTGAAGGTTGGGTCCAGATACTCCGCGTGGGCTGTCATCGTGTTCCTGATGGCTTCTCAGGTCGCAAATGTGATGTTTCATGTGGGTTTTGGCATCTGGTTCGCTGATTTCAGTCCTGGAACGATCACGGCTCTAACGCTCTATGTTCCTGCCAATTACTTCATTTGTCGTGCTGCGCTTAGAGAAGGGTGGGTGACACCCATCTCGCTAACGGGTCTGTTCCTTTTCGGGGTTGCCCTCTTTACGGCATTTGAAGTTTTCGGGCCCGCGCCGCTCGCTGCCGTCACTGTCTGTCTCTGGGTGATCGTACTCTGGTTTGCTCGCAAGGAAGTAACGCTTGATGTTGATGAGGCGGCGTAAACAAGGAACATGATGGGTAGTGCCGCAAATTAGGACAAGCGAAGAGGCACGCTGGCTGAAACTAAGCGCATGAAGGTGATGCTCGACCAAAAGTCAGTCCAACACCGCCTTAATCAGTGGTCCGTAGGGCGAGTTTCCGAGCATGGCGAGCTGTTGCTCAGCAGAGACCGAGTTGATGGGTTCCTGAGGTCGGGCGACAGGGTGGAGCGCGCACCTCAATGGTTTTGTGCCCAGTGGCATGGCGATGATCTCGGCAATAGCATGAGGAATATCCATCGGGTCTGTCTCGCTCGAGCTGCCGCCAGCCGCACCCATGTTCGCAGTCATTTGTGGGTAGGCGGCCAATAGCTCTTCAGAGGAACGCGCTTTGAGCGCCGCTGACAATGGGCGCTGGTTCTCCCATATTTCTGTCGGATAACCACCCGGTTGAATAATGGTCACTTCAATGCCTTGCGAAACGGTCTCATAGGCAAGTTGTTCGCTGAGTGCTTCAAGAGCAAATTTGGTAGGCGAATATTGGCCAAAGGCAGGAATAATCACGCGGCCCAGCTGTGAGGTAATGTTGATAATATGGCCGCTTCCCGCATTCCGCATGGAAGGAAGAACAGCCCGGATCATTCTCTGAGGTCCAAACACATTGGTGTCAAAAATAAGCTGCGTTGCTTCCAGGTCCTGCACTTCAATGGGCCCTGAAAATGCAATACCTGCATTGTTGATGAGGACATCCAGCTTTCCGTCTGCCGCCGACAGCGCTTCGGCGACGCCTGCTTCAACCTGATCGTCTTTGGTGACGTCAATCTCGATCACCGTAATGTCCAGATTTTCCTGCTCCGCGAGCGCGCTCAGTTCATCGGCTTCCGCGCGCGGCAGGTTCCGCATTGTCGCGAACACCTTTGCTCCTAGTCTGGCATAGTGTTCTGCGCCAAGGCGTCCAAAACCTGAGGAGGTGCCGGTGATCAAGATCGATTTGCCGCTGAGGTCAGGCTGGCTTGCCTCCCCGTGAGCTGTTGAGGTGATGGCCGCCGTCGCGGCAATCCCTGCGCCCGCAATGAGGTGACGACGATTGATGTTCAGCTTGTCCGTCATGGCACTGTCCTTTGTCTGGTAGACACGCATGATGGAGAAGGAACCCTGACCGGATCAAGCATAACTTTTGGGTATGCGCTTTTCAGGACCGTCCGCTTTCGGTGAAGGAAAGCGCATCAACGGACTGGCGCGCCAGACGTAGACTGGGCAAGAGAGGCCACCGTTCAGGCCTCGAATTAGCATATGCATGAGTACTGAAACAGGCCCGAAGAATCATCTAGTTATCCAAGAAAGTCCAGCCTCCCCCCAGCAGCGGGGAAAGTCCTTGTTTGCTTGGAATCTGGACCTATTGGCATTTGTCATTCGATCCATACATCTGGTACTGATTTGAAACTGATTTCACCGTTCACTGTCGGCTTAAAGAGGATCCCCATGGCCAATCGACACACACAGACCTGCGCAGTAGCCCGCTTCCTAAATGTATTTGGTGACGCCTGGACACTGCTGGTTGTTCGAGAAGCTCTCTACGGCACAACAAAGTTCAGTGAGTTCCAGCGCAATACTGGGATTGCCAAGAACCTATTGAGTGACAGGCTCACATCGCTGGTGAATGAGGGAATTCTTGAAGGGGTTGAAGCCGGCGCGCGCGGCTCGCGAACTGAGTATGCATTGACGAAGAAAGGGCAGTCGTTGCTCCCGGTGTTTGTGTCTATCGTTCAGTGGAGCAACAAGAATTTGTGGGGTGCCGGGAACGAGCCCATGCACCTTATCGATCGGAAACATGGACATAGGCTCAAGAGAATGGTGCCGTTATCTTCGGATGGAAGGGTGCTGCGTTGGGGTGATGTCTTGGCTCAGCCCGGACCCGGATCAAGCGAAGAGGCCCGTGATCGTCTTTTGGCAAGCGAATACGGGACTAAGTAGGGACTTTTCGCCTCAACAGAGTCTGGTGCCCCATGGGCATGCAAGCATCACAGAAACGCCTCTCTTGTAATTCTCATATGGTAGCATATTTAAACCAGATGCTATCGCGCTCTGACGCCCCAGAGTGTTTACCTGATGTCGGCGGAGTCGCCCTTTTTTATCTAATTGATAGAGGCCTACCACATGTCTTTTAGTGCACCGCGCCTTTCCGGCCAGCCGCTCCGACTGGCATCAAAAGCAATGCGTTTCTCCCCAATCCGTAAGGCGGTCTCCCGACAAATCAGAAGAGACTTTGGCGTTGAGACACTTCTTGGCCTTGGCCTCGATGCTCGACGGCCTATGCCATTGGACTACAAACCCATCCAGGCACGCCCCCTCCGATGCGTCAAGGGCAGCCTGAACATCGCTCCGCCCCCGCCACAGATCCCAAGTTCGCGGACGTGGACACAGCGCTATTCCTCCGGCGCCGCCACACCGGTGGAGGTTGTTGAACGGTCCCTTTCGAATGCGAGGAATCTGGAGGGCATGAGGCCGTCGATGAATTGCTTCACGTTCTTGGACGAGGAGGGGGCGATGCGAGACGCCACCGCAAGTGCGGCGCGGTGGGCCGCAGGCACTCCCCTGAGCCCTCTTGACGGCGTGGTGGTTCCTGTCAAGGAGATGACGGATATTGATGGTGCAGGCGGGCGCATTGGAACACGGTTCTTGCCCGAGCGGACAGATGCGACTGATGCTACAAGCGTTGCTCGGCTTAGGGCGGCCGGAGCGATCATCCTCGGACTGACGCCGATGGTTGAGATGGGGATGTCACCCATGGGGACAAATCCGCACCGCGACATGCCAAGAAACGCGCATGCTGTCGATCGGGTCGCTGGTGGGAGTTCTACTGGCAGCGTAGTTGCAGTGGCCACCGGCCTTGCGCCGGTGACCCTAGGCTGTGATGGCGGAGGTTCCCTGCGAATTCCAGCAAGTTACAACGGCATATTCAGTATCAAGCCGACAGCAGGACGCGTATCGCGTCATCTTGATGGATTCGGCGGATCCATGGACCACTTCGGCCCGATGGGTGCATCACCGCACGACCTCGCAATCTTCCTTGAAGCTTGTGCCGGTCCAGACGCGCTTGACCCAATAACTCAGGGCAGCCCGGACGTCAGACCTGGGGAGTTTCAACGAGCACTTGGACGTGGTGTTGCCGGTCTGAAGATCGGCGTCCTTCAGTCTGAGATTGATGATGCAGACCCAGGCATTGGGACGGCATGCCGGGCTGCATTGAACGCTCTGCAAGATGAAGGCGCCGAGCTTGTCGATGTCTCAATTGATTTGGCGCCGCTTGCACCGGCGATTGGCCTGATCGTCATAGGGTTGGAGACCTATGTCGAACTGCTTGGACAGGAACGCCGGGGATGGCGTGACATGGTTCCCGAGAACCAGATCATGATGTCGCTGTTGGAAGAGTTTGATGCTGCGGACTATGTGGACGCGCAGTGCTTCAGGACCGCGTTAAGAGAACAGTTTGCCGACGTGCTTCGCAAGGTTGACGTTGTCGCTCTCCCGACAACGGCCAGTGTCGCGCCGCAGATCTCTGACACGAATATGGCGACCGGGTTCTCAGATGTCGACGCTTTACATGCGGCCACGCGTTTCACATTCCAGGGCAATCTAACCGGCTTGCCTTGCGGCCAGGCACCTGTTGGCAGCGGGGAAGGCGGGATGCCGGTCGGCCTTCAGATTGTCGGCGATGCATTCGATGAAGCTTCTGTTCTCGCGGTGCTTGCACATCTTGAAAGGATCGGTGCCGCAAGCTTGAGAGAACCTCGGGTCGCTGCCGTTCCATTCGATAGCTGAGGAAGGCAGGATACGATGTCCCGTCCGGCGATGGGCTCAAGCCCTGTCGCTAAAGATCTTTGACCGTCAGACTGACCTTCAGCCGCTGCTCGTTCTGTGCGTAAGTGCGATCACAGGACAGGGTGATGATGCATCTAGGTACAGTCCTTGAGCGAGCCCATGCAAAACAGTTAACGCGCATTCAATCTGACCCGCAACAGCGCCTCACCCGAAAACGCGCGCAGTGAGACGGTCAGACAACAATCAACGAGACAGGGAGCTGATCCGGTACCCGGCCCAGCGCACCGGATCGGGCGGTTGCCGAGAGCGATGCTCAAAAACTCACGACGAGGGAAGTCCGCGATCCGACGCAGGGCGGTGCCGCGCAGCGCGGCAGCGCTCCGAACAGTACTTCACGTTCACCCACTCGCGCGCCCATTTTTTACGCCAGGCGAAGCGCCGACCGCAGACGATGCAAATCTTAGTCGGTAGATCAGTCTTTCGGCGCATCCGAGCCATGCGTTGCTCATGCTCCGACCGGCATCGTCAACCGGTTTTCATTGCTGCTTCGAGACGTGGCGAGCGTGGCGCTTTGAGCATCAAGGTGCACCGTCATGGGCGCTTCGCTCTGCCGATGGCAGCCCGAAAGTGCACAACGCGGGCAAAGAACCGAGAGATGAAGGGCCGGATCGGAAGAAAGAGCCTGTAACCCCACTCGAGGACATTAAGGGCACCTGGTAGGGACGCGGTCCTTGCTGCCCACCGCCACCTTGGCAGGCGGGCCCAAACCTCAACGAAGGCAGCTGCGCCGGATAGAACGCGTCCATCGCTTGCGCGAAC
Organism: Parvibaculaceae bacterium; assembly: GCA_965276845.1. Lineage (GTDB taxonomy): Bacteria > Pseudomonadota > Alphaproteobacteria > Parvibaculales > Parvibaculaceae > Mf105b01. The sequence goes on from OZ255699.1 coordinate 3,595,641, forward strand.
ATGGAAGCGCTTCATTGCGCGTTCTTGAGTGATTCCTTCCGGAGGTACTGCGCCGGTTTCAGAGATGTCGACAAAGCAAAGAGCGCCATCCTGATCCTGACGCTGGTAGTGTCCGATCTCCGCCCGGCACAGGGTACAGGAGCCATCGAAGTAAATCGTCGATTTGGGATGTTCTGACCCCACGCTAATCTCCCAGAAATCCAACCTTGGGGTGATGAATACCAAGTCTGGTCTGTTTGCTGATCAGGAAGTTTACGTTCCGATCGGTCGTTTGGATCAGGTTATAGACTTGGTCAGCAGAACCACCACAACGTCGGGCATGGCGGGTCGCTTAGCCCTTCCGATTCTCGGTCGCGCAGGCATCACGTCATGTGCCTGAAACAGCTAAGCCGAACCGCTTGTCCCGTCAAAAGCTGCGTCTGAAGGCCACAAAGAGGTTCGTATTATCCTGAAGTTGTCCGAAGAAACTGTTTTCTTCCCGGCCGTAGAAAAGATTGCCGCCTCCCTCTATTTGCCAGGTGTCGGAAAGTTTGTAGGTGGCACGAAAACGCAGATGCCCATCCTCTTCATTCGGGCTCCAGAAATTAAAGGCTGAAAGCATCAGGTTCTGGTTGAACAGAAGTTGGGTCATACGCAGTGTCAGGACATGTCGCGCTCTGTCCGGCGCAGTTTGGCCTGCGGCAAGGTTTTGTTTCAGCGCCGAGAAATCCGAAAGAATCTCGACATAGTACTGGCCCGTCGCCGTTAGCTCCGACGCGACCTCCCTCTCATATCCGACAAGCAGTCGTGTTTCACTGTTGCGTATAAGGACGTCGGTGCCGCTCGCATCGTCATGGCTGAAATAGTGTCCGACCTCGCCAGTGACGATGCCACCTTCAAGCGGTCCGCGCGCGCTGGCTCCTATGACACTGAGACGCGGGTGAAAGGGTGTTCCGTTAGGGCGAGCGCCTTCGGGCGTTTTCCAGAAGCCATGATAGCCATAGGCGGCCAGTTCCCAACCGGCGACATTTTGATGAACCCGCGCAGCTATTTCATCGTCATTGAACCAGGTGTGTGGCGTATCAGCGATGATGATGGCATTTCGTCCAACGATGTTTCCTTGCGACGGACTAAAATAGGAAAGCCGCGACCCGTCTATAAAACGATCCGCATTGAACCGCGGCGTATAGACGAGATCGAGGTTGGCGACGTCGGAATATGCCGATATGCGGAGCGCATCGGATGGTGCCTTCAAGTATTCGTCGTCGCGGCCAATGAAAAATGCCCGAAAATCCTTTGGAAAGAGATCGTTGATGAAGACGAGATCGCCAACACCCCATGTCAAAATTTGACGGCCCACCTTTGCGTCAAGAAAGGAGAGCGGCTGCACAACGGCGTTCGCCTCGCGCAGATCAAAGAACCCACGACCTCTTTGGAGGTCCACGGCGAGATCATCGTCGACACCGTCCAAGATAAAATCACCAACAAATCGGAAGGCTGCGTGCGGCGTAGAGAAGTCGCGTTCAAGCTGCAGGCGTGTCTCCGCGATAGATAGGGACTTTTGTGTTTGGTCATTGACGATGCGTGAGCCGATCCGCGCTTCAATAAAGCCGGTCAGACCGAAGGGAGGCGCGAAGCCGGGCTCCTTGTCCACGCTTTTGGTCCGCGTTTCTAGCGGAGCACCTAATCCCGGTGGCAGTGCCGGTGCTGCGCGCTTCTCGTCCACCGGCGCTGCCAGTCCTTCCGGCAGCGAAGGGGGTAATAAGGGGCGCTGGGGGCTTTGGGCCATCAGCCCAAAGGCCAGCCCGGTGACAAAGGCTGCTCTGACTATGAGATAGCGTATCCGCATCAAGTCCATTTTTTCCGTCAGCGAAGCAGTCTGCGCGGCGGCGTACGCAAATAACGCTCTGTAAAGATATCATCCGGCAGGTCGAGATCATATTTGACGTCGGAGTAGCTCATCTTTGTCTCGCCGCCGATCCGCATATCCACCATGCTTGATTGAACGACGGTTGGATGGCCATCGACCATCTCTACCGAGCTTGCAGCGTAGATGCGGTAGACCTCTCCGTTCTCATCATAATATTCACTCTTTACTGGAATGAAGGTCGCCTTGTGGATCCAGTTTCGGTAGCTTGCGAACTCTGTCGTGCCCGGTTCTTTCGGTGTTGAGTGGACGACATAATAAACGTCTGTTTCTTCTTCGAGGGTGTGATTGTCCTCTCGGGGACCGCGGCCTGAGACATCCTCATAGAAAAAGTGCGACCCGACAAAACTTGTGCGTTCGTCTGAGGGAGCAATCCGCTTCACCAGATCAAGCGCCGGCAGATAGAGCCAACGATCATCGTCGGCATCTGGGTTCTTCCAGACCAGAAAGGCGGTCCGGTTCACGTCCGCGGGGCGGTCGAAGTAGACATAAAAGCGCTGCTCGCCATTGTCGACATCATCTATATCGGAGCGCAGGATTACAAAATCGCGGGTACGCTCGCGGCCCTGGGCATCGACAATCGACATGTGAACTGCGGCGCGTCCATCGCGTCCCTGATAATAGGAAGCGGCGCTGGCGCGATCGACAATCTCCTGAACATCTGGCGCGGCGTTTGCCAGTTGCGGCGGCAGGGTTATGCCGAGCAGGAGGGAGAGAATGCAGATGCGGGAAAGCCTGGTCATGGGGTGCTCCTGATGCGGAAGAGGAACGTTTGAAACAGTGTAATTAGAGCCGGAAGACCCAACAGGGTTGCGGCACCTGCGAGCACGAGTATGGCGGAAATGAAAACGCCAACCGTCTGGTAAGGCACAAGCGGCGCCAAGAGGAGTGGCAGAAAGCCGACGCCGATGACTATGACATTTCGGAAAATGGCACGGGCGGGCTCGCCGAACGCTGCCTTGGCAGTTTCAGGCCAATCACCGATGCGTGCAAAGAGTTCTCGGCTGCGCACCGTAAAATGAATGGCATAGTCGATGGCAAGGCCGAGGCTGAGAGAAGAGAGAACGGCCACGGGCATATCATAGTCTTTGCCAATCAGTCCGATCACGCCGTAGATCACGCCAATCGTCACCGTCAGCGGTACCATGGAGAGAAGCGCCCAAGCGAGAGAGCGGAACAGAACTGTCATAAGGAGGAGCACGATGACGAAGCTGCCAAGAAACGCCTCCGCCATGCCTGAAACCATCTTTTCTTGCCATACAACATTGATATAGGTGAGACCGAACCATTCATGGCTAATCGCCGCAGGGGGAGGATTGGCGGAGATGAAGGTTTCGACAGCAGCGACTACCGCATCCATATCGACATTGTCGCCGCTCTTGAGCTGTAGCCAGAGAAGAGATTTACGGAAATCAGGCGTCACCAATTTAAACAGATCGTGAGGTCGATGGCTGTTCTGATAGGTAATCAGCGTCTGCGCCACAGCTTCGGGGGTCGCCGGAATACGGAAGGCTTCTTCTTCCCCCAGGAAGAGATCGCGATGCACTGTCTTGACGATATCAGGCAGCGCATTGGACTTGCCCACCAGGCCGGTTGACGCGAGATGGTTCTGTAATTGCACGATATAGTGAAGCATGTCCGGTTGTTTGAACACATCGCCTGATTGTGCTGCCGCATCTAGCGCCAGCAGCGCATCGTCCCAGGCATACCAGTCACTGTCAGCGACGGCTGCGTCCCGGCGGCTTTCGCCGAAAGTGCGCAGATCTGAAAGTAGTGTTTCGACCGCAGCGGTGTTGTTTTGCATGCGGGTCAACTCGGCGCTCAGTTCAGCGGCGGCTTGAGAGTCGAGATCACTCAGGCGGCGGGTGGCATTGTCGACAAACGCCGCAGCATCGTCAGTTTCCGACACCGTGAGCGATAGATAAGTCATATAGGTCCCGCCAAACCGCTCGTTGAGCGCCCGGTCAGCGACACGAATATCATGATCAGGTGCAAACCATTTGACTGGATTATCGTTGATGCGGATTTGCGTGATGCCATAGCCAGCAATAGCAAGCGCGACGAGAAAACCGACCAGGATCAGTTTTGAGCGAGCGATAGAAAACCCACCGACTTTGTGCAGGAAACGTGCAAGCAGCGTCATCTCATGATCGGAGGTCTCGCCGCCAGCGCCCATGCCGAAGCCTTTGAAGGCGCTTTCTGGCATCATCATGATGTAGGCGGGGATGAGGGTCACGGTGAACAACCATGCAAAGAAAACGCCTGTGGCCACGAAAAGGCCGAACACCTGTACAGGCGGTATCGGAGTGAAAGCGAGAGACGCAAAGCCCGTGCAGGTCGTAAGCGTGGTGAACAACATGGGCGACCAGAGCTCGCGCATAACGTGCTCCAGCGTTTTGCGGCGATCGCCGATTGCGGGATACCGGTCATAGAAGTCCGAAAGGATATGGACGGCATCCAGAACGGCAATGGGCATTACGAAGATCGGGATCATTGAACTCATAATGTGGACTGTGTTGCCGGTGGCGACCAATAGACCCATCGCGCCGATTACCGAGACCATGGCAACGATCATCGGCGATATGATGATGTTCGCGCGTCGGAAGAAGAGCCACATCAGGGAGAAAATGAGAAGCATTGCGGCGGGCGCAGAGATCGCCATCTGGACGAACATCTCAACGCCGAATTGGTCCTGAGCGATGGGCAAGCCGGTAATGTAGTAAATCGCTTCGCCGTCGAACTCCGATATTTTCTCGCGCAATAGCTCGGCGACCCTGTAGCTGATGTCCTTCGATGTGATCGGAATGTAAAGTGCGATGGCTGTGCCATCAGAGGAAACGAGCGTATCGTTCAAGGTTGGGATGCGCAGCGCTTTGTCACGAATATTAAGCGCGTCTTTGTCGGTCTTGGGTGGCGCCTGCATGAGCCATGTAAAGCTCACGGAACCGAGGCCGGCCTGTTCGATGGAATCGACTGTTGAGGGGGCGATAACATCGACCGCAATAACGCCCCGCCGCTCGCCGTCTTTTTCCCACTGGATGTCTTCTGCAAACTCAGCGAGATCATAAATTTCTGAGAGCGTCTCGACGTTGAAGACGCCGTTCTCTTGCCGCTCATTGATGACACCCACGACGATGAGGTCATGAAGTCCAAACTCGGCTTTCATATCATTATGAAAGACCCGGACCGGTTCGTCTGCGGCCAGCATGTTTTCCGGATCGGTATCGACTTTGAGTGGCTGCAGGAATGGAAAGCTGCTTGGCGACAGTGTGGGCAGCGCGACAAGGGCGATCATGAGCAGGCTGAAAATGGCGGCAAGCGCCAGCGTAGCGCGAGGTTTCTCGACGGCTTTCAGAGTGAGCGGGCTCATGACTTTTTCCTCGCCTGTGAATTACACGTCAAATCATCTGCAGGGCTCAAAAGTGGCTTTGCTCAGGCCATTTTGACGCATTACATTATTATATGCGAATATATTAATGTAAAGCCCATTTCTAGGCAATTTTGTCGCAGGTCAAGCTCGTCCAGGGATCGCCAGCGGCCAGTGCGGGAAAACGCCCCCAAACAGCTGCTGTAATCCCTGTTAGCCCTGGGCCGATTGTGAAGGGGAAGATGCAACGCCAGCGGCTCACGCTCTGTCAGGCAATAGGGCCGTTCGAAACAGGTCAGCGGTGCCGGCATTCATGACCGCAGGGAGAGGCCGCCGAAACGGTCCCAAAAACGAAAAAGGCCTCGCCCATTTCTGGGCGAGGCCGCTAGCACAACAATCGAGACGCCGTCAGAAACGATAGCTGATGTTTCCGCCAATGCCCCATCCGTCATAATCTTCGCGAAGGACGGAGTAGTTGCCGGAGATGCCGCCGGATAAGTTGCCATCGCCAAACAGGCTTACACCTGCTTCCAACAAGACTTCGTCTTTGTCATTTGCAGGCGAAGGTGGCGTCACCGTATTCACATTATCGCTGATGGCATCGTACTTATACGTGGCACCGATATAGGGCATGTAGCTGCCGCCATAATAGTTGACCTTGCCGCCAAGCGATATCTGTCCAAGCTGCGAGTCTGTTGCACCAAAAGTCGTGCCTAGACTGTCGGTATACGAATCATTGTCGGTATCGGAATAGGCCCAGCCAAGTCTTCCGCTCAAGCCAATATTATTATCGTACCACTTCATGGCGTTGAGACCGACCGACACATACAGGGAGTCGCCGTCCTGGTTGCCGGTTGCGACGGCTGCCCCGACGGTACGGGTATTGTCAATGTCATTGGTCGTATATGCGATGCTTGCATCGACATTGAAAATTTCATCGACGACAAAGCTCGCGTATGGACCGATGGTGATCGCCTGCGTGTCGGCACTACCACCATTAAAGGCACTCGTAGTGTCTGTATCATTGTATGAAATGAAAGCGCCCACGGTGACATAGTCCGAGACGGTATAGTCAAGCCCGACGGTTCCTCCGACGGTCTCAGACTTGTAGGCGGTTGGCGCGAAATCACTTTCGCTTTCAGAGTAGTTGACGCTTGCCCAGAGGCTCAGATTGTCTGTGAGGGCGCTGGATTGCTCGCCCGCAGCGACGCCAAACTGATTGTTCAGCTGGCCGACATCACCGGTTCCCAGATTGTACCGTCCGAGCGCCAAAGAGAAGAAGTGGTTCTGGAGTGTTGCCGACAAGATATACATTGCGTAAATCTGAAGAATCGGCGCAATCCCATTGTAGGTCCCGATAGAACTGGAGACGAAAAACTGACTACCCGACATTGCGGCATTCGCCGGCGTCGCAACTGTCGTTGCCAGCATGACTCCTGAAAGGGCGGTGGTCGAAAGCCATTTCCATTTCATAACTTTATTCCGTTTGATTTATTTGTTCGTGGGCTGACCACCAAGTACCCACATCCCCCAGCTTCCGCGTTTGCTTGCGCGCGCCGAAAGCTGCCTCGCCTTCATATTACGATAACGAATTCGTGCCTTGACCTAAAGCAAATCGCTTTGTTTTGCGGCAAATAACCGTACCAAACACCTGTATTGTGGCTCCAAAACAACGAAACCTGCCCTTCAGTTGAGCCACATCAAGAGGCATTAGGCTGTCCCTGCTCTAGGGTTGAACCTAGGGCGCGCTGGGGCACAGGTGTTGGCATCGCAGAGCGGTTCTTCTTCATACGGCGCCCAAAGAAAAGAGCCGTCTTTGCGCTGAACCAGCGGGTGAATTTTAGCGATGAAGCCATTTGCAGGCCTGATGTTGGCGATACTTCTTGGGAGTACACCGGCTCTGGCCAACCATCATTTTCGGCCGCCTTCGCCACCGGCACATCCGCCGGTGCAGCCACCGGTCATCAACCGTCCGCCTGTCCAGCCGCAACAGCAGATACTGCAACAAAGACAGTTACAGCGGGGCGCAACACAGCGGTCGAGTGCCGCTGTGGTTTCGATGAAGTCGATAGATGACAAGGTCGGCGATTGGGGCGATTTCGCAGACCTCTCTGAATCGGAGTTGGCAGTTCTCTTTGCGGAAATGGGGCTCACTGACGCGCCGTTCGACCGCAACACGATCAAAGCCATGATGCTGGCAGAGATGTCCGGGTCCGGCGCGCCACCCGACGTCCTCCAACAGATGAGCGCACAGTTAGACGGCATGCTCGGCATGCTTGAAGGGACGATCGGTGCGAGCATGGCGAGTTACCCGACCGATATGGCGCGCGAGTTCAAGCAGATATATTCCGCCAATTGTTGCGGCAAAGCACAGTTCATTGCCGCGCTAGGGGCGGCGGAGACGAAGCTTGCCAACGCGTTTGGCGCAAGTTTCTCGAAAAGCATGGCGAACCTGGCGGGCCAGAGCGGCGTGCCAGGCGGCGCGGTTGCAGCTTTCCAGGGTTCTTTCGGCGGCTCCACAACCATCATATATGATGCTGGCGACCCAGAGGTGATCGCCGCCGCCAACATGGTGGCCAATGGGCGAGGCGGACGAACCAATGTGGCCTCGAATACCAACCCGGGCGGCAACACGCCTCCGGCTGGCAGCAGCAATCAAGCACCGCCCCTCAACCCCGGTGGGAACACCAACCCCGGCGGCAGCAACAACGCGCCGCTGTTGCCGACCAGTTCTGTACCCCCGGCCAACCCGACGGGAAATACGCCCACGGTTCCCACGACACCAGCGACACCTGGGACCCCAATCACACCCACGACGCCACCCGGCGGCACGCCGACGGGCACAAACACCCCGCCACCACCACCACCGCCGGGGCAGCAGGTGGTGCCAAACCCTGGCAATCAGCCACCGGGTGCCCCGCCCACGCAATTGTCCACCCTCGTGACGCCGCCCAGCGACCCGAAACCGGTGGCGCCGGTTGCGGGCGGCATCGACACACCTCCACCGCCAGAATTGGACCCAAGCGGCCTGCTGGACCTCACGCCTGAGCCAGCCACGTTACCTGGTGATGGTGGGGGAAAGTTGCCCGACCCAACGAACACCGACTCGACTGGTTCGACAGAACTCGACAAGGTCACCAGCTATCGTCCCCCAGGATACAATGAAGATCCGGCGGATGATCTTCGGGACAAAATCACCGGCATCTTGGGCGAAATAGAGAGAAACCCCGACAGAAAGCCAGAATTGATCGGCGAGCTCCGTCAGCTCAACACCGAGTTGCAAAACATGGTCAACGAAAACAACAACACCGGTCTGACGGGTTTTTGGGCCAGCGACACGTCAGAAGTCGTTTTGACCGCTGTTCCCTATGTTGTTGACGGGGCGAAAATTACAGTTATCGCGGTGGCATGTGTGGGAACGGGTGGCGCTGCCTGTGCTGGTGTCGCGGCTGTTGATACTGTCTTTTCAGTCGTCGACCCTGCCGCAGGCGTTGTCGGCAATACTGTCGCAAACTACGACGCCTCCGGCGATGCGGGGACAAGCACGCTCGACGCCCTCGGCAGTCAGCTTTACGAGGAGGGGAGCAAGGCGATTGCCGGCACAACTTTCACCCAGGCTATTGGTGAGGCAACGATTGAGGGTATGGGCGCGAAAGGAGAGGTTCTCGTTAAGGTCGTTGAATTGACCGGTAAGGCCATCGGCGAATTTGGCCCGGGCTTGGTTTCCGGTGGCGGCGGGGCAAACAGCTCTTTCGATGCTTCCGCAACGCTAGGCAGTAGTGGTTCCGGAGGTTCATTTTATTCCGGTGGAAGTGCCGGGTCGGGGACATTAATTCAACGTTGATCGCCCATTTTGTTTGAGAAAGGCGTGTGCGGCGACATCCGTCGAGCGCCGGCTCTTAAGAACAAGGGAAGCCTAATGGCATTGTCTATGAAACGGATGGTTCGATCGATCGCAATCATCTGTGCGATTATTGGGGGTACCGCTATCGGGTTGGTGCAGAGCGCTGCGTCACCCGCATTGGCTGCTGACGAAACAGATGCCGCCTTGCAGGATATCCGGCCCGACCTTAAGGAGGTGCTTTATTCCCTAACCTACCGCATTCAAGGGGTGGATTTTGAGGTATCGCCTAACCTCCTATTCGATACCGAAATCGGCGAAATCGCCGACCCGACGGGCCTGTCTTACAAGTTCTTGAACCTGCAAGATGTCGCCTTGATGAAGTTTGAGGACCGCGGTGCCGATAGTTTTGAGCTGCTTGCTGTCCTCAAATTTGCAGATGCCATGAACAGGCAAGCCTTCTTGTCCGTCGCAGCACAGTACACGGCAAGGGACGGGGTCATCTATGTTGAAGAGGCGGTTGTCGAGCCATTCTACTCGCCGCGCGGCAATGCTGATGTGGTGCTGGCGCCCAGCGACGCGTTGCCTGACTTCGCGGTTCTGCAAGACATGACGTTGGAAGAGCTTTACCTGACGATGAAGGAGAATGCGGTCGCTGCCGCCGATACGCTATCTAGCAATGGTTCACAGCCTGAGACGCTCACCGTCTTGGTGTTCGACCGGGTAAGAACGCATCCCGACACGGCACTTGCCATTGTTGCGCGTGATGATCCTAAGCCAGCATTGGCTCAACAGGCGCGCATTAATCAGGAAGGGTGGCCTTACACCCTAATCGAGGCAGATTTCGTGGCGAGCGACTCCCTGACATATGAGGTATTTCGCGTTGACTCAGAGAGTCGTGGCGGTGGCACGGCATATCTTGGTGAGTTTATTGTCGGCGGGCGATTGGCAAACTGATTGCTCGGGTCTCTGACCACACCTTGTTGCGCTGTGTTGACCGCCCTCGTGTGAGGCAACAATTCTCATCTAAGGAGATAGCCCTGGGAAACTTCCCGGCACGACCTTTCCAGTGGGACTCGGTGCCCGGCGAGTGCAAGACAGCGGCGCATTGTTGACGCAAGTCAACGAACGCCGCACCGAAATGGCGTACACAGAGAATATGTAAGCCTTAGCCAACTCGGTCTCGCGAGGATGAGATGGCGCGCACGGACATGGACCTGGAAGGGGGCGTGGTGCTGATGAGCTTCAAAAGAGTTGCATTGGGTGCAGTCGCCATTTTTATTGGTATTGGATTGCTGCTTCAGCAATCCGCCCGTGCCGATGACCTCCGCATTTTTGCGCTAGATGAACCCTTGTCCATGACGCTGGAGGACGCGCCTGCGGATATGGCACTCGTCACGTCTGCCATCGTTGCGCGGATGCGCGGACCCTTGGCGGCGGAGGCGACCGCGCCGGTCACCTTTGCGCCGACGCTCACCGACCGGCTTCTTGAAAGGCGCTTTCGCTATGACGGTTTCTTTGTCGAAACGATAACGATCAGCTTTATCGGGCCGGCGAATAGTTGGGAGCCTGGACGCCGTCTCTACGGCACGATCCACTTTGCCGATCTTGCAGGGCGAAAAGCCGCAACAGCGTTTGGTGTCGAATATCTGTTTGATGATGGTGAGGTCTATGTGTCCGACGTCGCACTACGGGTCGCCGCGGCACCGGTGCCAGACATTCGTCTTTATCTTCTCCGCGCCAACATGGCCGCTGACATGATGAAAGCGCATGCAACATCGCACCTGGCGCTCTTATCGTTCTTGACCGAGCACGCATTGGATGTGACGGCTGAGACAGGGGCATGCGATTGTGTCGTAGCTGCCGTCGCGCTGGATCGCATCCCGGCCAACGCACATCTCTATGCGAGCGTGGGGGATAGACGCTCAGGCAACAAAATTGTTCAGGGCGATCACTATCTTTTAGATTTCGAGGGCTGGCGTGTGTCGCTGCTTGAAGCGGAAATCAATCTCGGCGCGGACTCGAACCAGGACGTACAGGCCCTCTATGCGCCGCCGCTCATTAATCCTGACGCCCGGCCAACACTGACGGTGGCCAGCCAATTTGTGCCAGGCGAGGTGGGGCAATGACGAGGCGGCTCCTTTGCCTTGCGGCGCTCTGTAGCGTCCTCTTGTTACCGGCTACCGGTTTTGCTCAAGGCCATCCGCCGCATCCGCCCCATCCGCCGATGCATCAGCCGCCCGTTATTGTACCACCGCCGACACCGCCAACCGTGCCGCCAGTACTGCGCACCCCAAAGCCGCCTACGCAAGCACCTGGTGCAGCTGCGGCGTCTCGAACTGACGCCGCTTCGGGGATTGACCCGGAAAATGTGCCGCCTTTCACCTATCGGCTTGGGGACAGCGGTGATATTGCGGCTCTTTACGAGCCGCCGAAGGTGCCGATGGTCGACGCGTTCTTCTGTGATTTCGTCTGCAACGCATTGCAGATGTTTCCCGGCGACGAAGAGCAGGTCGCCGTAGAAAAGTATGAGAAATGGATCCACGAGCAGAACCGTCTCATTGACAGAGGGTATGAGTTGCTGAGGTCCGGCGAGGCCATCCCGGAGGGTTTGCGGCTGGGAGGGTATATTGGCTTTGACGATGTGAGGCTTCGTGTAGATGAGGATGGCGTTAAACGGTTTTATGTATCGCTCGTCGGTATGGGACAGGAGGCGGTTTTTTCGGTTGCCGTAGACGATATCGGGGGCGGCATAGCAGCGAATATCGACAAAGTGAGATCGGTGGCGGGGCACACGGCGGGCCATATAAAGAGCGAAGCCGAATGGAACCGGAGCCGCGCGGAATCGTTTAACGAAGACAGCTATACGGAGAGTTACAGGAAACGGGCTGACTTGCTAGAGGCTCTGCTGGATAAATTCAGTGGACCAATCATCGAGCGCGCGCCCACAAGCCAGGCGGCAACATCTACCGGCGGCCCCTCCGGCCCGGTGGTCGCAGATACAGCCGGGCCCACCGACGGCGCGCCCGTCAATATACCCGCCGATGCGGCTCCCGACGCGCCGATCGTGCCGGCACCCTCTTTCGATGATC